>CALGJQ010000012.1 GCA_937928545.1 uncultured Verrucomicrobiales bacterium
AGAATTGAATCAGAGCACTGATCTCGCAGCAGCGCAAAAGCAGGCTTCGGCCGATGCCCTCGCCTCGGTCGTCGCGGATGCAGAACGTTTCCGCCAACTTCACTACGCCATCGACTTCTTAAAACAGCAGGTCGATGACTACCGCCAAAAAACGCAGGGTCCGATGGTCGAAAAAACCTCCTCATTTTTTAAAGCGCTGACCTCGGGAGCTTTCGAGCGCGTCGCGGCTCAGCTCGATGAAAAGAACCAACCCCAACTCATCGCGATCCGCGCAGGAGGGGAAGCGGTGAGCACCAGCGGCCTTTCGGAAGGAACCGCCGATCAACTTTACCTCGCCCTCCGCCTCGCGGCCATTTCACTGCACTTGGAGAATCACCCGCCTATCCCACTGATCCTCGATGACCTCCTCATGACCTTCGATGATGAGAGGATCAAAGCCCTCATTCCCGTCCTCCAGGAACTGAGCCAGCAGACGCAGATTCTAATCTTCAGCCACCACGCTCACTTGGAGAAGTTAGTCGGCAAGTCAGTGACGACTCATCAACTGTAGTCGAAAGCAGGAGCTATTCGGCTACAATTCTCTCGCGGTGGTCATTGCCCGTTGCCGA
This sequence comes from uncultured Verrucomicrobiales bacterium, assembly GCA_937928545.1. GTDB lineage: Bacteria > Verrucomicrobiota > Verrucomicrobiia > Verrucomicrobiales > Akkermansiaceae > SW10. The sequence continues at coordinate 609 of CALGJQ010000012.1, forward strand.
GATACGGAGCCTGAGTTCCCCTCAAGAAAGCACGGAGGGGCTGTCTCCAGACTGCCCACCCCCACATCCAAAGTCGCGGGGAATCAGCAGAGCTTCCACCTTTCCCTCTTGAGAAAGATCGCGCCAGTGGTCGATCTCGAAGTCGATGACGATCACTCCCGAAGTGGGAAGATGATCGAGTCGCTCCCCCGTGAGGCGCTCGTAAAGCTCTTCCCAAGTCGGATTATGACCAACAAGCATGACCGCACTCAGTTCATCGTCGAGTTGCTCAACAAAGTGAACGATCCCTCCGGGCGAAGCACCGTAAAAGGAGTCGATGATTTCAATCCGGTCCACAGGGAAAGCCAGTTCTTCGGCCAGAATTTGAGAAGTCATGCGAGTCCGGACTGAGGGACTTGAAAAAATGGCATCTGCAAGAAAGCCCCGCTCGCGCAAGACCCCACCCATGATCGGGGCAGCCCGCAAGCCGCGCTTGTTGAGAGGTCGATCAATATCTCGAAGATCAGGCTGATCCCAAGATGACTTCGCATGGCGGGAAAGAATGAGGCGTTTCATTGATAAAGTTTTGAAGAGGTGAGGCTCCCTTGTCTGTCTTTTAAGTCGATTTGTGCTCGATGATCTTGGCGGGGGAGAGGGAGATGATCGTTGAGGGGCCTTGTGTTTAGCTGACTTCAGATCCGGTAGACCAATGGGTTCAAGCCCCTTTACCAATCTTCAAGAATCCAGATGAATCCTCATAAATCTGTGTTAAAAACTCCCCTTTATTTCCTGATTCTTTCATAAATCACCGATAACTCTTCCTAGATTTTCAACACAGATTCATGAGGATTAAGAAAAATTCATGAAGATTTTCCAAACCCGAACGACGCCCCCTCAACCAAGACGGTGTGCCCCTTGGGGATTCATGAAAATTCGTGCGATCAGTGGTTCATCTTTCCCTAGCTTGATCACTCTGAGCATCCAATCGCTAACCATTTCTTGAGTTTGACAAAGGTTCCGGTAATTTACCCGCGTTCCTCTGCCATCGGAGTAGCTCGGCGATTCGAGTTTGCGAATAGAGTTCTAACGTTCTCGGAAAAAATGACAGGATCGAAAGCTATCGCTATCACTCTCGTGGTTGTGATGCAGATTTTTCTATTCGTGTTTATTTGGGAGTGGCTTGTGGCAGGATCCACCGAATCTGGCCGAGGACAACGAGGAGGTGTCGGATTCGGAATCACTGTTTACTATGGGGCTATGATTCTGGGATGCATCTTCCTAATTGCGTCTCTAGTCTCTGCAATAGCACGCAGGCCTTTGACGCGATGGCTAACTATTGTCGGACTTATGGCTGGTTGGAGCACATGGATTGTTTCTTCACTTTCCAGCTACCCAGTTAGAGGTTCCGTATACTTCTCACTCGGTGCGTTGATTCTGATTGGTGGTAGTGGGATTGTTCTTCCGATCATGTGTCGATCGCTGGAGCGGGTGATAGGAGGCGGTGACCAAAAAGTCGGACCTAAGGACTGACCTTCCTTGCGCTCGTCTGGGAAATGTGTAGGGTGCGGCGATGTATTCGTTGGGAGTGATGAAAGCGGCGAAAGACCAAAAGCGAAGCTTTCGGCTACGGTTCTCTCGTAGGGGCTGAGGCGCTTTATGAAGGTCGAACTTGATAAGGCGAGCGGACATCGGGCCACGATTTTTTGAAGTCCTTGGTATTGCGGGTGACGAGGAGAGTGCCGAGTTCCTGAGCGGTGGCGTAGACGATGGCGTCGGGAACTTTAAGGCGGCGTTCTTTACGGAGATGGATCGTTCGTTCAGCGATCGAGGAATTCAATTCCACCAGTTCAAAGGAGGAGAGAAAACGGCGGATGAGAGTTTCTTCTTCGGGAGCTTTAGCTCCGGCGAGAGTCTCAATCATGGTGATGATGCTGATGGCTCGCTCGTCGTAGCGCGCGAGTTCTTTGCGCGCTTTTTCGATACCGTTGAGGTAGTCGATGAGGATATTAGTGTCGAAGACGGCTTTCATGATCCGCTCCATTCATCTCGCATCTTTTCCTGAAAGGCCAAGCCATCGATGGGAGCGTCTTGCCAAAGCCCAAAGGCTTCTTCCCCCATCGGAAGGCGCTCGGCGAGGTAGTGATTTAAAGCCTCGCGGATGATCGCGGCGCGTGACTTTTTTTCCTGAGACCTGATGGAGTCGAGTGACTTCACCAAGTGTTCGGGGAGATCGATGATTGTTCTCATAACGTCATCATATGACGTCATCAGAATAAGTCAATCTTTCTGCGGGAAGCCGTCGTCGGTGTGGCCTTTGTGGGTGGTGAGGTTGCGTTTTCCGGCGGCGAGTTCAGCTTCGCGGCGTTTGAGGAAGGTGCGGGAGATTTTCTCGGCCTTCTGGCGGTCCTTGGCGTCGTAGTCCCAGAATTCTTGGATGACTTGTTCGGCTTTGGGGAAGTGGGAACCATCGTCGCCGACGCGTTTGCGCGTTTCGGCGAGTTGTTTTTTCAGGTCGGCGACGAGCTCGGCGTTGGCGGGGTCGTCGTAGATGTTGACGGTTTCGTGGGGGTCTTTTGAGAGGTCGTAGAGTTCCCAAGCGGGTGGGGTTTGGTAGCCGCCATCATAGTTGCAGGCGTAGAAGTAGATGAGCTTGTGAGTCTTGGTGCGGATGCCGACGTGGGCGGGGTTATCGTGGTGGACCATGTGCATCCAGTAGCGGTAGTAGGCGGTCTGCTTCCAGCCTGCGGGTTCTTTGCCGGTTTCGAGGTGCTGTTTGAAGGACTTGCCCTGCATGGAGGCGGGGACTTGGAGGCCGGCCATGTCGAGCATGGTGGGGCCGAAGTCGACGTTTTCGACGCAGCTATCGATGACGGTTCCGGCTTTGATGCTTTTTGGGTAGCGGACGAGGAGGGGCATTCTCTGAGATTCTTCGTACATCCAGCGTTTGTCCTGGAAGTCGTGCTCGCCGAGCATGAAGCCTTGGTCGCCGGTGTAGATGATGATGGTGTTGTCGAGTTGGCCAGTGTCTTCGAGGTGCTGGAAGAGGCGGGCGAGGTTGTCATCGATCCCTTTGACGCAGCGGAGGAATTTTTTGAGGTAGGCATTGTAAGCCATGCGGGTGTTTTCCTCGTCGGAGTGATTTTTGGGGTCGAAGTTTTTGGGGAACTCGGCGGGGAAGCGGGGTGGGAGGTCTTCGAGGTAGTTGCGGCGCGGGTTACGGGAGCCATTGGAGGTGCCGATGTGGGGGATGAGTTCGTCGCGATAGCCGCGAGTGGCGAGGGAGCCCCATTTTTCGTCGCGTTTCCAGAGGGTGGCAGGTTCGGGGACATTGACGTCTTTGAGGAAGGATTCGTAGCGGGGAGCGTTTTCGAAGTAGTCATGCGGGGCCTTGTAGTGGTGCATGAGGAAGAAGGGTTTTTCTTGGTCCCAATCTTTTTCAAGCCACTTGAGGGTGATGTCGGTGATGACGTCGGTGGAGTGCTTGCCTTCGTATTTGATGGTGTTTTGTCCCCATTTTTTGTCGCCGCGAACGCGGAACTCGGGGTCGAAGTAGGTGCCTTGGCCGGCGAGGACGGAGTAGTAGCTGAAGTCGGCGGGCTCGTCCTTGAGGTGCCATTTCCCGATCATGGCGGTTTGGTAACCGGCCTTGCCGAACTCGATGGCGAGGGTTTGTTTTCCGGGAGGGACGCGACCGGCGAGGTCGAAGGCGTCGTTGGTGTGATTGTATTGTCCGGTGAGGACGCAAGCGCGGGAAGGGGAGCAAATGGCGTTGGTGCAGAAGGCATTTTTAAAGAGTGCGCCTTCGGTGGCGAGGCGGTCGATGGTGGGGGTGGGAGCGATCTCGGCGAGTCGGCTGCCGTATGCGGAGATGCCGTGGGCGGCGTGATCATCCGACATGATGAAGAGAACGTTTGGGCGGGAATCGTGGCCAGCTTCGTGATCGTCAGCCAGAATGAGGCTCGGGAGGAGGGCGAGGAGAGAGAGAAATTTGAATGACATCTTTTGTGGAGTCTTGGACAAATTCAGCGAGGCGGGAAGAGAAAAGCTCGCTCAAAGTCGGTGGCGCAAAGATTGAGATTTGCACAAGGGAGTTTAGTGACTACTAAGCTAAAAGAATGAAAGAGCTTCTGGCCCTCAGTCTATTTTTACAACTCCCGGTGTTTTCTACGACTTTGGTAAAGTTTGAGATCGATAGGGTCTGGGGGGAGCTTCCCTCGTCTTTTCAAGTGGGTGATGAGCACGAGTTGTTTCTTGAGGCGAGTGATCTCTTGCTTTCTGGCGGTCCTTCTATCGTTCTCGTCGATAGCGAAGGAGGAGTCTTAAGTGGAGGTTACATTGCTTTAGAGGCTGGCTCCTTACTGGTGACATTTGACTCTTCATTTCCTGGCCCGCTTTCTACTGAGACGTTGATGAGCCAATTTTCTGGAACAACTCTGTCTGGAGTTCCGGGCCATCGAGAGACCATGGCCTTGGAGGGAATGAGTGAGGGAGGCTATGCCGAATTTGAACTGAGTGGCAGTTGGGGGGACGCAACTCTGGAGGGGTTCGATGGTCTTTTGGCTGATTCAAGCTCATTTGTGGCCGCGTCAGGTTCATATCGTTGGAGTGAATTCAAACGAAGTGTCGGAGTTCCCTTGAGTTTTCCTCAACCTGAATATTTTGGGGTGGATTTTAGGATAACGAGCGTCTCGATCGTGCCTGAGCTTTCGACCGGATTTTTGAGTATGTTTGGGTTACTTTCTGTCCTTTTGAATCGTTCACGAAAGGTCTAGGGCATGTGAAGTGTGAGGGCGATTTTCCATGGGGGCGGGGCCTAGGTCGGGGTGGCAGCCGTTGGGGTTCATTTTTCCGCGGACGGCGTCTTTGAGTTGGGAGGGGGTGAAATTTTGGAAGAGGGAATCGGGGAGAGGAACTTTCTCGGAGCTGTCGAATCTGCGTGTTCTGCTCTGAGGGGCGGCCTAGAGTTCCGGCGATGGTGGAAGATGAAGCGCAGTATGAGGTCGTCCTCAAGATGGTGTTATGGGACGAGAGTCGGGAAGCGATTTTTCGTCGACTGGAAGTGAATGGAGTTGAGACGAAGAGAGCGGAGGAAATTTATGCAGCTGCGCATGCCGAGAGAGTGAGAATTTTACGAGGGGAGGGGATGAAGGCCCTCCTGATCGGTGGGGGAGCAGTGGCGCTGGGAGTTGGGATTTATCTTTTCTTCAATTTGGACGAATTGAATGCGGCACACTTTGGCGATGGGGTGAATGGCACGGCGATTTTGCCTTGGCTTCTTGGCTTGCTGAGCACGCTCTTCTGCGCCTTTGGTCTTTGGAAAACGATCCAAGGGCTCTCGGAGATTTTGTTTGCCCCGATGAAGAGGGGATCGCTGGCAGATCGCTAACGGGTGGTGGCTCTGATCATGGTGATGAAGCCGGGAGGACGTTTCTGCGAAAAGGGGAATTTGTCCTGATCTTTTGCGGGAATGCCGGGGTGGCCAAGGACGAGGAATTGGTCCTCGGAAAGAGTGATCGAGGTCTTTTGGCGATGGCTTAGGAAGCGGGGTTGTTCGATGCGGTTTTCCGTGATGACGACGGGGACTTTTCGGCCGAGCCAATCGGTGGCGTCGGCAGTGATCGGGGTTCCGTAGTTCACGAATCCGTGGAGGACCTTGCGGTCGAAATCGATTTGGAGTTCTAGGGGGCCATCTTTCTTCTGCGTTTTCGATCCGGTGAGGGAAATCGTGGTGCCGACCTTTGTGGTGACGAAGTCGCGAGGCTTGGACGGGGTGACGGGGAAAGTGGTGTTGTCGCTAGGCTTGGTATATTTTGGAGGATCGTAAGCGGTGGGATAAACGAAGTCCTTCTCATCGCTATAGGTTTTCTTTTCCCCGAGTCGGCCCGCGATGGTTTTTAGGAGGACGGGTTCTTGATCGAGGGAGCGGATGAGCGTGGCTCCGTCTTCTGCTGAGAGGACTCTGAGTAAGCCGTCTTGGTGGACTCCCTCGGAGACTTCGAAGAGACGGATTTCGTAAGTGATCTCGTGTTGAGCTTGAGCAAGCAGGGGTTCGACCTTTGTCGAAGAGCAAGAGCTTAGGGAGAGGATGACTCCAGCCGTGATGAAGGCTGGACCGGCGAATCGTAGGTGGTGATTCATCCTGTAGGCCTATCAAAAATGGGAGGAGGGGCAATCTGTAATTGTTTTCAGCAAGTTTTACTCAGCGGGCTCGACTGTGATGCCATGTTCTTCGGCGAATGCGGAAGCGGCTTCGAGGTCTTTGGCTTTCATTGAGCTATGGATGTTTCTGAGGAGCTGAGTTCGTTCGGGGCCATCGGGGAGGGTGACGGCCCAGTCGGCGGCGGCGGCGGGTTCGTGGGGGGTGAGGGTTTCGGCGTAGGTTTTGACGGCGGTAATTTTGGTGGGCCCCTCTTCTTGAGTTTGGATCCATTCGCCGGCGGCGACGAAATTCTCTCGGGTCCAGCCGCTGAGGATTTGGCGAGTGGCGCGGTCGTTAGACTCGCTCTCATTTTCCTGTTGGCTAATCCAGCCGAGCCATTCTTTGGCTGAATCCCTGACGCTGTAGTAATGGAGGCCGTTTAGAATAGTCGCTTTGTCGGTTTCCGAGAGTTCTGGACTATCGAGCCAGGTGCTGGCTGCTTGGAAGTTTTCTTTGATAAAGGCGCTGTTGGCGAGGCTACCGAGGGCGATTTTGCGATTTTCTTCTGTCAGTTTGTTCGCGTCGAGAGCCGCTAGAAATTTCGTCTGATCGCCAGCTTTCACTCCGATGGCGAGGCTGCTGTAAGATTGATTTTTGTCTTCGAGACCGAGGGTGGTGATCATGGCGAGGGCGGACTCAAAGCTTTTTTGGGCGACGGTGAGGATGAGCTGTGTCTTGAGGTCTTCCTCTTTGTCTCCAAGTTGATCACTATTTTCCACGACCCAAGCTGCAGCGGCTTGAGGGTCCTTTGCGGCATATTGACCGATGACCATGGGAAGCATGTGGCGGTGACGATCACCGAGCTTGAGGCTTTCGCTCGATTCGCTGATGAGGGCGAGGGCGGCTTCGGGATTTTCAGAAGAAATCATCATGATGGACATCATGACGAGCTCGCGTTTGGAATCATCCTCGATGGAGTTGTCCTCGGCGAGGGCTTTGATGAGTGACTTGAGGTCGCTTGGGCTCATGTTAGTAAGAGTCTCAAGGAAGCCGACGATTTCCTTTTGCATTTCGGCTTGATCGACATCGCCATCTGCTTCGGCGGCTTCCATTTTTTGAGCGAAAGCGGCGAGTTCGGAGGCGAAGTCGCTGATCGCTTTTTCCCGGGCGGCACGGGCACTATCGCTCCGAACCCGTTGGGAGCTGAAGGCGGCCTTGGGATCGGTGGAGATATTTTTTTGGACAGCGGTGGTTTTGAGCTCCTCCCATTCGGTGGTGAGGACTTTGATTTTTTCTTTTTGATCGAGTCCGAAGTAGGCGGCGAGGCCGACGATGATCGCGGAGATTAGAAGTGAGATTTTCATGCTTATTCGGAGTCGGTGTGGTTTTGAGCAAGGTCTTCGGCGAGATTGCGATATTGCTCGGCGACCTCAGGGTCGTTGAATTTTTCGACCTGTCTCTTGATGGTGTCTTCGTTCCCGTTGCGGCTAAACTTGGAGACGAAGGAGGTGAGGATCTCGGGATCACCGAGGGATTCTGCAACGGTGAGGGCTTTTTCAAAATTGGCCTGGGGATTATTCCAGCGGGATTGGCCACTGCTGAGGGCGTTGGCCACGAAGTCGGCTTCTTTGCCTGGTGCTTCGGTTTTGGACCACTGGTAGATGTCTTGGAATTTTGATTCTGATTCGTTGTTGAGGGAGTAGTTGCTGACTAGGCTTTCAAGGACGTTTGATTTTTCGTCCTCGGTGAGGGGGATGTCTTTGACGGCTTTGCTGATGTTGGAAAGGTCTCCGATGTGTTGATTTCCGAAGGCGGAAGAGATGGCTTGTGATGCTTTGTCTGGGGGGAGGCTTTCGCGGGTAATTTTGATGAGGTTCTTTGCGGCGTCTCCTTTGAGTCGTTGGTGGTTGTTGGAGAGGAGGTGGAGCTTGTCATCGTCCGAGAATCCCTCGAGGCGTGATTTGGCGGTGGCGTAGTCGGAGGAAAGGAGTTGCAGAATGAGGGGGCTCTCTAGACGGAGACGGAGGTCCTGATGTTGATTGAGAGTGGTGGAGTCGAGTTTTCCGTCGGCGATGTTTTTGTCCATCCAAGCGATGGCGGCGGCGGGGTCTTCTTTGGCAAGCTTTGAGATGATTTGGGTTTGGACCCAGAAGAGCATGTTTGATTGGCTGGTGATGGGGTCGCCGAGAGCCGTGAGTGCGGCTTTGGGATTTTTTTCCGCGAGTTGGCTTAAAAGACCTTGTTTGATCATTTCGACGTTCTCTGGATCGAGGTCGAGAGCGTCAATTTTTTCGAGACCATCGATGAGCTGTTCCTCGGAGAGCTGCATCATTTTTTGTTGGAGCTTGAGGATGGCTTTCATGTTGGTGGGCATGCCATTGGCCCCGCGGGTTTCGGCCATCATTTCTGCGATGAGCTTCCAGTCGAGTGAGCCATCTGCGAGGGTGAATTCATCTTTCGCTTGGCCATTTTTAGGTGCGCCAAAGGAAGCGGTGGCTTCGGAACTCGCTTTCTCGACCACGACCACTCGCTCACGAATGATCCGGGTCTTTTCGGTGAGTTCACTGATGGTATTGTTCTGGTTTGAGAGCCAGTATCCCGAGCCGACGAGGGCTAGGGCAGGAGCGATGAAATGGTAAGGCTTCATGAGATTTGAGGGATCATAGGGAGCAGGGCGGGATTTGGCTGCGAGAAAATAGAAGGAATTTTGGAATGCCTCTGGGGTTCTAACTCCCTATCAGCGAGTCATGAAGGGGCCGTTGTCTCGATTCCGTGTGATTTGTTAGGAGAGCAAAAAAGGGGAGACGTATGAAGGAGTTAGATTTAGTGGCTTGCATCATTTGACTTCGCCCTAGTCAGCGCTGACTGTTATTCATAATTGGGCAGCTGAGGGGGAATTAACTAACAATTGAATCCTCCCTTAACCCATTGGTAGAAAGATTTTTATTCCGTACCATCTTTATTGTTTTGAATTAAATTTAGACGGGTTACGTTGTATCAGTATCATGAAGAAACTTTTAATGTTCGCGGCTAGCCTCTTGGCATGGCCTCTCTTTTCGTCCTGCACCGAGTATGGTGCCTATGGGCGCACTGGGGGATTTTCGAGTGGCTACACCGCTTCTAGTTATGGCTACGGACATGGCTATGCCCCCTTGCGTGTCGGTTTCATCGGCACGACCTATGACCGATGGAGTTACGACCCGTATCGCCGTTGTTACTACGACCGTTCGATTGGTCAGTACTACAACTATGGATCTCGGGCTTACTATCGGACAGCTCCTCGCCGCTACACTTCACCTCGTTACCCAAGCGGTTACAGTAAGGGGACTCGAATTTCTTGCCCAAGCTACCTTCCAAGGACATCCGCTCGTAGTCATCTTTCCTCGCGCTACCCAGCAAGCCGATACACGCCCGTTCTTCACGGATCGAGCCGGACGCATGACCGTTCACGGAACAGCTACCAAAGTTCACAACACGAAACTCGTAGGAGTTCACAAAGTCGTTCGATTAAGTCAGCGCCGGTCATTCGCCGAGAGTCGACTTCTCAACCGAGTCGTCGGATTCAAAGCCAGCGTTCGGAGACTCGTCCTACTAGGACTCAGACGATCCGAACTAGCCCTTCTAACTACAAGAAGGTCCGGAGCACTTCGTCACCTTCAATTCGTCAGCCAAGCTCGTCTTCGTCGCGTTCTTCTTCGTCCATTCGCCAGCCGAGCCCGTCTCGCTCGATTCCGTCTATCCGACAGCCGATCCCCACACGCTCGGTGATGCCAAGCCGCTCTTTGAGCAAGGCTCGTCAAAGGACACGCTAAAAATTCCCCTGCTAGAATGTGTGATCAAAGACCTCGTGGAGAAATCCACGGGGTCTTTATCGTTGGGTGTTCCCAGAAATCCTATTCACTTTGTGAGCGAGTAGATCCTTAAGTCATCGATGATGGCCTTTTTAGGAACGGCCACTCGGAGCGTGCGTTTCGTGGGGTGGGCGATTCCTTCCGAAGAAAATGAACCCACTTCCTTCTCGTTGATTACGACCGTCATGGTGTCGTCCTTAATGGTCACGACGAGATTGTGCCACTTGCCGGCCTCCAACTTATGCTGAATCCGTTTTGTCTTGGTTTTGAGCAGTTTTTGTTGCTCTGGCGTGATTGTTTTATCCTGCCGTGCCTTGCGCATGGCGAGGGCCATCACTCCGGTTTTGAGGTCATTGATCTGCACATTTTTCGTGCTTATTTTTGTCATGCAGATGTGACCAGCGTGGACTTCTTTAAATTTTAAGTCGGCGAAATTGAGACCAAGGCTGTCGGCTTCGGTGGGTAATTGGAAGCGCAGGGTGACTTTTCCATTTTGAAATTCGGCTGGGTGAACGACCGAAACCGCGTGGTCAGCCTCTGGGTGAAAAGTGATGTGCATAGCACCGTCTTTCAAATCGACTTGCTTGTTCCCTTTTGCCCTTTTCTTACTGTTAGAAGACCAGCCTTTGCCGATCTCTTCTTTCGTGTCGTCGCTTTCGGAGCGTTCGAAATCGTCTTCGAAAATTAGGGTCGCCTTTTCATCAGCAAGCAGAGTGAAAGGGGACATGGAGGCGGCGAGGCAAAGTAAGAGCGTTTTCATGAGCGGGAGATTAGGCCTATTGAGATGCAAAGCGGCAAGAACCAAACCATCTCATGTGGCTATTCAATCATCCGAGGAACTCCTGAAATTCTAGGCGCCTCGATGGCCATGGTAAGAGGAGGTGGAAAAGGAGAGTCGCTCCAAGACTGATCGCGATGAAGCACCAGATCCGCTCAGCCTCATTTTTTGCGTGTTTTTCCCGCCGTGAAACGTTTCCCTCCCGCCCAACATCATGTCTGAGAAACGCAAGCCTTACCCCTTCGACCTCTTCGAGCCCAAATGGCAATCCCACTGGGCCGAAAACAAAACCTACCGCACCCCCGGTCCTGGTGAGGAAGGCTTCGATGCGTCCAAGCCGAAATACTACATTCTCGACATGTTCCCTTACCCCTCCGGGGCCGGCCTTCACGTTGGTCACCCCGAGGGCTACACTGCGACTGATATCATCGGTCGCTACAAGCGCATGAACGGTTTCAACGTCCTCCACCCCATGGGCTGGGACGCCTTCGGACTCCCCGCCGAGCAATACGCGATCAAGACCGGAACTCATCCACGGATTACTACCGAAGCGAATACGAACAATTTCCGCCGCCAGCTTCAAGAACTCGGCTTCGGCTACGATTGGGATCGCGAGGTCAATACCACCGATCCCAAATACGTTCGCTGGACTCAGTGGATTTTTCTCCAGCTCTACAATTCTTACTTCTGCGATGAAGACCAAAAAGCCAAGCCTGTCTCCGAGCTTGAGGCCAAAGGTTGGACCCAAGCGCAAATCGATGACGTCCGCCTCGCCTTCATCCACGAAGCGCCTGTCAACTGGTCTCCTTCAATGGGAACCGTTCTTGCCAACGAGGAAATTGAAGAATGGAAAGCGAAAGGTGAAACTGTCGAACGCCGACCGCTCCGCCAGTGGATGCTCCGCATCACAAAATACGCCCAGCGCCTCATCGATGAGCTCGAGCCCCTCGACTGGCCTGAGTCCATCAAAGCCCTCCAGCGAAACTGGATCGGCCGCAGCGAAGGAGCCGAAGTCACCTTCGATGTAGAAGACAATGACGTCACCGTTTTCACAACGCGCCCCGATACTCTCTTCGGCGCCACTTACATGGTCCTCGCCCCCGAGCACGCGCTCGTCTCCGAGATCACCACCGCTGAAAACAAAGAAGCCGTCGAAGCTTACATTACGAATTGCGCCAGCAAGTCCGACATGGAACGCGGCCTCGACAAAGACAAAACCGGCGTCGCCACCGGGGCCTTTGCCACCAACCCCGTGAACGGCGAAAAGATCCCCGTCTGGATCGCCGACTACGTCATGATGGGCTACGGCAGCGGAGCCATCATGGCTGTGCCGGCGCATGACCAAAGAGATTTTGAGTTTGCTAAGAAATTCGACATCCCCATCAAGCAAGTCGTCTCAGGGAGCGCGGGCGTCCCGCCCGTATCTCCGCCCTCAACCGCCGAAGTCCTCGCTTCTACCAAAACTCACCGTCGTCGCCTCCCGCATTGGCAACGCCCCGAGACCTCTCTCTTCCTCACTTGGCGTCTCGCCGACTCCCTCCCGGAGGAGAAGCTCGACAAATACCTTTCTGAAAAAGAAGCCTGGCTCGCAAACCACCCCGAGCCCAGATCTTCCGAGGACGAGGAAGAATTTCACAAACTCTTCTCAGATAAAATCGACAAATGGCTCGATGCTGGTTCCGGTGAATGTCTTCTCCGCGACCCCAAGATTGCCAAGATCGTCAGCGATGCCCTCCACCACTTCGATGGCGAACGTTACGCCTTGGACAGTTTCGTTGTCATGCCGAACCACGTGCATGTTCTCCTGCAACTCGCGCCAGATCATAAGTTGGAGGATGTTCTTCATTCGTGGAAAAGCTTCACTGCGAAGAAGATCAACGAGGCGCTTGGGCGGGAAGGGATGCTTTGGCAGCCAGAGTATTTCGACCGCATGATTCGTGATGAAGTTCATCTCGAAAATGTAAGGAAGTATATTGAGAACAATCCTAAGCATGGAAAGCTCGTCGAAGGAGAATACGTGCTCTTTACTTCTGAAACGGGCGGGACGCCCGCGCTCCTCGAAGCCACCTCCGGTTCTGGGGTTGCCGTAAATTCAGGTTTCCTCGACGGCCTCAAAACCAAGGACGCCAAAAAGAAGATCATTCATTGGCTCGTCGAAAATGGAAAAGGCGAAAAGAAAATCCAATTCAAACTCCGCGACTGGCTCTTCTCGCGCCAGCGTTATTGGGGCGAGCCCTTCCCGCTTCTTTGGGATAAGGAGACCGGCCAGCACTCCGCCGTTCCAGAATCTGAGCTCCCTCTTCTCCAACCTGAGATGGAGGACTTCAAGCCCACCGGCGACCCCCGTGGACCCCTCATCAATTGTACCGACTGGATCAACTACTCAGACAAACTCCAGCGCGAAACCAACACGATGCCGCAATGGGCTGGCTCTTGTTGGTATTACCTCCGCTACTGCGACCCTAACAATACTGATCACTTCATCTCCCCTGAGAACGAAGACTACTGGGGGAATGAAGACGGCTTCGTCGACTTCTACGTCGGCGGAAAAGAGCACGCTGTTCTCCATCTCCTTTACTCTCGCTTCTGGCACAAAGTCCTCAACGACCTCGGTCATCTGAAATCGAAGGAGCCCTTCAAAAAATACTTCGCCCCCGGCCTCATCATGGGGGAGGACGGGCAAAAAATGTCCAAGTCCCTGGGTAACGTCGTTAACCCCGATGACGTCGTGGAAGGTTACGGCGCGGACTCCCTCCGCCTCTACGAAATGTTCATGGGTCCTCTCGATCAGGACAAACCCTGGGCCATGAAGGGCGTCGAAGGCGTTCACCGCTTCCTTGCCAAAGTCTGGCGTGTCGCTTGCTCAGAAGATACCGAAGGGAATTGGCAACTCAGCGGAAAAATCGTCGACGGTCAAAACCATGACCTCGCCAAAGTCACCCACCAAACGATCAAGCGTGTCGAAGAGGCCATCAACTCTCTTCGCTTCAACACTGCGATCAGTGCGATGATGGAATGCACCAATGCCTACACCGCAGCCAAGGAAGTCCCACGCGATCTTTTCCTCACCTTCCTGAAGCTCCTCAGCCCCTTCGCTCCGCATCTTGCTGAAGAGATCAACTCGGTCCTCGGCGAAAGTGAATTGGTGAGCGAGCAAACTTGGCCTGAGCTCGATGAAAGCCTCCTCGTTGAATCTGAGATTCAACTCATCGTGCAAGTGAACGGCAAACTCCGTGCACGCATCCAAGTGCCTGCTGACGTCTCAAAAGAAGACGCCGAAAAGGCCGCGCTTGCTGAGGAAAATGTGCAGAGTTTCATCGATGGGAAAACCGTTCGCAAAGTCATCGTGGTTCCCGGGAAGTTGGTGAACATCGTCGCGAATTAGCGGGGAGAGGAGACGCCTTTTTGGCTGCGTTTTCCCTGATTTCGAGCTGACCTTAAGAGGGTTTTCCTTGAATATTGAAATCATTGGTTTCAATATTCAAGGAAAATTAAGCCATCCTTCTAAGTTTTTCTTGTAAATTGAAAGTATAGATGGCAATATTCAAGAAAGATGAATTCGAAGTTTCACCGCCCCATTTTGTTTCAGGAAACGGAGAAATCTTTAAAGTACTTCCGCGTCACGGCTTTACTAGGTCCGCGTCAGTGTGGGAAGACGACCTTGGCGCGGCAGTTTTCTGACAAGCGGGAGAACTATTTTGATCTTGAGGACCCCATTGACCTTGCGCGGCTTGCGAATCCTCGTGAGGTGCTGGGAGCGCTCAAGGGATTGGTGATTGTTGATGAGTTTCAGCGCATGCCCGAGCTTTTTCCGATTCTGCGAGTTCTTGCGGATCGGGATGATCGTCCCGCGCGTTTTCTGATCCTCGGTAGTGCCTCTCCGGATCTCATGAAGGGGGCGGCTGAGAGCTTGGCGGGGCGGGTGAACTTTATCCGTTTGGCAGGATTCTCTTGCACCGATGTGGGCGTGGAAAATCGCGATGCGCTGTGGTTTCGCGGGGGCTTTCCGGAGTCTTATCTTGCGCCGGATGATGAAGTCAGCGGGCAATGGCGGAGGGCCTTTATCCAGACCTTTTTGCAAAAGGATCTGCCTAGTTTTGGGATCGATGTTTCACCCGAAAGACTGCGTCGATTCTGGACCATGGCGGCTCACTATCACGGACAGACTTGGAACAGTTCGGCGATCGCGTCCTCGCTCGATGTCAGTCATACCACTGCGCGTTCTTATCTCGATATTTTGAGTGATACCTTTGTGATGCGTCAACTCAGCCCATGGCTCCCTAATCTCAAAAAACGAATGGTGAAGGCTCCGAAGGTGTATCTTCGCGACAGTGGACTTTTGCATGCTTTGCTTCAAATCGAGACTCGGAATCAGCTTCTCTCAAATCCTCGTTATGGAGCTTCGTGGGAAGGCTTTGCTCTGGAGCAAGTTCGTGAGGTGCTCCGCTTGCAGCCCGATGAAATGCACTTCTGGTCAACTCATGCGGGAGCTGAGATGGACCTCGTGGTGCCGCGTGCGGGAAAGCTTTATGGCTTCGAGTTTAAAGTAACCGAGAAGCCCTCGACGACTCACTCCATGACCATTGCGAAAAAAGACCTTGGTCTCGATCACGTCTACCTCGTCTATCCAGGTGAACTTACCTTTCCTCTTAGAGAAGGAATGACAGCGGTGGGTTATCAAAAGCTGCCGGAGTTGGAGTTAAGGTAAATTGTCTTAGTCTTGATGCTTCCAATTCTCAGGGAGAACTTGCCAGTCTTTTGCCGTGAGTTGTTCGTCGATCCACTCGTAGTTGATTCTGATGGTGGCATGTCCGGAGCGGCCTCCTTTTGCGTTTTTAGGATCCCGATAGACGGTGCTGTAAGAAGACATTTCGGATGGGGTTCGCCAGTGGCCACGGTGCCAGAGTTCCCAGCCCGCCTTCTTGATTTCTTGGTGGAAATCAGGCTTGGTGGCCCAGAGGGCGTGAGGGGTCAGTTTAAAATTCTTCCACCGAAAGTATTGGCGATCTTTATGGCCGCCATTTCCAGAATAGTGGCAAGTGATCGAGAGGAAGGGTTCGTCTTTGAGTAATTTCCGAGTTTTGAGGCTGTAGGTTTCGACGAGGCCTGATGATCCAGCGTTTTGGTAGAAGGCGACTTTGTGAGTGCCATCGCCATCAGGGAAAAGAAGGAGGATGCCACTTTTTCTTACGACGCCTAGCTTCAGAAATTCCATGGGATGGTAACTCACGACGCAGAGCTGGCCCGGAAAGTCTTCGACTCGGCCAATTGAGATTTGGGGGTCGCCGTCCTCTCTTTTCTTCCATTGGAGGGGGGCGAGACTCCCGTCCTTTTTCAGAAGGCCCACGATGGGAATGTTTTCCGCGAAGAAGGAAAGGGGACGCGCTTCGGTTTGAGCGAAGTGAGAGGCCTCATAGGTGTAGGGCCCTCCGCTTTCGGCACACACAAGTTGCGTGAAGAGAAAGAGAAGTGCGCTGATTTTCCAAAGCATGATTTGTAGGAGAGGGGACTCTATTCGTCATTCAAGCGCCAGACTTCGGCGACGATGATTTTTTTGAGCTCCATCGGCTTGATGCGGCCGGTGTGGCGGTAGAGGACTTTGCCGTCTTTGCCAACGAGGAGGGTGTGGGGCATGGCGCCGTTCCATTCGGAGTCGAGGGCATTGCCGAGGTCTTCGGTGTCACCTTTGAAGATGAAGTGATTGGTCTCACGCTCCTCTTTTTTGAGGACGGGTGCGATGCGGCGGTGGATGCCGACGCCTTGAGCTTGGAGGAACTCGGTGACTTTCTTGTGATCCTTCTCGGGCTTGTCGAGGCTGATCGTGATGAGTTCGAATTTGTGGTGAGAGTATTGACGGTAGATCTCGGCGAGGTCGGGGAATTCTTGGACGCAAGGGCCGCAGGTGGTGGACCAGATGTTGAAGAGGCGGAAGTCGGAGGCGTCTTTGTTGGCTCGGAGTTTGGCGAGGGCGTCTGCTTCGATGGTCTCGACGCTGACGGGCATCTCGGCCCATTGCTTGTCCATCTTAGCGACGTTTCCGGCTTTTTCTTTCCATTTGGTGGTGCAGCCGGTGGGTCGGGTTTTGATGACCTTGGGCTCTTCTCCAGCGAGGATGGCGGTGAGGGCATCGCGCGCTTCGTTTTTCTCAGCGGGTCCGGTGCTGCGGCGACCGTCGTCAACGCGGCCGTTGTATTTGAGCTTGAGGTCAGCATCGAAGATGAAGATGTGAGGAGTGGAGATGGCTCCGTAAGCTTTGGCGACTTCTTGAGTATCGCCATCGTAGAGGTAGGGGAGGTTGAGCTCGTGGTCTTTTGAAAAGTCCTTCATGGACTCGAAGGAATCATCGCCCGTGGTGAAGGAGAGCTCAGCGAGGTGGAGTCCTTCGGGCGAGTTACTATTGATGGCGACGAAGCCGACGCCTTGCGGCTTGAAAGTTTCGACGAGGGATTTTAGGCGGCCGACGACGGCGATGGCATCAGGGCAGTGGTTGGTGGTGAAGATGATGGCAGTGGCTTTTTCTCCTTTGATATCGGCGAGAGTGTGCTCCTTGTCATCGACATTCATGAGCTTGAAGTCGGGAGCGGCAGTTCCCTGCGTGATGGGAACCGGTTTGTAGTTGGCGAGGACGGTGCTCGCGAGAGCAAGTGAGGTGAAGAGAAGGGCTTTCATGATGTCAATTTTACGTGGAGGAGGCTTGGAAGATTTCAGGCTGTGAAAAGAAAGTCAAAGGGTCGAGGGGTCTCCGGAAAGGGTGGGGGGAGACCATGCTTCGGGGAGATGCGGGCGGAGTCGGGCATAGATCTGGCCGGCGTCGGCGGCGCTGGCAAAGCTAAGGAGTTTGGCTGATTTGCCGTGCTGGAAATGGGCGGTCAGGCGGAAGCGAGGGTCGTCGTTGACGTGGCCGTTTTGCTTGGTTTCGAGGTCAGAGAGGCTGCTCAGTTCGTGCACTTTTGAGCTGACAAAAATGAACCAGCGTTTTTCGAGATGAAGGCGGGAGTGGCGTTTGGAAATGGTGCTGCGATAGCCGAGGAGGAAGAAGCCAACGAGGATCACGATGAAACCAAGGCCACCGAAGATGAGAGAAAACCAAATTGGGGGGCTTCCGCCGTCGCTTTTGACGGAGGAAAGGGCTTCACGGAGGGCCGGGAGGAGGTCGAAGATCCAGTTTCGAGCCGAGTCGTTGATGAAGATGCCGACGAGAAAGAAAATGCTGCCAAAGAGCATTAAGCCGATCGCTCCTAGGGTGGTGCTTCGGTTCTTGGCTTCCCAGCCCATGGTGGTTTTGGAGAAGGTGAGATTTTTTGACTGATAGTCAGGTTCGATCTCCGATTCACTTAGGTTTTCGACCTCCGTGTTCATCATTGCATCGCGGATGCCGCGGTGAGGTTCGATCTCGTGTCCGAGGCTTAGCCTAACTTCGCGTTCTAGCCAGAGGAGTTCGGCTTCTTTGAGGCTCCCGCCGACGCCGATTTTCTTTTTGGCTCCTTCTTCTTCGAAGGTGAGCTTGTAGGAGGGAACATCGTTGGTTTTGTGGCTTTCTTCGAAGTGGAGGTGGAGATTGGCGCGTTGAAAGTCTTTTGTCTGAAAGGCTTTTCCGAAGAGTTCGCGTCGGATAGAAACATTATGCTCGCCGATGCTTACGATGGTTTTTCCGAGCCAGAGAAAGAGCCCCGTGAAAAAGGTGGCAGCTCCTACGAGAAAGAAGGGGAGTAGAAAGAGATAGCCAAAAATGCGCGTTCCAAGTCCACTGTCTGGGTCCGGGGTGCCAAAGATCATGGCGAAAAGCATGAAGGTGGGGATTCCTCCAAAAAAGAGGCCAAAGAAGATGAAGAAGCCGGGAAGGGGTTGGCCCTTGATGGTGAAGATCGAGTCTCCTTTTGGGGTGCTTGATCGCAGGAGACGAGAGCCTTGTTGAGGGGTGAGAGGCTCCTTGTCTCTGTTGAGTGACTTCATCAACTTCTCAAACATAGCGGGAGTTTATCGCAAGGGAGAGTTGGCGCAATAGGACTTGAGATTTTGTTCGCTTAGCTTCGAATTTAATAGAGAAAAATTGTACTAAGGTTTTTTTTGGAGCGATTAGCAGTTCCCGCTTGAATCCTGAAATTTTCATAAAAAAGATTCGTGTTTAGGGATGCTTAGGCCTATTTTTTTGGGACCAATTAGTTCACGCAGAATAACTCTTTAATTTATGTTGACTACTTGATTCGCCTTACTAAATTCACACCCTATGAAAGCTGTTTCCCTTGCCTTTTTTACGACAATCGTCTCCTTATCCGCTCAAACAGTCACGCTGAGTTCAGTTGATGGCGTTACGGGTCAGTTCAGAGATTCTAATGATCAGATTCTTGCTGCTGGCTCGTTGATCCGAATTGGATCTTTTGATCTTAGTGGAGGAAACTTGGCTCTAGCTCAAACCTCTAGTGACTTTGCTACCGTGGATTCTTTGTTCACACCTTTGGCCGAGGGAGAGATGAATTCAGGCTCGATTCTCCAATCTGGCAATTCAGGTGACACTTTGGTTGTTAATAACTTCTTAGCGTCGGGAAATTCCTTTGGTCAGATCACGGGAATCGCCGATTCATACCTCCCAACGGACGTACAACTTTTCTTTTGGGTGTTCAACTCCTCCGCAACTAGTTCGGCGACCGAATGGGCCATAGCGAGCTCAAGTGTTTCGGACTTTGAGCTTCCTGCGTCGCCTGGGTCAACCACCTTGACTCCAGGTCTGGTAGATCTTCTTGTCCGAGGCACCAAGGATGGCAACAATGTGCTCCTTGCGCCGATTGATCCTATTCCAGAGCCTAGCTCTCTATTGCTGACCTCGCTGGCACTGACGCTCCTCCTGGGGAAGCGTCGCCGCGCATAGTGGCACCGCGTTATTTGAGCTTGGTCTTCTTTTGCGTGCTTCGTCTGCGAGCTACGGACGAGTAAAAAGGAGCCTTGCAAAGGCTTGCTTACCTGCGGGGAGTGGAAGTTCGAAAATATTTGGCATTAATTCGACGGGGTTCTCAGGCAGCCAGATCTGAAGATCAGTTGAGACGGCGCCGCTAATTTCGACGTCCTCAGTGTTTTCTGCTCGTTGGAAGCTTAGGCTGCGATCGCCATTCACATTCGTTACGATCCTATAGTGGTTGCTTTGGTCACTGGGTACGTTGGGATCGGTGCCAAAAACATACTCCATTATATTGGTCCAATCGTCTTTATCTGGATCAGCCGAGTCGTCAGCTTCACTATTTGACAGTTGAGAGAAATTGAAGTTCTCAACGGCCCATGCATTGAAGCCGCTTGGAGCATCTTTTGGCTCAAGGCGAATTTCATTTATGGTCAGGGTGCCTCTGAAAATCTGATCGGCTGAATCGCTGGATAGAGTTGTAGAGCCTATAAGTCCGGGCATTGCCCATGAGCTGTTGCTTGAACTTATCAGTGCCCATTCGGTCGCCTCGCTCGGGTTCGTATGATTGAAGACCCAGAGAAATAGTTTTGTTCCCTGTGGAAAAGAGCTGGCGTTTGTTATTTGGCCGAAGAATTCTCCGGCAGCAAATTGGTCATTTACGATCAAAGTCTCGCTGGTGTTTCCAGCTTGAGCGACTGTTCCACCGTTAGTTGTTCCCTCAGCGAGCGGCGTCCAATGAGCGTCGATCTTTTGAAAATCACTGCTGTGCTCGACGATGAAATCTCTCGGGCTTGTAAGATCTAGAAAGCCAACTCGGATCGCTCCACCGGAGATGATCCCGCCTGTTGAATCGCGAACTGGGAAACCACTATTCGAACTTAAGGTGATGGTGCCGGCCTCTACGATGATGAGATGAATTGCTGAGAGGGCGATTGTTGCGAGAACGACTTTCATACAAGGGAATGGGAAAAAAAGGGGAACTTCAAAATTGTCCTCTCCAGAATCTTAATCCTGTTGGTGGTTTAGGGCAAATTCGAAAGAGTCGTCGAGAAGATCGCAACCGCTTCCAGGCACAAAAAAATCACGAAGTGACTCGTGATTTCTTGTATGATTCGGATCTGCGAGGAATCCTGAGCTAGTTATTCGCTACAACTGCGGGTGCGAGGTTGATTGTCTTATCTGAGGAGACGCTGACGACAGTCGATTCACGGTAGGGGATCTGAACGCTTGAGGAGTCGTTTCCGAGTCCGTCGATGAAGATCGTTCCGGTCTGAGAAATGCCACCATTGCTTAGGTAGGTTCCGCTCGGAACAAAGAGTCCATCGTTACTAAAGAAGCTAGCGGAATCCACAAAGGGGCTGAAATCGGAAACGAAGCCAATTTCAGAGAGGTCGTAGGTTCCCGGAAATGGATTTACCGGCCCAACGAGGTTAATCGTGCCAGCCGATGCCGAGATTCGAGTAGGGGTTGTTTTCACGTGGGTGAATTTTTCATTTCCACCTAAGGAGATCGTCAATTCTTCGCTCAAGAATAAGAGGATCCCTTGGCCAGGCTTGAGAACTTTGCTATCCCAACTTGTGCCGAGAGCATCCATCCAGAACCCGCCAATTGAATTCCAGAAGATATCGAGACGAGTGTCATCGTCGTTGAAAATCGAAATGGTATCTTGGAAGCCTGCAAAGTTAGCCCCATTTGGGAGAAGGCTGGCAACGGTGAGATGCTCACGGATGATCAGCTTATCACCAGGCATCATTCCAAGGGCGCTGGGGTCAGCGGCGACAGTGACGGAGTTAGCACTTGCCGAGATAATGTCTAAGGTGAGACCAGACTCAGGGCCATCGCACAATTCGACATAGTGATTGTTGAGCGTAGGAAGAGAATCAGTGTTTACAGTGATTACCGCCTCATCCTGGCTTGAATTGTAATCCATTGAGTCAATCCGACCTGAGAAGGTATCTTCAGCAACAAATGGGGGGGTCCAAACGCTGTTTCCAGCAGGAAGGGTGTAATCAAGCTTACCAACAACCTGAGCTTGGCTAGCCGAAGCGTGGTGAGTGGTGAGGAGAACAGCAATTAGAAGGGGAGTAATTCGCATGCACTTCTGTTACGCTCGCTCAGAAAAAATGTCAAAAAAAAGGCCGGTTCTACTCATTGAGCCTCAATCAATGAGTCGCTAAATACCGGAATTTTTTGGAGATGAGGAGGAAGCGAAAATATCTTAAATCCTTTTAAATCAATAAATTAAGAGGTTCTAATTAGAATCCTGATTTCAAATACAATCTGAAATTACGGATTAAATTAATATAGCAGCGACCCAAAGTTTTTAGTTAATTATTCTTAATTAACCTACAAAACAAAGGAGTTTTAAATTTTTAATCATGCCAGATATTCAGATTCTGCAAATTATGTAACTGGGATTCCCTAATCAGGCTGACGATTCAGCGAATGCCGTGGTTTGGCCAAACTAGAGAAATTTTCCTTATGTCCAGGCCCTAATCCTCTTGCTTGGGGGAGGGCGAACAGGTGGATCGTGGTATTTGATCTGCCGGATCGGGTTAACCTAAGAAGGGTTGATTGGGGATTTTTTGTGCAGCCCCTTATCTGAGAAGACCTTTTCTTTGGGTTCGATATGAATCGCCCTAAAAAAACCTCCTCGGAGATCCGAGGAGGCTTTGTAGAGAAATGTGTTCTCGTTAGAATTAGGCGCGCTTGCGACGCCCGATGAGGGCCAGCCCGCTGAGTCCAAGCAAGAGAGCGCTGGATGGCTCAGGAACTGGAATGACTGCGACCCGGTCAATGAAGTGGTTGTCGTTTGCGTCGGTGTTAGACTCCCAAGTGAAACCGGTGAATGAGCCACCCGTAACGCCGCGGAATTGATTGTCGTTGCCGAGATCATCTAAAGTGCCTCCTGGCTCGTCGTGTAAGTAGATGACCGTGCCGTCGCTCGCGGTAATTTTCGCAAAGTCGATGTTACCGTCGCCAATATCAGCAAGGTTGACCCCGAAACCAGTGACGGTTGTGCCAAAATTGTAGGTGAGAGAGTGACTTCCGCCAGTACCGATATTTCGACGAAGGATGTTCGGCCCGAAGAGGACGGGCGCGCCGTTAGATTCCCCAGAAGCATTTTCCGCGGCGATCGCAACGGATCCCCCCGTGTTGGTGAAGGTAATTGCTCCACCTGCAGCTGTGGTGAAGGGAGATGAAATAGTCCCGACGGTATCGCC
This sequence comes from uncultured Verrucomicrobiales bacterium, assembly GCA_937928545.1. Classification (GTDB taxonomy): domain Bacteria; phylum Verrucomicrobiota; class Verrucomicrobiia; order Verrucomicrobiales; family Akkermansiaceae; genus SW10. The sequence continues at coordinate 23,473 of CALGJQ010000012.1, forward strand.
AGAAAAATCATCAAAGGTCACGAATCCAGCGTCGCTGGATGTAAGGGTTTGGGCATTTGCCGAGGCGAGAGCCAGGGAAAGTGCAATCGATGTTAGGGTCAATTTTTTCATATTGTTTTTGGTTAGTGGCGATGTCTGTTTGAAGCAGAAAAGGCTATTTCTACAGAAGTCACCCCCAACAAATAGTTAGTTTAATAAAAATATCAAGCAAATATTACCATCACTCGAATCGAAATTAAATCCACCCTAGCCTGATTTGGACTGCGCGAGCTTCGAGCCCACAAAAAAGCCTCTTCGGAAATTCCGAAGAGGCTTTGTAGAGAAAAATTCTCGTTATGATTTATGCACGCTTGCGGCGGCCGATGAGGGCAAGTCCGCTAAGTCCAAGAAGAAGAGCGCTTGAAGGCTCAGGAACTTGTGCGGTAGAGATCTTACTAATTCCCCAGTTGTCGGAACCACCAGAGTTAGACTCGAGTTTGAAGCCGGTGAAAGAACCACCGTCAACTCCGATAAAGAAGGACTGGTTAGCTCCTGGTGAAGTCCAAAGGCCATCAACAGCTTCGTCGTGGTCAAAGAGAACAGTTCCGTCGCTAGCGGTCACCTTCAGAGAAGATGGGTTTGTGCCATCAGCACCCCAGTCGGAAATATCCATGATGAAACCAGTCTGAGCGGATGCAAAGACAAAATCCATTGTCCGAGTTGTGGTTCCAGTGCTTGTGTTGTTTGCCGCGAGGAAGAGATAACCGCTACCAGAAGTGTCTGGATCAGGAGCACCAGCGATCGTAGCTCCCTGAGGAATCTGGAAGGTTGGTCCATCAGTAACGTAGTTGATGGTGGAACCGGCGCTTGTAACATAGCCAGAGGCGATTGCGCCTCCTGGATCTGCGTTGAAGTCGTCGATTGTTCCTGTTCCATAACCGGTCGGGTTGAGAACAGTTTGTCCGCTAGCGAGGCTAACGAGCGCGAGAGACGCGATTGTAAGGGTCGTTTTTTTCATTTTTTTTTTGGTTGGTAGCAAACTCAAGAAGCAGAAGTATTCCGCCCAACAAGGTTGCCTCGGACAAATTAGTCAAAAAGTGGAATGGGTCAATCATTTTTTGAAATATTTCGAAACACTCAGTTTGTAGGAGCTCGTGCTTGCTGATTTCAAAACTAGGCCCATTCGGCGGAAAGGAAATGTTTCCCCTCCCAAGCAAACGAGTTGGTTTTAAACTCGGCTACTTCTGTCTGAGCATACAAAAAAACCGTGGTATCCAAGAAGAATACCACGGTTTGAGGGTGAATGAAGAATAGATTAAGCAATCAGCTTAAGCACGCTTACGGCGGCCAATGAGTGCCAGTCCGCTAAGTCCGAGGAGGAGAGCAGAAGAAGGCTCAGGAACATTTGCGTTCGTGATCTTACTGATTCCCCAGTTGTCGGATCCGCTTGAGTTAGAATCAACAGTGAAGCCAGTGAAGCTGCCGCCGTCGATTCCGATGAAGAAGTGCTGGTTCGCACCACCATTTGTGAAAACTCCGTCAACGGCCTCGTCCCAGTCGAAAATAACTGTGCCGTCGCTTGCAGTGACCTTGAGGGAGGAAGGCGTATTTCCATCAGCACCCCAGTCTGTGATGTCGAGGATGAAACCAGTCTGAGCAGCTGCAAAGTTAAATCTAGCACGAGTTGTGGTAGGCGCTGGCGAGTTATTTACGACGAAGCGAACGTGGCCGTCACCTGAAGTGTCTGGATCGGTGGACCCAGCAATGGGGCCGTTGACGATTGCGAGGCCAGGGCCATCCGAGAGATACTGAATTGTCGTTCCATCGTCAGTGACATAGCCACTTGCGAAAGTGCCTGCGGCGTCTGAGTTGAAATCGTCAATTAAGCCAGTGCCGTAGCCGGTTGGGTTGAGCACAGTTTGACCACTAGCAAGGCTCGCAAATGCGAGAGACGCGATAGTAAGGGTTGTTTTTTTCATATTTTGTTTGGTTAGGGCCCAATCCTCGACAAAAAGCATAAGAATTTCGCGAGGAATTGGATAACGCTGATTATTTTGGATTCTGAGGGGTGTCTATCGATTTTTTCCAAACGAATTTAGCAAAGCTTAAGGACATGTGCCGCATTGATTGCCAGGATTGACTTCTCGTAGCGACGCTAGGCCATGAAAAAGCCGTGGGGAATGAATCCCCACGGCTTAAAATCAGTTTATTCCTATTTAACTACGAGCAATCTGAGCTTCTAGGCCCGCTTGCGGCGACCGATGAGAGCCATTCCGCTGAGTCCAAGAAGAAGAGCGCTAGAAGGTTCAGGAACTGGAGTCGTAACAATTGCGTTGATAAAGGTGTTATCAGACCCGTTAGAGTTCATTTCGACGGTGAAACCAGTGAAGGAACCGCCAGTAACCCCTGTAAAGAAATCGATGGCAGGAGCGATCAGGCCGTCAACCGCTTCGTCATATGCATAGAGGACAGTTCCGTCGCTTGCGGTAATCTTAAGAGCAGATGGGCTTGTGCCATCGCCAAAATCACCAAAGTGAATCCCGAAGTCGCTCTGAGTAGAAGCGAAGGTATACTCGGCTTTGTGGAAGAAGGGGGGACCCCCGGCTCGGAATGACCAGACTTGGGTTCCTTGGGTGACGGGGTTCCCATAGAGGGTCCCGGCAGAGTCTGCTGCTTCGATACGCTGGCCAAGGGAGGAGTTTGTAGCGAAATCGATGGTGCCGCCAGCGGCAGTCATGTAGCCGGTGGTGATGATACCAGTAGAGTCAGCCTCGAAGCTGTCGATCACGGTGCCAAAACCTGCGCTGCTCGAGGTGACAATCTGAGCGTGGGCACCTGTAAGAGACAGAAGTATAAGTGAGGTGGTGGTAAGGGTGTTCTTTTTCATAATTAGGACTTTTGGGTGATAGGCTGACAAATTCGTCATTAGCCTCTCCGACAGATGATCGTTGAGATTTGAAACTGACCTGCAAGCCAAGTGAAAGGTGAGGTTCCAACCACGACCGGAAAGTTTTTTTTGATAAAAATTGAAATTTTCATCGAAGTGCTCGGCTGTGATTCAGGATTGGTAATTCAATCCATCCTTTATTTCACCGACCTGATTACCGATAAGTTCGGCGTTTCTTCTTGATGAAATAGAAAGGGGGGGAGGCAAGGGGAGCAAAATTGGTGCCCTTTGTAATTTCGGATCAATTAATTAAATTACATTTTTTGACTCAGGATCTGCTTGGGCCCTCCATTAAGCCAACTATTTAGGTAGGCCCCAAGATTATGAGAGAGACCAAGCCAAGCGACTTGATGGAGTATCGATCTATCGTTCGCTATTTCAGATTTTACTGACGCTTGCGGAACCCGATTAAGCCCATGCAAGTGAGGCCGACCAAAGCAAGACTGGATGGCTCAGGGATGGTGACAATGGCATCGATCGCGATATTGTCGGACCCGGCGGAGCTTTGTTCTATGGTGAAGCCTGTAAAACTGCCTCCGGTGATACCGAGAAAGACATTGGTGTTTCCGGGATAGCTGCCATCGACTGCTTCGTCGTGCTGGAACATCACGGTTCCGTCGCTAGCGGTAATCTTAACGGCAGAGGGGCTAGTTCCATCACCGAAGTCAATAAGGGTGAGGCCGAAGTTGGTGAGGGAATTGGCAAAAGTGTAATCTGCTTTGTGACTAAAGGGGCCTGCAACTGCTCGGAGAGCCCAAGCTTGAACTCCATCTACGAGGGGGGCGGCGAAGTAGTTGGCAGCAGAGTAGATTTGCTGATAAGCTCCATTCGTGGCGGTGAAGGTGATGGTGCCGCCTTCATCGGTAGTGTATGGCGACGCGATATTGCCAGTGGCATCATCCTCGAAGCTATCAACCATCTTCGTAAAGAGAGCAGAGTTACTTGTGAGGGTCTGGCCGAGGGCGTTTGAAGAAAGGAGTAAAGAGGAGATGAGTCCGACTTTAAGGAGCGATTTTTTCATTGGTTTAGGGTGTTTTTGGATTGAGGGTCTCATGAATCTAAGCCGCTAGTTGAGGTCGGCTAAAAGTCAGAGCTACTGAGTAGTCAGGATTATTTTATAAAAATTGCCACTCAGGTCAAGGAATTTTAAAAACAATCAAGATTACTGAGAGTTGCTTGCGATCGACAGGCCAAGGACCATGGGGGGAAATAACGGGAGTGGGGAACTTCGAATCCCTTTGTTTGATGGTTGTTTGGAAAACGACGGGGCATGTTTTGGGGGGGGCATGATTCTCTCAGGATCAAAGGGCAAAAAGAAGCCGCCCTTTCTAGGGCGGCTTCTGACTTAAGTTTGTGAAAGGAATTCGAATCTTTACGAGCGCTTTCTTCTCGTAGCGATCATGATACCGGCGAGTGCCGAGAGGGCAGCGCTGGAGGGTTCAGGGACAAAAACGGTTCCTACAAAAATTCGACCACGATCTCCTGGAACAGAGTAAGATACATCAAAGCGTGTTGTCGCGCGGCCGAGACTGAAGGTGTCATTACTTTCGTAACCAATGACGCCATTGGTGGGGTAGGTCACGCCAGCAACTTCCCAAATATCTGAACCGACCCCCTTGAGGGTGGCGTCCGTGAAGTCAAATCCGCCTACAATAGCGTCGAAGGTGAAGCTTCCAGCTTGAGCGCCTGAAGTTCCTCCTTCATAAGAGACGATGAAAAAGCTGGTATAGGTTTCCCCTGCTTTAAGGGTTTTTCCGCTATCGGTCAGATAGTCATTGGCTAAAGTCAAAGTGTTCTCTTGAAAAATGAGTGCGCCGACAGACGACTGAGCGTCTATCGAATCGACACTAAGGTCAGTCACGGCTCCGGAAAGGAGGCCGTTAATCTTTGTGGCGTCTACATCGCCGGAGGAGGAGAGATACGATTGAGCGCTTAGCGTAGTCGTCAAACTTCCAGCGACGATTAAGGTATGGGTGAACTTTTTGTTAACCATCGGCGGGACGCTGCTCGCTTTTTTCTAAAAAATCAAGACGAGTTTGGTCATTTTTTTAAAAATTGGAAAGCTGAAGTTAAGGTGGTGCAAAGGTGTGGATTGATGCAGGACCACGAGGGAAGCCGAAGGGGTCACACCTTGAATTCGTTCGAATGCCCCTTATCAAGTGCTCTATTGACCACGAGAACTCCGTTAGATGTCTCAGGGACATGACTTACAAAATTTCGAGCCCGATACCGGGTGCAGAGATTACTGAACTTTAAAGTTAGTGGTGCCAGCGCTATGGCCGAGATGTCGACTTTAGGGGGGATCAATTTCGGACCCATCGAAAAAAATAGGCCGCTCCAATAAATGGAACGACCTGTTGTTGAGTTAATGAGCGTTTGGCAATGAGAATTCGGGTCGCTCTATGCTCGTTTGCGTCTACCAAGAAGAATCAAGCTAGCGAATGCCGAAAGCGCGACACTAGAAGGTTCAGGTACGAACACTGTTCCTACGAAAATCCGGCCACGATCACCAGGCTCACTGAATCGAACATCAAAGTTGGTCGTAGCGCCACCAAGGCTGAAGGTATCTGTGGTAGCTTCGTATCCAATGACACCAGTGGTAGGGTAAGTGACTCCGGCGACTTCCCAAATGTCTGATTGAGCCCCCTTTAGGACCGCATCCGTGAAGTCGATGCCCCCGACGATTTGGTCAAAGGTAAACGACCCTTTTTGAGAGCTTGAAGTGCCTCCTTCATAAGAAATGACAAAGAAACTGGTGTAGGTTTCACCAGCTTTGAGGGTTTTGCCGCTATCTGTTAAGTAGTCGGACGCTAGGACAAGGGTGTTTTCTTGGAAAATTAGGGCTCCGGCGCTGGATTGTGCGTCTAGTGAGGCGACACTAAGGTCGGTCACGGTTCCAGTAAGAAGATCATTGATCTTTGAGACATCGACATCGCCAGAGGAAGAGAGATACGATTGAGCATTTAGCGTGGTCGTAAGACTTCCAACAACGATCATAGCTTGGGTGAACTTTTTATGAATCATCTCCGGGAGGGTGGAAAATTTTTATAAAAAATCAAGAGGAGCTCATTTTTCTTAAAAATAAATAGTCTATTAAGACTTATGACATCCCCCTTGATGACTGGTAGAGCCTTCATTCAGGGCTGCTTCGACAACCATTCCTTGGTCGAAGGGGGAAGCTTTGGAAATCTAAAGCTTTATGCAAAAACACCCCAAGCCAATCACTGCCTATTCTTCAGAGGCTGGGAGCTGAAAAGCACTCAGTGGTGAATTGGGCTAGGCTTCAAGATGCTGAAGTTCGATTACTTCATAAAGCCGACGGGCGCTCCTGAGCCGGTCCAGAAGTTCGCAAGATTCGGGAACACACTGCTAAGATCAGATTGAGAGACTCCCAACCAAAGGGCCATTTCAGCAAAGTATTCATCGGTAGAAATTGAAGGAAGCATGCGCCCGTTTGTGCCAACATCTAAGCCAGAGGCGACACGGAGTTCGGTGGGGTCCGGATATTTCCCGTAAATTTTCTGTCCATCAACGGCTCCACCCATGACGAAGTGGTTGGCTCCCCAAGCGTGGTCGGAACCAGCTCCATTCGAACGGATTGTTCTGGAGAAGTCAGAAGCGGTGAAGAGGGTGACTTGGTCTTCCATTTGGAGTTCTTGGAGAGCACTCCAGAAGGCCCCGACCGCTTGGCTGATGTAGCTCAATAGTAAGGGATGACGGGTAAGAAGGTTAGAGTGGTTGTCAAAGCCACCGAGTTGAACAAAGTAAGTCTGACGCTCGTGTCCAAGAACTGACTGTGAGGCGATACTTCTAGCAATAGCTTTGAGTCTTCCTCCAAGCCCTCCTGCGCTCGGGAAGATGGTCGAAATCTGAGCATTGTCGAAGGCTTCCTTAAAGGCTGCATTAAGCTCGATACTTGTTTTCGTCTCGTCAGCAAAGGCTTGTTCGTAGAGATTCTTGTAACTCTGCTCCATCAAGCTTTTGGTACTGCTAAGTTGGGCGACCGTTCCTGATTCATTGAGGGCGACTCCTCCGCTTTCGGTCAGGCTGTAGGGGATGATGGTGTCTCCTAAAAGCATGGTCTGATTACCAGCGAGGGACATATTCATCGACACTTTCCCTGTATTGTAGGTCGAGTTGAGTAAGTCAGCCATCCGTCCCATCCAGCCTGTGGTCACACCGCCCTGTGGAACGGAAGTCTGCCATTCCATCTTTTGGAAGTTGTGGGCGAAAAGGCTACGTGGTAGCTCGACCGATCGATTGCTGTACTGGCTTAAGGTGGTCGGCTCGACTAAGGTGCCGACATTTGAGACAAAAGCGAGCTTGCCTGAATCGAAGAGGCCTTGGAGCTCGGGCATTGCCGAGTTGATGTCAAAGTCTCGACCGTTATTGAGAGGGGTTTTCGCATCATCTGCTCGGTTAAGGCCGAGGAGAGAAGAGCTACCCAAGGCCATGTTAGACCGCATGGCGGCATAGTTAGCATACTCAGCACCTGATGGAACGAGCATGTTGTATGAATCATTTCCGCCATTGAGGAACAAGCAAACTAGGGCCTTGGATTGCCCACTTGATGTGGTGTTTCCAACAGCATTACCCATCATTCGCAGGTTAAGAAGGGTGCTAAGTACGCCCAAGGAACTCATGGCAGTACAGCTGCCATCTTTAAGGAATTTTCGGCGGGAGAGAGAAGACGGATTCATGGTAAACTTGTTTGGAAAAGGTGAATTATTTTTGGATCGCAGTATTTGGAGCGATTGTCATGAGGTATGCGGCGGCTTTGACTGGGGTTCCGAATTCTTGCTCCATAACTTTCGTCAGAGTATCTCTGGATTCGGCATTCAACATGCCATTGGCAAAGAGAAGGTTGAGGCGATCTGCATACTCTTCTTCTTTAACTTGAGTAGCCCCAGAGGCCACGGCCAATCTAAAATCGTCCTTGGTGAGGCCTTGTCCGACTTGGTTTTTGAATACCCATTCGTTGAAGATCGTGCTTGTTCCAGAAGAGATATTATCCAGCAATTGGAAGCTTGAACTGCCAAGAGGACGATACTGAATTTCATAGTCCACTCCACCCGACAAGTTTAGGGTCAAAATGTACTTAAATTGGTCTTCAGCGAATCCAAAATCAACATAGACGGGGCCGCTTGAGGGATCATTGAACGCGGTTTGGTCTCTGCTATAATCGTTCTCAAATGGAGTTGCCTGCCCTTCATTGTCAGTGTGGAATCCATTGTTCGTGTATGAAGTGATCCGGTTAGGGACCGTAAGCGCAGTCACGGGTGAAAGGATCTGAAATGCTGGACTTTCTAAGCCAGCATCTCGCAATATCCCCGGATGAGAGTAATCAGGCTCAAAGAAGTTGAACACACTTGGAGCATTGAAGGGTTCTTGCAACAAATCATCTTTCGGGCGCGCATCCCACCATTGAAGGTTTGTATCGAATCTGTTCGTGTCTGTTGGATTTGCGTCGTAGGAATCGTTGCGGCCAGCGTCATAGAATCGAGCTAGTTGAGTGACCCTTAGCATGGGTTCCTTCAGTTTCCCCCAAGTTGGATCAATCAGGAAGCGGGTTCCCCGAGCTTCGGGGTCCAGCAAAACAGCTTTTACGGTAGCTCCTAGATCACCGGAAACTCCTGAGCCGTTATTAGCAAATACAGTTGCAACACGCGCCACATACTCCGGCGAAGGATTCGAGGTCACAAGGTGTTTGATTAATTGTTTGGCCATGAAGGGGGCCGTGTTTGGGTGACCCGTTAAGACGCGGATGAGTGTGTCTAGCTCAGACTGGAACGCAGCGTATAAAGCTGCTTGCGTGAGGGTATCGTTTATGGAGATGACGATCTTGAAATCGTCTGCCGTCAAACCTGTTCCGACCACATTTTTTCTAATACGCTGAGTTCTGGTTGTGGTTGTGGGAGGGCTCACTTGCACGAGGTCTGCAAACGGCTGATTGGGAGCAGGGCGGTATCTCACCATGTAGTCGTTTCCAGCTTCGACCGGCCATGTCAGATGGTATTCGGTGCTTGTCTCCAAGAAGGTGAAATCTGCGGTGGATCCCTGAGAGAGCTCCATGTCGATATGGTGCTTGATTTGAAATTGGTCGATGGACAAAGACTCTCCTACTTCGAGCTTTGATAATGTTGTCGTTAAGGTCCCGTCACTAGTGGCTGAAACCTTGGTGGTTTCGACCCAGTATCCATTAGTTCCCATAAACATGGGCATGTAGGTTAGTCCCTCTTTCGCAGGCCAGCTCAAGGCATAGGAAGCATCATCTTCATTGAGAGTCATGCCACGAACCTTAAGGAAAGATTTTGGTTCCAGATCTTTCTCATTGATTTGCCAATCCATTTTTTGGATTGAGTAGGTCCGGTCTCGAAACTGTGACGTGGTGCCAAAGCCCGCTCCTGCGAGTTTGTATCCTGTGAAAATACGAGCAAGGGCCTTGATGTCCTCGTTGTCGTAGGACTCTTGGGCGACCCCGTTTTCGTCATGAATCATGGTGCCATCCATGTTGAGTTCGAAAAGTCCGATGGAGAAAAGTTGCATAATCTCGCGAGCATAGTTCTCGTCAGGAATGCGACCACTTGCAGGATCAGGTTTCCGATTGTTCAGGAAGGTGAGATAGGTGCCCATGAGAGGGTTTTGAGAAACCTCAGTTAGCAAATCGTCAAAGTTTCCAAAGCTATGTTCGATCAGACGGTCATAGTAGTGAGCTAAGCCAAGGGTCGCGCGCTCTAGGGCGGTATCTTCAGCAGAAATCACCATGATTTGGCTGAGGGCCCAAGCGACACGCTGTCTAAGTTGGTCTTTGCCATTGATGGCATTTCTCATCCAAATGGCATCGACGTTGCTTGCGGGGAGCCACATGGATCCGAAGTTGTAACCATGGCGATCTCGGACTACCCCAAGGCCAAAGGGGCCGTCGCCGCGATCGTAATCGGCTTCGTCAACGACCCATAGATCGTAGATATGGCTGATGTATGGAGATTGGTAGGAAGCTGGAAGAGCAAGCTGCTGATCGATCCACTTTTCGTAGCCATTTGCTCCGAGAGCTTGCAAAGCAGCAATATCACTCATTCGAGGACCAAAGGTGGTCTGAGTGAGGAAGCGGCTGGCATGTTCGTCTGAAGGAATGCCGGGTGAAGTTGTTCCAGAAAGGCCTCCGCTAGGGTTAGCTCCTGTGAGGAGGTTAGCGAGATGCTGAGTATCACCTCCATTGGCGGCAGAGCGCACACTAAAAGAGTCTGTAGAGCTAAAGCCTAGTAGCTCTTCAGCCCAATCAGCGATTCCGTCGTCGTCGGTGTCGATTTGACCGGCAACTTTAACACTGAAGAAATTCCCAGCACTCGCGGGGAGCGAAGACTTAGAGATTGTGCTGGAGAGAACGGCTCCAGTTCCGTTGATCTGAGCGCCGACCAAGTTCCAAACTTGTCCGTCTGAGCTGTGTTGAACTTGGTAGCTAAGTCCTTCTTTAGATGGCCACTTGATGACGAAGGCATTCGCGGTCTCGGCCAGTGGAAGGCATTTAAAGCAATCAGTAGGGTCAGTAGGGTCAGTAAGAGCGAGGGCTTCAGCGGCATTGCTGAGTCCATCTCCATCTGTATCATCACTTGAGCTAGAACCAGAAATTGCTGGGTATTGAGCCTCGAAGATATCATCGACTCCATTTGAGTTTACGTCGATAGCCTGAGCGGAGAAGGCGGAAAGGGTGAATGAAACGAGGGTGAATCGAAGGATCATGATTGGGAATGGGGTGGCTGGTGTTAAAGTAGCGAGAATCAAGGTGAGAGCTAATTATTTCTAATTTGGCATCACTGACTATATGGAGTGTTTAAAATATCGAGTGTCGATTTTATGGGAGTCGAAATCGACCTACGGTAAAAAAAATGATTGTGTGGTGACGAGGTCTTTACTCTGGAAGGGGATTCGCATCCTCTCCACTTGTAAGGTCATCGGGAGTCCACATTTTTTTGTCGAGGCCCGCTGAGCGAATCCCGACTCGATTTGCATCGATTCCGTGAAAATAAAGAGCTGTGCCCCAACGATCAACTAGTTCACGTTTTTCATTGAGCCATTGGGATTCTGGCGAAAGTAGGCGCGTTCGATAGGGATTATTCCCCATCAGCGCTGCTGTGAGTTCACGATTTTCGCCGAGAGGAAGTGTATCGGGGGTTTTGACGAGAGAAACGAAAGACCGGAGCATATCAGCGACTTCTTCGATATCGTTCCTAGGTCGCTCTGTTTCGGCTCCGTATTTGGTCATGAATTGACCAGAAAAGTCGTCTTTGATTGCCTCGTTGTTTTTTGACAGACCTTCAGAGCTGTTCGAAACGGGCGCTTGATCCTCAACTTTTTGAGTTTCGTCAGGTTCAGGGGATGAGGAAGTAGGATCTTTCTCAGTGTTGAACCAGTAAAGAGCCCCAGCCAGAAGAAGAACGAGAATTGGGCCAATCTTTTTCATGATAACGTCCTTTGCTGGGTGCTAAACTATCGGCGGCGCAGCCCACAGAGCGCAATTGCCGCTAGGCCAGCGAGTAAAGAAGTGCTGGGCTCTGGGATGGTGTTTGCAACCTCGAACTGGAGTTTGTAGGTAGACGCTGGTCCGGTTTCGTTGAGCCATCCAGCGTAGGAACCCTCAGTCAGGGTCGCTGCACCAAAAAATGGGGCGATGCTGGGAGCTGAAGCAAAGGTAATGACAGGGAGAACATCTGAACCAATAGCACCGGAACTTAAGATACTAAATCCAATGGGCCCTGGGGCAGTACTCGGATCGTTGGATGGTGCTGAGCTTAGGGTATTGCCCGGTTGCATGAGGAGGTAGCTTCCTGACCTCCCCCCTGCAAACTCAAGAATGCGAATTGCCGTGACTTCTAGTCCTTGAGGGACAATGAGTCTGAACATGTCGAGATCGTTAGTGCCGCCGCTAAGAGCACCCGTGAGGATATTGTTGCCAGCATCGACGACCAAAGAAGTGGGGTTGAGGTAGTCGTTAGAGATATCACCTAAAAAGGCTTCATCATAGTTGAAGGGGGCGGCAGTCGCGGAGCTCGCGATTGTGATAATGCAGAAAGTAGAGGAGGTAAGGGCGCTCATAGCAAGGTTAGGAAAGGTTAATTAAGCCTAACAATCAAGGCTTTTTAATGTCAATTTGTAAGTGGGAGAGAGGGGGGCATAAAAGGTGTTTCATGAGTAAAGCTTACACCTCCCTCGGAGGGTCACGTGATAAGGTGAAAAATGAGAATCGGTCGAGTCATTTTTTTCTGTTTCTCTTTGCCTTTTCTTCAGAAGTCCGTAGGAAAGAAGCGCCATGAAGTGTATGAAGATATTCACAGCTCTCTTATTTTTCGTGAGCCTGATGTCTCAATCCGGGATGGCCCAAGGTGAGGAATACACCGAGCTCGTTGAGCGCCCCGCGAACCATGTTTGGGATCGCGATAACCTTTTCCGAAATAGTCCTGAAATCTTACTTGATCTCTCCAAGACCATGAAAGATCTCCAAAAGGAGTATGGAATGGACCTATATTTGGTGATCTATTCCTCTTTGATTGGTGAGAAGCCAGGTCCTTTTTTACAACGATGCCACGATGCTTGGCTGGGTAAAAATAGCGACGGTTTGGTCGTGGTTTTAAGCTTTAACGAAGGGATGGCTGGAGAAATAGGTCGTTCAAATGAACTTTATGATGGTCATTTTATCGAGCAAGGTTTGTTGCCTCGGATTAGTTATCTGAAAATCCAGCAAATCGTGATGAATTCTATCGCTGAGGTTCAAAAGGAAAATGTTGAGGTGGAGAAGGTGCGAGTTTTCATCGACTTTCTAACCCAGAAGCTCAAAGGAAACTTGGAAAGTAAAGCAGAGGCAGATGCGAGCCGAGAGAGTTACCACTTTATGGGATGGATGGCTCTAGCTCTGATCCTTTGCGGGGTTGTGATGGCCTTCTTGTCGAGACTGATGGGGGCGGTGGATCGCAAATCGAAGAAGTTCTATCATTTCCCAGACTTTACGGTTCCTCAGAGGCTAAGAGCGCCGAATGGTGGTGGGAAGATCGGCGTGGTGGATTTTTAGGGTGGTTTTGTAGAGATGGGCGAGGCTTTGGCCCTCGATGATTAGGCGATCCGATTTGGAATTTTTCTTCATTCTTGGTCGATCGTAGGTGGCCCGCTACAAAGAGAGATGTTCAAAATTGAAGGCCTTCCGGCCCCGCTTCATCCATATGCGAAAGGGGCGATTGGGATGAAGGAGGTGGATGGGGGACTTCGGTCATCGACTGGTGGCTTGCCTCCCGAAGGTTTGAAGTTTGCGTGGCCGGAGTATGACGGCCGGTCGCTGACTCTTCTTGCGACGCTGTATTTGGCGGAGATCCCGTTTCTCCACGATTGGCTTCCTCGAGATGGAGTCCTGCTCTTCTTCTACGATTTTGAGAGTGTACCGTGGGGAGATGATGTTTTTGAGGCGGAAGGATGGAGGGTCTTGTGGACTGCCGATACCGTAGCGGGGGATGCCACGGTTTCCGAGAGGCCTGAAAATTTGAAGGAGGGATTTGTGATGAAAGCCCGACCGCTCAGCTTTGAGGAAGGGGTGACTCTTCCTTTTGAAGATCACCCCTTGTTTGAGGAAGTGGGATTGTCCGATGAGCTGATGGAGGAATTAGAAGAGTCCGCCGAAGATGATGAATCCTGTGGGCATATCGGAGGGTATTCGGGGGCTGCTGAGGGAGCCTTGTATGCCTTCAGATGCCGCCAACAGATCATGGGAGAAAATCCGATGCTGGCTTACGAGGCGAACCTGGAAGAAATCCAAGAAGCTGAGAAAGAGATGTGCTTACTCTTCGAATACGAAATGGAGGAGCGGGAAGAAGACGAAGCTCCGGAAATTTTTGGGAGTCGGAATCTCTCCTTCTGGGCCTTCAAAGCGGATGTGAAGCAGCAGGATTTCTCGAAAGTCTGGCTGAGGCTGGAGCGGGATTAGTGAAGATAGTGAACCCTGCACGATTTGGGCTCCCAGAGCGATTGGCTGGAATGATGGCAGGCGGAGCGGGATATCCCCTGGGGCAAAGCGAGTGAATCGTAAGGAATGAAACAAAAGTGGCGCGGAATGATCCCTGTCCCTGCGGGAGCGGGAAGAAGTTTAAGAAGTGCTGCGCGAATTGATACTTCTAGGAATCAGGGAGTGGCAATGTGGAGTCGATAGAAGCGATTGGTGTCGGGCATGGGGTAGCTTCGGGTGATATCGCTTCCGGTGCCAGAGAGGGATTCGACCATGGTCCAACTGTTTTCAGCGAGATCAAGACTGGTGAAAATTTGATATTCGTTACCAGTCTCGGTCTCGAAACTCAGGGTGACTTGGGATGGGTCGCCGGAAACTTTGAGGAGACCTTCGGCGATCTCGGAGAGTTGAACGAGGGAGAGGTCATCGAAATACATCGAGCCGGGGTCCCAGAGGATTTGGCGGTAGACGATTTGGTAGCGGACGGTCGTGGTGCCGGCTGGGGCGATCATTTCTGGGGAGTTGCCGAGGAGGGCGAAGGTGCTGGGGTCATATTGATGGGTGACTTGGAGGTCGATCCATTGGTTGGGAGTGAAGGCGCCGCCCTCGAGAATTTGAGAGCGGTAGAGGCCAATGACGCCGTCCGTTGAATCGCGGAAGCTGACTTCGATCCATGATTCGGCATCGCCTGACATGAGGTCTTGCGGGTGACTGAGAGCCCATCCGCTAGCGGTCCATCGTGAGCCTGGACTCGCGGGGCGGTCTTGGTAGAAGCCGTTGTAGTTTTCCTCTCCGCTGTAGTCGCCGAAGACCTTGGCGACGTAGTTTCCGGAATGGGTTTGCACGGGGTCGCCGCCGCCGTTTCCGCCGTTCCAATAGGTATTGTTACCGGATTCGATGAAGACGCCAGGTTCATTCGCTCCTCCGGGTGGGGAGAAGGCGGTCCATGAGCTCAGGGAGTTGAGTTCGAGGCCGCCGTTTTCGAGTTGCTCAGGGTTGAGGGTGATGGGGCTTGTCTCCTCGTAGACCCGGACGTAGTCGACGAGCATCTGTTTCGGGAAGCTGACGCTGCCGCCAACGGGTCCGCCGAAGTTCCCGCCCACCGCGACGTTGAGGATCATGAAGAAGGGGTGGTCGAAGGGAAAGTCGTTGGGAGCGACATCGGAGGGATTGGCGCTGTGGTAGTGGATGTCATCGACATACCAGCGGATTTCGTTGGGCTCCCATTCGACGACGTAGGTGTGGTAGTCGTTGGCGACGGCTTGGCCGAAGTTGTGGATGCTGCCGAAGCTATCGCCTCCGGAGTAGCCGGGCCCGTGGATGGTGCCAAAGATTTCGTTCGGGAGGCGGCCGACGAATTCCATGATGTCGATCTCACCGCAGGCGGGCCTCGAAGCGTCCATAGGCTTGTACAAATTTCCCCTGCGTTTTGAGGCGGGCCGAGGTGTAGCCGTAGCCTCCGAGGTTTTCTTCACGGACCTCGATGATGAGTTCACCGTTTTCAATGCGCGCGTTGTTGGTGCTATTGGTGTAGTATTGAAGTTCGCTATTTCCCCAACCGCCGCCGCCGAGGTCGTAGGTCCATTTTGAGGAATCTGGAGCGGTGCTGTCGGCTTGAGTAAATTCGTCGGACCAAGTGAGGGTCCAGCCGGGAAGAGCTTGAGAATAAAGGGTGGCCGGAAAGAGGACCGCGATGATGAGGGCTTTCATGGGGGGAGGCTAAGATCGCCGCAACGAGAAAGGAGGGCAATGAGAAATGAGCAATATTCATCAATTCTTCCTTTCAAATAGAGCGTGGTCAGACTATGGTCATTTCATGGAAGTGACGGTCACTCAGTTTAAAGCAAAGTGCTTGGGCATTATTGAGAAGGTGCAGCGTGAAAAGCAGCGGGTGATTATTAGTCGTCATGGTAAACCTGCAGCTGAGTTGATCCCGATCCAGAACGCGCAATCCGGCACTTTCTTTGGGAGAGCTCAAAAAACGACGACGATCAAAGGGGATCTGTTTACCAGTGAGGAGACGTGGGATGCCGAAGCTGAGTAACCTCGTCGCGGCGGTGCTGGATACGCACGTGTGGGTGTGGGCTGCCGCAGGGGATGTCCGCGCGAATGCGCTGAAGGAATTTCGCGGAGCGGCGATTGTTTCCGCGATTTCTACTTGGGAGGTCTCGATGCTGGAGATGAAAAATCGGCTCGAACTCCAACCTGATGCGGAGAGCTGGTTTCAGCAAAATTTGGCCTCGCCCGTTTCTCTAGAACCACTGAGCCCGGAAATCTCTCTCGTAAGTTGCCAGCTCCCTGATTTTCATGGAGACCCCGCCGACCGAATGATCGTCGCCACCGCGATGGTTTTAGGTCTCCCGCTGATCACGGCTGATTCAAAGATCATCGCATGGAATGAGGAGCATCGAATGCTTCAAGTGATTGATCTTTGATAGAGATGCTCGCGGCATACCCTAGGGCAGGCTTTTAAAAGCTCTCGTTTTTTTAAAAATTAAAGGCCTTGCCCCCATATAAAAGGCTTGAAAAATTACTGAGCACGGGTAAGAGGGTGCAGAGAGAACCTATCTGGATTGAATATTTTTCATGTTGAAAGCGTTTTCAATGGTAATTCGTCAGGTTCTTTCCATAATTCTTGTATCAAAGAAAAATCGATCATGAGCAACAATAGATCAGCAGAGACACATGCAGATCTTGGAGTTTTAAAGCGCTCCAAGGCTAAGTCTGTGGTGGAATGTATCAACGAAAAGTTAAACCCTAATCCAAATGGAAGGGGTGAAATAAGTGAAATTACTGACGGTTCTGTTCAAAATTGGTCTCGGAAGCTTCCTGAGCGAGCGGCAACTCTTTCTGAATAAAGTAACCTTCAAGCCCGCTGCAATGATGTAGCGGGTTTTTTGTGCCATGGATAATTTTGAAAAACTTAATATCTACTCGTCTAAAATTCGAAAAACTTGTGAGGATGCGTTTGAAAGTTTCGGTTCTCCCTTAAATCGCGAGACAATTTTTCTTGATTCTAGGGAGCCGGATGAAGCTGAGAGATATCTTGCAGCGGAGACAAATGAACGTAATCAAATGCTGAATGGCTTTGAGCTTCAAGCTTGGCGAAGCGTTGAGATTAATGCTCGTATGATTCTTAACAAGGGGTGGGGAGGGGTAAATGCAAGTCCCTTTAAAACATGTGCAGCGACAGTGCTTTCGATCGTTAGCTATGCCCCTGTCCCTGCTTACATTTCAGAAGATGTTATTAGGGATAATAACCTCCATCCTAATTTTCAGTATCCATACTCACTCATTAGCTATATCGCGCTAGATTACTGTTTGTCAGCATTACACACTAGTATCATCGGAACGAAGCAAGAAAAGGAAGAAGACAACAGAGTAATTGAGAACCCGATTTCGTGCTCGAAACATTTTGCAACAGATATGCTCGCAACGATAGCGATTCAGGCGGACAAGGCGCGTGCTACGAAGGGCGGAGGGATTGAACCAGTGGACCTAGCTGTCGCCTTTAATCTCTTATCTTTGCTCTTCGAGGCCTTGGCTTATAAGTCTAATCAAGAATCCCTTGAAAATGACACGACGGTTAGTTTTCCAAGAGTGCCTTAAGTTGTCTCGAATTTTTGAGGGGCTTATTTTTCTCAATGATTTTGGGAGAGAGTATAACGGTGGATAAGGGTAGACCTAATCCCCACTCTTCAGCATCCCGCGTGGGCGGGACTCCTTCGGAGCCAAGATTCTCAAATCAGTCTCCTGATTTGAGGACCTTGATGAAGGCGTCTTGGGGGATGTTTACTTTGCCGAAGGCTTTCATTTTGGCTTTACCCTTTTTCTGCTTTTCGAGGAGCTTGCGCTTTCGGGAGATGTCGCCTCCGTAGCATTTGGCTGTGACGTTTTTACGCATGGCACTGATCGTTTCGCGGGCGATGATGTTGCCTCCGATCGCGGCCTGGATGGCGACGACGAACATTTGGGTGGGGATGACTTCCTTGAGCTTGGCGGCGAGTTCGCGGCCTCGGGCGACGGCTTTGTCGCGGTGGACGATGGTGGAGAAGGCTTCGACGGGTTCGGCGGCGATGAGCATGTCCATTTTGACCATGTTGGCGGCGCGGTATCCGGCGTGTTCGTAGTCCATGGAGCCGTAGCCTTTGGTCATGGATTTGAGGCGGTCGTTGAAGTCGACGAGGATGTCGGCGAGGGGGATGGTGGCGGTGAGGAGGACGCGGAATTCGTCGATGGTCTCGGTGTTCTCGAGGTCGCCGCGTTTTTCCATGATGAGTTTCATGGCGTCGCCGATGTATTCGCCGGGGAGCATGACGAAGATGCGGACGATGGGCTCGCGGATTTCTTCGATGATTTGTTGCTCGGGGAGGTAGGTGGGGTTGTCGATGATGAGTTCTTCGCCATCGGTTTTGGTGACCTCGTAGATCACGGAGGGGTAGGTGGAGATGACGTCCATGTCGAACTCGCGGCGGAGGCGTTCTTGGATGATTTCCATGTGGAGGAGGCCGAGGAAGCCGCAGCGGAAGCCGAAGCCGAGGGCGGTGGAGGATTCGGTCTGGAAGGTGAAGGCGGCGTCGTTGATCTGGAGTTTACCCATCGCGACCTTGAGGGCCTCGTAGTCGGAGGTGTCGATGGGGTAGATGCCGGAGAAGACCATGGGGCGGATTTCTTTGAATCCGGGGAGGGGCTCGGGGCAGGGCTTGTCCTTGTGAGTGATGGTGTCGCCGATTTTGACTTCGGCGGATGATTTGACGTTGGCGATGATGTAGCCGACGTCTCCGGTGGAGAGTTTATCGGTCTTTTGCATCTTGGGGGTGAAGATGCCGGTTTCCTTGATCTCGTAGTTATTGGGGGTGTGGAAGAGCTTGATCTTATCGCCTTTTTTCATCTCGCCGGAGACGACGCGGACGTAGGAGATGACGCCGCGGTAGGCATCGTAAAGGGAGTCGAAGACGGAGGCGCGGAGGAGGCCATCGGGGTTTTCGACGGGTGGGGGGACGAGTTCGACGACCGCTTCGAGGATTTCATCAATGCCGAGGCCCATTTTGGCGGAGGCGGGGATGCCGTGTTCGCCGGGGATGGCGAGGATTTCTTCGAGCTGCTTGCGGCAGCGGGGGACATCGGCGGCGGGGAGGTCGATCTTGTTGAGGACGGGGACGATGGCGAGGTCCTGCTCCATGGCGAGGTTGACGTTGGCCATGGTCTGGGCTTCGACGCCTTGGGCGGCATCAATGATGAGGATGGCGCCTTCGCAGGCGGCGAGGGAGCGGGAGACCTCGTAGGAGAAATCGACGTGGCCGGGGGTATCGAGGAGGTTGAGCTTGTAGGTTTTGCCGTCCTTTGACTTGAAAGCGAGGGTGACGGGGTGGGATTTGATGGTGATCCCTTTTTCGCGCTCGAGGTCCATGGAGTCGAGGTGCTGGGCCTGCGATTCACGCTGGGTGATGGTCTGGCAGGTTTCCATGAGGCGATCGGACAGGGTCGTTTTGCCATGATCGATGTGGGCGATGATGGAGAAGTTACGGGTGAGTTCGACGGACACGGGAGGAATGGTGACTGGTGAGGGGTGAATTGTGAAGGGTTTTGGAAAGCCCTGACGGGCGTGAGATAAGGGGGTTTTTGGGAAAATGGAAGGTTGAATCGTTTGAAGGGAAGGGGATGAAAAAAGCCGCACCTGAGATGGCGCGGCTTTTTGAAAAGAAGAGTCGATCTAGCGTCTTAGCGACGGCGACGGAGAAGAGTAAGTCCGGCGAGGGCGCTGAGGAGCGCGGTGGAGGGCTCGGGGACGGCGTTGAAGGTCAATTGTTGGACGACGAAGCGGGAGTCGCTTCCGGTGCCATCGAGATCTAGGGCTCCGATGGTGAAGGAGGTGGCTGGAGTGAGGGTGATACTTGACTGAGCCGTGGGGAAAGGGGTGGCGGCTCCTCCATTGATGTTGAAGTATTCAGTATTCGCGCCGGCATCTGCGGAGAAGTTGGATTTGAAGCCCGTGATCTCGATGGTGTAGCCTGGGGTGACGTTGGTAACGGTGAAGGTAATGGTTTCGACGGCGGTGGTGGCGGTGCCTCCAGTGCCGTTGAAGTTGTTATCAATTCCAGATGCCGCTTGTCCTCCTTGGACTCCTACTCCCCCTCCTTGTGTCCGAGGGCCAGTGCTACCTGGATAGCCGGTGGAGGTTATACCGAGATCAAAAGTGACGCCCGCAGGGAGAGCTGGACCGGAGACGGTGTTGTAATAGGTATTGGTGCTGGTTATTCCGGACGCGTTTCCGAGACCAACGTGGTCATTACTCATTGCGGTTGGGGTTCCGATCTCGATGGTGAAAACAGTGGCGGCAGAGGTCAGGCCTGCTGTGCCGAGAAGAAGAAAGGTCGTGGATAGGAAATTTTTCATAATCGTTTTCATGATCGGAGACAGTAGAAGTTAGGGGAGAGGGGCTTTACGGGTCAAGGAATAAGCTTGGTATGCTGAGGGGCTTTGGCTTGGGTCGCGAGAACGGGGTATCGATCTCTCTTGAAAGAGAGGGGAGGCTGTTCATGTTTAAGGAGTCATGAGAAACATTTTTATTTCCTGTTCAGTTGTCGCGTTGTGTTTGATTCCGATTTCTAGCTACGGCCAAGAGGTGAAGGTAGAGAAAGAGAGCTCTCATTCTTTGTTCAATGGGAAAGATTTAGCCGGGTGGCATGTGGATGTTCCGAAGGCGGATAAGGATCCTGAAATTGGGCCGAGTTTTGTGGTGCGTGATGGGAAGCTGGTGAGTTTGGGCGAGCCACGGGGGCATTTGATTACGGATAAGGTTTATGAGAATTTTAAGCTGACGGTGGAGTATCGTTTTTCGAAGAAGCCGGGGAACTGTGGGGTCTTGGTTTATTCTTCGAAGCCTCGTGCTTTGTTCGGAATGTTTCCGGCATCGATCGAGGTGCAGATGCATCACGAGAATGCGGGGGACTTTTGGTGCATCGATGAGAACATCGAGGTGCCTGAGATGGAGAAGCGTCGCCCAAAGGGTGAGAATCAGAAGTGGGGTGGCAAGAAGGGAGATGCGCGCCGGATTTTGAATCTCACCGACGGATCTGAGAAGCCGGTAGGGGAATGGAATAAGATGGTGATCGAGTGTCTGGGAAATGAGCTCAAGGTTTGGGTGAATGGCGATCTGGTGAATCACGGGACGAATTGCACGGCCTCGAAAGGGCAAATCGCGCTGCAGGCTGAGGGTTCTGAGGTGGAGTTTAAGACTTTGATGTTGGAGCCTTTGAAAGTGGAGAAGAAAGTGGAGTGATTCTGCGCCTTAAGTTAAGGCGTGTGAATTTAGGCAATTGTGGTAAGTTTTCCTTCAGCCCAATCACTTAGCATGCGGATTTCTCTTTTGTTTAGCGTCGGTATTGCTCTTTCAGCAAGTGCCCTAGATCTTGGGGTAGACGGGATGTCTGACGTTTGGCAGCAGCGTTATGGGGCGATGAATGTTTTGCCTCTCGATGATGAAGATCTCGATGGCTATTTGAATCATGAAGAGGCGATCGCGGGAACGGATCCGTTTTCGCCGTCGAGCTTTCCGCGACAGGAATCGGTTTGGCTGGGGGCGGGTGGGAGTCCGGTGAATTTGAGTTTTGAGACGCGGCCGGGGAAGTTCTACCAAGTGTCGCGTTCGGGGGATTTGGGAGTTTTTGCTCCGGTTGGTCCCCTTCTTACGGGTGACGGGACGCAGGTGGAATTGGCTCTGGCTGATGCCGCGATATCTGGGAGGAGCGGGGGAGTTTTGCATGAGTTGTGGGCAAATGTGGCGGGCAATAATCTGTCGCTTCTTACAAGCCAGCCAACTTTTCCGGGGCAGCCGGATGGTGAGTTGGGTTTGGCGGAATTTGATGTTCCGGAGGTGGTTTCGACGGGTTTTGGGGGAAGGTTGCGTTCACTGATCACGCCCTCTCAGTCGGGTGATTTTGTCTTCCATCTTTCCTCTGCCGGAGCGGCGGAGTTGCTCCATGGTGAGGATTTGGTGTCGGCGGTTTCTTTGGCACAAGTGCTGCCAGCGCAGGTGGGAATTCAGAAGGGAGAGTGGGATGCTTTTCCGAATCAGCAGTCTGTGTCGGTGAATCTGACGGCGGGGACTCCTTACTACTTGGAGCTGAGATACATTGCTTCGGTTTCACAGGGACATTGTCAGGTGGCTTGGTCGGGGCCGGGATTGGATGGGATCCAGTTGATTGGCGCGAGTGATTTGGCAGAAGGGACTTTTCTTCCGGTGGAGGTGGACTCTCCCGAGGTGATCAAGCATGACTATGATTTGGCAGGGCAAACTGGGGCTCTTTGGACAAGCGGGACGGCCGTGGAGCCGGCACCTGTCGGGATGAGCGGAAATGGCGAACGTTTCACGGCGGATCCGACGCAGGATTTGGTGACTTTTCCGGGAGCGGCGACGGAGCATTTTTATGCGACGTTTTTGTTTAACATGGCACCGGGGCATCGTGATCTGGATTTGTTTTTCCGGAACTCGACGACTGGAGCGCAGGAAGGGCCGCGAGTTGATTTGGAGGATAGTTCAGTTACGACGGCGGTGGTTCGCCCGAATAATCAGGGGGGGGATTCGCAAATTGTGGTGACTTTTGGAGACACTTATCGGGTTGAGATTATCGCCTCGATGAGTCCGGGTGGTTTTCAATATCAGGCGGGTCTTTCGACGATGACGGTGGCGGAAGATACCTTTGATATTTACGTCAGTGATGCGAATGGGGGTTTGGTAGGACGGACGCTGGGGCTGCCATTCTGGGATGCTGGGCCGAATGTGGTGCAGCGGTTGAACGCGGTGAGAGCGCGATACATTCGCGAGGCGAATGTGATCTTGGATGGCTGGGAAGTGACGGGTGGAACGATCGCGGGGAATGGGTATCTCGCGGCGAATACCGAGGGCTTTTCTTCGGAAGAGGGGGATCAATATTTTCGGGTGGGTGTTTCGGAGAAGGATCAAGATGGGGACGGGCTTTCCGATTGGGAGGAGCTACAGTTGGCGGAGTTTGGGCCGTATCTTTTCTTCGATGCCGAGTCGGTGGATGGGACGTCAGATTTGGCGGCGGCGACGGCATTGCTGAATGGGGCTTCGGGTTCCATTGAGGTGTCATTGCAGGCTTCAGACACGGCAGCTTTTGAGAGGAACACTCCGAACCTCACGGAGGATCATGGCGAGATCACGGTGACTCGGACGGGGCCGCTGACTCCGCTGACGATCAATCTTTGCCAAGCTCCTCTCGCGAACACGGGTAATACGGCAACGGTTTGTGACGGGACCTGTTGCTCCTTGATCGGGAGTGCGGGCGACGAGGAGGCGGAGGCGGATGATTATTTGCTCATGGATGCAAGAGGGAATGTCATCACGAATCGCCTTAGCTTTGGTTTTGGTGAAATGAGCAAGGTGCTGACGGTGAAGGCGACGCCTGATGCGGTGAATGAGTATCCTGAGACTTTGAACATCGCGATCGAAGCAGACGATGCTGGGACTTATCAAATTGGGGTAATGAATGGGGCCTCGATCCAGCTCTTCGACCTTCCTGAACATCCTGAGAACGTGGCGCTCTTTACGGGGACTTTTAGTCAAGATGGCAATGCCACAGTGGCGACCAATGGAGCGGGATTTACCACGGCGACCTTGAACGGTCCGAGGACGGAGATGCGTTTTTGGAATGAGTTTTCGAATCTGACTTCGGCGCAGCAGGATTCGCACATTCATAAGGCGAATTCGGGGCCAGCTCCGGGGGTGATCATTTATGCGATTACGAATGAGCCGGGTGACGAGTCTGGGAACTCGCCAGATTCTGATCCTTTGAACGGTCCATTGACGAATTATCCTTGGGATTTATCGGCCTCGTCTGGAGCGGTCCCGACAGCGGGGGGAGCGGCCAGTAAGCAGGTGATCATTGATTCGCTCTTTAATCAAAATGGCGAGTCTCCGCTCTATCTGAATATTCATACGGTGGACAATCCGGCTGGGGAGATTTGGGCTTTCTTGGGTCTCTCAGGTGGGTCTCAAGTTTCGCCGGGGGCTCCGACTCTTGCTCCGCTTCCAGGGTCCGCCGAATATCCCATGTTGGTTGGGGAGGAATTAGAATCCGAAGTGCGCCGCTTTCTGAATCAGGCGACTTTTGGGGCGATGGATGATGAGGTGAATGTGATGGTGGCAGAGATTGAGGCGGAGAGATTGAGTGATCCGACTTACCATCGACACGAGGCCTTTGAGGCTTGGATGGATGAGGAGATGGACCCGCAAGTGACTCCTCAGAGTTATTTGTTGGATTATAATTTGGCGACGGACTTTCAGTATTATGTCTTGGGAGGATCATTTGATCCGGTGAGGAATCCGACTGATGGGGTGACGCCGACTCCAGTAAGGCCAGCGGTTTGGCCGACGGTTGATCGCAGTGATCCCGATCCTGATCAGTGGCACATTTCTTTGGCCTATCCGATTAATTACGATGAATTGGAGTTGATCGATGACAATAATTTGGTCGAGCCATCGAACCGGAATCGCCGTCAAACGCATTGGCAGATGATGTTTAATGCGAAGGATCAGTTAAGGCAGAAGATGGGGTTTGCTCTCCAGCAAATCGTAGTGGTGAGCGCGGAGGCGGATGCGATTGAGGACAACATGTACGGAGCATCCAACTACCAGGATCAGCTTAATCATCATGCCTTCAATCACTACCGAGACGTTTTAGGCTTTGTGAATTGGTCGCCGTTGATGGGGAAGTGGCTGTCGAGCCTGCAGAACCAAAAAGGGGCTGATTTGGATGGGGATGGCGAAGACGATATTTTTCCGGATGAGAATTTGGCCCGTGAGGACATGCAGTTGTTTTCGATCGGCCTTTTCGAGTTGTGGCCAGATGGTTCGCTGCGACTTGGGTCCGATGGTTTGCCGATTCCAACTTACACCAACGACGATATCCGGGAGTTCGCGAAGGTGCTGACGGGGCAATCGTTTGGACAATATAATGCCACGAGTGCTCCTTGGGGTGGCGTTCCGTTTGCGAACATGGTGGAAAATACGTATTTTGATCGGGGTCAAAATACGAACGGTCTTTTGACGAAGCGTTACTCTTACCCGATGACGATGTTTGGCGCATACCATGATCCTAGCGTGAAGACCTTTGCGGGGACGGTGATTGATAATACGCATCTCACCGACCCAACTGAGCAGGGGGTGGCGGACATCGAGCAAGCGGTTGATTGGTTGGCTGGAAAGCCGGGTGATGGTCAGCCGGATTATGACATGGTGAACAGTCACCGGAGTGTGCCGGCTTTTATCTGTCGTCGATTAATTCAACGCTTCACGACTTCTAATCCATCGAAGGATTACCTTCATCGAGTGGCGACCGTCTTTAAGGACAACGAGGGTGATCTGGGGCTGACTTTGAAAGCGATCTTGTTAGATCCTGAGGCGAGGATCGTGGATCTGAGTAACGACACTTTTGGAATGAAGAAGTCGTCGCTGGAAGCCTACCTTCAAGTGGTGCGGACGATGGAAGGGCTAACTCATATTCCCTTGCAGGATCCGGCTGGAGCGGCGCCCTTTGATACGGCAAATGGTAACTTCTCGAATAGCGATTTGTATTTGGGGAATTTTGGTTTGAACGCGGTCCAAGTGAGCAATCAGGAACGCAACTTCCGCTTCTTGCAGGACTACACAATCACGGCTGGAACGGCTGATTTGCAGATGGTTCCTTTCCGCCAGGAGACGGTTTTCAATTGGTATCTTCCGGACTATTCGCCGGGTGGGCCGATTGCGAGTGCTGGACTGGTGTCTCCGGAACTTCAGCTTTCAAATGAGCCTGATGTGATTCGTAACATTAACTTCTTTGAGGATTTGACGCGTTCAACTCGTGGGGTGAATGCTGATAATCTTGGTAATTCAACTCAGAATCAGCAGCTTGCTCTGGGAGGTGGGAGTGAGGTGAACAGTAATGGTCGCCTTAGGCTGGATCGAGTTGGTTTAGCGGCGGCTCTTTATCCATCAACTGCACCAAGTGCGGCAGGTGGGAGGTCGAGCGAGTCGCTGGCCGACGAGATCTTACTGGATGAGTTAGACCGCCGCTTAACGCTGGGATATTTCAAGCGGAAGTATCCTTACGACCCCACGGATGACGATGATCCGAATGTTGCCGGCGTAGACGATCTTTTGAAGAATCCGCGCGAGTTAATCATCGATGCGCTCACCGCTCACAATAACCCCTTTAGTGGGGTAAACGATGACTTGGATCGCCTCAATAAACTTTCTGACGCGCTCTATCTGTTGACCTTTTCTCCCGAGTTTCAAATTAAGAAGTAGTAAGAACCATGTCTGATTATCCAAGCATCTCACGTCGTCAGTTTCTTAGAACAGGAACCTGCGGCACGATGGGGGTGGGTTCTCTCATCAATACGCTCACGCAGCTGCAGCTGATTAATTCGGCGGCGGCTTCAGATGTGGGTGGGAGTGATGTGGTGGGTTCTGATTATAAGGCGATCGTTTGTCTCTTTCTGCGTGGTGGATGTGACATGAACAATGTCCTGATTCCGACGGTGGGGAATCCACAGGCGGCGGGATATACGACAGACCGTGATGTGGTGGGAATTCGGAATGGAGTGGTGGATGCTACGCTCAATCCCGATGGCTTGAATGATACGCTGCCGATTACTGTTCCGGATGGTGATCCCATTGGCTTACATCCGTCCTGTGTGAATTTGGCTTCGATGTATGGAGCGGGAGATGCAGCCTTTGTCGCGAACGTGGGGACCTTGGCTCAGCCGACAACTTCTGCGACTTATCGGAGCGTGGCTTTGCCAAAGCAGCTTTTTTCGCACTCGGATCAAGTAACGGAATGGATGTCATCGATTGCCGATCAACCGTACACTTCGGGGTGGGGTTCACGGGTTGCCGATCTTTACCACTCGACTTGGAATCCCCAGAGCCAGACTTCGATGTTGATCACGGCGGCAGGGAATAACCAGTTCATGAACGGGGGGGATGTGAATCAATATTCCGTCACTTCAACCGGGGCGATCTCCTTAGCGAGTTTTGGAACGAATTACGGAAATGCGGTGAATACAGATGGGTCTTATAAAACGACCGCAACCGGTCAACGACTAAAGGCCTTGGAGCGGATCATGACTTATAGTCACGGGCACTTGTTAGAGGATGGTTACAATGCGGTGGTGCGACGCGCTCGCGAAAACGAAGCGATTGTGACCGAAGCTGCTACGGTGGCGACGGGCTTGGGCTTAGACTTCGATACCACGTGGACGAATTTTGGGGCGGATAGCAGCGTGGGTGATGAGTTGAAGGCGATCGCGAAATTGATCGCGGGGCGGGATTGTTTGGGGAACAAGCGGCAGATCTTTTTTGTCGATTTAGGCGGCTTCGATAATCACCAAGACATTAACGCGGATTTGGCTGAGCGCCTCTCGACAGTAGACAGCGCAATAGGAGCTTTTAATCAGGCGATGAAGGATTTGGCAGCGGTTGATACCGACTTTGAATATGACAAGGTGACGACTTTTCAGGCTTCTGACTTTAACCGGACCTGGACTCCGAATAGTGATAATCCAGCGACGGCCGGAACGGACCACGCTTGGGGAACTCATTGTTTCTTGTTTGGTGGAGCGGTGAATGGAGGAAATGTCTACGGCACTTTTCCAGAGCTGGCAGTGGGAGGCTTGAACGATGTGCCCTCGGGGTCGCGAGGACGGTGGATTCCGACGACTTCGGTGGATCAACATGCGGCGGTTCTGGCGAAGTGGTTTGGGGTTCCGCTGGGATCGAGTTCTCTCAGTGAGGAGATGAAAACGATCTTGCCGAATTTGGATCGCTTTGAGTCGATCGAAGCGACGGCTGCAAATCTGGGATACCTTTAAGATGCTGCGTTCGGGACGTGCTAAGCTGCTTTGTGTGCTTGTTTTAGTGGGGCTTTTTGTCGCCTTGAAAGGGCCGGGACCTGACGGTTTTTTACGACGATCTTCGCAGGAGGAATCGCGAGATCGAACAAAGAAGACTGAGGGAGCGAATGAGCCGAGAAAGGTCGAGATTGATACGAGCAACACGGATGAACGCTTTGTGAGATTCACGGATGGGACGGTTCACTGGATGGCATCTTTCGAGAAGAGTCGTCAGCTACATCAAGGGGAGTTGGCGAGGAGTGATTTGGAAATTGTGGAGCGGATCTTGAGTGATTACCGCTTGGTGTATCGTGAGAACCCGGTGGGGGTTGAGAATTTTGAAATCACGGCAGCCTTGATGGGGGAGAACCCGAAGAAGGTCTTTTTTATCGATCCAGATATGGCAATCGTGAATGGAGAAGGTGAGTTGCTCGATCGATGGGGCTCGCCGTTTCGCTTTCATGCCATCAGTGGAGATCGCATGAATGTGCGATCGCTCGGGCCGGATCGGGTTCTTTGGAGTGAAGATGACTTGGTTCTTTATAAAGAAGAACAATCCCAACTCGCGGAATGACTTGAGCTTTGATAAGAAATGTCCGTGAACTTAAAGCAGGTGCTTGGATTGGTTGTGGGCCTTATTGTGGGAGTGGTTGGAGGAATTCTTTTTTCAAAGAGCCTGCGACCAGAGCCGGGTTCAATGCAGGATCAGTTGGAGATTGCGCAAGAGAAGTTGAGGCGCGCGGAGCGGGGTTTACGATCGATGGAAAAGCACTTTCATCGGCAGCAAAGTATGCGAGATGGGGGACTGCGTGATTTGGCGCGCGATTTTAGGGATGGAAAGGACATTAGCCCTGACGATCTTTTGGCAACGATGAAGCCGTGGATGCGGCAGATGTCGCCGATTTTCGGGAGGATCCGACAAATTAATGAGGAGGATTGGGCTGATGCGAAAGCGTCTGAATGGGGGCGAAAGTATGATCTCTCGGATTCGGAGAAGGCGCAGTTAAAGGCGTGGTTTGCAGAGCAGGGGCGAATCCGTCAGGAGCGTTTGGATGAGGTGATCGCCAGCGACGAGACAGGCTTTGTCGATTTGATGCGGGCGACTGAATACAGTTGGAAAGATGCGGAAGGCGCGGAATCGCTTATGGAGGGGTTTTTGGAAGGGGAAGAGCGGGAGAGTTTTCTTGCGGAGCGATTGGACGAACGAGTGCGCAGCGTTCAGCAGGAGGCGGATCGGAATCTGCAGCGATTGGACAATCTTGTGACTTTAGATGATGATCAGCATGAACAACTTTTTGGGGTCTTGGTTCGGGGGTCAGAGGATTATCGTCCGGAGGTCAAGCCGGAGGGTTTTGTGGGTCAAGAAACGGCTTTGGATCGAGCGGGCCGAGATACGGCGATTCGCGAGGTGTTGCGTCCGGAGCAGATTCAACAACTCGATCAGGAACGTGATCGGCGACGTGAGGAAGCGGAGAAAGAGTTAAGGCGCGCAGGAATGGTTTTGCCGAAGGACTGGGATTTGTTGGAGGGGGACTTTTTCTAGATGAGCGAAGCAGCGATCGAGATCAAAGACCTCCGAGTGGATTACGGGGATTTTATGGCGGTGCATGACATTAGCTTGAGTATTCCTTATGGGCAGGTTTTTGGCTTAGTGGGACCAAACGGGGCAGGGAAGACGAGCACCTTCAAGGTGCTGACGACTTTGATGGAGCCAACATACGGCGAGGTGAGCGTGGCGGGTTTTGATATTTTTGAATCGGCGGAGGAGGCTCGACGAGTGATGGCTTACATGCCGGATTTGGCGCCGGTGCCATCGGATTTGAAGCTTTGGGAGTTTCTCGATTTTCATGCAGACACGCATCAACTCGGTGGCCGCAAAGAGCGGCGGGAGAGGGTGGATGAGTGCCTGAAGATTGTGAACCTTTTCGATAAGCGGGGGGCATGGTGCAAGGAGTTATCGCGAGGACAAACGCAGCGCTTGGTCTTGGCGAAGACGCTGCTTCATCGGCCGAAGGTTTTGATTTTGGATGAGCCGGCGAGTGGTCTGGATCCTCTTTCTCGGCGTGAGATGAGAATGGCCCTGCAGGCTCTTGCGGCGGAAGGGGCGACGGTTTTGGTGAGTTCGCATATTCTGAGTGAGTTGGCGGAGATGTGCTCTTCGCTTTGTGTTATGAACCAAGGTCGCTTGCTCGCGAGCGGGACGGCGGAGGAGGTGCGAAAGGCGCTGGGGAAGGCTGAGCGAAGGTTTCGTACGACGACTTTCGGAGATGTTCAGGATTTGGTTTCGTGGTTGGAGAAAAAGCCGACAATTTCTGCGCTGAAAGTCGAGGAGGCAAAAGTCGATTTTCAGTTTACGGGAAGTGATGAGGAGCAGGTGCAGTTGTTGGTGGAGATGGTGAATGCGGGTTTGAAGATCCGATCGTTTGAGGAGGAAAATTCTTCCTTTGAAGATATTTTGGTACGTGTCGCAGAAGGGAATCGAGAGGAATGAGAAACTTAGAAAATCAGAAACCAGTTCCGGCATGGAAGATTTGGGCGAATCCGATTGTACGGCGCTATGCGCGGAGTCGTCTGAGGCCAGCGAGCTTTGGGGTGGCGCTGATGTTGACGATTTTGATTGCGGGCTTTTTCTTCTTCGTGACCCGAGAGGGAAGTGCAAGGACGATGAGTCAGGCCGTCGATATTGCGAGGATGCCCTTAATTCCACTTTTGATTTTGCAGGGTTTGATCCTCTTTGGTTTGGGGACAGGGCAAGCGGCGGCTGGGATTACCACTGAGGCTGATGAGGGAGTGATCGACTATCAACGGCTCGCGCCGATGACACCGTTGGCGAAGGTGGTGGGTTATCTCTTCGCTCTTCCGATTCGGGAATGGCTTCTCTTTCTTGCGACAATGCCCTTTACGATTTACTCGGTGTGGAAAGGGGAGGTGCCGGTTTGGAGCATCACTCAGCTTTATTCAGTCTTCGTGATGGCGGCGATTCTTTACCATCTCACGGGCTTGTTAGCGGGCTCCGTGATGAAGAATCGGAGGTGGGCGTTTTTGGCATCAACGGGAATGGTTTTCCTTCTCTACACCGTGATTCCACAGGCTGCGAAGTTTGGCCTAGTCTATCTCAAATACGTCACGGTTTATCCGGTTTTTAATGAGGTTTATCCCTATCTTTTGGCACGTCCGATGGGTGAAGCGGCAGAGGCAATTCAGAGCTTTGTGCCGCAGGCGCGTTTCTTTGGGCTGAATTTGCCGCAGGCGGTGTTCACGCTGATTTCTCAAGCGGTGCTGAGTTTTGCGATGGTGATGATGTTGTGGCGGCGTTGGCGAAAGGCGGATTGCCATTTGTTGGGGAAGGTAGGGGCGACGGGTCTCTTTGCGTGGTTGCAGTTGATGCTTCTGGGTAATGCGCTGCCGTTGATCGCGTCGGGGGATCTTTTTCCTTCGCGGGAGTTGAATCGGCGATTCGGTCGTTTTGTGAATCCGGATCTGACGCGGTGGAAGCCGGAGCCGTGGGAGGCGGTGGCAATGATTGCGCTCTATGGAATTGTCACGCTGGGTTTTCTCTGGTGGCTCACCTTTCTGATTACGCCGCAGAACCATACTCAGGTTCGTGGATGGCGGCGTGCCCGTAAATTGGGACAGCCTCGCTTGCCAAGCTTCTCGGATGCTGCGACGTCGACGCCATGGATCTTAGCGATGGCTTTGATGGGAGCGGCGGGTTGGTTGATCTTTTCGAGGTCCTTGGTTGAATCGCATTGGTATCCTCAGTTGTCTTTGATTGCACTGGCACCGCTTGCGATGGTGCTGACTCTGGTGAGTGGGGGCTTGGGAATTCAGACTTTGTTGGAGGCCTTTGGTCGAAAAATCACGGGGATGGCGGTGATTATGGTTGGGATTTTACCGGTGATGCTGGCGGTGATCATGGGGGTGAGCCGAGATGATTTGATTGCTCCGGCAATGTGGATGGGGGGGATTTGCCCGCTGTCTTGGCCGGTTTATGGCGCGGGGGTTTGCCTCTCTCAGGAGGGAATGCCCCGCGATGTGGCGCGGGCAACACCGCTGGCATTTTGGTTCATGCAGGGCGTGGGTGTCCTGGTAGCCATCTGGCTGCTAGGGAAACTCCGCGCGTCGCGGAGGAAGATCTCGGAGGCCTCGAGGGAGGGCTGAGATAGAAAGATTAAGCGACGTCGACGGTCTCGGGGCGCTGTTCGGCGCGTTCGAGGCTCTGTTCGGCGCGTTCGAGGCTCTGGCGGAAGTTGTCGAGCATCTTGGACTCGCGCTTGAGCATGTTGACGATTGCGGCTTCATCAACTTCGCTGATGAGTTCGCGGTCTCCAAAGAAGATGATGAGGTTTGCGATCTCAAGAGTTGCTCCGCGGGCACGGCCTACGAAGACGGCAAATTCTCCCTTAGTGGGGCAGCTGCTGCCTTCAGCAAGGATGCTAGAGACAAGCATGCTGGATTCACGCAAGCGATTGGCGAAGGTTGTTTTGCCGAGGGAGTCGATGCCATCTGAGAGATCGGCAAGGCGATGCCCAATCTCAGTTGCCATTTTCCATACCTCTAGGTTTTCAAATCGAAAGTCAGCCACAAGTTGGGAACTAGAGGAAAGTGGAGATTTTGACAAGTCTCATCTCTGCTTTTGTCATGTAGCTTGGTTGGGGAGGTTGAGGGGGAGAGCCGTGCAGGCGCAGAGAGTTTTGGGGCTTGGTTAGGGGGGAGTCTCACGCGGAGCAGCTGAGGGTTTTGGGGGCTGGGCTGAGGGGCTGAGGATTCGAGGTTGGGGAGTTGTTTGATTAGGAAGCGATTTTCAGGCGTTTTTTGCGGGCGACGAGGAGTCCTCCGATGGCGCCGCCGAGATGGCTTTCCCAGCTGATTCCGGAACTGGTGGGGAGGATGCCAAAGAGGGCGCCGCCGTAAAAGATGACGATGAGGATGGAGATGATAATGGTGGCGGGTGTTCTTTGGTAGAAGCCGGAGGCGAGGAGGAAGCCAAGGTAGCCGAAGACGAGGGAGCTGGCGCCGATGTGGTTGGTACCGGAGGAGCCAATGATCCAGACGAGAAGTCCGGCGGCAGCGGCGGAGGCGGCTGAGACGATGGCGAGGTCGCGCCATCCCCAGGCGAGGATGGCGGACCCGAGGACGAGGAGGGAGAGGGAATTGCCAAAGAGGTGGCCCCAGCCATCGTGCAAGAAGGGCGCGAAGATGAGGCCTTCGAGATGCGAGAAGCTCCTAGGATGGATGCCGTGGTTTTCGAGCGCGCTTTGGAAAAGAACTCGGTCAGCGATTTCGATGAGCCAAAGAAGGAGGACGAACGAGCCGAGGTACTTGAGGCGCTCGAGGTAGCTGGTTTCGGGAGTGACAGGGAGATCCTGATTCATGAACTCTTTTAGGATGAGTCCATGAGCGAGAGTCGCCAGCAAAATCGGATTCTAGCCGGATTCTAGCAGATGGCAGTTTGGGGTTCTGCGAGCTCGCGGAGATGGTAGGTGACAGCATGGAGGGATTCGTCGAGGGTGGAGGTGCCAGCGGTGAGTCCGATTTTAGTGATCCCTTCGAGCCATTCTTCGCGGATCTCTGAAGGGGTTTCGATATGGTAGGCTTTACAGCCGAGCTTGCGGGCGGTGCGGGCGAGTTGGGCGGTGTTGTTGGAGTTTTTTCCGCCGATGGCGAGGACGAGTTCGGAGGCTTGGCAGAGTTCGTTGAGGGAGGTTTGGCGATCTTTGGTGGGGTGGCAGACGGTGTCGTAGAAAACGACTTCGACTTCGGGTCGTTGCTTGCGGACTTCATTGACGAGGGCGCGGACGCGGTCGATGGGTTGAGTGGTTTGAGAGATGATGCCGAGGCGTTTGACGTGGGGGATCTTGGCGATGTCATCGGGGTGGAGGATGACGCGGGCATTTGGGAAGTCTCCCTGCAAGCCGCGGACTTCGACGTGACCTTCTTTGCCAATGATGACGGGGAGGTATCCTTGGGAGACAAGTTTCGCGAGTTTTGAGTGGGCGACTTTGACGAGGGGGCAGGTGGTGTCGGTGACTTTGTAGCCTGCGTCTTTCCAGCGTTTGCGATCGCGGTCAGCGGCGCCATGGGCGGTGATGATGACGTGTGGCGTGGCGGCGGATTTGGAGGAGAGGTCACCGGTCCGAGCGCCTTGATTGGCGAGGCGGGATTTGACGGTGGGATTGTGAGCGAGTTCGCCGAGGATGGTGGCGGGTTGCTTTTTTAGGAGAGCTTCGGTGGTTTCGAGAGCTTGCCGAACGCCGAAGCACATGCCGGTGTGTTCTGCGATGAGGATTTGGTAGCGGGGTGTCTGGATGGTCTTCATTTGAGACCGTAAGATGCCCGACGATTGTGGAGACTTGATGAAGGGTATGAGAAGAAATGGTGAAATTTCGTTCTCTTATTCCAAGGCGTCACGGAGGAGGCGGTAGGAGGAGGGGGGGAGGGCGGACTTTTCCAGTTGGTCAAGATCGGCGCGGGCTTGGCAGTGATTGTTAAGGAGGGCGAGGATGAGTCCGCGGTCGGCGATGAGGGTGAGGTCTGGTTGATTTGGTCGGATGCGAGGGCTGAGCTCGGCGAGAGCGGCTTGGAGGTCGCGGTGAGCTTGTTCTTTGTTTTTCAGAGCAAGGGCGGCGCGGGCGCGGCGGATCAGCCAAGAGGAGGTGAAGCGGGAGGAGGCGATTTCTTGATTGATGAGGGGGAGGACTTCTTGGGCGAGTCCGGCGGTGAGGGCGGTGTCGATCCAGTTGTTTCGGAGTACGATGGAATTCGTACGTTTCCAGGCGGTTTTGAGAATGGTGGCGGCTTGTTTGTGTCGATCGAGGTCTCGGAGAGTCTGGGCGTGGAGGAGGTCGAGCGCGGGGTCATGCTGGGGGCGAACTTCCTGAAGCCCCTTGCAGAGGAGGAGGGCGACGGAAGGCATTTGGGATTGCGCGTAGTGCTGAGCGAGGAGGAAGGTGGCTTCGAATTCTTGCTCGGGGTCTTTGGCAAAGTCGGCGTATCGTTTGATGAGCTTGAGGCCTTTTTCACTAGGGCCGTAGAGCTGGATCAAAGAGGTGATGGCGAAGCGATGACGAGGGTCTAGCTTGAGGGCGGAGTGGAGGTCTTCGAGGGCGTGTTCGCTTTCGCGAAGCGCGCGGAATTCGGTAGCGCGTTGGAAGTAGAGGTCAGCGGTAGGGGCTTTTTCGAGCTGAGCGGTGAGGGCCTTGATGGTTTCGGAAACGTCGTTATGCCCCTGCGATGAGGCAGGGAACAGGAGGACGATGAGAAGCCAGATTGACGACCGCAGCATGTCTATTTTCCGAGGAGAAGTCGGGGATGGAGGGAAAAGTCGGTGCTATTGAGGTTGGCATTGTGGCCTTCGATCGCGAGGACGTTTTTCTCTCCGGGTTTGAGGATTTTTGAGATTCCTTTCAGCGGGAAGTATTCAAATTTTTTGGTGGCTTCGTGAGGGGTGAAGCCATCGGCGGAAGCTCCTTGTCCTTTATCGACTCCTTGGCGGTGGACCTCGTGTCCGTTCAAGTAGGCGATGAAGGCATCGTCATAGGAAACGGAGAGTCCGAGTTTGCTGAGGTCGGCTCCTTCGGGGAGTTCGAACTCGCGGCGGATGTAGAGGGTGGTGAATTTTCCCTTCATGTCGATCTCGGTGGTGTCGTCTTTATCACTGTATCCGAAGCCTGCTTTGCCGGTTTTCCATGAAGAGATGTCGTAGCCTGGAGCAGCCCAGTCGGTGTGATTCCCGGCTGGGTGTGAGCCGCCGAGGTAGGACCATTTAGCATTCTTTCCGATGAGTGCGACGGCGTTCTTAGGTGCAGTCGGAGTCTTTCCCTTTTTCTGAGGGGTGTATGGCTCGGGTTGCCATGGATCGGCGATGGGGCTGTGCTCTACGACACCGCTTTTGTGGATGGCGAAGGTGTCGACAATCTTTCCGTTGAGGTTGAGCATTTCGCCGGTGATGGTGTCGCCTTTGATGCTGATGAGGCATGATCCATTTTCAAGGATGATGCGGCGCATGAGGGGGTGAGTTCCTTTGCGACGATTGGAGGTGCCGCCGTGTCCGGTGGTGATGGAGATGGTGCCGTTGTTTGGGTTTAAGCCTTCGCTCTTTTTGTAGGGGCCATCGCCATTTGGGTCGCCATCTTTGTCGTCGAGGATGACGCCATCGGGAATGGATGGGGTGTGGTAGGCGCCGTCGATGAGCATGGAGCGTTCATAAATGTGGGAATGACCGGTGAAGACGAGGTCAATGCCGCCACTTTCGAGAATGGGCATGATGTATTCCCGCATTTCGATGAGTTGGCCTTCGGTGTCGGAGTCGTGGGATCCTTTGGTGTAGGGAGGGTGGTGGAAGAAGGCGACGAGGAAGTCGGCCTTGGTTTTCTCGAGGTCGGCTTTGAGCCATTGAGCCATTTCGCCGGTGGGACGTCGATCCAGGTCATGAGAGTCGAGGCAGATGAAGTGGACTTTTCCGAAGTCGAAGGAGTAGTAGGCTTCCTTGCCGGAGGGGAGTCCGCCAGCTTCGCCATTCATGGGGCAGATGTAGGCATCGTAGTAGGGGCCTACGCCGGTGGCTCCCTTTGAGGTGCGGCCTTCGTGATTTCCCATCGACGGCCAGCAAACGACGTTGCGGAGGGTGGGCTCGTACATCTTGAAGAAGCGGTCGCTGAATTCCTTATTGGTTCCGGATCCGTAGGCCATGTCGCCAACGTGGAGGTAGAGGTCGAGTTCGCGTTTTGCGGCGGCGTTGTGATCAAGCATGGCTTGGTGGACTGCGGCCTGAGACTTGCTGCCGGTGCCGGAGTCGCCGACAACCCAGAAGTAGACAGGAGCATCGGTGCCGGGAAGGGGGTTAGTCTTGACGCGGTAGGATTCGTCGGCAGGGGTGAGGCGGGTCTCGCCATCGTAGATTGCGTAGTAGTATTGGGTGGCGGGCTCGAGGTCGCTGAGGGTGGCTTCGAATTGACGGGTATCGAGGGGGACGTCTTTAAAGAGGGCGTTTTCGTTTTGGAGCGAGGAGTGAGTGCGGGTGAGGATTTCTTTGGCGCTGAGGGGAAGCTCGGAAAGGGTGCGGCCGTAAATGAGGCGTGGTTCCATTTCTTTGCGAGCACGCCAGACGACTTTGATTGAGTTGTCGGTCGCCAGCTGTAGATAAGGCTGCCGCGAGAATTCCGAAATAGGTTCGGCGGTGGCAACGAGGCTTGCTAGGAAGAGGAATAGAAGGAGCTTCATGTGAGAGGTTGGAGAGCTTCGTGATTTTAGATGATTTGGCAACTCAGATTGTAAGTTTGACGGATGGGGAGGGGAGGGAGTATCTAAGAGGTCC
Source organism: uncultured Verrucomicrobiales bacterium (assembly GCA_937928545.1). Taxonomy (GTDB): domain Bacteria; phylum Verrucomicrobiota; class Verrucomicrobiia; order Verrucomicrobiales; family Akkermansiaceae; genus SW10. The sequence goes on from CALGJQ010000012.1 coordinate 60,598, forward strand.
AATGAAATTGTTATTTCTCCCCCTTGTTTGTGTCGGCGCGATGAGCCTGACTTCGTGCGGTTTGGTTAGAACAGCTACGCAGCTTCCAGGCAGTCTCTTGCAGACGGTGGGGCGGACGGTGGGCTTTGGGATTGAGGGAAGTGAGGTGACTGAGGGTGAAAAGGCTCCTCAGGTTCAGTTCGAGCAGGCTGCTCGGAAGGAGCGATAGATTCTCTTAACCTCGGCGTCCGCGGTTGCGTGAGGTGACGCGTTTTTGTTGTTCCTCATTGAGACCGCTGGTGCTGAGCCATTCTTTGGCGGCTTCAGGGTCTTTGCGGAAGAAGGCGCGGCCGGTTTCCATGAGGGCATTATTTCGAGTTCCTTCATCGTTGATGGTGTTGGCCCATTCGATGCCGACTTCGGGATTTTCCCAAGCGACGCGGGTGGCGTATCCATAGGCGGCGGAGTCGCGTTCGGGCGACTCGCTCATTGTGCCAAGGCGGCTCGCGGCGGCTTCAGGATTTTCTTGGGCCCACTCGGAGAATGATTCGCGGACGGCGCGGTTTTTTGCGTTGCCGTTGGGGAGGGTGTTGGCCCAGTCAAGGGTGGCGACGGGATCTTCGTCCGCGTATTCACGGGCGACGCGATTGATAGCGGCGTCTTGCATTTCTCCAGCAGGGAGGGTGGAGGCCCAGCTGGCGGCATCGGCAGGCTCACCAGAGAGGAGGACTTGGCGAGTGACAAGGTCCATGAGGCGGCGAGCTTCACGATCTCCGGCTTGGTGTTGGTCCATGGCGAATTTGACGGCGAGGTTTGGGTCGGCATCAACGAGGCCGTAGACGGCGCCCCATTTCAGGCCTCCGCCGTTTTGTTGATCTTTGTCGAGGCTATTGAAGTAGGCGAGGGCGGCATCGGGGGATTTGGCGGCCCATCCGGCGAGGGTGGAGGCCATGTCGCGTTCGCGGGTTTCGGCTCCATTGAGGACGGCTTCTTCTCCGGCGATGGCTCCCCAGGCGTAGTGGAATTCGCGGAATTCGGCGCTGTTGTTGTCGAGGTGGAGAATTTGCTCACGCATGAGCTGGGCGTTTTCGACGGTGAGGTTGGCGAGGATTTGGGAGAAGGCTTCGCGGCGTTCGAGGGGGCCTTTGGCGGATTTTAAGTCGAGGCCAAGTTGGCGGATTTGTGATTCGGAGAGGAGGGTGGGGGAGGCGTCGGCGCTTCCGGAATTACGGGAGGTTTTTGAGCGGGAACGGGAATTGGCAGAACTGCTATCGGTGCTTTCTTCGGGCGAGCGTGAGGAGAGGTCGGGTGATTTTCTGCTTCCATCGCTGGCTGTGGGATCGATGGATGAGTCTGAGGATTTTGATCCTACGGCAAAGGCTGCGATGGCAACGAAGGCCCAGAAAAGGTGGACGAGATAGGATTTTTTCATGAGACGCAGAAAGGGAGCCCTTCATAAACGGTTGAGAGACCGAAATTCTTTCGAGAGTCTGTGGGGGGCAAGAGGGATAGGGATTTTTTGTCGGTAAACTTCCGGATCATTCCGTCGGCTCTTGTGAGTCTTTCAATTGAACTCGACCTTCGAATTGTTTTTCGAGGGCTCGCCTTAGATTTGGTTCAGAAATGGATTCCATGAAACTTTTCGCGCGACTTTGATCTTCTTCAAAGAGGGCGCCGAAAGATTTGTGGATCGCGACACTCCGCTCAGGGGTTTCAGATGGGATGCTGAGACTCCAATCCATCGCCTGCCTAGGATTGTTATTTTTCTCAATGAGGAGCTTGGTGATCGTTCTGATTATTCCCTTTGAAAGATCATCACTCTCTGGACGCTGGATCGATCTGTTTGCAAAGTCGTAAACCCATTCGTGATCTCCTTGTTGAAAAGCCGAAGTCAGCAGAATGGAACTTGCGGAAATCACGGAATTTGGAACATTTTCAAACAGCTGTTGTTCAAGTTCTTTGTGTGACTTTCCTGTTTCAAGCATCAAGCTGGTATGCTGAGTGAGTAAAGAATCTAAAGCTTCTGGTTGTTTGGCTACTGCGATGGACCGTTCTAAGAATGAGATTTGTTCTTCGGTGGGCTTCTTGCGAAGTTGCTTCCAAAGACTTGAAGTGAGGCTCCGGACTGCTATCTGATCTATTGCCGCAATCATATCGAGAAGGGCGCTATGATCTTCTGGTCTGTTGAGAAAGTGGTCTTTGGTCCCGACTTCCTCTGCGATGCTTCTAAATAGGACTTTTGATGAGCGGTCGGTGTAGTTCCGAGCTAGAAAACTCTCGAGGAGTTGCTGATACTCGCGGCGATTTTTTAACCGACCTGCGAGATCTTTGCTTAGGATGGCAATCATCTCCCCACCTGAGTCAAGGTCGAACAAATCCAACAGTTCAGTGAAAGTGAAGTGCTTGAGTTGGTTCTTGAGAATGCCGTAAGCTAATCTTTTTTCAGATTCACCAAGTTCGTGGTTTGAGAGGAATTGGATGATTTCATTGGGTTTGTTTCCACGGAGTATGGGATTGGCGATGATTTGATCTTCGGTCAGGAAAGCTCCGGATTGAGGAGGAGAACCAGAGTTTCGCAAGCTGGAGGTGGCACGCGAATCGTTTGTGATTTGATTTTTCCTTTTATGAGATTTCTCAGAAAGTCCCGTGTATTTCAATGCAAATAGAATGACCAGTATTATACCGATAGATGCGGCAGCCAGTTTTGGGATGGGTTTTTTCATTCTTCGCCTGTAATTTTTTGGATAGCTTCGGGAGGGAGGTCGGAGGTGGCGAGCCAGGCTTGAGCGGCATCGGGGTCGCGGTGGAAGAAGGTGCGGCCGGTGTCGATGAGGGCGCGGCCGCGGGCATCGGGGTTGGAGATGGAGGCGGCCCATTCGACGCCGACGACGGGGTCGTCATGGACGGCACGGAGGGCGTAGCCGTAGCGGGCGGCGTCTTGTTGGTCGGCGGGGATTCGATTGATGGCTTCGGCCGCTTGCTCGGGGTTGCGGTTGGCGTAGGCGTAGAAGGAGCTGCCGACGGCGTGGTTTTTGCCGTCGCTTTCGGGAAGGGCGAGGGCCCAGTCGATGGTGCCATCGGGGTCGTTTTTTGAAAGTTCGCTGGCGGCGTGTTGGTGGGCTTGGAGGTTCATTTCGCCATCGGGGAGCTTGGCGAGGAAGTGGGTGATTTCTTCGGGGTCACCGGAGCGGAGGGCGGCGGTGGTGGCGATGTGGATCATTTTTCCGGCTTCTTTGTCGCCGTTTTGGAATCGTTCGATGGCGACCTCGGCGGCGAGTTGGGGGTCGGCATCGGCGAGTCCGAAGGCGGCTCCCCATTTCATGTGGTTGCTGCCGGATTGTTCTTCGGGTGAGAGGGAATCGAAGTAGGCCATGGCGGAGGTGGGTTCGGTGGCGGCCCAGCCGGCGAGGGTGGCGGCCATGTCGCGCTTCGGGGTGTTTTTTCCATTGAGGACGGCTTCTTGTCCGGCGATGGCTCCCCAGGCGTAGTGGAATTCGCGGAACTCGGCGGAGTCTTGTGGGAGGTGGGCGATTTGTTCGCGAAGGAGGCGGGCGTTTTCGGGGGTGAGGGCTTTGAGAATTTCCGAGAAGATGAGGCGCCGGGCGATGGGGCCTTTGGCGGAGCGGAATTCTTGGCCGAGTTCAGCGATGTCGGATTCGCTGAGGGTGGTGGCTTGAGTTGTGGAGGAAGAGGAGCGAGTGGACTTGCTGCGAGGGGAATTTTGCTCGAGAGGGGAGGAAGGGTTTTCGTTTGCGCCACGAATGGAGAGGGAGGTGGCGGTTTCCTTGGACGAGGGATTTTTTGAGTCATCGCTGGTGAGATGGGAGCCGACGAGGAAGGCGGCGATGGCGATGAGGGCCCAGATCAGGTGGTGGATGAGGTTTTTTTTCATGGGTGGATGAGGGGGAAGTGAGGAATTAGTGGGGGGGAGGTTCGGATAGTGTGAGTCAAGAGAAAGGAAATTTGGAGGAAAAAGAAGGGTTCGCTTTTTGGGGGCTGAGTCGATCAGAATGAAAACGCTTTATGACGAACGAGAGGTATCATTTTTTGGACGGTTTACGCGGGGGGGCGATGTTGTTGGGCTTGGTGCTGCATGGGTTGCTTTCGTTTGCGGGGATTGAGGCTTGGTTTGCGGTTGATGTGAAGTCGGCACCGGAGGTGATGATAGCGGTGATCGATTGGATCCATGGTTTTCGGATGCAGTTGTTCTTTTTAGTGAGTGGCTTTTTTACGGCGATGATGTGGCGAAAGCGAGGGATGGGTGGTTTGGTGAAGCAGAGGTTGTTGCGAATTGGGGTGCCTTTGGTGTTGGGGGTGATGGTGGTGTATCCGACGATGAAGGCTCTCGGAAAGTGGGGGGATCAGGTGAAGATGGAGATAAGAGAGAATGGGAGTGGATCATTGGGGCGTATAAATTGGGCGGTGATTTCAGGGGACACGGAAATGGTTAAAGATCTGTTAGAAGGAGGTGAGGACGTGAATAAGAGGAATCGTTTTGGCACGCCGCTTTTGCATTTGGCCGCTGTTATGGACAATGGGGAGATGATCGAATTTCTATTGGAGCAAGGAGCTTATTTGGAAGGCCGCGGAAGTGATGGAGGAACTGCTTTGATGATGGCGTGTTTTTTTGGGAGGGAAGAGGCTGCGAGAACTTTGCTTGCTGAGGGTGCGAACGATTCTGCTTTTAATGAAAAGGGAGAAACGGTGCTGGAGATGGCGGCGATGGATTTTGAATTAGTGAAGGCGATCGGTGGGAGTTTTGGGGTAGGCGTGCAGGAGGAGAATATGAGGGCTAGGGAAAGGTTGGTGGAGCTTTTGGAAGCGAGAGGTGTGGAAGGTGGTGAAATGAGGGATGATCGGTGGTATTGGGATGGGGTGTTTGCGCCGGTACTGCATCATTTGTGGTTCCTTTATGATCTGCTGATTTTGTTGGCTTTCTTTGTCCCCGTGGCCTGGATGGCGGGGAAGTTGGGTTGGCGTTTGCCGGATTTTTTGATCGGGGTTCCGGGGTGTTTTCTTTGGTTGATTCCGCTGACGTGGTGGCTTCAGACGTTGATGCCGGGGCAGTTTGGGCCGGGGACATCGATTGGGATTTTTCCTTGGCCAGTGAAGTTGGGATACTATGCGGTATTCTTCTTTTTTGGGGCGATGTGTTTTGGACGAGGGATTTGGGAGAAGAAAGTTGGTGGGGTTTGGTGGGCTTGGTTGTTGGCTTCTTTGCCTCTTTGGTGGTGGGGTCGGGTGATGGTGAAAGAGGGAGAGGTTTTCGGGGCATTTTTTGCGAGTGGGTTTGCGTGGGTGACGATTGTGGGAATGATGGGTTTATTCCGGAGATTTCTGAACGAGGGGCGTGTTAAATTACGGTATTTATCAGACTCAAGCTATTGGTTGTATCTGGCACATTTGCCGGTGATAATTATTGTGCAGATATTGATCAGTGGCTGGGAGGTTCCTTTGGTGCTGAAGTTGCTGATTGTGATTGGTGGAGTGACGGCGGTCCTTTTGGTGATTTACGAGTGGGCAATTCGCTACACTTGGGTAGGTGCGATTTTGAATGGGCGGAGGAGTCGAGAGGAAGAAAAGTGAGGGCTTTGAAATAATGGAGGGCTTTGGCACGTCATGATTGGGATGAAGATTTTTACTTTTCTTTTAAGTGCAGGCTTGGTGGCTCCGGTTTTTGGGGGTTTGGAGTTTCAGGATACGGAGGGGAAGCACTTGGATGTGGTTTCGGATGGGAAGGTTTTGGTGCGCTATATGTATGAGCACGACACTTCGACGAAGGAGAAGCATCATGAGACTTATAAGCCGTATTTGCATGTCTTTGATGCAGAGGGAAAGAAGCCGATTACGAAGGGGGCGGGAGGTGAGTTTACGCACCATCGTGGGATTTTTATTGGATGGAGTAAGATTGAATTCGGGGGGAAGAGGTATGATCGTTGGCACATGACGGGCGGCGATATTGTGCATCAGAAGTTTTCGAAGAAGGAGGTGAAAGACGGGGTGGCGACTTTCACTTCGGTGACGCATTGGATGGATGGGGAGGAAAAGGGGTTTTTGGAGGAGGAGCGGACCTTTTCGGTGACGGAAGGGAAGTTTGGCGGACGTTTGATGATCGATTTTCAAACGAAGCTGACGCCTGTGGGAGGCGAGGTATTTTTGAAGGGGGATCCCGAGCACGCGGGGGTACAGTATCGTCCGGCGAATGAGGTGGATAAGAAGAAGACGAAGTATCTTTTTCCGAATGGAGTGACGAAGGTCAAGGGGGTGAAGGATCTTTCTTGGGCGGCTGAGAATTACACCTTGGAGGGGAAGGAGTATGGGGTGGTGCACATGAATGCTTTGACGAATCCGAAGGGAACGGTGCATTCGGCTTACCGCGATTATGGGAGATTTGGGGCCTTCTTTGAGAAGGAGATCAAGAAGGGGGAGTCGCTGGAGTTGAACTACGGGTTTTTGATCTTGGATGGGGAGTTGCCTTCGGTGGAGAAGATCGATGGGGTCTGGAAGGAGTGGGGGAGGTAGTGGGTCGACGCTCTGGAGAGCGTCGTTCCTTGGGCGGGGGAGGTAGTTGGTCGACGCTCTGGAGAGCGTCGTTCCGGTCTTCTTAACGCTTTTTGAGGGCGAGGTAGTTGCGGACGTTTTTGTTAAGGAAGGAGCGTTTTGTGATGCCTCCGCCTGGGACTGCGCTGGAAACCCAGAGGTCGCTGGAGGTGCCGCCATCGAGGTTGAGGGCGTGAGTGATTTTGAAGCCGGGGATGGGCTGCGATTTTAGGTTGTTAGAGAGTCCTTGGAGGGTGGCGGAGCTGGCGTGGACGAGACCGAAGTGGTTCTTTCCGTCCCAGATGAGGAGGGAGCGGGGACGGTCGTTTTTGGCGGAGAGTCCGGTGAGGGTTTGGCCGGGCCAAAGGAGGCGGGGGCCGGTTTGAAGAAGCTCGGAGGATTTTTTGTAGTTATTGCGAGAGGAGAGGGTGAGGTTTTTGGCATCGAGAACACCAGTGCCTAGGAAGGTGGAGGTGTTGAGTGAACCTCGTACTTCGCCGTTGGTGATGACGAGGCCGAGGGGTGAGCCGTCTTTATTGAAGAAGCCGCCGTTGATGGCGGCGAGCTGTCCTTTTCCTGCTTCGCTAGCGCTGGTGAATTCGGAGCCGGGGCCATTTTTTTGGTCGATGACTTTGAGGGAGTAGTCGCGTCGATCGAAGGTGACGGCGGTGAAGGAGGTGCCGTTGAGGGAAGCGGTGCGGACTTTGAGAGGGTGTTTTTCAGAAGTTGGTGCCTCTTGAGGGAGGTCGATTTTTTTGGTGGGCGGGGTGATTTTTTTGACCGGTTTGACGGGGGTGGGTTGGGGCTGAGTTTTGGGGGGAGAGGTCTGGGCCATTGGGGTGCTCACTGAGCAAGAACTCAGGAGGGCGACGAGAAGGAGGGGGGCTTTGGCAAAGGGTTTCATTTACTAGCGGTGGCGAGGAGGGTTTGAAAGTGAGGTGGGATTTCCTCGCGGTCAACAATGGCGGTTTCTACGTCAGCGAAGCCGGATTGGGTGATCATCTCAGCAAGTTCGACTTCTGAGAAGCCGAGCCAGGTGTCGTAGTAGAGTTCGCGGGCTTTTTCGAAGCTGTGCTGGAGGAGGTCGAGGACGATGAGGCGGCCGCCGGGTTTGAGAATGCGATGGGCTTCGGCGATGGCCTTTGGTGGTTGTTTGGCGTGGTGGAGGGCTTGGGAGAAGATGGCGAGGTCGACGGAGGCGTCATCGATGGGAGGGGACTCGATGTCTCCGAGGCGGTATTCGAGGTTGGGAAGATTGTTTTCGGTGGCGAGTTTTTGGCCGAATTCGACCATTTTTTTTGAGCTATCGATGGCGATGACTTTGCTGGCTCGCTGCGCGATGAGTTGGGAGAGGGTTCCTTCGCCCGCGCCGAGGTCAGCGACGACGTCGTAGTTGAGAATCTTGAGCATCGCTTCGGCGAGGCCTTTCCAAGAGCGGCCGGGGACATATTCGCGGCCGAACTTTCCGGCGAGGTTGTCGAAGTAAGCACGGACTTGGTCTTTGCGTTTACGGAGAATGTGTTGGAGGGAGGAGCGGTCTTTTGCACTTTCAGGGAGTTCTTTGCCCGCTTGTTGGGTGACTTTGGAAAGCTCAGGGGGAATTTGAGAGGTGTAGATGTTGTTTTTGCCGGAGCGGTGATCGGCGACGAGGCTTTCTTTTTTGAGTTGGGAGAGCTGGGTCGAAATGCGGGATTGGCCCATTCCGAGGATTTGCTGGAGCTCGGCAACCGAGAGCGATTCCTCTTCCAAAAGCAGCAAAATGCGCAAGCGAGTGGGATCGGAGATCATTTTCAAAGAATTGATAATTGACGTCATGGCAAAGTGGGTTTAGTTCGTATCAACGAATCGCGATTCGACGATATAAAAATTAATCCTATGAGTAAAAGCTTCATTTTCTCCTCAGAATCAGTTGGCGAAGGTCATCCTGATAAAGTTTCGGACACCATCTCGGATGCTATCCTTGATGCCTGCCTCTCTATTGACAAGAACAGCCGCGTGGCTTGCGAGACTTTCGTTAAGTCGAATCAGGTCGTTGTTGGCGGTGAGATCACCATTCCTAAGATCGGTGCAAAGCCTATCGGAGAGGCCATAAACGTTGAGAAAGTCATTCGCGAAGCAATTCGTGGGATTGGCTACACCAACGACGATGACATCTTCCACGCGGACAGTGTCTTTATTTCCAACTTCCTCACGACTCAGTCTGCGGACATCGCGCAAGGAGTCGACGCAGCTAAGGCAAAGGGTAAGAAGACCGAAGAGCAGGGTGCTGGCGACCAAGGCATCATGTTCGGTTACGCTTGTAATGAGACTCCCGAGCTCATGCCTGCACCAATTATGTTTGCGCACCGCCTCGGTCGTAAGCTCACTGAGATCCGCAAAGCAGGTCGTCTAGCCAAGTGGCTTCGCCCTGATGCCAAGTCCCAGGTTGCCGTCGAGTATGTCGATGGAAAGCCCACTCGCATTGTGAACGTCGTTATCTCTACGCAGCACGCAGCTGGAGTCGATCACGCAACGATCGAGAAGTTCTGCATCGAGAAAGTCATTAAGAAGGTCCTTCCTAAGAAGCTCCTCACGAAAGATACCGAGTATCTTATCAACCCGACTGGACAGTTTGTGATTGGTGGACCTCAGGGAGACTCCGGTCTCACTGGTCGCAAGATCATCGTCGACACATACGGTGGTTGGGGTCGTCACGGTGGTGGTGCTTTCTCCGGAAAAGATCCTTCAAAGGTCGATCGTTCCGCTGCTTACATGGGACGTTGGGTTGCCAAGAATGTCGTGGCAGCTGGACTCGCTTCGATCTGCGAGATTCAATTCGCCTATGCCATCGGCCATCCCCAGCCGCTCAGCATCAATATCGACGCCTTCGGCACCGGTGATGACGCTAAAATCCTCGCCGCAGTGAAGAAGGTTTTCTCCTTTAAGCCTGCAGACATCGTCAAGCAGCTTGGTCTTCTTAAGCCAATCTACTCTGCTTCTACAAACTATGGTCACTTCGGAAAAGAGGATGCTGACCTTCCTTGGGAGAAGCTCAACAAAGTCGCAGCCCTCAAGAAGGCAGCCAAGTAACATTCAAAAAACAAAACAATGTCAGATTACAAAATTAAAGATATCGGCCTTGCAGCCTTCGGTCGTAAGGAGCTCGATGTAGCCGAGCACGAAATGCCAGGCCTCATGGCCACTCGTGAAAAGTATGGCCCCGCAAAGCCTCTCGATGGGGTGCGTGTGATGGGATCACTTCACATGACGATTCAGACTGCGGTTCTCATGGAGACTCTCCGGGCGGTTGGTGCTGATGTGCGCTGGTGCTCATGCAACATTTTCTCGACTCAGGATCATGCTGCAGCGGCGATGGCTGAAGAAGGCTATCCGGTCTTCGCTTGGAAAGGTGAGACTCTCGAAGAATATTGGTGGTGCACTTGGCAGGCTTTGCGCTTCCCAAACCCTGCCGGCGGCAACCCTCTTGGTCCTCAGCTTATTGTTGATGACGGTGGTGATGCGACACTTCTCATCCACAAAGGATACGAACTTGAAGACGGTTCTGATTGGGTCAATGAGCCTGCTTCTTCGACTGAAGAGGCTGTCATCAAAGGACTTCTTAAAGAGATCCACGCAGAGTTCCCAGGGATCTTCCATGAGTGGGTTCCTGAATTGAAGGGTGTTTCTGAGGAGACCACGACCGGTGTTCACCGCCTCTACCAGATGCAGCGTGACGGGAAGCTCCTTTTCCCTGCGATCAACGTGAACGACTCGGTAACGAAGTCGAAGTTCGATAACCTCTATGGTTGCCGCGAGTCGCTCGTGGACGGAATCAAGCGTGCCACTGACGTCATGATTTCCGGTAAGGTCGGAGTCGTTTGTGGATACGGTGATGTGGGTAAGGGCTGCGCCCAAGCTCTCCGTGGACAAGGCGCTCAAGTCGTCGTGACCGAAGTCGATCCGATCTGTGCGCTTCAAGCTGCGATGGAAGGCTTCCGCGTTCTTACGATCGAGGACACTCTCGGCTGGGGAGACATTTACGTCACCACCACCGGAAACTTCGACATCATCCGCGCCGATCACATGGAGAAGATGAAAGACCAAGCGATCGTTTGTAACATCGGTCACTTCGACAACGAGATCCAGATTGATAAGCTCGAGGCTCTTGATGGAGTTGAGAAGCTCAACATTAAGCCGCAGGTCGACAAGTACACCTTCAAGGCTGGAAACGCGATCTACATGCTTGCGGAAGGTCGCCTTGTGAACCTCGGTTGTGGCACCGGTCACCCAAGTTTCGTGATGAGTAACTCATTCACAAACCAGACGCTCGCACAGATTGCTCTTTGGGAGACCAAGGACACCCGTGAAATTGGGGTGGAAGTTCTTCCGAAGGAGCTCGATGAGGAAGTGGCACGACTTCACCTTGATAAGATCGGGGCGAAGTTGACGAAGCTCACGAAAGAGCAGGCTGACTACATTGATGTGAATGCAGACGGGCCGTTTAAGCCTGCGCATTACCGTTACTAAGCGAAGTGGGCAGGGACGCCCACGCTCCGTGTTTTTCAAAGCCGCATCCCTTTTAGGGTGCGGCTTTTCTGTGCTTCGATTCTTCACGTTTGCTTCATCAAGGCTTCATCGTTGTGGGGGATCTTCTAATCGTGATTCTTGTTCTATTGATATTTCTGATTCTCGCCTGGTTGGTGTGTGGAGTGGTTTGTCTTTTGATAGCCAGCATGATGGGGTTCCGGGGGGAGGGCAGGTTTCGGGTTGTTGCTGTCATTATCTTTCTGGTGCCTCTGTTGTTATTTCTAATTTTGTTGTTCTTGGGCTTTGTTGGTGTTGCCGGAAGAGGGGGTGGGAGAATTCCTAAGGGATCCTGGCCCACTGCCACAATGGCAAATTTATAATTGCGCAATTTATTTGTTGCGCAACATGCGGATTGCGTGAATAGTCATTTTATGAAGAGCAATGAGCCAAACCGAGGTCCTAGCGGCGATATGCCGCGAGCGATACAGCCCAAAAAGCTGATCACGGGAGAGATTCGTGCGAAAATGAGCCTTTCTGTGGGGCGTATTGCCTCCGGTCCTAATCATTGGGTGAGGCAAGATATCGTGGATGCTATCTTGCGTCGTCTTCAGCGCTCTGATGTCAGTTTTTTGGGGCCACGTCGCACGGGGAAGACCTCCATTTTGTGGCACATACGCGACCGTTACTCCACACCTGACCATCACTTCGTCTATCTAAATGTGCAACGCTACACTACCGAGGAAGAATGGCTTCGGGCCATGATTGAGGAGCTGATAAAGTTAGAGGCTGAACTCGGGTGGAGGAAAAAATTGGAAGGCTTACGAGGTTGGGCGTCGGGTCATCTTGGTCGGCTCAAGGAAATTAAGGTGATGGGGACGGGGCTCTCAGTGACAGATTTGGACCGCCAAGAGACTTGGCAAGATGTCGGGAAGCAACTCTTCGGTCTCCTCCAGCAATCGCAGTCTAAGATCACCTTCATGCTCGATGAGTTCCCCGAACTGGTCCGCAGCGTCGCGAAGCGTTCTCCGGCTGATGCGGCTGCGCTTCTGGGTTGGTTTCAGGCGGACCGCCAAGTGCAGGATCAGGTTTCTTTTTTGGTCACTGGTTCTCTTGGTTTGCCGACGGTGGCGCGGCGTTACCAGCTCATGAAGCAGATCAATGACTTCGAGGCTTATCGTATCGAGCCGATGAAGCCCGATGAGGCTCGCGCCTTGGCTCGTCGCCTCGCCGACGATAATGAACTCCCTGCGAGTGAGGACACGATCGGTTGGATGTTGAGCCGGATCGGAACTTCTTGGCCTTACTTTATTCAGCTCTTCTTGAGTGCGATTCAGGATCTGGGTTTGCCGGCCGATACTGAGCTAAGCGAGGCGCAGCTTGAAGAGCTTTACGAGACTCGCCTCCTCGACCAAACCTACAACTCTTACCTTGAGATGATGTGGGAGCGTCTGAGTGATTACTTCGAGGCTCTGGAGCTTCGCCAAGCGCACGCGCTTTTAGGTTTCACAGCGGCAAAAGGGATTTCTGTGACCACGGATTCGCTTCGTGACCGGTATCGGACCGGGTTGCCTTCTGGAAGTGATTTTTCAGAACAAGAATTCCGCTATCTTCTCGATGTCCTCGTTCACGATGGCTATCTCGTCGAGTCTGATTCTTCTTGGGTGTTTTCCTCCCACCTTCTTCGCGATTTTTGGAACCGCCGCACCCGTTAAACTGTCATGGAACTTACCGATCTTTATCTCAATAAATACAATCCTGGGAACATTCCAAGGGATCAATTTCTGGAGGAAACGTCTGCGCGGAAGACGCTCTATGATGGCATTCTCGCGGACATCCAGAGTTCTACCGCCACGCCGCCGCCTCAGCATCATCTGGTGGTGGGGCCACGGGGGATGGGGAAGACGAGTGTCCTCTACATGGTCAAGTATCGGGTGGAGGATGATGAGGCTCTGGCTGAAGCTTGGCTCCCGCTTCTTTTTGATGAGGAGGAATATGGGATTGGTGACTTGGCTGACTTTTGGCTGGAGTGCATTCGTACTTTGGAAGATGCGATTGGTCATGTGGGGGAGGATTCTGCAGATGCCCTTCTTTTAGAATCTCAGGACGATATGGAGGCTCGCTCCTTTGCTCTTTTCTCGGAGAAGCTCGCAGCGACGGGGAAGCGGGCTCTTCTACTTATTGATAATCTCAACGACATTTTAAAAGCCCTCAGTGAGGAGGATCAGCACCGTCTCCGAGCGCTCTTGATGGAGGACTCCCGCTTTCTTGTGGTGGGCACGGCGGCTTCTTGGTTTTCAGCAGTGAGTGATCGAGAGGCTCCGTTCTTTGAGTTCTTCCGGACACGGTATCTCGACCGCTTTACTCCAGATGAAATGGAGAGCGTGCTCCGCCAGCTTGCCCATTTACGTAAAGATGAGGATGTCCTAAAGGTCCTCGATCAGCAGCCGGAACGTTTGCGTTCTCTCCGTATTTTGACGGGGGGGAATCCACGTTTGGTGAAGATGATTTATAGTCTGCTCAGGGAAGGGTTGAACTCGAATGTTCGCCGTGATCTGGAGCACCTTCTTGATGAGTGCACGCCTTTTTTTAAACACCGGATCGAGTCCCTATCGCTGCAAGCTCGTCGGATCTTTGATCGCATCGCGAAGCACTGGCACCCTCTTGGGGTTGCGGAGATCGCCCCGTTTGTAAGGAAGGCACCGAACTACGTTTCATCGGTCCTCTCGAAGCTCATCGACGATGGCTTTGTGGAAGAAGTGGGGAGTAGTGAAAAGCGGAAGACCTACCAGGTCGCTGAGCGGTTCTATAATATCTACTACCTCATGCGCTTCTCTCGTGAAGGGCGGAACCGGCTCAAATATCTCGTAGAATTCATGCGCGTTTTTTACGCCGAGCGGGATTACGAAAAATGGCTCACACACTATCGCTCCGAACTCCGAGAGGGGAGTGATTCTGGTCATCGTTCGGAGAATCTCTGTTTCCTTTCATCAATGGCAGAAGCCTCTGAGGATCGCGGAATGAAAACTCGAATTTATCAGACTCTTTTTGAAGAAGCGGCCGAGGGTGAAGGCTATCGGGAAGTCGCGAGACTGATGGATCAAAGTGATCTTAAGAAGCTCATCGGTGAAGATGGTTTTGACATTGTCACCTACCTCTATGGTCAGACGAAAGAGAGGCAAAAGGAGCTGGGCTTCAATCCTGACTCTGCAGGGTGGTGGTTTCGTGTAGCTAGTTGGGCTTGGTGCCAAAATGTCATAGAGGTGGCGATGGCAGCTTTGGACAAAACCGTCTCCTTGGATGGTAGTCATGCTCATTCATGGTTCGTGAAAGGAGTTCTCCTCAGCAGTAACTTTGGCGAGTATGAGGAAGCGCGCGCCGCTTACGAAAAGGCCCTTAAGATTAATCCCAAATATGCTGATGCTTGGACTGGTCTGGGCATTTTACTCCAGAAATATTACGGCGAGTATGAGGAGTCACGCGAGGCCTATGAGAAGGCGCTGTCGCTTAATGTCAAAGGCGCGCAATTCCCACTTCGTGGCTTGGCTGAGCTTGCTCTTAGAGATGGTGATCGTGAGAAAAGTTGGACTCTGCTTAGGAAAGCTCTTGGAGCCAATGCCGAGTCTTCATCTGCTCAATACCTATTCTTAGTAAACTTTGCAGAAGAGCTTAATACGGTAAGAGAGCTTCTCGAAACAATTTCTGTTCAGATCGAAGATCATCCGGAGTTGGTGAACTTCCTTGAGCGGGTCTTTAGAAAACTTTTGCAGACTCATTCACCGAGTGTCTGTGAGGCCTTGCTGGAGCCCTATCAGGATGTCGCGCTTCTTGAGCCGCTTCGATTTGCTCTGGCGTATCTTGAGAATGACAAGGCCCTTGATCGGATTGCTCCTGAGATGACGCTGGTGGTTCAAGATGTTGCGAAGCGGTTGATGGAACCGGATCCTATCCCTGCCGAGTCTGATGTCTGACGAGGGAGGCGAGTGGGAGGAGGCCATCGTGTGGCCAGAGAGCGGGGGGGGATTGGGCTTGGCCGAGGGGGGAGATTCGGGGGGAGGGGAGATCGTTTCTTTCGTGATAGGGGTGGAGGGCGATGCCAGAGAGGAATTTTGGGAAGGGGATTTCTTTGCTGAGGGGGCGGAGGTAGACGCTGCGGTTTCCGGGGGAGAGAGTTAAAGTACGAGATTCTTCGTAGATAATGGTCCAAGCAGTTGAGCCGGGGCTTTCCCAGAGGGCGTTTCTTTGTGGGTCTTGGGCGGCGAGGTAGCGGGTTTCTTCGCGGAGGTTGGTGATGGTTCCGGCTTCGGAGGGGGAGAGGGGGCCACGTGGGTTTTCTTTTTCAAACTCGGCCATGGCGGTGGCGAGGAGCGGGGCGAAAGTTAGGGGGGCTTTGACAAAGATGGTTTGGAGGGAGAGGCAGCCGTTTTGGTTATAGAGGCCAATGTCGCGGGCGGCGAGGCGGGCGGCTTCGGGCGTGGGGTCATCGATGAGGGCGATGCCGATGCGGTGGCCGTGGCCAATGAAGGGGGTTTCGAGCGGGCAGAGGGCTTGGAAGTGGCGGAGGGTGGCGTCTGAGCCGAAGACGACGAGGGCATCGGCTTTGGGAATCCAGTGGTCGGGAAGGGTGCGTGAGATTTCGACGAGGGGAGCGAGGGTGGGTGGGACTTGGAAATCGAGGAGGGAATCTGAGGAGAGTTTGAGGAGGTTTTTGGCACCGAGGAGGAGGCCGTTGAGGAGGGATTGGTAGGCGGCGTGGGGGGTGTTTCCGCTGATGATGTGGACGAGGGTTTTTGGGAGAATGGCGGTGCTAGGGATTTGCTCGTGATAAGTGCGAGCGAGGTCATCGCGGGAGAAGGAGCCGGTGAAGGGGGTGAATTCCCCGGCGACGGACATGATGAGATCGAGGCGTTGGTCGAGAGTCATGAGAGGGCGTGGTCGATGGTTCGGGAACAGCCGCGTGGGAGGGCGCCGGGGTCGCGACCGATCAGGGTGAAGGAGCCATCGGGATGGCCGATCGCGAAGTCTTGGGTGCGGATTTTTGCGACGCTGTGGAGATTGGCGAGATCGTGAATGACGAGGTAGCCCATTTCGCCGGGAGGAAGGATCTGGTTCGACTCGGGGTCGATGATCAGGGGGCGACACCAATGGGGGAAGCGGTGAGGGCCTTCGGGGCCGGTGGCATAAGCTTGGCTGGAGAGCTCGGTCATGCCGTATTCGTTGTGAATTTGAGCGGGTGAGATGGAGAAGAAGGAGGAGAGTTGCTTGTAGAAGGCGGGCTTGGAGAGGGTGATGGAGGTGCCTTTATAGCCGCCAGTTTCGAGAAGCTGCGAGCCGGGGGGGAGGGGAATAGTATTATGAATTTCCATGAGGTGGCGGAAGGCGAGGGCGGTGCCCATGAGACAGAGTGGTCGGTCGGAGGCGAGGTAAAGGAAGAGGTCGTTTAAGTGGAATTTGGAGTTGCGAAGGAGGAAGTTTGAATCATCGCCCGAATTTAGATGGGCGAACATGTGGCTGAGGGACGATTGGGGGGCTTCTGAAGCTGAGGGGGCGAGGAAGAAAGTTGGGAGGCTAGGAAGAGGCCAAGCTTGATCGATGGAGAGTTCGTAAAGAGTGGTGTCGGGAAAATGGTGTGAGCCACGGATTTCCGTAGTGGTGCCAGAGGTGAGGAAGGTGGTGTTGATCGGTTCGCCGCAGGTCAGCGGATGGTCTGCGAGTTTGAAGGCGTTGGTCGGGACAGCGGGGATGTCTCGCCAGTGTGTGAGAGTGTTGGGAGAGCAGTTGAGGAGCTTCGAGAAGGCTTGGTAGGGAAAATTGTGCTCATATTGGTAAGCAAAGAGGTCGCAGGCGAGGGACTCGAAGCTCTCGCTTGTTTCCTTGGTAATGAAGGACGTAAGCTGCCTGATTAGGTCGATTTTGGGTTGAGGATGGCCGCATTCGGTCATTTCGGAATAGGTGGTGGCTTGACAAGAGAGCAAAACCCGCAAAAATTTGGGAGAGGAGTTTTCCTAAGCTCTTCACCAAATATCCCCAACCCAATTGATTTTAAAGTCATGTTTTCTCCTAAACGCCTAACTGGGCTCATTTTGACAAGTCTCCTCTTTGCTAGCTGTGGTCCTTTGGCCCCTCTCACTGATAAGAGAAAGCAAGTGGCTAAAGCTGCTCCTACCACCAAGCCCAAAACAACTAAAACGACCAAGAAGTCTAGCTCGACTTCGAAAAAGGAAGCAGCTCGAATTAAGGCTAACAAGGAGGCGGCCGCTCGCCGTGCTCGACTCAAGAAGAAGCAAGCAGCAGCTGCCAAAGCGAAGAAGTCTAAGAGCTCATCAAGCAGTTCTTCATCGAGTTCGAAGCCTAAAACGACCTCGAGTTCGACCTCTAAGCCAAAGCCAAAGACAACCACTCCACCGACTCCTAAAAAGCCGGTTGCTAAGCCCAAGAGCAAGTATCGCACGGCTACATCGATTCCAGGTAAGCCCGGTTTCGTCTTCAATCCTTGGACCAACAAGGCTGTTGATGTGCGCGGTATTCCTGGTGGTTCAGTTGTTCGTGACCCGAACGATGGAAATGCCGAGCACAAGTTCCGCGTCCCTTAGGGTGCATTTTTAAACTTTTCCGGTGCCGGATTTCCAAGAGGGAATCCGGCTCTTTTTTTCTACTCTTTATGACTATTTCACGTATCGCAATTCTTGGCCCCGGTCTTCTTGGAGGTTCGGTGGGGCTGGCTGCCTTGGCTGCTGGGTATGAAGTGGTTCTTTGGGGGCGAAACAAGGAACGGGTCGAAGCAACTTGTGCGATTGGCTTGGAGGCGACCACTGATCTAGAAGCGACTCTAAAAGGAGCGGACCTTGTCATCTTGGCGGTGCCCGTGGGGGCAATGTCTCAGCTTTCTGAGCAGCTGAGATCGCATTTGAAAGACGGAGCCTTGGTGACTGATGTGGGAAGTGTGAAAGCACTGCCTCACGCGATGGCAAATGAGCTGAAGATCCCTTTTATCGGGAGTCATCCGATGGCTGGCTCTGAGCAAACCGGAATCGCGGCAGCTCGGGGAGATCTTTTTCAGGCGGCGGCCTGTGTTTTGACCAATGATCAGGGGAGAGCAGAGGAAGAAGTCGAGTCGCTTGGTCAGTTTTGGGTAGATTTAGGCTGCCAGGTTACTTTGATGACTGCTGCTGATCACGACCGCGCGGTGGCACGGATCAGTCACCTTCCTCATGCCATGGCGGTGGTTACAGCGGCCGCTGCTTTGCGAAGACCTAGTGACGAGAGGCTCGCTGCTGGAGGCTTTCGAGACACCACTCGTGTTGCTTCGGGAGACCCTGCAATGTGGGCTGAAATCATGGTCGAAAATCGTGAGGCCTTGATCACGGCGCTCGACGATGCCCAAAACGAGATCCGAGAGATGCTTGATCACCTCGCGAAATCGGACAAGAAAGAGCTGCAAGATTATCTGGCGGAGGTGAAGCTCCGAAAAGAGAACCCGACCCAATCACATGAGTGAGACCATAAAAGTCAGTCCGCTGAAAAAAATCTCCGGAGAACTCGCCGTTCCGGGCGACAAAAGTATTTCCCACCGCGCTGCCATCTTAGCGGGGCTGTCCGATGGTTCTTGTTTCGTGGAGAACTTTCTGCCGAGTGAGGATTGTGTGAATACCCTTCGTGCGATGGCTCAGTTGGGAGTGAAGTATGAGGTTGAGAAGGGGACTGAAGATCGGCCAATTGACCTCGTGATTCATGGATGTCACGGAAAGTTGGCAGCACCAGAAAACGAGCTCGATTGCGGGAACTCAGGAACGGGCATGCGGCTTCTGGCAGGAGTTTTGGCGGCGCAGGAATTTGATAGCGTTTTGATCGGTGATGAATCGCTTTCAGGTCGCCCGATGGGGAGAATCATCAATCCTCTTGAGGAAATGGGTGCTCAGTTTGAGACGAAGGGCGAGAAGCCCGGTTGTGCTCCCCTGCATATTACGGGCGGAACTCTGAATCCCATCACATACGAAATGCCAATGGCGAGCGCGCAGGTTAAGAGTGCGATCCTTTTGGCGGGGATGTTCGCTCCTGATAAAACGACCGTCATTCAGCCGGCGATCAACCGTGACCACACCGAGCGCATGTTGAATTCCTTTGGGGTCAAAGTCCGCACTGAAGGGAATACCATCTCGGTTTATGGAGGACAAAAAGTCCGCTCACGCGACCTCGTAGTGCCGGGCGATATTTCGAGCGCGGCCTTCTGGATTGTGGCGGCGGCGTGCGTGCCGGGCTCGCGACTACTGATGACGAATGTCGGCTTAAATCCCACCCGGACCGCCTTGCTCGATGTTTTGGTCCGAATGGGTGCGCATATTAAAGATCATGTTCAACATACCGATGGCGATGAGCCGCGAGGGAATATTGAAGTGATCGGCCGGCAGCTTAAGGGAACGAAGATCAAGCCGGAGGAAGTTCCAAATCTCATCGATGAGGTTCCCATTCTCGCGGTTGCGGGAGCTTTGGCGGAGGGTCGCATGACGATTCGGAATGCGGCGGAACTCCGAGTGAAAGAGACTGATCGAATTGAGACCACCATCGAGAATCTTCGTCACATGGGTGCGGATGTTGAGGAATTTGAAGACGGTATGGTCATCGAGGGGGGACAGAAATTGAAAGGGGCAAATCTGGATAGCTTTGGTGATCATCGGATCGCGATGGCTTTTGCGATTGCCGGGCTCCTCGCGGAAACTGGGACCACCACGATCGAGAACACCGAGTGCGTCGCTACCTCTTACCCCTCATTCTCGGAACACCTTCAAGAAATTTGTAACCGATGACCTCTTCACACCGCGCTGTCGCAATCGATGGCCCCGCCGCCTCTGGAAAAAGCACGGTAGCGAAACGCCTGGCTGCATCTCTTGGCCTCGTGATGGTCAATTCCGGCGCGATGTATCGAGCGGTGACTTGGCAAATTTTACAAGATGGAATCGACCCAGCTGATCCAGAGGCCGTGATTCAGGCTCTCGCCAAGATGACGATTGTTTGTGGAATGGAAGAAGGACTTTCCACGATTTCGATCAATGATCGACTTTTGACCTCTGAGCTACGGGCTCCCGAAGTGAACGATAATGTTTCCAAAATCGCTTCGATTCCCGAGCTGCGTGAGCGCCTTGTGGCAATGCAGCGGGCTTATCTCGAGGAGACTGATGTCGTGATGGAAGGGCGAGATATTGGTTCGGTTGTTTTTCCGGAAACCCCATTTAAAATCTACATCGATGCCTCGGAAGAAGTCCGGGCGGCGCGCCGTTCTAAGGATGGCGAAGCTGATGCAGTGGCTGCGCGAGATGCGCAAGATAGCCAGCGTAAGGTCTCGCCACTCAAGATTTCCGAAGGTGCCATCGTGATCGATTCCTCAGATCTGACGATTGAGGGAACAGTCGCGGCGGCTCACGAGGCTCTCTTGAAACTTGGTTGGGAAGATTAGAAAATGAAAACGACGTATTGGATTGGACACACTATTTTTCGGGCGGCCGCAAAGGCCTTTTTCCGCTATCAAGTGGTTGGTCGCGATAAGCTGATTCAATCTGGTCCTCTTTTGATTGCCGCGAATCATGAAAGCTTCCTTGATCCACCGCTCGTTGGCGTGGCTTGGGAGGATGAAGTCTACTACCTTGCGCGGAAGACCCTTTTCAAAGGCCCCACGAAATGGCTCTACCCTCGTTGGAATGCCATTCCGCTTGATCAGGAGGCTCCTGATATGAGCAGCTTAAAAAAGATCATCAAAATTTTGCGCAGCGGGAAACAAGTCGTGGTCTTTCCTGAAGGGGCACGAACCCTAACGGGAGAGCTCCAAGCCGGTGAGGCTGGGGTGGGTCTGATTGCGGCGAAAAGTAACGCTCTCATCCAGCCGATTCGCATTTTTGGGGCTTTTGAGGCTCTTCCTCGTGGGAGTGGGCGCCTCCGTTTTCACCCGATCACCATCGTGGTCGGTGATCCGATAACCCTCACCCCAGAGGAGAAAAAGGCGAAAGGTCGTGAGGGATATCAGGCGATTTCTGATCGAATCATGGACGCCATCGCCAAAATCAAGCATCCATCCGAACAATAGTTTTCCGCATTTTTGAACGGAATAGTTGTCACTTCGCACTAAACCACTGATAGTAAACACGGCAACAATGCCGTTTATCCATTCCACCTATGAATCTCAAAATTCAATGTCCTAAGTGTAGTAAGCGTTTTACGGTGCACGAAGATCTTAGCGGGAAGACCGTGGAGTGCGGGTCCTGTGATCATCGCTTTCCAGTGAAATCCGAGTCGATCATTGTGGAGCGATCTAAGGTCTACCCTGGGGAACATCGAGAGGATGATTTTTTAAATCGCTTAGGGCGTGATGCGAGCGGTAAGAGCGGAAAGGAAGTGGATTCACCAGCCGCGGGCCCAGCTTATGTTCCGCAAGTTGATGCGATCATGCCAGCTTCGGCAGGTCAAAAAATTGCGTTGGGATCTGGATTGGCGCTCATTCTTTTGTATATCTTGCTCTTCTTTTTGGGAACTTCTGAGGATGGTATTTTTCAAGATGTCTTGATGGATAAGCGAATCATTCTTGGTTCCTTTGTGGGCGTTCTGGGTGCCTTGTTGATGATCTTTGGGGCAAAAAATTGGCGAATGAGAGCCGTGATTTTTTCGATCATACTTGTGGGCGCGCTCTTCGCATTGATCTTCATGCGTCCAGTCCATCTGACCCCTTATGCCGACACGAGCGTTGACGAGTCGAAGATGATGAACTCAAAGGGTGAAAACGCCCCGCTCGATGAAGCCGGAATTAAGGCGCGCGTTGGTTTCTTGGGGATGCAACGGATGATTGATGCCATGGTTCAAGAGCATGGAGCAGAAGGAGAAGACTATGTCGTTGGAATCTTTGTTCAAAACATCAACGGGCGGCAATACAACGAGATTGAAAAATATCTTTTGAAGGCGCTCTCCATTCCGCCCAGTGAAGGAATCAACCGGTATCGAAGAAATAACGAAAAGGATAGTCTCCTGGTCATCTCTGGACTTCCCTTAGATTTTGATACGGTAGTGCGTCGATGCAGTGAGCGCCTTGGTGAAGTGACGACTTATCCTGAGCACCGTCTTATCGATTTGAAGTTATCATCATCACTTTTTTCTGAACCTGATGAAGATCTCTTAAGGAAACTCACCAACCCTGAGCATCCTGCTTTTTTCTCCAATAATTTGAATGAGTTAAAAGCGCTAGATCCTACTCGAGTGAAGGATGCGGTTGGTCGGCTTGCGAATGTCAGACCGGAAATTCAACTAATGCACGAGGATAAGATTGTTCCGGAATTTATGAGAATCCTGGCGAACGAAAGTGATCCTAGCCTTCTTTCCGATCTCGGGAAAGCTCTCCGAATTTGGGCAAGTGGCCAAACTGCCTGTGTCGATAGTGCCGCTAAGAATGTAAAAAAGTGGATGGAGAACGACATCGTGGTTCCAAAGTCTTTCGTGAATTACCTCACCGACAATAGTTCTAAGGATGCCCCGATGATTATCGATCTCCTCTGGGGGAAGGATCCCGAGCTTTGGAGTCAGCAGTATGTTGCTTTAGGAAGTGGAGCGGAGAGTCGCCTGCTCTTCCATCTCGAAGAATCGCCTCTCAATCTTAAAAAGTCTGCGATTCTCATTTTGGATCGAGTTGGAACCAGCAAATCTCTACCTGCTCTTGAAAAGATGAGAACCTCTGGAGATGCCGAGGTGAAGATCATCGCGCAGAGTGCGATTGATGCCATCAAGTCTCGCTAAGGAGCCTCGGTCTCGATGATCGGTTGTTCTTGATCCAAGCGCTCGAAGCGTGAGCCTTTGGAAATATCCCAGAAGAAGAACGCCGAGCCCCCAAAGACCACAATGATCAGAAGGGCGAAGATTAAGAGGATGAAGTTCTTCATCAGCTGAACGCTAGCGAAGTTCCGCCGGATGCGAAACAAAAAACCCCGTCGCAACTTCTCGCGTTCGGGGTTTTCTTAAGAAGAAGTGAATCAAGGCTAAGCGCGGCCCATGTAGGCGCTGTCTTTTGTGCTGATCTTCACGATATCCCCTTGCTTCACGAAGAGAGGGACTTGGACCGTGAGGCCAGTTTCAAGAACGGCGGGCTTCGTCGGATTGTTTGCAGTGTCACCTTTGAGACCTTCAGAAGTCTCCGCGATGCTGAGCTCCACGTTATCGGGAAGATCGATTGACACTGGATTTTCCTCAATGAAGAGGATTTCAACAATCTGGCCTTCTTTGATGAAGTTCTTGGCGTCTCCCACGAAGCCTTCATCGATCCCGATGGACTCGAAGGAAACAGGATCCATGAAGTGGTAAGTGCCGGGCTCCGCGTAGGAGAACTCGAGCTTCTGGCGATCAGTATCGACTATGTCTACCTTTTCACTGGAAGCGAAACGAATGGTCTTCGTCTTGCCTGACTTAAAAGAACGAATGGTCGCCGCGATGAGGGCGTTTCCTTTTCCGGGAGTGCGGTGTTCCAGTCCGAGAACGACTCCGCGCTCTCCTTCATATTGAATGCACTGGCCTCTTTTTAGGTTGGTTGCGACGATTGCCATAGGGGAGGGAATTTAGGGAGACCGGCTTCCCCGTCAAGCGGGGAGTCATTGGAATCAATGTTGCGAGAAGTGGGTCATTCAGAAGTTGATCACTTTGAGAGAGATTCGAGGGCCTTCTCAAGTTTGTCGAGGCGTTGGCGGAGGGAGGCATTTTCGGCCTCGGTTTTTTCGAGCTTTTTGTTGAGGGCTTGGATGGAAGCGAAGGCGACGCCGGTGCGATCGACCGGGGCGATGGTGGTGTCATCAGATTGAAGATCGAGGAGGTCATCGAAGGCGGCGTGAAAATCTTGAGCCATGGGCCCAATGTGGCGACGATCAGACTCAATGAATTTCCAGCTGGAGAGGGGCATGGCGGTGAGGCGGTTGAGAATTTGCTCGCCGTCGATGGGGCGGATGTCGTCTTTGAGATTGCGATCTGAGCTGTCGACGAAGTTGCCTCTGACGGTGGTGGTTGAAGAGGCGTTGCCGATGGATACGTTTCCTCCCGACCAGTTGAGGAAGAGGGTAGACGCAGAAGCACCGTCGCTGACTTGGATATCGTCGCCGTCTATCATCAGATATCTGTCTCCGACTGCGTTATTTTTAAAGACAGAGAAAGGGGCATCTGCGGGGGAATCTAGGGTAGCAGTCACGATTTCTAGCGAGTTTTGGCCGAAAAAAGTTGCCTTTCCGTCGACAATGAATTCATCAGCGGCTGTGAGCTTTCCGTTGACTAAGGCGTCTGACCCGATGCTGGTTAGTCCAGAGCCGTGGTTGATTCTTAGGGTGGTTGCGGCGCCATTATTGCGTGCGATGATTTCGTTGTTGTCGAAGGCGATGTTGGGTCCTGATTGGTTGCCGATTTGGAGGGCGGCTTGTCCGTTACCAAGACCAGCATTTGTTGTTGAGGCGATGTGGAAGGGGGCTTCAGGGGAGTAGGTGAAGAGTCCGATTCTTCCGCTGGTCCGCGAGATGCTCATGGATGGGGTGCCGATGGTAAGTTCGTTGTGTCGGATGATGCTGAAGGTATCTCTTGGGAGAGCGGAGAAGGTGGTGCCTCCGAGGGTAGGGCCGGGGTTACCTGCGTAGGCGAGGGAGAAGCCGTTGGCGGTAGAGTTGTTTTGTTCTTTAAAGAAGATGCGGTGAGCTTGGTTCCCGCTGTTGCGGAGGTCGGATTGGATTTGCAGTTCTCCGGTAAGGCGGAGAGCGGTGTCGGCAATGGCGGCGCGGGGGGCGGCGAGGATTTCGTGACGTGGAAGGGCGTTGGCGGTGCTGTCACCGCCTACGCGGAGTTCGAGGAAGAGGCCTCCATCTTCGATCGCTTGGACGATATCTCGATTTGTTCCGTCGGTGGGGCCGATTTTGACGGCGAAGCGGCCATCGACAAGGGAAACGGGAATGGTTTGAGGTCCCCAGAGGGTGGAGCCGCCCGTTTGACTACTCCAGAGGCGGAAGGTGACGGTGGCATTTGCGGTGGTGAGGGGGGCTCCGCTGGCGTCAGTGAGGCGACCTTGGTAGGGGATTTGAGCGGTGGAGAGGGCGGTGAGGCCGACCATGAATGCGGAGGCTAGGAGTGCGGTTTTGATTTTCATAGCAGTGATATTTTTTGAGTTTTCTGATGATTTTTGGTCTAGTTGCCGATGTCGGGGCGGGCGTAGCTTTGGCTTTGGATGATGATTTCGATGTCGTCGATGTTCTCGATGAGGAGTTGGGCATTGGGTTGCTGGACGTCGATCTGGAGGGTGATGCGAGAGGCAATGGGGGAGTATTCGCGGAAGGTTGCCTTGCGGAAGGAGCGGTTAGGATCAATGAGGATATTTTCAACAACCGTGCTATCGGTAATGGATTGCTGGCTATAGAGGAATTTGGAGCCGAGATCGCGGGTGTCGCGGGTGTCGAAGGTTCTGAGGTCAAGGCCCTGTGATTGGTAATAGACAAAAGGGTGGGTGTTGTATTCGCCAAGTTGATTTGGGTCTGCGAGGAGACTACCTTCGGGGGCTGCTGAGGTGAGTTTCCGAGTGGCAGGATTGACGGGGATACGATTCCGATTCCATGCAAGGCCACCGTAGGTGAGGTTGAAGTTTCGACCGGCAGTATTCGGGGGATTTGCGGCATCGAGAGGTGCGATGACGTTGACCGCGAGCCATTCGATTTTGTTGCGATAGTTTCCGGAGAAGCTGTTCGAGGGGTTGGTGAAGTCTGGTCCTTGGAAGAGGTCCCCGAACTTTCGTAAGCGGGTGGTGTCAATTTCGATGACGAGATTCCCTTCAGCACTGACATTTTCACGGAGGATTTCGCGGAAGCGTTCAATTTTTGGAATCCAGGGCCCAACAAAGTTCCCATCGTCATCCGTTCTTTGGCGGAATCCCTTGTCGATGAGGACGGGGGAGAAATCGAGGTTTGGGTCGGCGGGGTTTACGGCAAGAACGTGATCCCGAAGTGAGATGACGTTGCGATGGGGTTGAACGGTGCCATCGGCGGTAGAGGCGGCGAGGTCGAAGGAGCTGAGCTGCTCACGAACGTCCTCAAGCTCGACATAGTTGCGCGCTTTGAGGACGGAGCTGATATCGAATCCGTTGCGTTTGAAGCGGGTTTGATATTTGTATTCGAGGGCACGAGCGGTGTAGAAAAGCCAGCGTTGGGCATCTCGGAAGGTGGCATCTGCTTTGAGGAGCGCGCTTTGTGCGCGGGTGAAGAAGATAGGATCGGCGTAGTAGCTGGTGGTGAGGGTGCCGTAGTCGATCTCGTAGCGCTGTTTGAGTATCCCTGCCTGAAGAAGGATGGCATTGCGTTGAGCGATTGCTTGGTTTTGGGCGGTAAAGTTCTCTTGTGTTTCGAGCTTGTTAGAGAGGGCTTCGCGATAGAGGTCATTGAGGTCCATGATGGCCTGCTGGATGGTGAGGGGAAGGCCAGCGGTGGCAATGGTGATGTCCATGGCGATGGCGGCTTCTTCAATCTCCTGCTGACGCATGGAAGTTCGAGTGGCGGCTGCGGTTTGGACGGCCGTGTTTGCGGCTCCGGCGAAGGCGGCCCCAGCGTTGACTGATCCTCCTCCGAAGAAAGTGGTGAGGAAGTCGACGCTAGTGGCAGCTTGATAAGTGTCGAAGGCGCCTTGGGCGGCTGCTGCTGCTCCAGCCCAGACGTGAAGTTCAGTCCAGGCGTCTGCGGTGTCATCGAGATATTTCGTTTCTGCCCCGGTGATGGTGGATTCGATTTCCCTCGCGAGTGAGACGGCTTCGCGGGCAACGGCTGCGTCCTTGGTGATTTGCTCGGTGAGCTCGATGAGTTTGTTGTTGCGAGCGCTTAGGTCATCGATGAGCTGGTTGATGGCTCGCAGGTCGCTGGCGACGGTGGGGTTATGGTTCAAGCCATCGAAGCCGGGAGAGTTTGGGACGTTGGGATCGTGGATGATGGCGGGGTCCCAGCCCGTGAGTTTGATGTGTTCTTCGCGGTAGTCTGCGCGGAGGTCGGTGAATTCTCCAGCGACGGTGTCGACGTTGGCACGGAAGTCTGAGAAGGCTTGGTTGGCGCCACCGCCAGAGCCGGGGTTGTTGGGGTTTCCGTAGGCAGCGCGAGCGATGGTGAGGGGGCCAATGCCTCCTTCTTCAGCATTGGTGGCAGTGATTTGCTTCATGAGGACGTTGAAGGAATCGAAGGGGCCATCGTCGCTGGGTGAAGGGACGAGGAGGAGAAAGTTGGGGTCAAGGCCGAGGTGATTTGTGGTGCCATCGAGGAAGCCTCTCATGCCTTCGGCATCTGAGCGGGCGACGCGGGCGAGATCACGGGCGGCACGGACGCCGGAGCCATCGTATTCCGGGAGGTCGAAGTCGATGGGGGTGCCATTGGAGTCTAGGAACATACGTTCCAACTTCTCGGTGAGGCGGCTGTCGTAGATGGAGAGCTCGGTGATGGCGCGGCGGGCTCTGGCGACATCTCCGTCGCCACGGCGCAGGCCGAGGAGGCGAGCGAGATCGGCAGTGCGTTGGTAGTATTCGCCGAGGATGGTGAGGATGGTGCGGTAGTCCTTGAAGCCGTTGAAGACGGGAGTTCCGGGATCGATGCTATCGACGGGGCCGCCGCCGGAGCTGGAAAATGGGGGGGCGTATTGGTTTCGGACAGGAACGCGGGTTTTAAAAATGTAGTAGCCGAAGGGAGCGCCGCCGGATGAGGGGTCGATGTCGGCAGGATTGAAGCCGTCGATTTCGGTTTCGAGAAGTTCTCCGTAGATTTCGAGGACTTTTTTGAGGTCAGTGATGAGGGCCTCGAGGGTGGCGATCTCTGAGTCAATGGCTGTTTTTCCCTGATCGGCATCGATCGGGGTAAGGAATCCCATGCGGAACTTGAGAAGGTTGGCCATTTTTGTGCGAGCGAACTGAGCTTCGGCGATGGCCCAGTTGTAGTGGGTTTCGAGGAAGGCTTCTTGGAGTTCAAAGTTTAGGGGATCGTAAGCGAGGGCCTCGCGAAGGATCTGGATTTGCTCGCGAATGGTGTCCCGGTCGGCATCGTTGAAGATGGCATCAGGGTTGAGAGCACTTTCAAAGACGTTGAGAATGGTGGGAGTTTTGGTGATGACGTTACCGCCCCCATCGGTTTGCGGATTACCATTGGCATCGCGCTCAGGAGGTGGGGCGAGGTCGACACCATACATGAGGTATTTGTAGCGAAATGCCGCGGTGCCCGCTTTGATGGCCTCTGGAGTTTGGGTGATACCGACGGAGCTAAGGTAGCCGGTAGGGTAGAGCTTGGTGTAGACCCCGGGGGTCGTGGTGTTATTGGCAAGGAGGCGACCGTTGAAAAGGACGTCTTGAGTGAAGGTGGAGTTTGGGGTGACGAAGGTGGCGAAGGGTTGACCGAAGGTGAACTCGGGAAGCCTGATCCCGCTTGTTGTCGAGGGGGCGGAGGCGTGGGGAGCAAAGCCACCGTGGAAACTATAGACGCAGGCATCATGGTAGCTGGAGTTTGAGGAGCTTGTGTTTTCCACGCTCGGTCTTGCGATGACATTGGGGATCGTTTGAGCGGTGACTTGCGCGGTGAGGAGCAAGCCGAAGGCGAGAGATTTGAAGTTCATGAAATTCAGAAAGTGAGAGATTATTCAGTGGGACCGAGCGGACTGTTGATCTCGATGAGGTCGGGGATATCCCGATAGAGTGAGAAGGTGCCGACTTTGGTCTGATCGAGGTAAGTGATGTTCGGGTCGGTGGCATGGCGGAGAGTCTCGATGTAGAGTCCGACGATGGCCGCGTCGTCGATGGCATGGCTGTCAAAAACAGCTGGATTGCTGAGTAGACCTAATGAACGAACCAGCTGGGAGCTGGGGCCACCAACATCGACGGGGAGACCTTGGACGCTGGCGCCGAAGAGAGTTTGGGTTAAGTTGGCTGGGGTGGTTCCGTTGTTGGGGAAGGTCTGGACGACGGTTTCATTAGGAGGGGTGCCGGTAACGATGCGGGGGATGACGCCGGTGGATTGGGAGGAGGTGCCGTCATCGAGGTCGATGAGGCCGTCGGCATTTCCGGAGGTGAAGACAATTTCGGTATTGTTGTCATCTTGGGCGATGCAGACCCGGAAGGAACGCTGTAGGGCATCGTCGACAAGGATACCATTCCAGTAGGCATCGTTGTCCTGCAGGCAGACGACATGGGCGGTGCTGCCGAGGGTGCGGTAATCACTGCCAGATTGATCAGGGAGGATGTCTAAGATGAGGAGCTTCTCGGGATCAACGGTGAGGTCGTTAATGGCTTGAATATTAATGGAGGCGACGCCTCCCGATGCGGTGACGGTGCCAGATAGAGGAGTGAAATCTGATCCGGCGATGGCGGAGCTACGGGGATTGACGCGGTAGTGAATGGTGCCGGAAAATGAGGGGTCTACTTGGAGGGGGATGTTTAGGCTGGGGTCGCCTTCGCTGAGAGAGGACATGGATGAGGAGAACTCGACCCCGGGGAGGTCGCGGAGGTCGGTGGGGAACTTGCTAATGTCGTTGGGATCGGTTCCGGCGGAATATTCGAAATTGTCGGTAAAGCCATCGCCATCGGAGTCGGGATTGTTGGGATCGGTCCCGACGGTTTCAGTTTCGAAAATGTTTGGGAGACCATCACCGTCTAAGTCTTCTGGGGTCCCGATGACGTTGGTATTGCCGATGATGCGGAAGAAGCGGACGTTTCCTCCTGGGTTGGTCAAGGTGGTGGAGATTTGCGTCCCGTTGGTGGTGAAGTTCAGGCCGGTAAGGGGAGTCCACTGGTTGGGTCTGAGGCTGGTGGAGGTGTGGATGTTAAAGGTGTTACTGGCGCCGGTGTTCTGGGCGGTGATTTGAATTTGGTCGCCGTCGATTTCAATGGACTCGATAAAGATTTCGGCGTGTGTGAGAGTCGAGAGGAGGAAGCACGCGGCAGAGGCGGAGAGCGCGAGGGGGTGAATGGCGGAAGGTTTTTTCATTTGAAAACGATTTTCGTGGAGAAGCGTAAACTTCTTTAAATCAGAGAATCAAAAAGAAAGTGATTTTTTTAGGTGGTGAAGTGGTGAGAGAAATGGCGAAAAATTAAAGCGAGGGAGGTGTGATTTTATGTAGAAAAAAGCCTGCTGACCTAGGCCTTGTCTTCAAGCGGGAAGTATGGGAATCAAAGAGTCGAGAGTTCGCGATGTTTTGTTCGCGGTAGATTAATGATTTCGATGAATTTCACGACTGGAGCCCGCGATGGTGTCGTCCGACTCGACTAATGGGCGCTGGAAGGAAAAGTCGCTAATTCGCTGAACATCTTTGAATGCCAAATCCCCCTTTGTCATTTGGAACAAGAATGCAAAAGACGGCATTTCGGCACAGTTCTCAGGGTAAATAAAGGCTTCGATCACTTCTCCATCAAGTCCCACCTCAACAGCAAGGATGTCGTGGAAGATCTCTTCATCTGACCACTCTTTATAGCGACCAAGATACTCTGACCGGAAAATGTAAACTGTCGCCTCACCTTTAATGGGTTTGAATAGCTTGGAGATCAGTTGATCCATTATCTCGCTGTCCGAAGCAGACGCAATTTTTGGAAGAAGCGAGGCATCCAGCTGTGCGTTTTCAATGACCTCAACGCGTTTGAATACGCTTTTCTCAAAGGAAGGAATTTGGATGTGTTGCTCTTTCTGACATCCCAAGAAGGAGAGGCTTAAAACAAGTGTTAGAAAGGAGACGAAACGCATCATCTCTAAATTTTCAACTCAAGGCGCGGTAGTGGAATGGTGTGAGCTGCCTTTCTTTCTGTTTGGTCGTCACCGCGGGTGATCAAGAAGATTCCGATTCCGATGGCCACCCACACAAGCATTCCCACCACACAAGTGTAATCAGCCTTCAAAGCCTTTTTTTGTCCTTTGCGGTGCAACCAGATGCTCCAATCTGTCCATCTATTCTTTTTGCGATTCGTTGAATCGATTGATGTCAGCGGAGCAAGCCGAATCCGTCCAAAAGTCAGGATCCATAGCACCGGCGCTCCCGTATAGTAGGCAAGCGTATAGAATATGATCTCGAAAATGCCTCGAAGAATGACTTCGCCTATGAACTCACCGATGGGCATTTTTTATAGCATTCAAGTCCACCGGCCGCTGACTCGAATTGCAATTCAGCTCTGAAACGGTGGAACACTTTGAAGCTACAGAAGACATCGACAAACTCAAGCGCGGTCAGCGGTTGAGTGCGACGACTTGGGATTAGCTCTTTGGCATTGCCCTCACACATCGGGTAAATTGATAGTCAGGCTTACTAGGTCATCTCCTCTCAACTTCATGAGCATCAACGGGACTCTCGAGTAGGTCATGTGGAAGTCCTTCGTATCTCGGAACAGGTGAGTCTCCCTTAGCACATCTCGACCGTCGGTTGCTCGCACTTCGAAATAGGCTTCTCCAGAAACCCATACCGTGACGCGACCTACTCCTCCCTCAACGGCATAGTCCATCCACAGGCAGGACTTTGCAGTCTTCTTTCCATAGGTCACAGAGTAGTCGATGCAATGCGCCTTCCATCGGCTGACAAGTGCTGGCTGACAACGCTCAAATCCCCGCTCTTCAATGAGTTCATGGAAAGTGCCGAACGGATTCATATTATTCTGAGCTAACGTCTGAAGCCCGGCATCCGCTAGAGGCGACGCCAGCTCGACGAAGGGGTTAAACGTTCTAAAATCATAAACCTAAACTACTAAGCGTCTAGCGGATTACCAGCGCTGACTTGTTCTCCAAGTTGGTTTAGCGATCCAGTCACGAGTCTACGGACAACTTCCTCCCGTGACTGGCTTCCACGGTAACTGTCAAGCTGCTTTAGCTCTAGGCCGCTAAGGGAAACCGTGACAGGAAAGCTCTGCTTCAAACGTGCTTCAAATTCCTCTTTGTCGAATAGTAATTCTCCGATCTTCCCCCCTGCATCAACCTTCTCACCAGATTGCACCTTTTGTGTGAATACACCCGCATCGAATGACTCCAGTTGGCAAGTCATCTCATCATTCTCAAGTTCAGCGATGGTCTGGCACGGAGTCACATATTCACCGTCGGATACCACCCACTTAGAAATACGCCACCAAGATGATCGGAGGTCGATATCGGGCGCGACTACATCTATCAATTCAGCCATTTGTGGAGAACGTTTGAAGAAATCCGCAGCTGACCGACATGCAGCTCCACTTCCCTCTGCAATTTCTTTTAGCCAAAAATCGTCAACTTTACAAGCGGTCAGCTGTCGGATTCTCTGTCTTGTTCGCTTTTTGGTCTTTTGGTTTTTCCCAGATGAAATTCACGAATGTAATGTCTGAATATTCCACTCCTTTCAATTTCTCATGGCTAAGGATCACCACTGGCTTGGCATTAGGAGTTGGCTTCTCGGGAATTACCAACCCCGTAGAAGGTGTTTTCAATGGGAACATTCCTTTTGTCATCCAAATTGCTCCCGTCACTTTTCTGGTCTTTGGATCGAGCGAAATAGCTAGATCCGTCTTGTTCAGATCATCAGATTTAAATCTAAATATAATGTGAACCTTATTTCCTCCCTCGTCTTTGGACTGACGAATAATCTGAGCTGGGAATCTAAAGCCAGGTAATGATTCCGCCCGAACTTGATTTCCAATACCAAACATCAATAGCATTAAAATTATGGCGATGCGTGATGTCTTCATATTTTTGTAGCGTAAAAGTCCACTCGCCGCTGACTCGAATTACAAATCAACTCTGAAACGGTGGGACACCTTCAGGCTACAAAAGACGGCGACAAAATCAAGCGCGGTCAGCGGTTGAGTGCGACGCCTTGTTGAACAGAGCCGCTACGCGGCGATCTCATGCTGCGGGATTGCAGGGGTGAAGTGAGTCAGTCATGCTCCGTGGTCGTATGTTAAAAAAACAACAGACATGACAGCCTCACTTCGCAACAGTGGTATCAGGATTTTGCGCGCTTTGTCCAACTCAAAGGTCTCCGCGAACGTTCCTCCAAGACCTACCTCGGGTGGATCAAACAGCTCGCTGCTTACTACCCCGGCCAGAACCTCCCCGCGCTCGATCGCAGTCAGGTTCTCGCTTTTCTAGCCCACCTC
>CALGJQ010000013.1 GCA_937928545.1 uncultured Verrucomicrobiales bacterium
CGCTCTCATCGAGTTCTACGAAAAGGAAAAGGCCATCGAGCGCACACGCGTTGTCGAAGCGCTGGAGTATGCCTTCTGTTCAGCTTACCGGAAGATGGTTCCAGGTGCTGATGCCATTGAAACCCTACGGGCAGATATTAATGAAAAGAAGGGCGATACCCGCATCTTTGCCAGTCTCGAGGTGGTCGCTGATGATGACTACATCGATAAGTTCAACGAAGTCCCTCTCGCCGTTGCGACTAAGAAAGAAGCTGGATCGGTGATCGGTGATCGTGTCGATTTTGACGTCACACCCAAGAACTTTGGCCGCATCGCGGTTCAAACGGCGAAGCAGACCATGATGCAGCGTCTGCGTCAGGCTGAAAAAGAGAAGATTTATGATGAGTTCAAGGACCGCGCGGGCGATATCGTCAGTGGTTCCGTTCGTCGTTTTGAAAAGAGCGATGTGATGGTCGATCTTGGGAAATTTGAAGCACGCATGCCCTCGAAAGAGCGGGTGGGAACTGAAGATTACAACGTGGGTGATCGCATCCGCTGCTACGTGGTTTCGGTTGATAACGAAGGACGCGGGCCAGAGATTATCCTTTCAAGGAGCCATCCGAACTTTGTGCGCCGTCTTTTTGAGTCAGAAGTTGCTGAAATTTCCGATCGCACGGTCGAGCTTCGTGCGGTGGCGCGTGAGGCGGGTTACCGGACAAAGGTTGCGGTGTTCACGCACGATGACAAGGTTGACCCAGTGGGTGCTTGTGTCGGTCTACGTGGCGCCCGAGTGAAGAACATCGTTCGCGAGTTGAATAACGAGCGTGTCGACATCATCCGCTGGAACGACGATATTTCTGAGTTTGTTTCCGAAGCACTCAAGCCGGCGATCGTTCGCAGCATTTCCCTCGATGAAGAGAACAAGGTCGTGAATATCACGGTTGATGAGGAAGATCTTTCTAAGGCGATTGGTCGTCGTGGTCAGAACGCTCGTTTGACTTCCAAACTCACCGGTTGGGATGTGCAAGTTCGTAAGGACGAGAGCCAGCACGAGCAGTTTGAAGCTCGGGTGGGGGATGCGGCCTCGCATCTCGCAGAGACATTGGGGCTTGATCCTCTCCAGGCTGATAAACTTTTCCGCGCTGGTGGAGTCACCGTTGATATGGTGACGCAAATGCCCGCTTCTTACATCGCTTCTGCTTTGGAAGTTGAGCTAGAGGAAGCCGAGCGAATTCTCACGGCCTCTCAAGGTGGCGAAGCTCCTGCTGCTGAGCCAGCCGCTGAAAGCACTCCCGAAGCTCCCGAAGCTGAAACTCCAGAAGCAGAGCCCGAAGCTGAGGCTCCTGCTGCTGAAGAAACGAACGAGGGCTAATTTTTTCCTTTTCAATTATTTCAATATCTTCCCCACTTGAAAGACCCGCATTAGAATGGCCGACGACAAACCAAAAAAAGACTCCAAGGATGATGAAGTTCTCGATCTCTTGAGCGAGAAGCCCAAGCCCTCACGTCGTGAGCGGCAGCGTCAGGAGGCGTCCAAGGTTCAGACTGTGGATGATAAAAAGAAGGCGGCTTTGGATCTCGGGATTGAAGAGGATCAGCCTAAGAAGAGCACGGTCCGTAAAACCGAGAAATCGGGTAAGAAGGTTGTTCCGAGTATTTCCAATCGTTCGGAAAAAAAGGTGGATCCTGAGTTTGCGAAAACGCCACCACCTGCCGATCCACCACCACCGTCAGAAGCCGCTGGGGAAGGCGATGATGGGGACGAAGATTCTGACGGGAACGTCATTAGCATTAAGCCGCCGATCATTGTAAGCAATCTTGCTGAGAAAATGGGTAAGCTGCCCTTCGAGATCATGGCCGATCTTATCAAGCTGGAGGTTTTTGTAGCTCCGACGCAAGCAATTGAGCCTGAGATTGCCGAAAAGGTCTGCGAGGCTCACGGTTTTGTCTTCGAGCGCGAGAAGCGTGAAAAGGGGAGTGGTGTTCACAAAGAGGTTGAGGTCTTTGAGGAGCCGGAGGCTGCTGAAGAAGAGCCGGAGGAGCAAATGGCTTACCGCGCTCCTATTATTACTTTCATGGGGCACGTCGATCACGGCAAGACCTCGCTTCTGGACTACATTCGTAAGGCCAAGGTGGCTAATGGTGAGGCTGGAGGCATCACGCAACACGTGGGGGCTTACAGTGTGAAGCATGGTGAGCGAAGCGTTACCTTCCTCGATACTCCGGGCCACGCCATCTTTTCAAAGATGCGTGCTCGTGGCGCTGATGTGACCGATATTGTCGTCGTGATTGTAGCTGCCGATGATGGCATTATGCCGCAGACCGAAGAGGCGATTAAGCACGCAAAAGCGGCTGGGAAAACGATCATCGTCGCGATCAATAAAGTCGACCTTCCGGCTGCTGATCCCATGCGAGTCATGACTCAGCTGATGGAGCATGAATTGGTTCCTTCCGAAATGGGAGGTGATACCGAGGTGATCAAAGTTTCCGCGACAACCGGCGAAGGGGTTGATGAGCTTCTCGAGCTAATGGCGCTGCAGGCTGAAGTCTTGGAATTGCGGGCAAATCCAAAAGCCAATGTCCGTGCTGCGGTGATCGAGGCGAGCGTTAAAGCTGGTCGCGGAAATACTGCGACTGTCATTGTCGAAAGTGGAACACTCAAAAATGGTCAACCCTTCATCTGTGGTCCCTATGCGGGTAAGGTGAAACTTCTTCTCGATGAAAATGGGGAGCAAGTGAAAGCAGCAGGTCCTTCGACTCCGGTTGAGGTTCTTGGTTTTGCTGAGCTGCCGAATGTCGGGGATTCCCTCGTTGGAATGGAAAACGAGCGCGCGGCGAAGAAGCTTTCGGCCGAGCGGATGGACGAGCAACGTAAGAGCCGTCTGGATGCTCCGAGAAAGAACCGTCTGGAGGATATGATGCAGGCGGTTTCTGGCGGAGGGAAAGCTCAGCTGAAACTCATCCTTCGCTCTGATGTGCAAGGAACTGCTGAGGCAATCAAGAATGCGATCCTTGAAATCGATTCTGAGAAAGTGGAGGCGAATTTCCTGATCGCGGGAGCTGGTGCAATTAACGAATCCGACGTTCTCATGGCGAGTTCTGCAGATGCCATCATCCTAGGCTTCAACGTCAAGGTGGACGGTAAAGCGGTGAAAGCTGCTAAGGCCGAAGGCGTGCAGGTGAAGCTTTACTCGATTGTTTACGAGCTCATCGACCAAGTGAAAGACTCCATGCTTGGACTTCTTGATCCTGAGGTTCGTGAGACTGTCATTGGTCGCGCTTCGGTGAAGCAGGTCTTCAAGGTCAACGGTGGTCGTGCTGCGGGTTGTGTGATTAAGAGTGGTAAGGTCACTCGTAAGGCACATGCGCGCGTTCTTCGTGGTAAGCAGCCCGTCTTCGATGGCAAGATGTCAACGCTACGTCGTCTCACTGATGAAGTGGATGAGGTGAAGGAGGGAATCGAGTGTGGTATTCGCCTCGGAAGCTTTAATGACTACGAGGAAGGTGATGTCATCGAGTGCTACACGCTCGATAAGATCGACCAAACTCTCTAAGACATGGCAAAGCGTCTCGATCGAGTCAACGAACTGCTGCGTCGCGAGATCAGCGCGGTGGTGCAGCGTGACTTCGAGTGGAATAATGCTCTTGTGACCATTACGGATGTGGACGTCACTCAGGACCTCAAAGAGGCGAAAGTCTTCGTAAGTATCCTTGGTGGTTCGACTCCGGGGATTTTGGATCAACTTTCGCGCAAGCGTGGCTTCATTCAAAGCAAAGTCGCCAAGCGAGTGACGATGCGTAGCACGCCCGTTTTGAGCTTTCGCGAAGATGCCTCGGCGGTGCGTGGAGTGGATGTGGTCAATCTCCTCGATGAGGTGGATAAGCTGCCGACCGCTCCACCTGAAGAGGATGATGCTTAAGAGGACGCTAGTCTTCTTGAGATGAAGAATCTGAAGACATAGCATCGATTCCTGCGCCAGCTGCTTTTCCGGCGAGGCCGATCGTGGTAGTGGCGGCTTTCCCGACGACTTTGACGGGCGTGGAGATTAGAGAGCAAGATGAAAGGAGGCAGGCAAGGACAAGTGGGAGGAGGCGTGTCATAAGAGAGACGGTAGTCGAAATTGGGACTTAAAACAAGGCAAGGGGAGGGAAGCTATCGCCGGGTTCCTCGTTTGGGAGCTTGCTGGATTTGAGCTTGAGCTTCCGGGGAGAGACCACTGGTGAGAAGCCATGTTTTTGCCTCTTCTGGGCTGCGGCGGAAGTAGGCCTTTCCGACCCGGGTGAGAGATAGGGTTCTGATGGTCGGATCAGAGATGTCATTTGCCCAGGCGATGGCTGTTTCCGGATCTTGATAGGCGTATCCGATCGCGAAGCCTGAGATTGCCGAGTCGCGTTTCGGAGAGTTAGGCATCGACATGAGATACTCTCCTGCGGCGACGGGGTCTTTATCCTCCCAATCTCCGAAGGCGGAATTGAGGCCAGCTTTTTGTCCTTCTCCTTCGGGGAGTTTGTCGAGCCAAGTTACGGCGGCAAGAGGTTCTTTTTCGGCCCATTCTTTGCCGACTTCTCTCACCGCACGAGCGGCGTAATCTTCGCTGGCAAATTTTTCGATCCATGCGGAGGAGGCTTCAGGGTCGGAGCGGACGAATCGTTCGGCGATCTCGTTCATTGCAGATCCTTTCATCGGGCCGTCATCGAGACTGGCGACCCAAAGCGAGGCTTCTTCATGACCACTGGAACGCAGGACTTCGTGCGCGACCGTTTCCATGAGGCGGGCGGCATTCTCCCGGCCTTCGGCGGCGAGTTGATAGACATAGCTGGCCGCTTCATCGCGATCACGGTCGGCAAGGCCGGCGACGATCCCGTTTTCAAGACGGGCTTTTTGCTCCGCCAGTTCTTCAGGGAGATTTCCGAGCATGGCGATGGCCCCTTCGGGATTGACGGTAGCCCATCCACTTATCAGTGACTGGAGATCCTTTTTATCGGCGGTCATGGCTTCGTTAAAAGCATCGGCTCCCGCGAGGGCGCCCCAAGCGTAGTTAAAGTCGCGCCATTCCTCTCGGTCAGCTCCAGCTGCGACGAGTTGATCGCGCATTGTCGCTACGTTTTCGGGGGTCATTCCTTCGAGCAATTTGCTAAAGGCGAGGCGTCGTTTTACAGGGTTAGGATCCTTAAAGGCTTCTTCGATCAAAGCCGCCATGCCATCGCTTGAAAAGGTGGAGGACCCGAAGATTCCGGAGATGAGATCGTGATCCTGATTCGCGGAAGGAGTGTTGCGGCCAGAGGGGCTGCGTCCTTGCTTGTTCTGAGAGGCAGCTCCAGAGGATCGAGTCGAGCCAGAGGAAGCAGAATAGCCTTCTTTTAGGCTTTGTTGGCTATCAGTTTCTCCCTCTTGCAACTGCTTGCCTAGAAGGAAGGCTCCAACAAGTCCGAGGGCCCAAAGGCCGTGCGTTTTCAACCTTCTTGTGCTCATCCCGCGATCATATCGTTAAATTATGGATTCGCAATCGAATCTGTTTTGTAGGTCTTGATGCTTTTGAGGAGAAGGAAACGGGCTAAGCTTTAGCCAACTATGACAACTAGAATTTGTGCGATTGTATTGCTGATGAGCTGGGCTCTGAGGGCTGAAGAGTGGCCACAAGTTCGTGGGCCGGAAGGGCAAGGAGTGGTGAAGGCGAAGGATGTGCCGGTAGAAATTGGTCCCGGAAAGAATGTGCTTTGGGAAGTTGAGGTTCCTGGAGAAGGGTGGTCTTCGCCGGTGATGAAAGATGGCGTGATCGTGGTGGCGACGGCGGTGAAGAAGGAGACGATCGATCTACAGGTCAGAGCTTATGAGGTCGAGACGGGGAAGCCTTTGTGGACACAGACTGTTTTTCAACCAACGGAAGAAGAGGCCGGTCATATTCATCAGAAGAATAGTTTAGCAAGTAGCACGCCGCTCTTGGAGGGAGATGTGGTCTATGCTCACTTTGGGCACATGGGGACGGCGGCCTTGGATTTAAAAAGCGGGGAGGTGAAATGGAAATTTCATAAGACCTATGCCGCGATGCATGGGAATGGAGGAAGCCCAGTGTTGATCGACGGGGTCTTGATTTTCAGTGCCGATGGAAAAGATGAGGGGCTTTTGAGGGGGCTGGATGCGAAGACGGGAAAGTTGAAGTGGGAGAAAAATCGGAAGATGGAAGTGGCGAGGAAGTTTTCGTTTGGGACTCCTTTGGTCGTTGATTCCGGTGGTGAGAAGGTGGTGGTCAGTCAAGGAAGTGGGATGGTGGGAGGATATCGGCCAGCGGATGGTGAGTTGATTTGGTGGGTGGATTGTGGAGATGGGTTTTCGGTTGTGCCAATGCCACTGCATCACGATGGAATCGTTTACGTGGCATCTGGTTTTATGGTTCCAAAGTTGCTGGCAATTCGTCTAAAGGGAGCGAAGGGGAATGTGACGAAGTCCCACGTGAAGTGGACGGCAAAGAAAGATATCCCCAAGACCCCTTCGTTTGTCTTGTCGGGCACGGAACTCTATCTGGTGGAAGATACGGGAAGAATGAGTTGCTTGGATCGTGAGACCGGTGAGCGTTTGTGGCGGGAGCAGTTGTTACGGAAGGTCTCAGCTTCGGTGACTCTTGTGAATGATCGGCTCTATACCTTTTCCGAAGAGGGAGAGGCCTTTGTCCATCAGGTCTCGCGTGAGGGGATGAAGGAGCTGGCGATGAATGAATTTGGAGAGCCGATTTTTGCGTCACCAATCGTTTGGGATGGCAACCTCGTGGTGAGGTCTAAGACGAAGCTTTGGAGGTTTGGGAAGAAATAGGGGGGCAATGGACAAATGAACGATTGAAGAATGAACAATTTGCGTGGTTGAGGGCGGGGATCCGAAAGCTGGAGCTTTCGGCTACGCTTGGGAGTTGGGCTGCTTTTTGTGGGAACCGTGCTGCAGGATTGGCCTTTTTTTTCGATATGACGCTTCCATGACAATTGCCGAGAGATTTCGTGATAGTGTTCAGGCATCATGAAAAGCAGATTATTGATTTTCCTATTCATCTTTACTTCGATTCTCCACGGACAGACCTCGAAGGAGCTTCTCCGCGACGGTCTCTTCGCGGAAGAATCCGAAGGGGATTTGAAAACAGCGACAGAGAAGTATGAAGCTCTCTTGAAAGCCTTTGAGGCGGAGCGGAAAGTTGCGGCGGTGGCCCTTTTTCGTCTCGCGGCGGTTAAACGGAAGCAGGGGGATGATAAAGCGGCTTTGGCTCTCTATGAGGAGTTCGGGAAGAAGTTTGGGAGCATTGAGCCCCAGGCAACAATGGTTCGGGAGAATTATTTGGCGATCTCGGGGAAGGAATTTCCAAGCGGGGTGGAGGGATTTAGTGAGGAGGACAAGGAGTTGGCGAGGATCAAGAAGCTGGAGGTGACGAGTCCGGATCTTTTTCCAGATTTGAATGGGTTCGGAGAATACACAGGGAAAGGTTGGACGAAGGTTGTGGGATACCTTCTTAAAAAGGGGGCGGATCCTGACTATAGGAATGCGATTGTTTCGGCAGCATCAAGCGGGAACCTAGTGATGATGAAACTTTTTTTGGGTGCTCCCAAGAAACCGTCTCAAACTAGAGTAAATGAGGCATTAGTTACCTCCATTCATCAACGCCATTGGCAGCTTGCTGAAATGCTTGCTTCTGCAGGGGCTAATATCAAAACGATGAACCCAGAGATTTTATCAAGCCCTACAAGTTTTGCTTTCAACAAAGACGAGATCCAAACAGTTGTGAAGTACGGTGGTAGTCTAGATTATAAAATGAGGATACCACTTCATGCTGCATCTCTTGGTCCTGCAAATATAAATCAGAATCCACGAATATTGCCAAATACTGAAGTTTCGCAGTATTCCTATACGAAGGCTTTATTAGATGCTGGTGCGGATATTGAGGCGGCTACGGAGCTTGAAGGAGTGAGAGCACTCCATTTGGCGGCTTGGAAGAGCGATGAAAAGAAGATGCAAATTTTGATCGATGCTGGGGCTGATCTTAATGCAATGACCAATAAACCTCCCAAGGGCAAGAATTGGACGATTGCTCAACAGTATTATGTAAGTTTCGCGATGGCACCCATCGATTGCGTTCCTTTGGAAAAAATTTCGTTTCTTTTGGATACAGGAGCAAAACCCACGCGGAACGTTTTGGATAAGGCGGTTGCGGCTGGAGAGGTTGAGTTGGTGAAGAGGTTGTTTGAAGCTGGTGTGGATACAAAAGAAGAATCGCCTCGGGGGTGGTCTCTTCTTGATACTGCTTTGAATACGGGGAATAACGATTTGGTTGACCTGGTTTTAGAGAATGGTGCTGACTTGAAGGATGCAAAATGGGAGATTCTGACTAAAAAAATGAAATTAAGGTACGCTCGTGACTTTCTTTATCCAGAATTTGTAAAAGAGAAGGACTTCATTGTGACTTTCCCTGAATGTGGTCAAAGAGAGGGCGTTGCTAGGCGCATTAAAGTGGGCTCAGAACTGATTGATGATCTTTTGGATTTAAAATTTCCGCAGCGAGCAGGTGATCCAAACGAAGCCTATGATCAATCAAACAAGGTGGATCTTGGAAGGCTGACTTGGACTC
Source organism: uncultured Verrucomicrobiales bacterium (assembly GCA_937928545.1). Classification (GTDB taxonomy): domain Bacteria; phylum Verrucomicrobiota; class Verrucomicrobiia; order Verrucomicrobiales; family Akkermansiaceae; genus SW10. Next base: position 8,583 of record CALGJQ010000013.1, read on the forward strand.
TCTTTCGAGATGGCGGAGCCGAGGTGATCGATATGACGCAATTACCGCTACCTGATTTTAAGAGTGGCGGCATTCTTGAGGTGACAGGATTTTCTGAGAATGCTTTTAAATGGCAGGAGCAGGGTTGGAGTGAGTTGAGGAGCCACCCATCTCAGCCAATTCCTTTGGCTCTTCTGAGGTCTCAGCGAGGTGCGTTTCAACTTACTCTTGAGGGGGAAACTTGGGATATGATGCTTTGTCCAGATCTTCTAACCTACGATGTTAGTAGTTTCGACGTTCCTCAGACTGATTTGGCAGGTTTCCTTCGTCTGATTTCGTATGGAGGTATTGACTACAGCAATGGTCCTCGATGGGAGATTGTTCTCCAAAGGGAGGGCTTTCCGGAGTTCAAGTTTGAAGAAAGAGATAGTTCCTTATCAAATTTTTCAATTAGGAAAGGAGATCGGATTTTTTTGAAAGAGAGGGAAGGCTGGCTTAGCGTTGAGAAGAGAGGGAGGCCTGAGTCACGTTTCATCAGAGCAAAGATTGAAGGGAAACCTGGTGGCTGGATATGGGAATTGGTAGACAAACCAGTTAAGCGACGGCCAAGTCTTTTGGCTCTCTTGGCCGACATTAATATTGGTTTTGAGGAGAGTGAGCTCATTAGTGATGGGGTTTTAAAACCTTCGCTGTCTCAGTTCTATTGCCGGAGGATTCTTCCTAGAATGGATCTGAGCAGGATTGTTGTAAGGTCGGGAACTAAGCTGACAGTGATTAACTTAGAGGATAAGAGGAGCAAGCGAAGACGAGGCGAAAAGCCGTTTGATCTTGAGCTAAAGGGAGGGGATGAACTGCTTCTGAGGGCAAAGGATATCAGGGAGCCGGGATTTTTAGATGGGGCTCACCAGTATTTTCAGGACGCTCTGAATCTCACTGTGATGTATCAACAGGGTCAAGAAGAACCAAAGTTGCGCACCCTTCGGTATCATCAGCCAAGGTGGTTAAGTTCGGTAAGGGGATTGCTTCCAATTAGTGACCCTGAAAGCGTACCCTCACTACGAGGCCCCTACCTCTCGTGGGGTATGGAGCCTACCCCAGGGAGATCGAGATTGGGGTATTCGATTCGAGTTGATGGCGAACTTCACGAGATCAAAATGGTGAATTCCTATTGGCCTAAATCAGGTGATTTTATTGTGGAGAGGACGAAATCAAAACGGAATCGCTTCGTTCCGAAGCCCTCAGAATAGACTAAATTACCGTAACTCTCTTCGTGAAGTTCTTTCCTTCTCTTGCTGGTTTCCGATCTGGGATCCTCCTAATTCTCCTCGCGGCTTTCGCGATGGGGTGGATGGCTTGGCGGGGGTTGCAGAATCATCGGGAGCTAGTTTGGAGTGAGGCGCGGGATGAGGCGGAGGCTGTGGCGGATCGCTTTTTAGCGGAGCTAGAGCGAGGGGTGAGAGAGATCCGCTTTTACGATTATCCGCCGAAGCCAGGGGACTTTGATTTTTCGGGGGATGCTTCGCTCGATGACCTGCGTGGGCAGATGGATTCGAATGAGCGGACGTCGGCGGGTTTACCTGTAGCGATGTTGGCTGCCTATGAAGTGGCGAAGCGGACTGGGAGCGTACGGGATGGGGAGTTGGCTCGGGATTTGGCAATGAAGCGATGGCCGGATCTGACTTCTCCGCTGATTTTGGAGCGACTGGCAAAGCTTGCAGAGGCAAATGCATGGGAGGGTGATTTTTCAGATTGGGAGGAAAATTGGGAGGCAGATGAAGTGGCGCGAGATTTGATTCGAGAGGAGAATCGGAATGGTTGGTTCCAAAAGGACGGGCGCTTGTATCGGGTGGAGGCCTTAGAGGACCAGGAGTATTCTTATTTGGCGCTTTCGAGTGGTTCGGTGAACTGGGAAAGAGGGGGTGATTTTGAGGCTTCGCTGGAAAGTGACGAGTTGACCTTGGGATCAACGGGAAAGGTTTTATTGAGGCGCTCGGTGGGGGATGTGGTGTTATCAGTGCGGGTTTCTGATGTTGGGGCTTTGGAAAGGGAGTGGCGGAGTCGTCGTGAGGGAACTTATTGGATGTTGGGTTTAGCTTTACTCGTCGTTGCAGCAGGGATGTGGATGATGGTGCGGGGGATTTTGAAAGAGAAGAAGGCGGTGCATGCGAAGAGTCAGTTTGTGGCGAGTGTGACTCATGAGCTGCGTGCGCCGGTAGGATCGATGAGGTTGATGGCGGATGCGCTGGAGGGAGGGAAGTTGACGGCAGAGAAAGAGGGGGAGTTTCATCGGCTGATGGCGCGGGAAAGTGGCAGGCTCTCGGTTCTCATTGAGAATGTGATGGATCTTGCTCGCGTGGAAGATGGGAAACGGGTGATTCAAAAAGAGAGGTTTTCGTTTCCTGAGTTGGTGGGGGAGATTTGCGAGATGATGGCGCTCCCGGCCTTAGAGAATGAGGTGACCTTTAAGAAAGATGGGCCTGAGCTTGAGGTGGAGGCGGATGCTTTGGTGATCAGGCAGATTTTGGTGAACCTGATTGATAACGCGATCAAGTTCTCGCCGAGTGGCGGTGAGGTTTTGATCGCTTGGGGTGGCGATTGGTGGTTTTTGGTGGCGGATCAGGGTCCGGGGATTCCAGAGGATGAGCGGGAGCAGGTTTTTGAGAGGTTTTACCGTCGAGAAGATGAGTTGAGACGGAAAACGAAGGGAGTTGGGATTGGATTGAGTCTGGTGAAGGAGCTGGTGAGCTTGCAAGGTGGGGTGGTGAAAGTTGAGCAAGATGAGGGAGCTGTTTTCAAAGTAGAGTTTAGCGAGTGATGAGAATTTTGGTTGTTGATGATGAAATGCCGATGCGGGTTGCTTTGGTGGAGTGCTTGCAGAGCGAGGGGTATCGAGTGCGCGCGGCGAGTGATGGGGAAGAGGCGCTGGAGGTGATTTTTGCGGAGGAGTTTGATTTGGTTTTGCTGGATGTGATGATGCCGAAGATCGATGGCTTTGCGGTTTGTGCAGAGATGAGGAAACGTGGGGCCGAGGTTCCGGTGCTGATGCTGACGGCGCGGGGGATGGTGGATGATCGGGTGAAGGGGCTGGACAGCGGGGCGGATGACTATTTGGTGAAGCCTTTTAGTCTGAAGGAGCTTCTGGCGAGGGTGCGGGCTTTGCTGCGGAGGCAGGAGAGAGCTGAGGTGCCGGAGAAGGTTTCTCTCGGCGAGGTCGAGGTGGATTTGTCGGAGAGAACTTTGACCCTTGGGGATTCAGTGGTTGAGCTAAATGCGAAGGAGGTGGGGATTTTGAGGCTCTTGGTCGAGTTCCGGGGTGAGGTGGTGACGCGGGACCGGTTCCTCGATGAGGTGTGGGGATATCATGCGTGTCCGACGACGCGGACGGTGGATAATTTTATTGCGGAGTTGAGACGGAAGTTGGGGAAGGATGGGGGGATGTTGAAGACGGTTCGGGGTGAGGGGTATCGCTTGGAGAGGTAGCCGGAAGCTCCAGCTCCCGGTGCGATTTGTTGACGGTCTGGAGACCGTCACTCCTTGTGGGGGTGATTTAGCTGAGAATGTCAGTGATGACCTTGGTGGGTTTGACGCCGGTGAGCTTTTGGTCGAGGCCTTGATATTTGAAGGTGAGCTTGTGGTGGTCGATTCCGAGTTGGTGAAGGATGGTGGTGTGGAGGTCGCTGATGTGGACGGGGTTCTCGGTGATGTTGTAGCCGAAGTCGTCGGTCTCGCCATAGACTTCGCCACCTTTGACGCCGCCGCCAGCCATCCACATGGTGAAGGCGCGCGGGTGGTGATCGCGGCCGTAGTTTGTTTCGGTGAGGGTGCCTTGTGAGTAGACGGTGCGGCCGAATTCTCCACCCCAGATGACGAGGGTGTCATCGAGCATGCCGCGTTGTTTGAGATCTTGGATGAGGGCCCAGCAGGGTTGGTCGATGTCTTTGCACTGGGGTTTTATGTGAGAGGGGAGGTTGCCGTGTTGGTCCCAGCCGCGGTGGAAAATTTGCACAAATTGGACTCCGCGTTCCATCATGCGGCGGGCAAGGATGCAGGAGCTGGCGAAGGAGCCGGGGGTCTTTGATTGTGGGCCATACATTTCACGGGTTTTCTCGTCTTCAGAGGAGAGATCGGAAAGCTCGGGGACGGAGGCCTGCATGCGGAAGGCCATTTCGTATTGCTGCATGCGGGTTTGGATTTCGTCATCGCCGACGGCGTCGTATGATTTTTGGTTCAGGGTATTGAGGCTATCGAGCATGTTGCGCCGCAGGTCGCGGTCGATGCCGGGAGCGTCGCGGAGGAAGAGGACGGGGTCGCCTTTTGGTCGGAAGGCGACGCCGGCGTGTTTTCCGGGGAGGAAGCCGGAGCCCCAAAGTCGGGAGGAGATGGCTTGGACGTTTCCGGGGCCGGTGTGTTGGGCGTGCAGGACGACGAAGTTTGGGAGGTCCTGGTTTTGAGAGCCGAGACCGTAGGCGAGCCAGGAGCCGAGTGAAGGTTTGCCGTTTTGTTGGCTGCCGGTGTAGCAGAGTTGGTTGGCTGGTTCATGGTTGATGGCTTCGGTATTCATCGATTTGATGATCGTGATGTCATCAGCCATCTTGGCGGTGTGGGGAAGGAGATCGGAGATCCAAGCGCCGGATTTTCCAAATTGTTTGAATTTGAAAATGGAAGGGGCGAGGGGAAACTTGGCCTGTCCGGAGGTCATGCCGGTAAGGCGTTGCCCTTGTTCTTTGAGGTAGCCGCTGAGGTCTTCGGCGAAGCGTTCTTTGAGCTTTGGTTTGTAGTCGAAGAGGTCGAGTTGGCTGGGTGCACCGAGCATGGAGAGGTAGATGACTCTTTTTGCTTTTGGGGCAACTTTTTGGAGTTCGGCAGGAACGGCGGAGTTTGAGAGTCCGCTCAAGTTTCCGGGGAGAAGGGTGGCGAGCGAGGCGGCCCCTAGTCCGATTCCGTTTTTACGGAAGAACTGGCGGCGAGAAACGGCGGCATTGAAGTCGGCGATGGTGTTCATGGATTGGTTGAGTGCTGGTTGTGGAGCTTAGGCTCTGTGCTCGGACTAAAGTACCCAAGGGGCATGCCATCCAAGCTCCGTAACTCTTACTTGGTGAGGGTTTCGTCGAGGTTGAAGATTTGTGAGGCAATGAGGGTCCAGGCGGCGAGCTCGGCTTTGTCGATGGAGTCATCGGCTTTGCTTTCGCCAACGGCGAGGAGTTGATCTGCAAGTTCGGGTTTTTCTCGGTATCTTTTGTGGTGATGTTCGAGGGAGGCTTTTACAATGTCTTGCTCTTCGTTGTTGAGAGTGCGTGCCATGAAGGCAAGGGTGATGAAGTCGAGGCGTTGACTAAACGATGGGTTCGATTTTAGAGCCCTGGTGGCGAGTGCACGGGAGGCTTCAACGAATTGTGGATCGTTCATGGTCACGAAGGCGGCGAGGGGGGTGTTGGTGAGTTCGCGCCGGACACAGAATACCTCGCGGTTTGGTGCGTTGAGGATTTCCATGGAGGGTGGGGCCGCAGTGCGTTTGATGAAGGTGTAGAGGGAGCGGCGGTAGAGACCTTCGCCGCTATCTTGTTTGTAGAAGCGGGTGTCAGAGGCCTTCATGGCGACGGCTTCCCAGAGTCCATCGGGTTGGTAGGGTTTCACGGAGGGGCCACCGATTTTGTCGACGAGAAGTCCGCTGGTGGCGAGTGCCATGTCTCGGATTTGCTCGGCTTCTAGTCGATGTCTCGGAGAGCGCCAGAGGTAGATGTTTTCTTGATCTTTTTCGCGATTGGCGGAGGTGGTTTTTCCGGACTGTTGGTAGGTGGCAGAGCTGGTGATGAGCTTGATGACGTGCTGGAGGTTCCAGTCGTTTTCGATGAGTTCGAGAGCGAGGTAGTCGAGTAGCTCAGGGTGAGTGGGGCGGGCACCCATGATGCCGAAGTCTTCGGTGGTTTCGACAATGCCACGTCCGAAGAAGTAATACCAAATTCGGTTCACGGTGACGCGTGCGGTGAGGGGGTTTTTGTCGGATACCAGCCAGTCGGCGAGATCCTTGCGAGATTTTTTGGCGTTGGATTTTTCGCTTTGGAAGATTTCTGGGATGTCGGCGAAGACTTTTTCTTTTTCGAGACTGTACTCGCCTCGGTCAAGAACGTGCGCGAAGGCGTCACCCTTCTTTTCTTCCATGATGAGAGTGGGTGAACCCTTAGCGCGGAGCCCTTCCTTTTCTGCTAGGAGCTTGTTCTTGGCAGAGAGGATTTCCTGGGCGGGAGGATCAATGCGATTGACGTAGTAGTCGAGGAGAGTGTCCTTTTGCATTTCGGTCCGCTCAGCTGAGGGAATGGCAAGAAGGCGACCGAGGTCTGAATAGTTTGCCGATTGTTTAATCTCCTGAGCATTGAGCTTTCGTTTGAAGAATTGAAAGCTATGGAAGCTCGCGTTTCCATTCAATCTGCTATTCGGATGGCGAGCGCCTAGACGGGTGGGGACTTTCGTGAGGAGGGAATCAATTTTCGATTTTTTGCTGTAGGCTAAAGGTGCGATCTCACCATTAAGGTAGATGGTGATGCTTTTTTCAGGGGCAGCGGTGCCATCGTAAGTGATCATGACGTGGTGCCATTTTTTCTCTTCGAGTGGCTCTTTGGTGAAGGCCTTAATGGCTTTGTCGGGCCAGCTATCGACAATATGAGATCCAATTTTATTGTTTTCCAGCCAGAGATCCCAGCCTCGGTATTTCTTCTTGGTGTCCGTGCGGGAAATAAGTGCTCCCTTTGTTTTTCCATCGACGTAAACGAAGCCTCCGAAGGTGACTTGATCGCGAGCATCGAAGATTGCGAGGTCGCCTAAGGGGACATTAATTTCCGAGATCTTGGTGACGGCACCAAGCTTGGGGGCTTCCGTTGTTTGGTGGGGAAAATCGTAGGTCTTTTGTGAGTCTCCGATTGTCGCCATAATTTTTTTGTTAGTGACGACGAGTGGGAGGGAGACCTCTGGGGTGGGACTTGAAATTTCAGGTGAACTTGGGTCTAGAGAGGTGAGCCACTTTTCAAGGTCAGGGCCGGCTTCAGAGCGCCGCTTTGCGAGAGCTTGGTTAGATTGAGCGATTTGATTGTCGAGTGAGTCCCAGCGATCACGATCTTTAGGATGGGGTGCGAAGATGTTGGGTGGGTGGTCGGCCTTATTCCGATCCATGGCGTCCATGGTGGTGTTGCGGAAGAAGGCGGTGAGGGCGTAGAAGTCTTTTTGGGAAATGGGGTCAAATTTGTGATCGTGGCAGGCGGCGCAAGCAGTGCTGAGGCCGAGCCAGATGGCCGAGGTTGTGGCGGCTTGGTCGGAGGCGTAGATCGCTTCATATTCTTTGTTGATGGCGCCACCTTCTCCGGTGGTGGGCATGCAGCGGTTGAAGCCGGTGGCGATTTTTTGTTCGAGGGTGGCATTTGGGAGGAGGTCGCCAGCGATTTGATCTCGGGTGAATTTGTCGAAGGGCATGTTTTCCCTGAAGGCGTTGATGACCCAATCGCGGTAGGGCCAAATGGAGCGATAGTTGTCGATGTGGATGCCGTGGGTGTCTGCGTAGCGTGCGGCGTCGAGCCAATGGCGTCCGAAGTGTTCGGCGTATGCGTCAGTGGTGAGTAGCTTTGCGGCAGTTAAATCAATCGCGGTGGCTAGATCTTGAGAGGCGATTTCTCTGAAAGCGGCCACTTCGTCAGGGGTGGGCGGAAGTCCAGTGAGGTCAAAGGTGAGGCGTCTCAGGAGGCGCGCGGAGTCTTCGGGAGGGCTGGGCTCAAGGTTTTGTTTCTGATGTTTTGCGGCGATGAATTTGTCGACGGGATTGTGGCCCCAATCGATCTGGGGGATCTCGCTCCGGCTTGGTGGGATGAATGACCAGTGTTCTTCGTAGGTGGCTCCTTGTTCGATCCACTTTTTGAGGAGGGCGACTTTCTCAGGCTTCAGAGGTTTTTTATGAGATTCTGGTGGAGGCATGACATCATTGATGTCGGTGCTGATGATGCGTTTGATGACCTCAGAAGCATCGGGATCGCCTTTGATGATAGAAGCTTGGCCATTTTTTCGGGTGAGAAAGGCGAATTCTTCACGATCTAGTCGGAGGGGATTTTTTTTTGGCTCCCGAGTGGAGGAATCTGGGCCATGACAGTGGTAGCAATACTCGGAGAGGATCGGCTGGACATGGTCGTTAAAATCAACGATATCAGGAAGCTCGGCCCCTGTTGCAAAAAGGGGTAGAGAGAGAAAGGCGAAAAGATGTTTCATTGAAGGTGATTCGGTTTGGTGATCGATGAGGATACTACGGCTCTTTTGAAAAAAATCATACAAATTTTGCAGATTGATCGAGAGATATTTTTCCGAGACAGGAATGGATTTTGAAATCGATTTGGAGGTCTTGTTCTGTGGCCTCTTTCAGGAAGGAGGCGAGGTCCTTGAGAGGGACTAGGTGAGTCGTGATGTCCTCTCCATCGACTCCTCCGCCAGGGCCTGTTTTATAACAATCTTCAGCAAAGAAAAGGTGGGTGGTTTCGTCGGTCATGCCAGCTGAGGTGGGGGAGCTGAGAAGGTGGGAGATTTTCCCGGGAGAGTATCCGGTTTCTTCTAGAAGTTCGCGTTGTGCGCAGTCGATGATTTTCTCGTTTGCAAATTCTATTTCGTCTCCGACGAGCCCGGCACAGATTTCGAGGACGCGGGATTGCATAGGACGGCGGTATTGTTCAACTAGAATCACTTCTTGTTTGTCCGTGAGGGCGAAAACTCCGACAACTCCCGTGGCATTAGGGCGAGTGGCGAATTCCCAGTCGTCGATTTCTCGAAGTGAGAGGTAGCGGCCTTCGTGGTGGGAAGTGATCTCGGGCATGTTTTGACGATACACTCAAAGAATCGATGGCCAAGCCGCGTATGAAGAGTTAGATAGAAGAAAAGCGCATGAGCGGAGAGGATTTTAACATACAGGTGAGTTTTCGCCACCAGATCAGATTTACCCGTGGGGCATTTCGGGCTGACAACGCTCTGGTGTCTGAGCTTTTGGAAACGAGAGGGCGGAGTAAGGTGCTTGTTTTTATTGAGGAAGGGTTGCGGGATTTTTTCCCCAAGTTAGAGGGAGAGATTCAGGATTATTTTTCAGATTTGTCCGGGCTAAGGCTGACGGCTGTGGAGTGGCTCGCAGGGGGGGAGGAGGCGAAGCGGGATGATCGTGTCTATCATGCGGCGATGGGAGCGATCGAGAGGTATCACATTGATCGTCATTCTTATGTCTTTGTGATCGGAGGGGGGGCTTTTTTAGACGTGATTGGTTTTGCAGCGGCAACGGGACATCGGGGGGTGAGATTAGTGCGATTTCCGACGACTACGCTTTCGCAAGACGATAGTGGGGTCGGGGTGAAAAATGGAATCAACGCCTTCGGGAAAAAGAATTTCATTGGAGCCTTTGCGGTCCCGTATGCGGTAGTGAATGATTTTAGGTTTCTGCACACCCAGCCTGAGGATACGCGGAGGGCGGGGCTGATCGAGGCGGTGAAAGTCGCATTGGTTCGCGATGGGGAGTTTTTCAATTGGATGGAGGCGAATGTTTTGAAGCTCCGTGCGCTCGATGAGGCGACCCTAGAGGAAGCGGTGGAGCGTTCGGCACTGCACCATGCCCGGCATATTGCGGAGGGTGGTGATCCGTTTGAAGTTGGGAGCAGCCGCCCACTGGATTATGGACATTGGGCGGCGCACAAGCTGGAGCAGTTGACGGATTTCAAATTGAGTCATGGTGAGGCGGTATCGGTAGGGGTGGCGCTGGATACGCTTTATGCAGCGAAGGTGGGCTTGTTGGAGGCGTCGGAAGGGGAGCGCGTCTTACAAGTGATCGAGAATCTTGAGTTGCCAGTTTGGCATGAGGCCTTGGAGCTGCGAGATGCTGAGGGGCGTCGGCGGGTTTTCAATGGGCTCGAAGAATTCCGCGAGCATCTCGGGGGTGAGTTGACGGTGCTGCTTTTAAAAGAGACTGGAGTGGGAGTCGATGTTCATGAGATCGACGAAAGGGTTTGGGAAGCTTGTGCGGAAGAGTTGAAGGAGCGGGCGCTTTCAACGGTTTAGGCATCGCAAATGCTAGCAGATTGGAGGCTGCGGAGTCTCGATGGTGAAGGTGGTTTCGACTCCGGGAGTAGACTTTACGCTTATCTTAGCTCCGTGGGCTTCGATGGCTCTTTTTACGATCGAGAGCCCAAGCCCAGTTCCTTTAATTTGCGCTTGTGAGTGATGTTTTTCGACTCGGAAGAAGCGCTTGAAGATAAAGGGGAGATCTCTGGTGGGGATCCCGATTCCCTGGTCGCTGACCTTAATGATGAGGTCTCTGCTTTTCTTTTTCTTAGCGGAGATCGTAATGGTTACAGGCTGGGTGGCGTTCTGCTTGAGAGCGTTTTCAATTAAATTATAGAGGATTTGAGTCCAATAGAATTGGTCTCCAATCAGTTCTAATTCTGGAACTTGATTGAGGACAATGGCCTGTTGTTTTTCGATGAGGGGATCGAGACGCTCGATGATGTCGTTTACGCAGATCGAAAGACTGAAAGGAGAGATTTTGAGAGGGGATCCTTCTTCTGATTCGAGTTTTGAGATGAGGAGCATGTGCTCCACGATTTGGTTGATCCGATCCACGTGACGATCCATCGTAATCAGCATCTTTTGAGCGATCGCTTTGTTCTTAATGCCGTCTTCCTCGGTCAGGTTTTCAAGATAGCCAGAGATGATGGAAAGGGGGGTCCTGAGTTCGTGTGAGGCGTTGGCGACAAAGTCTTGCCTGATTTGGTCTGTTTCGACATTGGCGGTCATGTCCCGCATCATGAGCTGGACCTCTCGGCTATCGGTGCCAATCGTGATTGAGCGGAGATCGATTTCCCAATGTGAGTCTTTATCTTTGGATTTTTGAGAAAAAAGAGAGTTTGGAGGAAGACGTAGGATACGTCGGTAGGATGATGGTTCGTGAATGACGTTTTCGATTTCAGTCACAATTGGGGCGTCGTGAAAGACCTGCTGGATGCTGTGGTTGATGAGGTCTTGATTTTTGAAGATCGCTCGGGCGCTCAAGTTAGTGCGGATGATTTTCCCGTGGTCGCTGATTGAGAAGAAGGCGTAGGGGAGGGCATCAAGGAGCCGCTGAATCTCTCGTCCATGTCGCTCTTTTTGGTCTTCAGCCAGCGAGTTAAGAGCGTCCCTTATATCTCGCTCTTTTGCTTCAAATGCCCTGAGCTGACTTCTGGCTCGTTGCAGAAGAAAGAGAAGGATGAGAGCGGCGGCTGAGACGAAATAGATCATTCGATTTCGCGGACTTGGTAGCCAATTCCTCGCACGGTTTCGATGAGTGAACTCGAATCACCGAGCTTTTGGCGAAGGCGTTTCATGTGAGTGTCCAAGGTTCGACTGTGAACTTCGTCGTTGTAGCCCCACACCACTTTCAGGAGATCATTGCGATCTTGTGGCTGGCCTGCTCGCTGACAAAGGTAGAGGAGGAGCTTGAATTCGGTGGAGGTGAGGGGAAGGGCTTCTTCATTGAGGAAGAAGGCGAGGTTGTTTTTGTCAAAGCGGAAGGGGCCGAAGGAGAAAATGACCGAGCCTGGGGTGGAGCGGTTTCGTTTGATGATGGCTTGAACGCGGAGGACGAGTTCTTTTGGGCTGAAGGGCTTTGTGAGGTAGTCATCAGCTCCTGATTCCAGCCCTTTGATTCGGTCGTCGATCTGGCTTTTAGCGGTGAGCATTAAAACTGGGATGGCATGGGTTCGCGAATCTCGCTGCATTTCCTTGAGGATCTGGAAGCCATCCATTCCCGGGAGCATGAGATCTAGGATGACGAGAGTGGGCTGATCTTTTAAGATGCGGGCCAGTCCTTCTTTACCTTCGTGAACCATGTCCACGGAGTATCCTGCTCGTTCCAAGTTGAAGGATACCAAGTTCGCGATATCGACTTCGTCTTCGACAATGAGAATGTGTTGCATGCTTTGAGGGAGTTCAGTCCCAGTTGCCTCGTCTTTCATCGCTCTATAGTGTGACCTTTTCGTCACTTTGCGTCGAGTCCTAGCACGTGGTTCTCGATATCTTGATGGAAAAAACGCACTTTCATCCGTGTATTCTGACGAGAGTACCCCAAACTTACCAAAAGATGAGCGCAGCTGCAGATCAGAAAAAAGACACCCGAGCAGGGAACTACTTTATTTCCAATTATCCGCCGTTCTCGTTTTGGTCGGAAGATCAGAACGAGGAGGTCGCAAATATCTACAATCAGCCATCGAAGGAGGGGGTTCCTCTCGGGCTTTATCACCACATTCCCTTTTGCCGGAAGAGGTGTCACTTTTGTTATTTCCGAGTTTATACCGATAAGAGTGCGGACGACATTAAGCATTACCTTGATTCGACGGTGAAGGAACTGGAGATGATGGCGCGCAAGCCGCTCATCGAGGGTCGGAAGCCTCACTTCGTTTACTTTGGTGGGGGGACGCCTTCGTATTTGTCGGCGAAGCAGCTGGGAGATTTGACGGACCGGATGAAGGCGATTTTGCCTTGGGATGCTGCGGAGGAAGTAGCCTTCGAGTGTGAGCCGGGGACTTTGAATGCGGGGAAGTTATCTGCCATTAAAGATATTGGCGTCACTCGCCTCAGTCTGGGGATTGAAAACTTCGATGACCATATTTTGGAGATCAATGGCCGGGCGCATCGTTCGAAGGAAGTCGGCCGCGCTTACGAGCGGGCTGTTGCGGAGGGGTTTGATCAAATCAATATCGACCTCATTGCGGGGATGATTGAGGAGACCGAGGAGAACTGGCAGCGTAATATTGAAAAGACGATCGAGCTGGCTCCCGATAGCGTCACGATTTACCAAATGGAGATTCCCTACAATACCACAATTTATCGTGAGATGAAGGACACCGGGAAGTTGATTGCGCCGGTGGCGGATTGGCAGACGAAGCGTCGCTGGGTCAAAGAGGCTTTTGCAGCACTAGAGAGCGCGGGTTATACCGTGGGCTCTGGCTACACTGCGGTGAAGGATCCGAAGAAGGCGAAGTTTATCTACCGTGATTCACTTTGGGGTGGGGCTGATCTTCTGGGATTAGGGGTGGCTTCCTTCTCCCATGCAGCGGGCTTGCACTATCAGAATGTCACCGAGATTGATGACTATGTGGAAGCAATCGAAGCGGGGCGGATGCCGACCAAGCGGAGCTTTAAGACCACGGCGGAGCAGCGAATGATCCGGGAGTTTATTCTTCGGATGAAGCTGGGTAAAGTCGACGCGGGTGCGATTGATTCCAAGTATGGAGTCGATGTTCTGAGCCGCTGGGAGAAGGAATTGAGCGAGCTAACGGAGGAAGGTTTGTTGCATGTCGACGGGAAAGAAATCGTGCTGGAGCGGGATGGTCTTCTTTGTGTGGATAACATTTTGCACGACTTCTTCCTTCCGGAGCATCGGACGAACCAACTGGTCTAGTCATGGGGCGGGAAAGCGAGATACAGGATCTTTTGGCCTGTGATCACTTGCGTGATTTGAATTTCACTTGGGTGGAAGCGAGTGAGGTTGAGTTACCGTATCGTGAACTTCTTTGTCACGATCGGGATATGACCTCGACGCTGTCGCGTTTTCACGGGGGGGTGGTCGAGTTGGAGATTTTTCAAGAACCCTCTGACGAAAGCTGCTACGTGCGAGAGGTTCTTTTAAAAGTGGGGGAGAAAGCGGTGGAATACGGCTTGATTCGGATTCACTTGGAAAATTTCCCTGAAGAGCTTCGGGCTGAGATTTTGGGGCGAAAAAAGCCTTTGGGGAGGTTACTCAATGAGAGCGGGCTGGACTATGTTAGCGAGCCGGGTGGTTTTCTTAAGATTCCGAGCGAAACCTTTCAGCCTGATTTTTTTCCAGCTGCGAGTAGTAAATTCCTCTTTGGGCGCTATAATACGCTGTTCGACCAAAACCGGAAGGTCTTGGCGCGCATTTTAGAAATCCTACCTCTTGAAAAATTATGATCTCAAATCTCTCCTACGACTGTGATGTCATCATCATCGGGGCTGGCCCGGCTGGGACCACGGCGGCGACAATTTTGGCTGAGGAGAAAGGGCGAAAGGTGATCGTTTTGGAAAAAGAGCACTTTCCGCGCTATCACGTCGGTGAGTCGCTTATTCCTCATTGCTGGAATACCTTGGATCGCTTGGGGATGACTTCGCGGCTCGATGCGAAGGGCTTTCAATCGAAGCAGAGCGTGCAGTTTGTGAGTCCGGAGGGTGAGCTATCCACCCCGTTTTACTTTGAAAAGCATACCGATCACCCGAGAGCGCGGACTTGGCAGGTGGATCGTGAGACCTTTGATACCATGATGATGGAGCGGGCGCGGGAAGCGGGTGCGGAGGTTCGTGAGGGGATCAAGGTGCTCGATTTTTTGGAAGAGGACGGAACGGTTATCGGTGTTGTTGCCGAGGATGAAGAAGGGAAGCGATTTGAACTCCGGGCGCCGATGACAATGGACGCCTCTGGGCGTGATGCACTTTTTCAGCGAAAGAAGAAGTGGCGGAAGCGTGATCCTAAGTTGAACAAGATCGCGATTTGGACTCTCTACAAGGGTGCGAAGCGCGACCCGGGTGTTGATGAGGGTGCAACAACGATTGCTTATGTGAAAGAGAAGGGCTGGTTTTGGAATATCCCGCTCAAGGATGACATCGTGAGCACCGGAATTGTGGCCGAGCGTGATTATCTTTATCGGGATGGGCGCGATTTGGCTGAAATTTACGAGCGAGAGATTAAGGAGAACAAGTGGGTCGAAGAGCACCTCTCGGAAGGTAAGCAGTTCGGGGAATACTGGGTGACGGGAGAATATTCCTATCGTGCTGAGAACTGCGCGACGGATGGCTTGCTCCTAATTGGTGATGCTTTTGCTTTTCTAGATCCGGTCTTTTCTTCGGGAGTATATCTGGCCTTAACGACGGGATCGATGGGGGCGGATGCGGTGGAGTGTGCGTTGGAGAATCAAGATACCAGCGCTACCCAGTTTCAAGAATATGGTGAGCGAGTCTGCCAAGGGATCGAATGGATGCGGAAGCTCGTCTATGCCTTTTATGACGATGACTTCAGCTTCAAGGATGTCGTGATGAAGTATGCCGAGGTTCGCCGAGATCTGACGGATTGTTTGATCGGAGATCTCATGGATAAGGATTACAGTGAGCTTTTTGAGCGAGTTGGGGAATTTGCAAAACTCCCTGATGACCTTCCTCATGGCAAGACTGTGCAGAGCACAGCAGCCCCGGCTTCGATTTGAAAATTACCATTCTGACGGCGGGAACGGGGAGCTACTACTGCGGGGCCTGTATGCGAGATAATGCTCTCGCCAAGGCGCTTATCACAGAGGGGCACGAGGCTCATCTTGTTCCAATGTATCTTCCGCTTCAGCTCGATGAAGAGCGGGTGGATGCCAACACGCCGGTCTTCTTTGGGGGGATCAATGTCTATCTGCAGCAGAAGTACGGGATCTTTCGTAGGTTGCCGCGATGGATTGATCGACTTTTTAATGGAAAGGGGCTTTTGCAAGCAGTGGCGAAGCGGAGCCATCTGACCTCGGCAAAAGAGCAGGGGGAGATGACCTGTCAGATGCTTCGACTGGAGGAGAGTCATCTGGATAAGGAAGTGGATAAGTTGGTGGAGTGGTTGGAGCAGGATGGGAAGCCGGATGTGGTGGTGCTTTCGAATGCGCTTCTTGCTGGATTGATTGGGGAATTAAAAAGGCGGCTCGATGTTCCGGTGGTCTGCGCCTTTCAGGGGGAGGATTCTTTTCTCGATGGGCTTCCAGCACCTTGGTCGGAGCAAGCTTGGACTGAGATGGGGAAGCGTGTGCGTGATGCTGATGCCTTGGTCGCGCCGAGTCGCTTTTATGCACAGGTGATGGAGGAACGCTTGGGCTTGGAAGCTGGAGTGATCGCGGTGATTCCAAATGGCATTGATCTCAGCGGATATGCCATGGCGGAGAAGAGCGAGCGCATTGGTTACCTTTCTAGAATGTGTCACTCGAAAGGATTGGGCTTATTGATCGATGCCTACCTGCATCTCAATGACTCGTCCGTGCCTCTCGCGATCGCGGGAACGATGGGGGGAGGCGATGATGAGTATGTTGCTGGGTTGAAGGAGAAGCTCGAGAAGGCGGGCCTCTCTGAAAATGTGGAATGGCTCCCGGATTTAGATCGCGAAGCGAAGGCGGAATTTCTGCAGAGTCTGGCGGTCTTTTCCGTTCCAGTCACTTATTCGGAGGCTTTTGGCCTCTATCTTGTCGAAGCGATGGCTTGTGGCGTGCCAGTGGTGATGCCGAATGCCTCGGCTTTCCCGGAAATTGTTGAGGAAGCTGGCTGTGGGATCTTGGTGGAGCCAAATTCTCCGGAGGCTCTTGCGCGTGGCTTGCGAGAAATGCTCGATCATCCGGAGCGCAAAGCGATGGGAGAAAAGGGTCGGCGTGCGGTCGAAGATCGCTATCATGTGGGAGCGATGGCAGGAGAATTTGAAAAGCTTTTCAGGAAGGTGGTCTCGAAATGAGTGATGATTTTGAATGGAGTCGTCTCGTTGAGTTTTATGAAACGGACTTAGCGGGGATTGCTCATTTCTCAAATTACTACCGCTGGATGGAATCGGCGGAGCATGCCTTTTTGCGGGAGCGAGGAATCGCGCTTCATGAGGGTGGGATTGGCTGGCCTCGAGTTCATGCCAGTGTGGATTTCAAAAAGCCGATCAAGTTTGGCGATACGATCCGAGTGAAGGTGAAGATCGCAGAACTGCGGACGCGTTCAGTGCGTTACGCTTTCGAGATCGGGATTGTGGGATCTGAGGAAGTCCACGGGACAGGCGAAATGGTATCGGTTTGTGTCGATCTTAGCTCGATGAAGGCGATTGAGATTCCGGGTGAGATTCGGGACTGTCTTGAGTAAGGCCTTTGATGAAGGAATCGAGCGGGGCCTCGATGGTCATCTCTTTCTTTGAAATGGGATGGGGAAAGGTGAGGCTCTTACACTGGAGGAGCATGCGGGTTTCGAGATTGTAGAGGTCGGAGAGTTCTTGGCTGCGGTCGTAGCCGGCGTAGCGGTAGTCGCCGACGATGGGGAGGCCGCAGTGGAGGAGGTGGCGGCGGATTTGGTGGTAGCGGCCGGTTTGTGGGATGGCTTCGATGAGGGTAAGATTTTCAGCGAGGCGGGAGAGGACGCGGAAGTGCGTTTGGGCGTCTCGGAGCGGGGAGTCGGGAGTTTTTTGGATGGGTTCTTGGCAGGTCCATTGGTCCTCTGAGGGAGATCCATCGATGATCGCGTGGTAGGTCTTGTGAACTTGGTGTTGATCAATGGAGCGGCGGAGGGCTCGGGTGGAGCGGGGATCGGTGGTGAAGAGGAGGACGCCAGAGGTGGGGCGGTCGAGACGATGAACGGCGTTGACCTGTTGGCCGATTTGATCACGGAGGATTTTCATGGTGACGAGGTCATCGGGTTTCGGATCGTCGGCTGGATGAACCAGTTGGCCAGCGGGCTTATCGACTGCGATGAGGGCGTCGTCTTGGTAGAGAATGGAGAGCATTTGAAAATCAGGGGAATTTGGCGGTGGCCAGCTGGGGAACTTCGGCGATACTAGCAGCAGCTGAGAAAATCATGGCGGCAAAAAAAAATATGAACTGGGTAGGATTTGCACTGATGACGGTAGTCTTTTGGGGACTGTATGGGGTCTTTCTTCACAAGGGAGCGATGGGAATGGCGGATCCCGAGTTTGGCCGCTACAAAGCCTTTTTGGTGGTGGGAATCGCTTACTTTCTCGTAGCGGTGCTCGCTCCGCTGCTCCTGCTTAAGATCTGGGGGGCTGATTTGAAGTTCACTGGAGTTGGTTTCAAATGGTCGCTGATTGCGGGGATTGTGGGGGCAATTGGTGCTTTGGGCGTGCTGCTTGCTTTTGGGGCGAAGGGACATCCCTCGGCGGTGATGTCGATTATTTTTGCGGGAGCACCGATTGTGAATTCGGTGGTGGCGTTGAAGATGCACCCACCTGAAGGTGGAATTTCGGGGATTCCTTGGCAGTTTTTTGCAGGGATTATCCTCGCTGCGGTCGGAGCTTATATGGTGGTGAAGTTTAAGCCTGATCCGCCAAAGAAGCCGGCTCCGATTCACGTGGTGGCGGAGTAATCCGGCCCCCTGACGATTTTTCGGGTCGTTAGAATTACGGCGAGAGTGATGGCAGAGCCGGTAACGATATCGATCGGTCGATGTTGCCAGGTTGTGGCGATGGATATGATTCCAATAGCCAGTGCAGACAGCATCCAGAGGAGCCACTGCGGTTTCTCCTTTGCATAGAGGTAGATGATGACGATGGGTCCCATGACGTGTCCGCATGGAACGATGCAGACTGGTTGATCGTGGGCAATGAGGAAGCGGTGGATGTTATAAAGCGAACCCTCGGGAGTGGCAGGGCGAGTCATTTCGGTTGGGTAGAAATACCAAATACTACCGATGACGAGGAAGGAGAGTGAGACGGCGACGAGGTATTGGTAAAAGTGCTCATTTTCTTTTAGCATAAGTGCGCCAATCCAAGGGAGGATGAGCATGAGGAGGTAGGGAACGGTCATTAGCGGCCAGAAGGGGACCCACTCCGGCATTTCAATCAGGCGATGCACCGTTTCAGTGCGCTGATTGATGATCAGATAGATCCCCATCAAAAGTGCTCCTGTGGCATTCAAGAGGAGGGAGCGGATGATGAACGGCTTCATGCTGGGTTGATCAAAAAAGCGCAGCCAAATGTTTGGCTACGCTGGAGATTCGATATAAGGCGATACTTTCTAAGCGACCACTACGGCGTGTTCCTCCGCGTTGGTGAGGACTCCGATTTCTTGGGCGATGGGAGCGCCATTGTCTAAGAGGGTGTCTTTCGCTTGCACGAGATCTTCGGGCTTCACGGCGAGGAGGAGGCCTCCGGAAGTTTGGGCATCGGCGAGGAGGACGTGGATTTCTTCGGCGACCTCTGAGCTGAAGGAGGTGAACTCATTGGCGAGGCGGAGGTTTTCATGGCTTCCTCCGGGGACACAGCCTTTTTTGATGAATTCGATCACGTCTGGATCGATGCTGGGGACGGCTGAGGAATCGATGCGAGCGGTGACATTGGACTCACGGCAGAGGTGGCTCAGGTGACCCAAGAGACCGAAACCGGTGACGTCCGTTCCCGCGCGGGTGAGGCCGAGGGCGGCGATGGCCGAGCCGGGGGTGTTGAGTGAAGCCATTTGCAGAGAGGCTTTCTTCTCGAGTTCTGCTGAGCAAATGCCGCGTTTGATGGCGGTGGAGATAATTCCGGTGCCGAGAGGTTTGGTAAGGAGGAGAATATCTCCGGCTTGGCCACCGGCATTTGAGATGACATTATTGGGATCGACCGTTCCGGTGACGGAGAGGCCGTAAAGGGGCTCGGGGTTTTGCACAGTGTGGCCACCGGCGAGGGAACAATTGGCCTCGGCGACTTTATCAGCGCCGCCTTTGAGGATTTGGTTGATGACATCGAGCGAGACTTCATCGGTCGGCATCGCGACGATGTTCATTGCGGTGATGGGTTTTCCGCCCATGGCATAGACGTCGGAGAGGGAGTTAGCGGCGGCGATTTGACCAAAGAGGTAAGGGTCGTCGACGATGGGGGTGAAGAAATCGAGGGTTTGAACGAGGGCGACCTCGTCGTTGATGCGATAAACGGCGGCATCGTCAGAGCTAGCAGAGCCAATGAGGAGATTAGGGTCGGAGATGTTGGAGAGGCCACGCAAGACTTGCGTGAGTTCGGCTTGGCCGAGTTTGGAGGCTCACCCTCCGCAGGAGGCCAGTTCTGTTAAGCGTTTGATGTCTTCGCGACTCATGAGTATGAGTTTAGCTCGATATTGAGAATTTAAAATCCCTTTCCCTTTTTCTGCGATCGTTTAAATTCTCCGCAACCCCGAACTATGTCTGAGAATAAGGATCCCTATGAATTGGAAGGCGTAAGCCGTGGACGTCATGGTCGAAAGCCTTTCCCGTGGCTCACTGCTTGTCTTGTTGCGCTGGTAGCTTTGTTAGGCCTCGTGATTTTGACGCCGATTCCGGAGAAGGTGCGTCGGAAGCTAGGTTTGGCAAAGCCGCCGAAGGTGGTTGTGAAACAAGGTCCCGCTCCTAAGCCGGAGCTTGTGGTGAAGGAAAAGATTGTCGAGAAAGTCGTTAAGATCCGCCCTGCTTACTATGACGTGAAGGCCGGATCTGATGTCGCGAAGACTTCAATGGGTTTTGATTTTGAATCTGGGGTGAAGGAAAATGCGGGGCGTTTGACTTCGATCGAGCGCGAAGATGATGGAACTTATGAGGCTAAGTATACTCTTTCGGTAAATCGTCCTGTGTCAGCAAAGACCTTTGAGGAGGTTTGCCAAGTGAATCCAGCTCTCGCGAAAATTTTGCCAGGGCTCGAGTCGATGATGGGGAGTGCCAAGGTTTCGCTTTTCTACAAAAACCTCTATGACAACAAGGCGGCGCGCTTACAGAAGTATGCGAATCGCTTGGATAAGCTTCTGACGAAGCATAATTATTACGACTGCCAGACGATGCTTGAGATGGAGCATCCAGAGACTAAGCGGAAGGTCTTTTTGTTACAGGGAGATATGGATGTGGTGTCGGATGGATCTGATGGGGATCGTCTTGCAACGATGCCGGAGAAGATTGTCAATTCTCCCTACTACCAGCCCTTCACAAGCTACGGTTGGCCGAAGACGGGGACAGTTGAGAACCCGATGATTGCAGGATGGCGTCGGATGCTAAGTAAGGCGAAAGCGAAGGGAGACGCGAGCGAGATTTCCCGAATTGAGGATGGAATTAAGGACCTTCAGAAGCGGAGTTTTCTGATCGCCGATTATGATCCTTTCATCGTAATTCCGATCGATGTGATTCGAGATCGTGAAAGTCCCTATGGTCCAAATATTGGTGACTACGTGGTCGTGATTTACGGAGAGAGTATTTACCCAGCGATTGTGGGTGATGCAGGGCCAAGTTTTAAAGTTGGGGAGGCGAGCCTACGAATGGCCAAAGAGATTAATAATCTAGCGTCATCTTATCACCGTCCAGTTTCTGATGTGAGTGTGAGCTACGTGGTTTTTCCTCGAAGCTCAGCGGAAAAATGGTCAGCTCCGGACTACAACTTTTGGCGACAGGAATGCCTGAGACTTTTGGGAGAAGTCGGCGGTCTCGGTGAAGGATATCAGATGCACCAATGGGTGAATACTTTCCCTGTTGCTGAGCCTGAAGAGCCCGTTGCAACGGAAGAGGCGGTGGTGCCTGTTGAAGAAAGCGAGAGTGACTAGTCTTGCTCTGCTTTGAATAGCGCGCTCTTTGCTAAAGCGCTGTATTTTTGGAAGTCAGATTCTTTCCCCAATTCTTGAGACGCTTGCGCTAAACCTTGGTAGATGTGTCCGCTCCTTTTTCTTTTTTCCAGAGCCTGTTTGAAAAAGGTAATGGCCTGAGAGGGGTGGCCTTTGCTTAACGCGCACCAGCCAAGAGTCTCAGGCACTGGGGAGATCATAATCGGAGGTTCGGTATGTCGATCGTCCATAAGGATAGCCGAGAGAGCCCAGGTGAGTTGGAACTCGCCGTCTTTCGTCAATTGAGCTTGGTTCATCATGGCCCTGCTTTCTAGTTTTAGGATTTTTGCCGACTTCTTTGCGAGGGCGAGAGGTTGGCTTTCTCCGAAAAAGCGAGGTTTTGCGGCCAGGAGAGTATCGATTTCTTTCGATTGCAGATCCGCGAGTGAGTGAACTTGCCCCAGGTCTTTGTCTGAAAGTGGCCCCGGTTGTAGAAGGAGGTCTTTGAGGAGGCAGTTGTATTTTAGGACTTTGAGATAATGGCGCGCGGGAGATTTTTCAGGGATCAAATCATCGCTCAATAGGGTTGCGGCCTTTTTGAAGTCTCTTGCTCGAATGTGGGGAGTAGCCATGGCCACTGGCGAAGAGTAGAGATTGATTTGAGAGGCTTGCGCTTTTAGGCGGTCTTCTGGGGCGCTGATTTTTGAGAGGCGCGTCGCCGTTTCGGTCGCAAGTTGGTAGTCGCCACGATCAGAAGCGGCTTGAACCAGATAAAGAAGATTATGAATGTAGTTTTTATGATCGATGGCGGGGATCTTTTCTTCATCGAGGTATTTTTTTTCGATGGTGTCACATCGTAAGAAGGCTTCGCAGGCTTTGTCGTATTCTCCTGCAAGGTAGTAGATATGACCTGGCATATGGGTGAGGTGGCCGGATCCGGTGGCGATTTTTGCGAGGGAATCGGCCGCTTGTCTTGCTTGTTCGAAATCTGGTCCAGCTTCTAGGATATGGATGAGGTAGTGATTGAGAGCAATATCGTGGGGCGATTTTCTTAAAGCCATATTGATCGCGGTAATGGCTTTATTCGTGTCTCTTGATGGCAATTCATCCTGATAGCCCTTGTTCGACCAAAGTGAAAACCAGGCGACCGCGTTGGTGTCATTCGGGTAAGTCTGGATGATTTTTTGGAGCTCGGGGAGCGCTAAAGAGGGGCCGCTTTGAATGAGCTTTTGTAGGACGGAGAGATAGCTTCTCTCATGAGGAGAGACTTTCGATTGAAGTTGAAGTGCGATCTCTAAAGCGGCGGCTCTCTCTTTGCCTGCTTCATTGTCTTTTCCGGGGAGAGCCATTCCGATGCCCCAATAAGCCATGACGCAATTGGGATCGTGTTTGAGAGCTTCGAGAAAAGAGCGGTAGGCTTCGAACTCCCAATATCCATGGAGATGGGTCAGTCCTTGATCAAACCACTTCTGAGCCTCGGGTGAGCTGGTTGTGATCTTTAGATGGCACTTCCCAATATTTTCACGGTAGGTCGGGGGAGGGAGATTTTTAAGGTATGCAGGATGAACACGACTCAGGTTGCAGCACCGGCATTGAGTCAAATCTTGAGCCAAGCTTGAGGTAAGAAGAGAAATTGACGTGAGCAGTTTTAGGAAGGGCACCCATGCAAGCTAGGTTGTCGCTCAGTCGAGTCAAATTCTAAGCTCAGCGCTGCATAGCCTTTCGGCGTAATTTTGCGACAACCCAGTCGATTCGCTCGGTCGAAATGGCGAGCGAGCGATGGCGGAGGGCGCGTGCGATATTGATGCCGACGACTTGTCCTTTAAGATTGAGGAGTGGTGAGCCGGTGAGGCGTGGGGTGAGTTGCTGATCGTGATAGAGAGCGTGAGGGAAACCGGCTCGTCGTTTGCTCAGTTTGCCTCCGCGTGCGCTGAGAGAGGAGAGGGCGCCATCGCGTTGTGAGGAGTTACGATCAAAGGAACCGGCTGCGGTGGCGGGGCGCAAGTCGAGGATAGGTTCGAGAGTGATCTCTTTATCCTCTCTCTTAACAACAAGGGTGATTTTTTCTCCGGGAGAGCTTTTAGAGACTCTCATAGTAAAGTCATCAATTCCTTGGAGGGGAGAGTCTCCGAATTCGATAATCTCATCTCCTTCGAGTAAACCGATTTTATCGGCGGGACTACCGACTTCGACGGTTTCGATGATAGGATTGATCGCTTCAGGAGCGAAGGTGATTCCGAGGTAAGCGCTGGGTTGATCCGAGCTGTGGTTGAGTTCGTAACCTTTCTTGGGAGCAAGGCGAGCGGGCTGAGTGATGACGCCATAGAGGAAGCCTTTAGGAGTGGGCGAGAGGAGTAATTGGCCAACTTTGGGTTCATTGGGCTCCCAACTTACTGGGACGAGTCCGGTGGCGGAGATTTTAATGAGGGCGATATCGAACTCTTCATCGACCGCCATGATTTCGACAGGGTAGTCTTGTCTGTCAAAGCTCGCGATAAGGCCCTCGACATTTTCAATTTCAGATGCCTTGGTGATTAACTGGCCCATTTCATGAATGACCGTGGCACTGACAATCGTTTTGCCATTGCGGTCTTTGAGCGGAAGGACGGAACGGGTGAGGGTGTCGCGGAGATCTTGGAAAGAGGAGAGGAATTCATTGGCTGGGATTCGTTGAGGTCCAGAGGCATCATTTTCATCGATGACCATCATGTCGATCACTCCCGCGACCGGTTGGGGGAAATGGGCGCGGGCGATGACTTGGTCCGGTTTTAGAGTCACACTTTTACCCTTTCCGGTGGTGAGCTTGATTTCCTTTCCTGATTGCAGTTTGAGCGAGAGGGAGATGGTGCGGCTGATGATTTCGTCATTCACTGCGGTGATGAGGTCGCCTTTCTTTAGGCCAGCTCGGGCGGCTGGGCTTTCGGGGATGAGGGAGACAATGCGTGGTGCGGAGGCTTCGAGCGTGAAGCCGTATCGAGGAGATTTTTCGGCCTCGGGATCGGGTTCCCACTGGTTCAAGAAGGCCTGCATGTGATGTGGGTCAAGGAGGCGTGGTCGGGCGAGAAGTTCGGCCGCTCCGGGCTCGTCAGCATTCTTTTTCAGGGCTTCTTCAAAGCGGTCACGGAGATCAGCATAGGGTTCATCAAAAAGGTTGTTTTGCTGCGATTGGTTTTGCATTGAACGGCCAAAAGACTCGCTATTCATGAGGGCATCCCAGCGGGCGATGATGGCAGGAAGTGGGACGTGTTTGTTGACGTTCCAAGACCCGCCGATGTTGCTGTTAATGCCGATGACTTCGCCTTTGAGATTGTAGAGAGGGCCGCCAGAGTCGCCTGAAATGACCATGGCGTTGGTGGTGATAGCGTCGGTGAAGCCGCTCGTCGTTCCCGCTTCAAAGATGCGTCCGAGTCGGACGGGAGAAGGACGACCAACGACGGGGCCGCCGGGGTGACCGGTGGCGATGACCCAGTCGCCGATTTTGTAAGTGGGAGTTTCAATGTAAGGTCGGAAAGGGAAGGGGCCGGGGGCATTGATTTTGAGCAAGGCTCCGTCGGACTCGTGATCGACACCGAGGCTGGTGGCATCCAGTTCACGTCCGTCGGCGAGGAGGACTTTCATTTGTTTGCCAGGTTCTGAAGTGACGTGAGCGGCGGTGATGACGAGGCCATCTGGGGAGACGATGACCCCGGAACCAGAGCCGCCATTGAGCATCACGGCGACGGTTGATTCGACGAGAGTCGGGGAGAGTCGGCGGACGATTTTATCGAGCTCCTGCGGCGTTTGTGCGGAGAGTGAAGTGAGGAGGAAAAGAAAGAAGAGAAAGGATTTCATGGGCTTAGAAAGCGCGGGTTTCAGCGAGGAGTCTCGCGAGGGCTTCGCGGAGATCGGCAGGGCGGAGAGCGAGAGTGCGGGTGGGAGAAACGGCGGCGATGTTGAGTCCGAGTGCGCGGCCTTGGAGGTCAAAGATGGGTGAGCCGCAGTCCCAGGCATTGAGAGGAGTGGTGTGGACGAGGACATCGGGGAAAGGACCTCGGCGGACACTGGGAATCATGGGGATATACGGTATTTCGATGCCGGTGGCTGCTGGGATGAGGAGAGGGGCGACCAGTTTGACTTTAAACTCTTGAGAACTGGGAGGGCGCTTGACAGTGACGGAGACTTCATCGCCGACGCGGTGGCTATCGAGAAGGTCGGTGAGTTCCGAGCGGCGGGTGATTTTTTGTCCATCGATGCTTTCGATGAGGTCGCCGGGTGAGAGGCCTGATTCGAAGGCTGGGGTGTCTTTTTGAATGGCGGCGATGGAAATGCCGTTATCCTTTTGTTCGGTGACGAGGCCGAGGCCGGTGACTTGGCTGGTGGCGTGAACGGTGGGCGTTTTTGCTTTGAGAAGTTGGGTGAAGGTCCCGGCGTAGGAGCTAGCGTCGATGACCATGTCTTCGCTGGCTTCTTGGAGGAGAATGGGAGAGGCCAAGGTAGTGCCGGGCTTGGGAAGTTCGTCTGACCATTTGACGACGGGAAGACCGGTGGCATCAATTCCGACGAGGGCAAGATCGGTCGCTTCGTCGGTGGCGAGGATGATGCCGCGGTAGTTTTTTCCGCCAACGCGGACGCGTAAGTCGGGGCCTAGGTCGCTCGCTTTGGTGAGGATCATGCCGTCTTGGCGGACGATGGTGCCGATGATGGAGTGAGTGGATTGAGCGCCTTCATTGAAGATGAGAGCACAGGGGAGAGGTGAAGGGTGGGTGCCTTGGATGAAGCGCTCGCGCGCTTCGGTAAGAGGGGAGCTGGTGATTTCTCTGGCTTCTTCAGCATCAGCCTCGGGAGCTTTTGGCAATGAGGGTAAGGAGGAGTCAGTGAGGTCGGGCAGGATGGCATCGATCTCGGGGATTTCCTCGAGGATTTTGGTGATGAAGAGAGCTGGAGTATTTGAAGCTCGGGGGTTCAAAGTGACGGCGATGAGGCTGCCGGAGAGATCAAAGACAGGAGTGCCAGGAGCGTGGAAGACGCTATCGAGGCGGAGAGCGGTCGCTTTTTCAGGAGGAGCGAATTCGAGATGCTCGACATAAATGCCGGGAGTTTCGCCAAGCGAAGCGATGGGCGCGCAGGTCGGAATGATGACGCTGTGATCGACGACCTTAGAGATTCGCGAAGGGAGGAGGCTTTCGTCTTTTTCTTCCAGCTTGAGGAGAGCGATGAAGCGTTTGGGCTTTTCGACGATGGTGGTGAGGGTGAGGCGTGAGCCGTCGGGTTTGTAGAGGAGGTAAGGAGCGTCCTCGCCGTCGATGCTGGGGAGGAAGGGGGAGAGGAGGTGTCCCTCTTCGCTGACGACCGTGGCGACGCGCGTAGTAGTCAATCCGGTGCGGCCAATGATGACGGTTTGGAGAGGGAGTTTATTGGCGAAAGCGAGCGTGCTTTTTTCAATGGCGGCTTCTTCCTGCTCGCTCCAAGTGATGGGGGCGGCGAGGGAGGATAGAGTGAGGGCGAGGCTGATGAGAAGGGTTTTCATTTACCAGACTTGTTGGAGTTCTCGGATGGGGAGCCAGAAGCTTGTGTCAGACGTGACGATGTGGGCATGGGTGGCATTGGTCTCAGTGACGCGGACGATTTGTCCGGCGCGGAAGGCGGGGAAATTCCAGTCGGGAGTGCCGGCGGTGGGTTCGCGCGGGAGTTCATCGGCGACGACCATGTATTGTTCAGAAGCGTAATCGTGGCTTTGTCTCCAAGCTGCGGTGCCTAGTAAGATGAGGGAGAGAAGGATGAGGGTGATGCCGGGCCAGAGGGGAAGCGGGCGGAGCTTGCGGATGGCGAGGTAGAAAAAGGAAAAGACCCAAATTCCAGAGGCGACGATGATCCATTGATCGGGGCGGAGGCTGAGGAAACGGTTGCGGGCTACGGTGAGATCGCCCATGCGCTCGCGGATGGAGGTCATGAGTTTGTGGGTTTTCCCATCGAGAGGTCTTAAAAGAAGGGCGGTGTGGCAAGCGGCGCGAGCCCGTGCTGCTTCTCCGGCGGCGAGGTGGGTCTGGGCGAGGTTGAAGTAAAGCGAAGCGCGGTTTGGGTCTTCGTTGATGAGGGATTGATAGCTCGCAATGGCTTGGCTGTAATTGCCATCAGCGTGAAAGGCGTTGGCTTCATCGAGGGTGAGGGCGCGGAGATTTGAGAAGCAGAGAACGACTAAGAGCGAAAGCTTGGCGAGTTGAGTTGCTAGGGCTTTGAAGTCGACTGGTCTCGCGGTGGTGGAGAAGGATGACTCGGCGTGCGTGATCAGGCTGGCGGCGAGGTCGGGTTGATCGAGGGCTTCGGCGACTTCGCGCGTGGTGGCTCCCGCGGGGAGTTTGAGCTGAGTGCGAAGGATGGGGAGGAGGTCCTTGTCGATACTTTCAGGGGTGCCTTTTCCCGATTTGTAGTTGGCGATGAGCTTCTTGAAAAGACGCTCTCGTTCTTGCGCTTCAGGATCGCGGGCGTCGTGGCGTTTTTTGAGGAAGCCGAAGAGGAAGGGGAGAAAGGGGGCGAGGGCAAAGGCGCCGAAGGTGAGGGCAGGAAGGTTGAGGAGGACGGGACGGGTGATGGATTTCCCTAGATTGCGACGAGGGGTTAAGGTGGAAGCGACGTCAGTAAATCCAGGGAGAACGATGGTGGGGGTGATTTCGTGGTAGCGCCATTGGTCGCCAACGGTATCAAAGGAAGCGAGAGTGATGGCGGGGAGGGTGCCGACTTTCCCGGTGGGGAGGAGGGTTTGTTCGAAGTCGCCTTCCCAGAATTGGTAGTTATCGCCGACGCGCGGTTGGAACTCGGTGCCGACAGATGGGAAGCCATCGGCGGAGAGGTCGAAGTCGTTTCGGAGGTCAGGGTTCCCTTGGCCGGTGATGCTAATGTTGATAGAAAGAGGCTTGGCTTCCTGCGGCTGGCGAGGACGGATTTGGCTTTCTAATTGCCAGTCTCCGATGAGTCCGGTGTCGATGGCTTGATCATTTGGAAGGGTTGGGATGGGAAGGACTTCGATCTCGAAAGGAAGGACGTGGGTGCGAAGGCGGGAGCGGGAGCCGGAGGTTCCGAGGGTGGCACTGAGGTGGCCGGAAGTGGTGCCGAGTTTTGTGAAGTAAAGGCGGGCTTGGTAGGATCGTACGTAGTAGGCGGTTCCTTCGTATTCGAGTTCAGTTTCGCGATAGGTGTCTCGGCTGTCGTAAGGATGACGACGATTGAAAAGGGAGCTTCGTCGTGAGTCAGCGAAGATATCGGATCTTGAGGAGAGGAAGTAGTCGCTGGGGTAGGGCTTGCGAGCTTCCTCGCGAGTGAAAGGGTGCCACTGACCACCAATCACGCGGTTTGAGGGGGGGGAGAAGTAAGGGCCGACGGAGTAGTTTTCTTTTTTCTTGCTGACGAGTTCTACGAATTTGATTTCGACTGCTTCGCCAAGGTGGACTTGCTTTGGGATTTCGATCTGATCGTTCCAGAAGACTTCGAGGCGGGTGTCGGTTTTGGAGGCCCCATTGCTGATGACGCGGATGTTATCGATCCGGACAAAGAACTCTTTGTTTTCTAAAACGATTGGAATGGGTGGGAATTCGATGAGGCCGGGAGAGGTGGCGATGAACTCGATGCGATTCTCGGTCTGCATTTCGCGGCGCATGTTATTTTGAAGGCGCACGCTGGAGTATCCTAGCCAAGTGATTTTGGGATGATCGGGGAGGTCGCCTAGTTCGAGTTCGGCTTGGGTGATGATGCTGATTCGCTGAATCTGGTGGTCGGCAATGACATCCGGAGGTGGGATAAGCTTCATGTTCTGAGCTGACACATGGAGCGAGCTCAGGACGAGGATGAGAAGGAAGCGAATCATGAGGTGTTCTTCTAATACGCTAGTGTTTCTTGCTGCGAGGGACACGTTGGTTACGGCGGAGGTTTTCACGCCGCATGCGATCCATGAGACGGCCGCGCAGGTCGCCACTTTCTTTTTCGGAGCGGCGGAGGTTACTTTCGGTATCGTCTCCATCTTCTTCTCCTCCTCCTCCTTCTTCCTCGGGCTCATCTCCTGTCGCGCGGCCAGGATTTTCCCCATCAGGTTTGTCGCCTTGAGGGTTATCACCGTTTTCGCCTTTTCTTCCCTGATCTTTTTGGCGGCCACCTTTGCCTTCTCCTTCACTTTCGCCGCCTTCTTGTCCCTCTTCTTGAGGTTCGCCTTCACCGGGGCTTTGTTGTTGAGGTTGTTGCTGCTGAGGGTCGATGAGGTGGTCGAGGGCGTCTTGAATATGTTGCTGGGCGGTGCGGAGTTCGCGCTCGCGGTGAGGGGAAGGGGCGAGGGCGATGTCTTCTGCGGCGAGGCGGTAATCTTCGAGGCCTTCTTCGGGGAGGATGGTGGGCGTGTCTTTAATAGCTTCAGCCTTTGCGATGAGGTCTTGAATGCTTGAGACAGAATCATCGATGGCGAGTTTGTTGACTTCCATGCGAGTGGTCACTTCACGGTCGAGGCTGTCGGCGAAACGGGTTTCTTGCTCGAGGGTGGCGGAGGTGTTTTCGACTGCACTTTGATAAGTTTCGAGGAAATTAATGTAGGCCTGAACGCGGTTACGGTTTTGATAGGCGAGGGCGAGGTTTGAGCTAATTTCCTCGTCATTTGGTTTGAGTGGGATGGCGTTTTTGTAGATGCCGAGAGAGTTTTCGAGCGAGCGTTTTGCCTTGTTCAAGACTTTGAGAGGGGGGCTCTTTTCCTTCATCGCCATCATCATGAGCTCTCTTTGAGATTCGGGGATGAGGGAGCGACCTTTCCGGTGGTGAAGGAGGGCAAGTTTCAGGCGAGCGGCAAAGACGAGGTCGGATCGGTCGACGGGAGCGGCGCTAGCAGCGCGGTTGTAGAGGTCGATGAGGAGTTTGAAGCGGTCCTTTGATTCGAGGGTGAGGTTTGGTTCCGCTTTCTCGAGTTCGAGTGCTTTGTTGTAAAAACCTACGCTTTGCTGGGCGGGTGAGAGGTCCTGGGATTCGAGCGCTTTGCGGATTTCTTCGGGGAGGTAGTCGACCGAGGCGGCGGAGTCTGAAGCGCTTTCTTCACCGGCGAGGATGGCGTCGGCGCGTTTGATCCAAGCGGCGGGGCCATCGGTGTCGTGAGTGAGAGTGCCGAGGATATTTTCCTGAGCGTCGAGAAAGACCGCCATGGGGTAGCTTTCAACGCCGAGTTTTCTAGCAAGAACTCGGCGGACATTTCGTTCTTCTTCAGCGAGTCCAACACGGGGGAGGTCGATGACGGTGCGGATGACTTTGGTTTCGGCCCAGTTTTTAAAAACTTGGTGGCTTAGAATCTCGCGTTCGAAGGTGATGGAAAGTTGCGACCAATCAGAGCCGGTGAAGATGGCGAGGAGGGGGAGTTCTTCTTCTTTGGCAAGATCAAGAGCCTCGGTGTAGGAGTCGGCGATTTGAGCTTGGGTAGACTGGGGGAGAAAGAGGGAGATGGCTAGAGCTGCGGTCAGGGGTCGCCAGATCTTGGTGCGGAGTGGAAGGAAGAGATGGATCATAAGACAGAGGAGTGCGAGTGAGAGGGGCCAGGCGTAGAGATCGAGAGGGCGTTCAAAGACTTCGGCGGCGATATTTTCGCCATTGAGTTCGATGGCATCGACACGACTGCTGAGTTCAGCGACTTGAGCGTCAACTTCCTTTGGTGAAGCGGCAAGGAAGAGGCCATTTGTTGAATCGGAAAGGTTTCT
The DNA here is from genome assembly GCA_937928545.1 of uncultured Verrucomicrobiales bacterium. Taxonomy (GTDB): domain Bacteria; phylum Verrucomicrobiota; class Verrucomicrobiia; order Verrucomicrobiales; family Akkermansiaceae; genus SW10. The sequence goes on from CALGJQ010000013.1 coordinate 39,553, forward strand.
GAGGGTTGAGTGATCCGCTTTGGTGGTGAGATTGTTAGAGGGGACATTTGCATCGATGCCGTCGAGTCCGAGGGCGACAGCGAGGACGGGGACTTGAGATTTTTTGAGCAAGGCGAGGACTTCTTTTGGTTCACGGCCGGTGACGTTATCGCCATCGGAAAGGACGATGACGGCGGAGCCGGGTGGGGGTTCCTCGGTGAGGAGGTGTTGGGCTTCGCGGATTGCGGAATCAATATCGGTGCCGCCCACGGGAATGTCGCCGGGGTTGATCTGATTGACTTTGGAGAGGAGGATGGTGCGGTCCAAGGTGACGGGGCTCTCGGTGAAAGTAGCGCCGGCGAAGGAGACGAGCCCGATGCGGTCGGTGGGGCGTTTGTTGATGAACTCGCGGAGGAGGAGCTTGGCGGCCTCGATCCGGCTGATGCCGTCGGCGTCGACGGCGGTCATGGAGTTTGAGATGTCGAGGAGGACGACGAGGTTTTTGGCGGGGCGTCGGTGTTCGCTGATTTCGGTGCCGCCGATGGGGCGAAGGACGGCGAGGAGGGCGAGGATGAGAGCGGCAAGGAGAACGGCGGCGAGGATGCGACGGCGGATGGGGCCGGCATTTGAGCGGAGGTTGCAGTGCTCGGCATCTTGAGTGAGGAGGGCGATGGCGCGGCGACGTTGAGAGAATGCCCAGTAGGCCGCGAGGAGGGAGATGATGAGCAGCGGGAGAACCCAGATGAGGTGATTGAGGGAGAGTAATTCCATGGGATCTAAGTTTATGAAATTTCGCGCAGGAGGGTGTGGCGGAGGAGGAAGGCGAGGGCGAGGGCGATGACGCCAGCGATGAGAATTTTGGGGTAAAGGTCGCGCTGGTAGACGAGAGCGGGGGTCTTTTTTGAGGTGGTTTCGAGGGAGTCGATGGTGTTCATGACTTCTTCAAATCCTTGGTTGTCTTTGGCGCGGAAGAAGCGTCCGTTGGTGATGGCGGCGATCTTTTCGAGGTTGCGAGTGTCGAAGCGGATGAGGGCACCGATGCGGGCGAGGCTTTCGAGGAGGTAAGGGTCGTCACTCCCGATGCCGACGGTGTGAATGGTGATATCTTGGGAGCGGGCTGCTTCGGCAGCGGTGACGGGGGTGAAGATTTCGTCGGTCACGGTGTGGTCGCCATCGGTGATGAGGACCATGGTGCGGCGGGTTTCGTTGTAGTCTTTCAGTGCTTTGATCCCGGCGGCAATGCCTCCGGCGATGTTGGTGCCTCGTTCGTTGGTATAGAGGAGGGAGTTTTCGAGCTGATTGACGTAGGCGATGAGGTAGTCGTGATCGGGTGTGGGGGTGACGACGGGGTAGCCATCGTGACCAAAGATGACGAGGCCTATACGGTCCCCAGAGCGGCGTTTGATGAAGCGAATGATCTGGTCGCGAGCAACGCCGAGGCGATCTTTGATGCGGCCTTCGCGGATGGCTTCGCGGACCTCGTCGTCATGCATCGAGGAGTCTGGGTCGAAGGCGTCCATGCTGTTCGAGTAGTCGAGAACGAGCATGATGTCGGTGCCTTCCTTGATGCTGGGCATGAGTTCGACATCTGATTGAGGGCGAGCGAGGGCGATGATGAAGGCACTGGCAGCGAGAGCTTCTAAGAGGAGGAGGATGTGACGAGGGGCGAAGAACTTGGAAGGAGCTCCGCCGGTGTAGTGATCGGTGGACGATACGGCGATGGAGGCGGGGACACTAAACCAACGCCAGATGAGACCGCCGATGAGAGGAAGCCAAAGCCAGAGGACGTGAGGATGCGCGAAGATGATATCAGACATCGGAGGAGTCGGGTTGAGGGGTGGTGGCTTTGACGAAGGAGCGGATGAGGTCGAGCGACTTTGGGGCTTCGCTTTCGTGCGGAAGGTGGTCGGCAAACTTCACGGCGTCGGCGAGCTTTGCGAAGGAGCCGAGTTCGTCGACATTATCAGTCTGGATTTTCGGGTGATTGCGGAGGACTTGGATGAACTCGGCGGAAGTCTTCGAACGCGCGCGGACGGAGTAGCGATCGGAGGTGTATTGTTTGAGAATGTCGGTGAGCTTTGAGTAAAAGGGAACGGGCTGAGACTTGGGGTCGAGTTGATCCAATTTGGCGAGAGCCTTTTCCCAAGCGGGAGTGGTTTTGATGACTCCGGTGCGCTTGAGGACAAAATAGAGAATGGGGAGAAGAAGGAGGGCGAGGAGAGCCCAAAGCCAAGGGCTCTTTTTATCTTCATCTTCAGAGCTGAGTTCCGGCTCGGGTTCGAGTGCTTCTTCGGTGAGGAAGTCCTCGGGATTGTGTGGAGTCTCAGGGATATTTTCGGGCGAGATCAGAGTGAGGGGTGGGAGGGGAAGGGTGACAGAGTTGGGCGAGACTCTTTTGGTCGATTTGATGGGGAATGAGGCGGTGAGGCCATTGAGAGATTTTGTGTCGGTTGCGACGAAGGGAACTTTGAGGTGCCAAGTGCGCTGGCCTGAAAGGGTAAGGGAGCCTTTGCGGAGAGTGGCTTTTTCAGGGACGGGGACGAGGAAGGGGGGATAGCTGAGGGGCGAGGGCTTGACGATTTCACGATGCCAAGGAGCGGAGATGGTGAGGTCGAGATGAGCAGCATGGCCGAGGACGAGTTCGCTTTGGTCCCACGAGCTGTCGCTGAGAGTAGGGCGTTCGTTTTTTTGCCAGACGCGGAAGAAGACAAAGCCGATCGCTAGCCCGACGAGAAGGAGGGCGAGGAGGAGGAACTTGAGGATGGTGAAGGGAGACTTCATCGACGAGAAATGCGGCGCTGAAAGAGAGAGATGATGGAGGGGAGGTAGTCGGTCGCAGTGTCGAGCGGGACGTAGTCGATGCCGGCGCGGCGGCAGGTCGAGGCGACTTCTTCGGCGGCTTGCGAGCTGCGTTCCGTGAGTGCTTTTGCGTCTTTGCGAGTGAGGCGAGTGACCTTTCCGCTTTCGAGATCGCTGATTGAGAGAGCTGGGATATTGGGAAGCTCTCGTTCGATGGGATCAGAGATGTGGAGAAGGATGACTTCGTGTTTCCGAGCGAGGGCGCGGAGAGGCTTAGAGAAGTCTGGCGTGATGAGGTCGCTTAAGATGAAGACGATGGAGCGCTTTAAGGTAGTTTTTAAAAGGTGTTCGATTCCTCCCGCGAGATCGGTGTTTGGAGACTCGGGTTCAAAGGCAAGGAGCTCGCGGATCATGCGAAGGACGTGACGGTGGCCGCGAGCGGGATCGAGTTGAAGCTCTTCCTGATCGGAGTAGAGGAGGAGGCCAACTTTGTCTTTATTGAGAGTGGCGGAGAAAGCAAGGACGGCGGCGACTTCGGCGGTGAATTCGGCTTTAGTGGTCGCGCCGGAGCCGAACTGGCCGGAGGCTGAGCGATCGACGAGGAAGAAGACGTTTTGTTCGCGTTCTTCGGTGAAGAGTTTGATGTAAGGGGAGCCGAGGCGGGCGGAGACGTTCCAGTCGATGGAGCGCATTTCGTCACCTTCTTGGTATTCGCGGATTTCGGCGAACTCGATTCCGCGTCCTTTGAAGGAGGCGTGCCAAGCTCCGGCGGTGCGGTTTTGCACGATGCGTCGGCTCCGGATTTCGATCCGGCGAACCTTTTCCATTAACTCTGAAGCCAGCATGGAGATCTATGGAGTGCGAAGGGTATCGAGGAGTTGTTTGATGATGGCGTCGGTGTCCATGTCCTCGGCTTGCGCTTCATAGGAAGGGATGATGCGGTGGCGAAGGATGTCTGGGGCGATGGCTTTGACGTCCTCTGGAAGAACGTGGGCGCGGCCATCGAGGAAGGCTAAACAACGTGCTCCGCGGATGAGTTGGATGGTGGCTCGCGGGGAGGCACCGGCGGTGATGAGGGGATCGAATGCCGAGAGGTCGAGGCCGGATTGGCGTTCCGAGAGTTGGGTGCGGCCTTCTTCACGCGTGGCGAAGACGATATCGAGAATGTAGTCTTCGATCTTGGGATCGACGTGGATCTCATTGATCAAAGCGCGAGCAGAAGAGACTGTGGCGAGATCGGTGACAGCGGAGGCCGAAGGTATTGACATGGTCGATGACATGCGGCGGAGGACCTCGCGCTCTTCGTCACGCTCCGGATAGCCGACGATGACCTTCATCATGAAGCGATCCATTTGTGCTTCGGGGAGAGGGTAAGTTCCCTCTTGGTCGAGCGGGTTTTGAGTCGCCATGACGAGGAAGGGATCGGGGAGCTTGCGAGTCTCGCCACCGAGGGTGACTTGCTTTTCTTGCATGGCCTCAAGAAGGGCCGACTGAACCTTGGCAGGAGCGCGGTTGATTTCGTCAGCGAGAAGGAGGTTGGTGAAAACAGGGCCTTCTTTGGCTGTAAATTCTTGGGTGCCGGGATTGTAAATATGGGTGCCGATGACGTCGGCGGGGAGGAGGTCGGGAGTGAACTGAATCCGTCCGAAGCGGGCGGAAAGAGTTTGGGAGAGAGTGTTGACGGCGAGAGTCTTAGCTAATCCGGGAAGGCCTTCGACGAGGAGGTGGTTCCCTGTGAGAAGGCAGACCAACATGCGATCGACAAGGTGGGTTTGCCCGATGAGGACGCGGGAGATTTCTTGTCGGAGAGGGGCTACGAAAGCAGAGCGAGTCTGGATTTCAGCTGAGAATTCTTCGGGTGTCATAAATTGGTAACGGGAATTGAGAGATTTGCTTTCAGTTAGGGTAGCATCGTGGCTGAAAAGAGCCACTGTGCAATTGGGGAATTACATGGAGGAAGCGACAAGAAGGCGTGTTTTTTCTAGGAAAGATCGTTGAAAGGAAAAATTTTGAGACTTGGTGCCCGTGGAGGGAGTTTGCTAGCGTTATAGCCATGAAAAAAAGCATCCTTTCTTGCTCGTTGTCATTGAGCTTTCTCAGTCTGCCCCTCCAAGCACAGTGGTCGAGTTGGCGAGGACCTGACGGGAGTGGATCAGTGAAAGAAGGGGCTGTGCCGATGGAATTTGATGCGGAGGGAAAGGGGGTTGCTTGGAAAGCGGCTCTTCCTGGGCGAGGATGTTCGACTCCTATTGTCTCTAGAGGGCTCTTGTTTTTGACGGCTCCGATTGAGGGGAAGGACTCGATTTTGGCTTTCGATTTGGAAGGGAAAGAAAAGTGGCGACAGAGCTTTGATAAGGAGACTCCGGGGCGCGGGCAGAAGGTCGGAAGTGGGGCGAACTCTTCTGCGGTGAGCGATGGGGAGACCGTGGTGGCATATTTTAAATCCGGGCTGGTGGCCGCTTGCTCAAGCGATGGGAAAAAATTGTGGGATAAAAATCTGCAGAAGGAGTATGGGAAGGATACCTTGTGGTGGGATCAGGGAACCTCGCCAGTGTTGTTTGAGAAGAACGTGATCATTGCGGTGATGCAGACAGAGGGGAATTCCTATCTCGTTTCCTTGGATTTGGAGAGTGGTAACGAGGTTTGGAAGACGGAGCGGAAATTCGAGACGGCGAAGGAGTCGGGTGATAGTTATACCACGCCACATTTGATAAGCGTCGATGGAGTTGTGAACGTGGTCAGCTTTGGGGCAGATCACATTACGGGGCATGATGCCAAGACGGGGAAGCTTCTTTGGAGTTCGGGAGGAATTAATCCGGAGGTCGAGGGGATGTGGCGGACGATTGCCTCATCGGTGGTGGTTGATGGGATCGTTGTGGTTCCGCACGGGAGAGGGAAATACTTGATGGCAATCAAGGCTGGAGGGAAAGGTGACGTTACCGAGACCAATGTTCTTTGGAGGAAAGAAATGGTGAATACCGATGCCGCAAGCCCTGTCGTGAGCGATGGGAAAGTGATCATCTTGACCGATCGCGGGAAAGAGCGGGGAAAGATTTTATGTGTGAAGGCGGAGACTGGGGAGCTTCTTTGGGAAGGGAAGTTACCAAAGTCAGCAAAGACCTTCTACTCTTCTCCAATTTTGGTGGGAGATACCTTATGTTGTCCGCGTGAAGACGGGGTGGTCCTGATGGCCAAGATTTCCGAGAAAGGTTTGGGCGAGGTGAAGGAGTGTAAGTTAGGACAATCTTTTATTGCCTCGCCCATCTACGTGGATGGAAAGCTGATTCTTCGGGGGGATGATTTCCTCTGGTGCTTGAAGTGAATTACTTCGCGCTCAGGTGCGGGAGGATTTTGTCCACCGCATTGGCCGAGGTGATTCCGTGTTTTTCGCGGAGAATCTCGGGCTTTCCGTGCTCGACGAATTCGTCTGGCCAGCCGATGCGTTCGACGGGAGTATCGATGACTGCGTCGTGAAGGAGTTCGATGATGGAGAGTCCGAATCCGTTGAAGAGGACGTGGTCCTCGAAGGTGCAGACCACAGTGGCTTTAGACGAATGTTCGGTGATGGTGCGAGCATCGAGCGGCTTGATCCAGCGAGGGTTGATGAGGGTGACGCTGTAGCCTTTTGATTCCAGAGCTTCCTTAGTTTCCAGAGCAAGCTCCATCATGGTGCCAAGAGGGATGAGGCAGACGTCGGTGCCTTCTTGGAGGACTTCAGCTTCTCCAATTGTGAGGAGTTGTGGTTTTTCCTTAATCGTGGTTCCGGGGCCATTTCCACGAGGATAACGGATAGCGATCGGGCCTTCTTCGTAGTTGGCCATGGTCCAAAGCATGTCGATGAATTCATCTTCATCTTTGGGTTGCATGTGAACGAGGCCGGGAACGTGGCGGAGGTAGCCAATGTCGAAAAGCCCGTGGTGGGTGGGTCCGTCATCGCCAGAGAGTCCACCGCGATCCATGCAAAGTCGCACGGGGAGGCTTTGTAAGGCCATGTCATGAATGATCATGTCATAGGCGCGTTGCATGAAGGTGGAATAAATTGCGAGGAAGGGTTTGAGGCCTTCGGAGGCATGGCCGCAGGCGAAGAGGGCGGCGTGTTCTTCTGCGATTCCGACATCAAAGTAGCGCTCGGGGAGTTCTTCTTTGAAGGTTTCTAATTTGGTGCCGCCAGGCATGGCCGCAGTGATGGCGGTGATTGATTTGTCCTCTTTAGCGAAGTCAGTGACGGCGCGGCCGAAGAGTTCGGAAAAGGTGGGGGCTCCAGCGGCGGTAGAACCGTCTTCGACATTGTAGGGTCCGAGTCCGTGGAATTTTCCAGGCTTGTCGAGGGCGGGTTGGTAGCCGCGACCTTTTTCGGTGATGATGTGCAGGATGACAGGCTCGTCTTTTTCTTTGAGGTGCTCAAGGCTTTTGATGACGGACGGGAGATCGTGTCCATCGATCGGCCCATAGTAGCGGAGGCCAAATTTCTCGAAGAGAACATTTGGGAGAAGCATGTTCTTGGCATTTCGCTCAACTTTGTGAACGAACTTGCGAGCACCGGGTCCGGCGACTTTTTCGACAATTTCGGCGGCCCGCTCACGGATGCCATTGTAGGCGGGGTGGGTTTGGAGGGTGTTGAAATACTTGGCAAGGGCTCCGACGTTTTTGTCAATGGACCATTCGTTGTCGTTCAGGACGATGATGCAGCGCTTGGTTGTTTCGGCGATGTTGTTGAGCGCTTCCAAAGTGGGGCCACAGGTAAAGGCGGCATCTCCGGCGACGGCGACGACGTGGTTGTCTTCGCCTTTGAGGTCTCGGCCTGAGCACATGCCTAAGGCTGCCGAAACGGCTGTGCCTGCGTGACCTGCTCCGTAGCAGTCATGTTCAGATTCGGTTCGGAGCAGGAAGCCATTGAGACCTTCATACTGGCGGATGGTGCCGATTTCCTTTGCCCGTCCGGTGAGCATCTTATGGACGTATCCTTGGTGGGATACATCGAAGAGGAATTTGTCTTTCGGGGAATCGAAGACGCGATGCATCGCAATACTCAATTCGACGACACCGAGGTTAGGGCCGAGGTGACCACCGGTATTCGAAAGAGAGGTGATCAGAGTTTCACGAATCTCTTCGGCGAGAGCCGGGAGGTCCTCGTTTGCAATTTTTTGGAGATCGGAGGGTCCTTGAATTTGGTCAAGGAAAGGAGTTTTAGAGGAGTCGGACATCGTCGTCGTTAGAAGGCTCGTCTTCTGAGGATGAATCTTCGGATTCATCGCTGAGTGAATTGGCCTGAAATTTTGCTTCGACAATGTCGAGGCGTTTGCGTGCTGATTTGAGAGAGTTTTGGCAGAAGCTGAGAAGGTCTTGTCCTCGCTCGAAATCATCAAGGAGTTTTGCAAGAGAAGTGGGCTCTTGTTCGAGGATTTTGATGATTTCTTCCAATTCATCAGCCGCTTCCTCAAACGATTCGGCAGCTGGTGAAGGGGGAGACTTTTTCTTAGAAGGCATGGAGGAGGCGAGATCTTACTGCTGGATCAATGGCTTTTTGGAATAATAGATGACGCGCATCGGAAAGAGATGACGACTTTCTGGGTAATCGGCCATGACTTTTCGAAGAATTGGAGTTCTCATCCTCAAGCCTCCTTGCCCAATTTGGCCCTCGGTGACACCCAGAGCTGCCCCATCTAGCATCAGTGCGGCAAATTCTTCGCCTGTTCCAAAAGGGGCGGCTGAGTAAAGAGGGTTATTTTCGAATGAGGTTGGAGTGATTAAAATTCCAGCGGTTTCGAGTTTTTGATCTTTGGCGAGCTGTTCTAAGGCTTCGAATTCTTCGACTTTTCGCGGGAGCCAAATTGAGGTTCGGTCGGCATACCATGCGACTGCCCAAGGTTGGTCTGAGAAAATGATTTCTTTGTCAGTGGTCGCATCATGGAGGGTTCTGCTGAGGAGCGGCGGCCAGTAGGGTGGCCAAACTGGGCGCTGGTTATCGATGGCCAAGCTAATTTGAATCGCTTTTGGAATGGTTAACATCAGGGGACCAGCACTGATAATGATGACGATCACAAAATGCCCGTAGCGCATGAAGGCACTGCCTGCAGGAAGATCGATACGGCTCCAGAGAATTGAGAGGAAGGCTAGACCATAGGCTGACATGATCGGAGCAAAAAGGATGTGAAGCTGGTTTGCGTCGGTAGCACTGTCGGAAAGACCAAAGAGGGCCATTCCAAGAGCACCCATCACCCACATGAGAAGAATGATCCATCTGAATTTTGCAATCGACTCTCTCTTGAAGGGGTGGATTAAGGCCAAGAAAAAGAGAGGGGCCGCAATGATTGCTCCTAGATTGTTGTAGAGCAAATTGGCCTGTCTTAGCATGTTCGACGAGGTGTTAATGATGAGAGAATTCAGGTTGTGAAGGACTCGATAGGTTTCTTCGCTGGGGTCACTCGTCCGCATGATATTGCTTTCGGACTCAGTGAGGCCTCCGTAAAGAGTGAGGAATGCCGTTCCTCCGGGATTTCCAGTCCACTCCATGTTCTTGGCCATAAAGTATAGGCTAAGAATCAGGAGGATACCTAAGACTGATAGGCCAGCAAGTCCCTTAGGCCTGAAGAAGAAGGCCGCGTATATCACAAAGCCCAAGGTGATCCAAATGGTGAGCCAGTGAGAAAGCCCTAAAAGTGCGAGAAAAATGGCGGCAATGATGATCGATCCCATCGCAACGCGATTTTCGATCGATGCCTCAAGTGCCCGGTAGATGAAAAAGAGAGCACATGAAAAGAGCATGAGCATGAGCATCTGCGGAAGTCCTGTTTGGGTGAACTTCCACATGAGATCACTTAAGATCATGAGGATGGCGGTGACCCCCGCGATTTTCACATCAAAAATTCGCGATATCAGGAGGTAGTTGACACCAATCGCGATTAGAAAAAGGATGACCGCCACGGCCGATATGACCCGATCCAAGCGGTAGATGGTGCGAGAATCTTCCACCATTTGAAATTTATCAAAGTCGCCGCCATCGACGGCTTTCAAGACCGCTCCATAAAGGAAAGGATTCAGTGGGGAATGGTAGGTGTCGTAGAAGGCATCGAGTTCAAGATCGACGTTTTCGTTTTTTTGGGCCTGCCAGATCGCTGCGGGGCGAATGACTTTGGTGGTCGCGTTATTGCCTCGCGCAATTTCTCGCCCAATCTGGGCCTGTTCCATTCCTCGTGGCGTGGTTAGGCCTTTGAAGGTTAGGACGAGATAGAAAAAGACGAGGGCAAAAAGAAGAACGAAGAAAAGAAGGCGTCGGACGAGGACTGCGGTGTCCATCCCTCCTGATTTTTGGGGGCTACTCATAGTTTTTGATTAATCGATGGGCGGTATGTCTCGAAGTTTTCTTTGAAGGGTGCGTCGGCTAATTCCAAGGAGTTCTGCAGCTTTTGTCCGATTTTCATCAGTCTCGCGCAGAGCACGTTGAATCGCGCGTTGCTCAAGGGCATGCAAGTTGAATTCCTTCTCAGGGGCAAGGGTGTTTTTCTCTGATTGGCTCTCAAAGCGATGTCCACCACCGGCGATAAAGTCGGGAAGGTGCTGGATATCGAGAGTGTCTTGATTGGACATGACGACCGCATGCTCAATAGCAGTGCGGAGTTCACGGACATTACCGGGCCATTTGTAATCTAAAAGAAGCCCGATTGCTTCTTCGGTGAGCGGTTTTTCAGGGCGTTGATTTTCTTTCGCGAATTCGACCAGAAAAGAGTTTGCGAGGAGGACTATATCCTCTTTTCGCTGCCGAAGGGGTGGCATTTCGATTCCGAGGACGTTGAGGCGGAAGTAGAGGTCTTCGCGGAAAGTCCCTTCTTTGACCATTTCGGCAAGCTTTCGGTTGGTCGCGGCGATGACACGGACGTCGATTTTGACGGGGACGTTTGAGCCGACGCGCTCGATGGTTCGCTCGGAAAGGGCACGGAGGAGCTTGACTTGGGTTTGGGAGTCGATTTCGCCGATTTCATCGAGAAAAAGGGTCCCGCCGTGGGCTTGTTCAAAGCGGCCGACTCGTCGCTGGGAAGCTCCAGTGAATGAGCCTTTTTCGTGGCCGAAGAGTTCGCTTTCGAGAAGTTGAGACGAGAGGGCGGCGCAGTTTACCGCCACGAATTTTTCGCCCGGCCGACCGGAGAGGTCGTGCAAAGTGTGAGCGACGACTTCTTTACCGGTTCCTGATTCACCTTCAATGAGCACGGTGGCGCGGGTGGGTGCGATTTGTTCGATTTTCGAGGCGACCTTCGCCATCTGCGGTGAGCTGCCAATGAGTCGTGCCAAGCCGTATGAGGCCTTCGCTTTACTTTCTTTTAAGGTCTCGTTTTCTGCGACGAGCTTGACGTTTTCTTTTTCGAGCGAGCGGCTGCGGACGGCGCGTTTTAGGAGCAGTTCTACCTCGTCGAGATTGAGAGGCTTGGTGACAAAGTGCCAGGCGCCACGGCGCATCGCCTCGACGGCGGTATCGACTGATCCGTAAGCGGTCATCATGAGCGCAACCGGTGGGTTGGGGAGGGCGAGGGCGGCATCGAGAACTTCCATGCCGGAGTCTCCGCCGAGTCGGAGGTCGGTGAGGAGGAGGTCGACGTCCTCGGACTTGAGGACTTGAGTGGCTTGTTTTAAATCGGCGGCGAGGTAGCAGTCGAAGCTGTCTTCCAAAGCCATGCGGAGAGCATCGCGGGTTGGTTTTTCGTCGTCGACGATGAGGAGAGTTTTCACGGGATGGAGATTTCTAAACTTCGATCGGGGGGCGGTCTTCTAGCATGCGGACTCGCTTGTCAGTCCTCGGGAAATAGAGGGTGACAGTCGTTCCGGCTCCTTCTTCGCTTTCGACCTCTAATTCGCCGCCATGTTCACGTAAAATTCGACGTACGATGAGCATTCCTAAGCCTGTTCCATCGGCTTTGGTGGTTTGGAAGGGCTCGAACATGGATCCCATGGTTTCGGGCGAGATTCCGGAGCCATTGTCTGAGATCGCCAAGGTCACCTCGTAGTCGGTGACGCTTGTTTGAATGAGGATTGAGCCATCGGGAGTGTTGACTGCTTGGTAGGCGTTGCGAACGACGTTGTAGAGGGCTTGCTTGATTTGGGTGGGGTCGAGATCTAAGGATGGGAGGTCAGGGGACAGGTCGAGTTTGACTTGGATTTCGCGGCTTTGAATTTCAGGGCTGAGAGCATCGAGACTCTCTTCTAAGAGCTCGTGGAGTTTTGTGGGGACGCGCTCGGGCTTGGTGGGTCGCATCGCTTGCAGGAACTGCTTGAGGATGGTGTCGAGTCGGCCGATTTCGGTTTGAGCGGTTCCAAGATGTTCAGCAAGGGGTTTGCGATCTCCTTCGGGGAGGTCGCGGATTTTGCGTTCGAGAAGTTGGAGGTGTAGCGAGAGGGAGTTGAGAGGGTTTCCGATTTCATGAGCCACTCCGGCCGCGAGGAGGGTGAGGGCATTGAGCTTTTCGGACTCCATTTCCTTTTCGGCTTCGCGGCGGGAACGAGTGACATCGCGGACGAGCATGACGTGCCCTAAGTCGGCTTCATCTTCTTCGGCAACAGGGGAGAGGTAGAAGTTGAGGTAGCGGTTTTCGGGATAGAAAATTTCGAGGTCGCGGCTGACCGTGGTGCGATTGGATTGCATGAGAGCCGACCAATCGACTCCCCGGACGACTTCGGTGAGAGGCTTGCCTTGAGCTTCCTCCGGAGTGGTTCCGAAGAAGCGGCAGCCGGCATGATTGATGAAGCTGATGCCACCTGAGGCATCGAGGAGAAGGACCCCTTCTTGGAGGGCTTCAAAGACCTTTTGGAGAAAGCCCTTTTCTCGCACGAGGCGCGAGAGCAAGGCCTGCACTTCTTCCGGCTCGATTTGATCGAGGCGGGAAAGGATTTTCTCTAAAACGGCGGACTTCAAAGCTGCGACAGGTTGGCACAGTGAAGGGGAGCTTGCAACCCATGGCTTTGCTTGCCAACGGGGACGTTGGCGTTCCCAGTTTACTCCATTTCCTCTTCGATGAAGTCGAGGACGAGGTCGATGAGGTCACTCATGCCCTCGGCGAGTTCTTCTTCGATGGTGGCGAGGTGCTTGGACTCGGTTTCGCTATAGTCGCCGCGGTCTTCGGGGCGGGTTTCGCACCAACGGCTGGCGTTGAGGGGATCGACAAGGGTACTGGCGCCGATGAGTTCGAAGGAGTTGATGATGCGTTGCTGATCGATCCCGCTTTGCCAAAATTCATGAAGGCAGTCTTCGCTTTGAAGGATGGGGACGGTCTCGTAGATATCTAGGAGGGCGCGTTCGGGACGAGTGAGAGCGCGTTCGGCGGCTTCGCCTTCAAGCTGATCGATGAGAGTTTCGACTTCGTCCGGCCATTCGATGATATCCTGTGAGAGCATTGCGGGAGGGGATAGGATGCTGGGAGGGGCTTTGCCAAGCGAAACTCTTATTTTTGTTTTGGAAAAATGGGCGGAGCTTGCGAGCAGGATGAGTGAGGGAGGTGGACTTTTGTGAAAATCTGGGCGAGCCTTCTCTTCAGTGAGTAAGATGAAGAAATGTCCCTATTGCGCGGAGGAGATTCAGGAGGAAGCGGTGAAGTGCCGCTACTGTAATGAGTTCTTGGATGAATCGATGAGGCCAGCAGTGGCAAGAAAGGATGAAGAGTTGCCCTTTTATTTTCGGACTTCCTTCATCGTGCTGCTGTTCTTGATCTTCCCCATTTTGGCGCTGCCTTCAATTTGGCTGCACCCGAAGTTGAACCTTGTTTTAAAGGTGGTGCTGACGGTGGTAGCGGTGGCGATTTGCTGGGCATCCTATATCGCGCTGCAAGGGTTGATGGGGCAGCTCGATGCGGCTACTGGAGTGTTGGATGATTTGGGGTATTGATTACCCCGCTGCGCACTTGGGGCAGCGGCCGAAGAATTCGAGCTCGTGGTAGAGATCGACGAAGCCGGTTTCTTGGCGGATTTCTTCTTCGAGTTTGTGGACCGGGCAAGGGGCGTCGATCGGTTCGATGCTTCCGACGGTTGGTGCAGATGAGGTAGTCGCGATTTCAACCGAGGATAAGAGGTGAAGAAGGCGGCGCGTTCGTGAAGACACAAATTGGGAGAGAATACCCCTTTGTTTCGTTTTTCGATCTGGATGCAGTCTCCCAATATGTGGTCCAAATTGCAATTTGGTTAAGAAACCAGTAAAATATGTTTGACTGTATTAATCGGATTTCTTAAGTATCCACCGTTATGAAAAACCCTCTGCCAATTATTTTCGCCATAGTGTCTACCGGAGCTTCTTTTGGGCAAATTATTAACGTCAATTTGGATTCGTCACATCGTGGCTGGGTGAACGATTCTGGCTTTAATAATCCAAGCAATGGAGTCTATATCTCCGGTTCTCGCAATGACGTAACTTACCGTTCATTTTTCAGTTTTGATCTCAGTGGTCTCAGCGGTTCAATTGAATCGGCCACACTCGAATTAGACATGTCTTCTATCGGGTATCGTGGATATGGTTCCAGTGATCCTTCAGAAGCGTTCGTTGTCAGGGATGTGTCAGGACCAACGACTGGTGGCTTAGCTCTTTTTAATGATATTGGATCAGGATCAATTTACGGATTTTCGTTAGTCGACAGTGGCGATTCTGTTGTAACTGTAAGCCTTGGGGCCGATTTCCTTGGCGCAATCAATTCGGGTGTTTCGAACGTTACGCTAGGTGGCTCTGTCGTGACAATTGATGGAAGTGGGGCTAATGAATACCTGTTTGGACAATCTGAAAGAGATCAGGGTGTAGGGGCAGCGAGGCTTGCCTTAACTGTGGATGTTTCTGGTTCTTCAGTGCCTGAGCCATCCACCTCTCTTCTGGGCACATTTGTTCTTGCGATGTGCGTTGCTCGTCGTCGTCGATAGACGGTGCGGTTACATTCGAAACGATCTAACAATTTGAAAGGCCCGCAACTTCGGTTGCGGGCCTTTTTTGTGGGTTAAGCCGTGCTGGACATTGGAGTGGTTGGGAGGCGGGTAAGAGGTCAAATGTCGTCCTTCAAATCGCAAAATTTGGTCATTTGATTTGTTTAGGTAAATAGTCCTATTCGGTCATTTTTTTAAAAAAATTGACCATAAACAATTGTGATTTTACCAATTTGTCAGGTTTTACCACCCCCCTGACATGAAAAGACAAAATTTTATTCAAGTTCCACTCACTGTGGCTTCTTCCATATTTTTATCACTTCCTTCTCTCGCGATCATCGTGGATGGTGCGGGTGGAGAAGGCTCAGCAAATAGGAGTGAATCATCACTCTTGTATGATCACCCCGATTTTCTCTATTGGGACAACATGGTGAGCGTTGGTGGCGCATCGGGTATTTACCTTGGTCGGGGAGAGGGTAGCGATATCGGTTACGTTTTGACGGCGAATCACACAGCGAGCCTGACTCCAGGGACAAGCTCTATTTCGGTAGCAGGGAAAAGTCTTAATGTCGTGAGTTCGACCCGAATAGGAGGTGCGGATCTTAAGCTTTATGGAGTTGGGGGAGATCTTTTTCCAGATCTGCCGTCTGTTTCCTACGCAAGTACGATCCCGGCCTTTGGGGAAGAGATAGTTATGTTCGGGCGTAGTACCAGAACTGGTGGCTTGGTGAGCTTCGGAGGGGACGAGGGTTATCAAACCAGCTCAATAGCCGGAACCATGAGTTGGGGAGTGAACCGAGCTGAATCCATCTTTGGAGGATCTGGATCTCCGGTGCTCAGCTATACGAGTAATGGAGCTCTTCAAGAGAACTTCTACACAAGCTTCGATAGCCCTGAAAGTGGGAGTCAGGTCGCTGGCTGGGAAGCGAGTGCTGGGGGATTCGATTCGGGAGGTGCTGCCTTTATTTACCGCGATGGAAAATACGAATTGGCGGGGATTATTTCGGCAGTGATCAGAAATCGTGGGCAATCAAATTCCAGCGTGGCTTACGGGAATAAGACCTCTTTTGTCAACGTCGAGCATTACTCAGATTTGCTTCCAGGGCTTGCTAGTTCTGAATTCTCGGCGGTGCCGGAGCCGAGTAGTTTGCTGCTTCTAGGAATCGGAGTGTTTCAAGTGATCTGCTTTCGAAAACGACGCTAGAGCTGTCGATGTAGATTTAGGCTGTGGCTTCGGCGGATCGATTGAGTCAGCTGGCGCACTTGGGACAGCGGCCGAAGAATTCGAGCTCGTGGTAGAGATCGACGAAGCCGGTTTCTTGGCGGATTTCTTCTTCGAGTTTATGGACCGGGCAGGGGGCGTCGATCGGTTCGATACTTCCGCAGTCAGTGCAGATGAGGTAGTCGCGATGTTGGCCGGGAATGAGGAGGGTGAAGTAGGCGGCGCGTTCGTGGAGGCCAAGGCGGCGGACCATGCCTTTGTCGCTGAGGCGTTGGAGGAGGCGAAAGACGGTGGCTTTATCACACTGCTTGGAGAGGTGGCTGCAGGAGGAGAGGTCGGCAAGAGTCATGGGCCGGTTGTGGTCGGCGAGGCAGGTGAGGATGGCTTCGAGTGCCTTGGTGCGACGTAAGCCGGAGTCTTTGGCTTTTTGAAGGAGGTCTTGGTGGAGGGACATGGGATTCGCTGCGCGAAAGTTGAGGGTTAAGAGGTGGTAGAGGGACTTGGTTGAGGGGGACTCGGGCTAAAGCCCAAGCTCCGTAGTTGGGAGAGGGGCTCCGATTTTGGTGTAGGCGGCGGGCATGGCGACGCGGCCTCGTGGGGTGCGTTTGACGAAGCCTTGCATGATAAGGAAGGGCTCGTGGACTTCTTCGAGAGTGGAGGCGTCTTCGCCGATGGCGACGGCTAGGGAGGAGAGGCCGACGGGGCCTCCATTGAATTTGTAGATCATCGCTTCGAGGATGCGCTTGTCCATTTCGTCGAGACCGTCTTCGTCGATCTCGATCATTTCGAGGGCTGCTTGGGCGACGGGGGCGGTGATGATGCCGTCGGCTTTAACCTGTGCGTAGTCGCGGACCCAGCGGAGAAGGTTGTTCGCGATTCGAGGCGTGCCTCGCGAGCGGAGGGCGACGACGAGGGCTCCTGCTTCGTCGATTTCGAGCTTCAGAATTTCGGCGGAGCGCAGGATGATGACGGCGAGTTGTTCTTTGGTGTAATAGTCGAGTCGGTTAATGAGACCGAAGCGAGATCGGAGGGGAGAGGTGAGCATGCCGGAGCGGGTGGTGGCTCCGACGAGGGTGAATTTAGGAAGTTGAAGTTGGATGGAGCGCGCGGAGGGGCCGGAGTCGATGATGATATCGAGGCGGAAGTCTTCCATCGCGGGGTAAAGGTATTCCTCGATGGCGGGGTGGAGGCGGTGGATCTCGTCGATGAAGAGAATGTCGCCGCGTTGGAGGTTGGTGAGGATGCCGGCGAGGTCTCCGGCTTTTTCGATCTGGGGGCCGGAGGTGGTGTGTAGGGTGGTGCCCACGGCGGTCGCGACAATGTTGGCGAGGGTCGTTTTTCCAAGTCCCGGAGGTCCGGAGAGGAGGATGTGCTCTAAGACGTCATCCCGGCCTTTGGCGGCGGCGACCATGAGCATGAGGCGCTCGGTGGTTTTTTCCTGGCCATGAAAGTCTTCGAATCCAGGAGGACGCAGGGTCACGTCTTCGGGAGTCTCGGGGGCGTTGGCTGCTTCTTGAAAGTAGGACTCCGACATGCAATTAAGGGTTGGCAAAGTGAAACACGGAGGGGTTCAATTGCACACGAAATTTTGTGAGGAATGGGCTTTACACCCTAAAACTGGCGAGTAGTCTCCCGCCCTCAACCGCTGGTCCTATGAAAGTTCTTTCTTCACTCGCTTCTGCTAAACGCCGCCACGCTGACTGCCAAGTCGTCAAGCGTAAGGGCACTCTCTACGTTATCAACAAGACCAACCCTCGTTTCAAAGCCCGTCAGGGTTCGACGAAGGGAACCAAGATGTCCAAGAAGGGCGTTAACTAAGGTCACTTCAATTTTCGTTTTCTAAAGAAGCGGTTCTCGAAAGAGGACCGCTTTTTATATTTGTTGGCGTAGCCGGAAGCTCCAGCTTGCGGTGCTTTGGTTGTGGGCGGGGAGGACACTTTCTAAAGTGTCCTTCCATGGACTTTGCTGGGAATTCCGAAAGCTGGAGCTTTCTGCTACGTTTTGGTGACGGCATTGGAAAGCTGATTCAGAATCCAGCCTGCCATGAGGTTTCCGAAGGTTGCGGTGACGTGGGTGGCGGCGCCGTAGCCGGAGTCGCATTTGATGCCGCCCGTCATTTCGGTGGGGCGGTCTGTGCTGGTTTGACCGTCGCAGGTGGGGAATTTGGGCTGTTCGGCGGAGAAGACGGCGGGGATTTTGAACTTGCGGGTCTTTTTCTCGGCTTTGGGGAACTGATAGTCGGCGCGGAGATTGATGCGAACGGATTTTAGGAGGGCATCGCCGTGGGTTTTTGAGAGGTCAGCGATTTGGATTTGGGAGGCATCGAGTCGCCCACCCGCGCCTCCACTGGCGATGACGGGGATGTTACGCTTTCGGCAAGTCGCGAGGAGGTGGCATTTCTGAGGGACGGAGTCGATGGCATCGACGACGGCATCGGGATTGCGAGCGAGGAGTTCGTCGGAGTTCTTTTCCGAATAGAAGGATTGTTCGATGAGGCATTGGGCCTCGGGATTGATGAGGGAGACTCGCTCGGCGAGGACGGCGGCTTTTGACTTACCGACCGTTTCTTTGGTGGCGTGGATTTGTCGGTTGGTGTTGGTGATGCAGAGGTCATCGAGATCGACGAGGGTGAATTTTCCGACTCCAGAGCGGGCGAGCGCTTCGACCGTCCACGACCCAACGCCACCGAGGCCAATGATCATGACGTGGGCTTTTGAAAATTGTTCAAGGGCCTGCTGGCCATAGAGGCGGGCAATGCCTCCGAATCGGTTCAGATATTCCTCCGTCACGCCTGTTTTCTAGCCTTAGATGCAGATTGAACAAAAGGACGGATTCTGTTAATAAGCGCTACCCTGAAATTATGACAACAAGCGAGGAAGTGAGTAAGAGGCGGCATTTTGTGCGGCAGTTTTCGGTAATGCTTCCGAATCGAGTGGGGGCATTTTCGTCGCTTTCCACTTTGATGAGTCGACGGGAGATCGAGGTTATCGGTCTGAGTGTGCAGGATTCGAGTGATGCCACGGTGGCTCGCTTGGTGGTGAATGATCCTGATGCGGCTGAGGAATTGTTTATGGAGCAGGGGATCGCTTACACGCTTTCGGAGCTCTTGGTGGTGAAGATGAAGGAGTCGGGTGCGGATTTGAAGAAGTGCCTGAATGTGCTTTATGAAGCGGAGACGAATCTCGATTACGCGTTTTCGTTGATGGTTCAGCACAAGGGCCACTCGCTTCTCGCGATGTATTTGGAGGATTGTGAGTTTGGGGCCACGGTTTTGAATCAGGCAGGCTTAACGGTTGTCTATGAAGATGAGCTTTTACGCTAGATTTCTCCTCTCTCGTTCGTAGAGTCAGCTGATGAGCGATCTACAGAATACAGATAGACGAAACCTTCTTAAAACCGGTGTTGCGGCGGCGGCGACCCTTCCCTTTGCGAGCAGTGCTCAAGTGGCAGGGAGCGATGAATTAAAAGTGGCCACGATTGGTTGCGGTGGCCGAGGACGCGGAGCGACGGCTCAGACCTTGAACGTGCCGGGAACTAAGTTGGTGGCTGTTGCTGATGCTTTTCGGGATCGTGCTGAGGCGGCGGTAAGCTCCTTCCGTCAGCAATTTGCGGACAAGGTAGATCTTCCGGCAGATCGGATTTATGACGGCTTTGATGGGTATCGTGCTGCGATCGATGCGGCGGATGTGGTTATTCTCGCGACGACTCCGGGCTTCCGTCCTCAGCATTTTGAATATGCGGTTGAGCAAGGAAAGCACGTCTTTATGGAGAAGCCGGTTGCGGTGGATGCTCCGGGAATTCGTCAAGTTCTCGCGGCTGCGAAGAAAGCGGATGAAAAGGGCTTGAAAGTGGTTTGCGGACTGCAGCGTCACTACGAGCCGAAGTACATCGAGACGCTTGCGAAGCTGAAAGAGGGAATCATTGGAGACATCACGCACGGCCAAGTTTATTGGAACAGCGCCGGCGTGTGGGTGCGCGATCGCGCTGAGGGGATGACGGAAATGGAATACCAAATGCGGAATTGGTATTACTTCAACTGGCTTTGCGGAGACCACATCGTGGAGCAGCACGTTCACAATATTGATGTCATGAACTGGTTTAAGGGCGGGCCTCCCGTCAAGGCGCACGGCATGGGTGGCCGTCAGGTTCGGAAGGGACCAGAGCATGGCGAGATCTTTGATCACCACGCGGTTGAGTTTACTTATGCTGACGGAACGGTTTTGACCTCGCAGTGCCGTCATCAACCGAAGACTCTGAACCGAGTGACTGAGGTGATTGGCTGCCAGAATGGTAAGGCCGAGCCGGGTAAAATTTTGGACTCCAATGGAAAAACACTTTGGCGCTACCGTGGTAAGGACGAGAAGTCACCTTATCAGATTGAGCACGATACTCTCTATGAGCACATCCGTGAGAATAAGCCTATTAACAATACTTACTACACGGCTGCCTCCACGATGACTGCAATTCTTGGACGCATGGCGACCTACTCTGGTAAGGAAATTAAGTATGATGATGCGCTTGCGAAGGGGCTTTCAGTGATGCCTGAGAGCTTTGCGTGGGATGCCGATCCCGGACCGAAGCCTGGTCCTGATGGGATCTATCCTTGCCCGATCCCAGGGGAGCACAAAGTGATGTAAACAAGTGTCAATAAGGTGGCTTTGTGTGAGCAAATCTACCTTTTGTGAATAACTTGGGAGCTTCGTACTCTTTGGTTGAGATTACTCGATTTAATAAAAGCCGACTCTTTCTGAGAGTCGGCTTTTTGATTGCTGGGATCTAGGATTGAGCGTTTAGGTTTTGCGCGATGACATCGAAAGGCATGAGTGAGACTCATGAGTCTCGGAGTGTGAATAACTTGGGATTAAGTCCCCAGAAAAGACGATGTGAATAACTTGGGGGTAAAGCAAGGAGGGGCGGCGTCTCGCCGCCCGGTTGCTTGGAAAATGGGGCCTGTCCGGCGGCGGGACGCCGCCGTTCCGTGCTTAGTTAAAAGGACGAAGTACGACCGAGTTCGTAAATCCGAGATAAGCAGCGATGACGCCTAAGATGATGGCGATGAGATAGACTGCTGGCGTCGGGAGAAGGCGGCGTTTGATCACCACGATGATGGCTCCGAGAAGAAGGAGGATGACCAATTTACCAATCATCCAACTTGGGAAGCCTAACTTGAGTTTTGCGGAAAGCCCAAAGCCACTCACTAAGAGGAGAAAAAGGCCGATGCCATGAATCATGGCGGGTCTGCGAAGGGCAGCTGGCTTCCTAGGGTCGGAGGCAATCAGTGACCCAAGTCCGGTAAAAAGGACGATGAGTCCGATAAAGTGAATGATTTTGTAGATGCCTGGGTCCATTGAATTGAGATAGATTTAGGTGGTGGCTTGAGCCTTGAGGTGTGGAATCGCTGCGAGAAGCTTTTTGGTGTAGTCGTGCTTAGGACTAAGGAAGACCTCGTCCGCTTCGCCGTATTCTACGATTTTTCCCGAGAACATCACGGCAATATTGTCGGCGATGTAGCGGACCACGGAGAGATCGTGCGAGATGAAGATCATGGTGAGATCAAGTTTATCGCGGAGGTCGATGAGGAGGTTGAGAATTTGGGACTGAATTGAGACGTCGAGCGCGGAGACGGGTTCGTCAGCGATGACGAGCTTGGGCTCAGGAGCGAGGGCTCGGGCGATGGCAATGCGCTGACGTTGTCCGCCAGAGAACTCGTGAGGATACTTCCGCATGTGCTTGGAATCGAGGCCGACGGTGGCCATGAGTTCGGTGACTTTGTCGGAGAGAGAGGGATCTTTCTTCAGATTTGGATGACGCTGACAAATGGCCTCGGCCAAGGTTGAGAAGATCGTCATGCGCGGATTGAGCGAAGCGTATGGGTCTTGGAAAATCATTTGGAAGTCGAGCCGGCGCTGGCGGACTTCGTCTTTTTGGAGGGCTGTCAATTCTTCGCCATCGAGGATGACTTGTCCGCCGGTGGCGGGCTGAAGTTGCATTACGGTGCGTGAGAGGGTGGATTTTCCGCATCCGGATTCTCCGACGAGACCGAGGATTTCACCCTTCTCAATCGAGAGACTCACTCCATCGACCGCTTTGATTGTTTCGACGGTTTTTGAGATCAAGCCACCTCCTTTAACTGGGAAGTGCGTCTTCAAATCTTTGAGCTCTAGAAAGGACACGGGGAGATCTTGGAGGAAGTGTGAGATAATTCAAGGACTAGGAACGCGAGTTCCGTGGAAGTTGCCAGTATCCCATCATGTAGTATTCGTAGGCGGACCAGATCGTGAAGATCGCGGCAATGATGGTGGGGATCATCAGGGGGATGGCGGTAAAGTGGAGCATGATCCAGCCCATCGCGATCATCTGCGTGACGGTGCAGATTTTTCCGATCTTAAGCGGCTTAATGGGGACGCGACGATTGATGTAGTAGAGAATCCAGATCCCGATGATGATTTCTAAATCGCGAGCGATCACGAGAATGATGAACCAGATCGGGAGATGCCAATCGCTGCCCCAGTTGACGAAGGTGGTGGTCAAAAGGCCGGTCATGAGGAGCGCTTTATCGACAAGGGGATCGAGGATGGCTCCGGTGAGGGATTTTTGGTCGAAGGTCCGAGCGACCCAGCCATCGAGCCCATCGAGCACGGAGGCGAGGGTGTAAATGGCGGCGGCGAGCCAGCGCTGTGATTCCTCGGGTGAGCCGGCATCGACGGTGCGGCCATAGCCTACTGCGACCCAGGCGAAAACCGGGATCAGAGCAAGTCGAATGAGGGTGATGACAGTGGCAAGAGTCATGCGGCGATTGCTTTTTAGTGGACATTCCGCGCTACGGCAATTGAAAGGGGAGTGTGACGGCAACTGAATTAACGGCAATTCTCGCAGAGGCAGACGTGGTCCCCTCGAAACGACTGGGGCAAAACTTCCTCGTCGATGAAAATACCGCGAAGTGGATTGTGGAGCAGTTGAATCTGGAGCCCGATGATACGGTCGTCGAGGTGGGGCCGGGGACGGGTGCGCTGACTGAGCATTTGATCGGGAGAGTGGCAAAAATCATCCTCGTGGAGTATGACCGTCGGCTTGCGGAGTATCTCACGAAGAGGTTTGCCGATCGTCCGGAGGTCACGGTGATCAATCACGATGCGGTGCGACTCGATATCCGACCTTTCTTTGCTCATAAGAAGGTGAAGCTCCTCGGTAATCTTCCTTATTCGGCAGGAGGGGCCATTTTACGAAATTTTCTCAAAGGACCCTCGCCCTTCGTGAGAGCGGTGCTTATGTTGCAGAAGGAGATGATTGACCGTATCCTTGCTGGTCCGCGTTGCAAAGATTATGGGGTTTTGACGCTCCGCATGCAGTGTGAGTGGCAGGGTGAGCCGGTCAAGGTGGTGCCGCCAAGTTGTTTTATCCCGCGTCCCTTAATCGATTCGACTGTGATGACGCTGGAACCGCGTCAGGCGGAGTTGCCCATTCACGATCGTCGTTTGTTTGATGAGTTGGTGAGAAGGGGCTTTGCGCAGCGGCGGAAGCAGCTTCGTAAGAATCTTCCGGCTGATATCGACTGGGGAGTGGTGAGTGAAAAATTAGAACTGTTACCGACGGCGCGGGCCGAGGAATTGAGTCTCGAAGATTGGGTCGCTCTTACGCGTGAGGTCGATCCTTTTTTCGAGAAAGAAGAAGGTCAGGGGGATGATGAAATGCTCGCGGTAGTGGATGAGAACGATGTGGTCGTGGGGAGCGAGCGGCGGGATGTCATTCATCGAGATGGTCTGACGCATCGGGCGGTTCATATCTTTGCGCTGAATCAAAAGGGTGAGATTTTTTTGCAGAAGCGCTCGCGACTGAAAGACAAATGTCCTGGATTGTGGGACTCGAGTGCGGCGGGGCATGTCGATGCCGGTGAGGAATACGAAGCTTGTGCAGTCCGTGAGTTAGAAGAAGAACTCGGTCTGGCTGATCATGAGGTCAAAGAGGTTGGTAAGCTGGGAGCGCATGCCAATACCGGCTGGGAGCATGTTCGGCTATACGCCACCTTAGCGCAGGGGAAAGTCCGCTTCCCTTGTGTGGAAATCGAATACGGTGAGTGGTTCACGATGCCGCAGATCGATGAATGGGTGCAGGCTGTTCCCGAAGACTTTGCGCCGGGATTTTTGTCATGCTGGAAACTTTGGAAAGAAGTGAATCCGGGACGATTTGAGGATGAGTGAGATTGAATTTCACCCCGGGCAATCTTGGGGAATTGTGGGGCGAAATGGTTCGGGGAAATCAAGCCTCGCTCAGGAACTTGCGGAAAGATACGGGGGCTCGCTGGTTTCCTTTGAGGTGGAGGATGAACTTCTGGAACGTGAATTGCGTGAGGATGATTCGGAGTTTCTTAACAAGATCGATTACGGTCGCAGCGTGCGGGAGCTCATTGAAGAAGTTTGTCCGCCCGAAGGTAAACTTGAATCGCTGGCTTCAGAACTCGGTTTGTTTTCGCTTCTTGAGCAGGGTTTTCTCACGCTGTCGACCGGAGAGCGACGTCGCTTAATGCTGGCTCGCGCGCTGATTCAAAGTCCGCTCTTGTTGGTTTTGGACGAGCCTTTTGATGGTCTCGATCAAGCCTTTCGCGAACCTTTGAAGAAGTTGCTCGAGGGGCGCGATTTGATCATGGTGGCGAATCGTTTGAGTGACCTTGACGGCCTTGTGACTCATCTTGCCTGTGTTGAGAATGGAGAATGTCTTCTTGCGGGTGAGTTTGAGGAGGTGATCGCGGACGAGAGTTTTCAGCAGTTGATGAAGCTGGAAGCGCAAGAGGTCGTTTTGCCGGAAGGGGAGGCCAAGGTGGCTTCTGAAGGGCCTTTTGTGGTGATGAAAAATGTCACCGTGATTCACGGGGGGCGTGAGATTATTTCGGGCTTCGACTGGACGGTTGAGCAGGGGCAGAATTGGAAGATCTCGGGGCCAAACGGCTGTGGAAAATCGACTCTTGTGAATCTCGTGACGGGGGATCATCCGCAATGTTACTCCAATGAGGTCACCGTGATGGGGCAACGACGGGGGACCGGGGAGACGATCTGGGATATTAAGTCCCTCATCGGAATTGTCTCACCGAGTCTGCACCAGCAACATCGGGTGGGCGTGACCGCTCTCTCCGTGGTGGTTTCAGGATTTTACGACAGCGTGGGGGTTTATCAGAAAGTTGAGCCTGAGCATCTCGCAAAAGCAAAAGCGTGGTTGGAACTCATTGGAATGGCGGATTGTCAGAAGCGTGTTTTCCGGAGCCTGAGCTATGGGCAGCAACGCCTCCTGCTTATTGCGCGAGCCTTGGTGAAAAAGCCGCCGCTTCTCATTTTGGATGAACCTTGCCAGGGCTTGGACGCTATGAACCGAGCGCTTGTTTTGACGGTCATTGATCGGATCGCATCGCTTAGTCTTGCTCAAATCATCTACATCACGCACGAGCCCGAAGATCGGCTGGAATGCATCACGCACGAGCTGCGCCATGATGGGGATGAGTGGTTGATTGTCTGAGGTGGGGGCGAAAGTTCCTGAGGCTTTCGGCTATGTTATTGCTAAGGGGAGGTTGGGGTTGATCCCGATATTTAGGTCGTCGGGTGGGCGGTTTTCGGAGGCTAGGAGGGCGGCGAGGGCGATCATGCCGGCGTTGTCGGTGGTGAGGGCGGGTGGGGTGAGTCGAACCTGAAATCCTTCGGACTCGGCGGCTTGGATGAGGCTTTCTTGCAGGGTGCGATTGCAGGCGACTCCGCCGGAGAGGGTGATGATCTTGTGATCGAACTTCTTGGCGGCTTGAATTGTTTTTTT
Source organism: uncultured Verrucomicrobiales bacterium (assembly GCA_937928545.1). Taxonomy (GTDB): domain Bacteria; phylum Verrucomicrobiota; class Verrucomicrobiia; order Verrucomicrobiales; family Akkermansiaceae; genus SW10. Next base: position 65,231 of record CALGJQ010000013.1, read on the forward strand.
GACGAGGGAGTCGATGACGGAGGCTTGGAAAGAGGCGCAGAGGTCGGCGAGGTGTTCTTGGGGGTCTTCGAGTTTTTGGATTTGGTAGAGGACGGCTGTTTTGAGGCCGGAGAAAGAGAAGTTGAAAGGTGCGTCTTTTAGATGAGCGCGGGGAAAGGTGAAGGCGTGACCACTTCCGCTGCGGGCTAGTTTTTCAATTTCGGGGCCGCCGGGGTATGGGAGCGAGAGCATGCGGCCGACTTTGTCGAAGGCTTCGCCCGCGGCGTCGTCGATGGTGCGGCCGATGAGTTGGTATTGGTCGTGGCCCTGAACATCGATGAGCATGGTGTGACCACCGGAGACGATGAGGCCGAGGTGTGGAGGGATGTGACCGGACTCAAGGAAGGGCGAGAGGAGGTGACCTTCCATGTGGTTGATGCCGTAGAAGGGTTTTCCTGAGGCAGCGGCGAGGCCTTTGGCGTAGGCGAGTCCGACGAGGAGAGATGAGGCGAGGCCGGGGCCACGAGTGGCGGCGAAGGTGTCGATATCGTCGAGGGTCAGATCGGCGTCATCGAGCGTTTGCTGGACGAGGGGGCGGATGCGTTGGGCGTGGTTCCGGCAGGCGACCTCGGGGACTACGCCACCGAACTCGCGGTGAATTTCGATCTGCGATGAGATGAGGGAACTGAGGAGTTCCGGCCCCTTTTCGACACGGCGAATGATGGCCACGGCGGTTTCGTCACAGGAGGATTCGATAGCGAGGAGCATGGCTAAGTGGCAGGAGCGATCTTTTGAAGGCCGAGAGCGGCGAGGGCGAGGAGGGGGACAATGATCCAAAAAATGAAGTGAGGGGCGATGATAAAGACGAAGAGGAAATCGACGAGCGGAATGGACGCGAGGGTGCGCGAGACGAAGGCTCCGACATCGTGCGTGCTGCGGAGTTTTCTGACGATGGTGGCGAGAACGATGATGAAGAGGGCGAGGGGAATGATGGCAGCGGGGTAGAAGAGGAGTTGAGGGCCAGAGAAGAAGATGATGGGGGCGCAGAGGCAGAGGATGGGGAAGGTCTTGGCGACATCGCCAACGGGGTCTTTGGAAGTCTCAGCACGGGCGGTGAGGGAGATGCCGAGGATGTAGCCGCCGAGGCCGAGGGCGAGGAGGGGGAAGATGGCCCAAGTTTGTGGGCCTAGCTTGAGGAACTGCTCCCACGAGATGAAGGAGAAAGCGGCGAGGGGATAGATGAGGGCGCGGGCTCCGGCCATGAAGAAGAAGCTGGCGGGGTGGACTTTGTGCCACTTCGTGTAAGCGAGGATGCAAATGATGATGCCAGCGGCGAAGAGGGCCGAGACGGGGGAGACGAGCGCGCTCAAGATGAGCCCTGCTCCCATGAGTCCGAGGGCGAAGATGAGGGTGCTTTGGCGCGACCATCGACCTGCAGGAATGGGACGATCGGGGCGGGTTTTTTGATCAAAGGCGACGTCATGCCAGTCGTTTAAAAGGCAACCGCCCAAGTAAAGGCAGGAAAGAGATAAGCCAATGAGGGTGAGGCAGATCGGGCAGGTGTGTCCGTTTTCGTGGAAGGTGGCGTAGCCGAGGAGGGCCCCCAGAAGACCGTTTGACCAAACGGTGGGAAGATTGGCGAAGCGGCTCATCGCGAGCAGGTCGATCACTTTTTGGCGGGTCATTTGTTCAGGAAAGAGAGCAAGGGCTTGCTGAGATGGAAAGGCTAATCACGAAAGATAGGATGATTCTCGCCTGTATGACCTTTGATGAAACGAACTCTTTTAGTCATTGCTGCAGGTCTTCAATTCGCTTCGGCAAAATGTTGGACCAAAGGGACGGTTGTTCATTGGGTGAGCGATGATCCGAAGGCGCTTTCAGTTTTTGACGATAAAACCGGGGAACGGCTCGGCGATTTGCAAAAAGGGAAGTTGGTTCAGGATGTTGAGAATTTTCAGGAGCTTTCTTGGTCGATTCGAGATAAAGATGCCAAGATTCTAGAGAAAGGAGTCACGCGGATTGAAGCTTATGCCTACGAGGAGGATTCTCTTGAGCAAGATGTTCCGAAAGGGAAGGTGACGACCCATACTTGGAATGAGAGCAAAATCTACCCCGGAACGCGGCGGAAGTATCAGGTCTATGTGCCGGCGCAATATGATCCAGAAAAGCCGGCGGCTCTGATGGTGTTTCAAGACGGTCTAAGGCACGCGGATCTTAAGGGGACGCTGCGGGCTACAACCGTGATGGATAACCTCATTGCAAAAGATCAAATGCCGGTGACGATCGGGGTCTTTATTAATCCGGGGCACCTCAAGGATCAGGATGAGAAGGAGAAGCCTAAGAACCGAAGTGTGGAGTATGATTCTTTGGGAGATACCTATGCGCGATTTTTATTAGAGGAGATTTTACCGGAGGTGGAGAAGGACTACAAAATCAGCGATGATCCAAAAATGAGAGCGATTGCTGGTGGTTCATCGGGCGGGATTTGCGCGTGGACGGTGTGCTGGGAGAAGCCGGAGTCCTTTGGGAAGGCTTTGATTTGGGTGGGAACCTTCGTGGATATCCGTGGGGGACATAGTTATCCTTCGATGGTGCGGAAGACAGAGAAGAAGCCGATTCGGGCTTACCTGCTCGCAGGGGAAAATGATCTCGATAATAAGTATGGCAATTGGCCCTTGGCGAATCAGCAAATGGCGGCGGCCTTGAAATACTCGGGCTATGATTACCACTTTGAGTATGGGCAATGCTTCCACGGCTCTAAGGCAGCTGGCGCGATGCTGCCGGAGATGATGAGGTGGCTGTGGAAAGAGTAGCAGGGAGGAGTGGCGTCTCGCTGCCCCTCCGTGGTTTAGGAGCTAAGCCGCGATGAAGGGGGAGGAGAAGGCTTCTTCGAAGGTGTAGATTTCGTGAAAGTCGTCGAGGGTGTCGGAATCTTGTTTTCCAAAGACCCCGTTTTCGATGAAGAGGAAGACGATTTCGCCAACGTGGCGGCATTTTGTGATGCCCCAGTCTTCAAGAATGGTGGCTCCCATGGGGCCGTATTCTTCCAGGACGTAGTCGCGGAAGCCTTGCAGGAGTTCTTTTCCGCTGACGTGGCGCTTTTCGCCGTTGGTTTCTTTGGAGAGTCGATCCACGGTGAAGTCTAGTGCTTCTCGTACGAGAAAGAAGGCTCCGGGTTGGAAACGTTCTTCCTTCTCAAGAATAGCGGTGACGGCGTGCTCGAATTGGTTGGACTGCATTGACTTGAGATGGGTTCTACAAAAAGCCCGCTGATCTGTCGATGAGCGGGCTTGAGAAATTTTACATGGGCAGCTCGATGAAGCCTTCGAGCTTACGGATACGGGTCGGATGACGCATTTTCCGGAGGGCTTTGGCCTCGATCTGACGAATCCGCTCACGAGTGACCTGGAACTGGCGGCCCACTTCCTCAAGAGTGCGGGAGTAGCCATCTTTCAGGCCGAAGCGCTGTTCGAGAACCTCGCGCTCACGTTCGGTGAGGGTGTCGAGGACTTCGATGATCTTATCCTTGAGCATCGCGAAGCCTGCTTCCTCCATGGGGTTTTCAGCGGACTTATCCTCGATGAAGTCACCGAAGGAGGTGTCGTCTGAATCTCCGACGGGTGCTTGGAGCGAAATAGGCTGCTGAGCCATCTTGAGAACGGCGCGGACACGCTCGACGGGGAGGTGAATCTCCTCCGCGATCTCGTCTGGAGTCGGTTCGCGACCGTATTCCTGAACGAGCTGCTTTTGCACGCGCATGAGCTTGTTGATGGTCTCGATCATGTGGACCGGGATTCGGATCGTGCGGGCCTGATCCGCAATCGAGCGGGTGATGGCCTGACGGATCCACCAAGTGGCGTAGGTTGAGAACTTGTAGCCGCGACGGTATTCGAATTTCTCGACCGCCTTCATGAGGCCCATGTTTCCTTCCTGAATGAGGTCGAGGAAGGAAAGACCACGGTTGGTGTATTTCTTGGCGATGGAAATTACGAGGCGGAGGTTGGCTTCGACCATCTCGGTCTTGGCTTTGAGTGCTTTGCGCATCCAGAGACGAAGCTCGTGGTTGGTCGCTTCGAATTGCTCGACATTGTGCCAAGATTCGAGAGTGAGCTCCTTGATCGCGACTTCAGACTCGGCACCCTTTTTACGAGAGTATTTCCAAATCTTCTCCTGATATTCACCGACGACGTCGCAGAAGTCTTCGATGACCTTTTGCTTGAAGAAGTAGCGGCTGTAGAGGCGAGCGATGGATTGCAGGTTCTTGGTGAGGGTTGCTTCGAGCTTTTTCTTACCACGAGGAGCCTTCGCTGAGAGCTTTTTGATGATGGCGGTGGTTTCGTCGTGAATGCCACGGACCTGATCGCAAAGCTTGGGGAGGGCCTTCATGTAGCGCTCACGGCTTTCGATCTTTTTGTCGAGAATGACGCGGTCAAAGCGCTCTTTACCGCGCATGAGTTTGTCAGCGAGGGCGAGGTATCCATTGGCGGTGAAGCCGAAGAGGTGCAGGTATTTCTGAACTTCGATCTCGGCGTCTTCAATGCGCTTGGAAATTTCCACCTCTTGCTCACGAGTGAGAAGGGGGACTTGACCCATTTGCTTGAGATACATCCGGACGGGGTCGTCGAGGATGTCGAGCTTCTGGTCCTTAGGCTCTTCTTCGCCGTCGAGATCGTTCTTTTTCTTGTCCTTGATTCGATCGACCTCGGAGGCGTCGATGATGTCGAACTCCATCTGGCGGAGTCGGTCGAGAATGGCGGTGATGTCTTCTTCTTCGACGAGATTGTTTGGGAGGATCTCGTGGATGTCGTCATAGGTCAGGTATTCCTGTTCCTTGGCGAGTTTGATGAGTTCACGGATTTTTTCCTGAATCTCGGGAGTGTCGATGCGGTTCTTGGGCTTCTTGCCCTTTTTGGTCGCGACGGCTGGAGCTTCTTTGACTTTCGCCTTAGGTGCAGATTTTTTAGCGGGGGCTTTTTTAGTAGGAGCTTTCTTAGCTGCCTTTTTCACCACTTTCTTGGCTGCCTTTTTCGCTGGGGCTTTTTTCGCGGCTTTCTTGGCTGGAGTCTTCTTTTTTGGCGCTTTTTTCGCCGCGGTTTTCTTGGCTGGAGCCTTTTTGGCCGCCTTCTTTGCAGCTTTTTTTGCTGGAGCCTTTTTCGCAGCTTTCTTAGCGGTCGTTTTCTTTTTTGCCATGATTGTAAAAAGGGATTGTGGAATGCAGGGCACACCTCACCTATTATGGGCCAGCAGAGTGAATCTGCCAGACGGGGTTTGTTTGTGAGGAACGGAGTTTGGTCAAGTATTTTCCAAGCCGTTTGAGCGTTCTTTGCCTATATTTGGCTGGTTTTCAGGCGGGCGAGTCACGCTTTAGAGGTCTCCGCGGGTGACTTGATATTTTTTTGCGCAGCGGGGGCATTGGAGGTTGAGGGTGGCATCGTCTCCAAAGAGTTCCTCGGGCTTGTCTTTCCACGCACTGAGGGTGGGAAGGATTTTTTCGAGCGAGCAGCCGCAGGAGAATTTAAATTTCCGCGTCTCGAGAACCTTGGTTTGTTCGGTTTCAAGAATTTGAGCAACGGATTCGGGAGTGAGATTATCGAACCATTCTTCGTCGAAGTCGGGTTGGGCAGCGATGAGGGCGTAGGTGTCATCGGGAAGACGGAAGGCGCGCCCGGGGCGTTGTTCTGATTGGTCGTAAAAGTGGCGAATCCATTCGAGAGGGTCGCTGCTCTCGACCTCGATGGTGGAATTCCGTGCTTCGTTTCCGGGGACCATGGTTTGGGAATAGAGGAAATTACGATCGGGTTCGCGGACGTCCTTGGTAAAGACGCGGCCGGTGATGTATTCGTGAACGGAGGAGCCAGTGGCGAAGAAATTGACGCGTGGGGCGCGGAGGTTCGCGGTCCAGGCGATGGTCTCTGCCCAGGGTCGTGCGACGAGGTGGAGAGTGAGAACGGCGAGGAGGTCCTTGAGCGGGGTGTCGAGGTTTTCGGGGTGGCGTTCCCCGATGTCCATGAGGTGGAGGTAGTAGTCGGTGAAAACTGGAGTAAGATCGGCGCGGACCATCAGGCAATTGCGATGGCGGACGAAGATCGACTCGACTTTGGTGAATTCGGCGACGGGCTCTGGAGTGGGATCAGGCATCGGTTCAGAGAAGTTGCTGGGAACTTTCCTCCGCGTCAATGGCGAGTCTTTCGCGGGCGGTGGCGAGATAGTCTTCATCGATGTCGAATCCGGTGAAGTGAGGGACCTTCATCCGCTGAGCGGCGAGGGCGGAGGTGCCGATGCCGGAGAAGGGATCGAGAAGGTGCTGGGTGTTTTCGTGACCGTGAATACGGATGCATTGCTCGACGAGGCCGATGGGGAAAGTGGCGGGGTGAGGGCGTTCTTTGCTTTTAGATTGGATGGTATCGTAGGGGATGAACCAGTTGTTTCCTCGGCAGCGTTTGTCCTCGCCGCCGGTGTGGCCCCAGCGGGCGATGTTGGATTTGTCAGCGTATTCGACCCCAGCGGCACGGCGTTCGAGGGGGACGTTTCCAGTTTTGGTGAGGTGGAAGAGATACTCATGGCAGTCGTTGACGTAGCGCTTCGAGTTGATGGGCTTGAAGTGGCCGGTGGAGATGGTTTGGCCCGCGCGAGTCTCGACTGAGATCGATTTGATCCAGTGAAAGGTGTTTTGAAGGATGAAGTTTGGGGAGTCCTCAGTGAGGGCGAGGATGAGTTGGTGGGGAAGGAGTGGGTCGGCGGGGGCCGCGCCGACGTTGAGGAAAAAGGAGGCTTCGTCGCTCATCACTCGCTTTACTTCGGAGGCCCATTCTTGGCACCATTGGATGAAAGAGGAGCGGTCAGAGGTGTCATCGTAAGTGCCATAGTCGATGCCGATATTATAGGGCGGCGAGGTGACGACGAGGTCGATGGATCCTTTTTTCATGGTCTGCATTCCTGCGAGGCAGTCGGAGTGGATGAGGTCGATCACGGGGGGAGTTTTGGCAAGGGAACGGCAGATGGGAAGATTTGTCTTTGGGTGAGGGAGTGAAAGATACGGAGCTTGGGCTTTAGCCCGAGTGAGCTTGTCAACTGGGGACTCGGACTAAAGTACCCAAGGGGTATTCCATCCAAGCTCCGTAAGGTTGAAAAAAACTTTAAACATTCGTTTGAATTATTCAACTTTCGGTTTAAACGGTTGTTTGAATCTAATGAGAGCCACCACTGACCAGCTGAGCGGGACGAAGTTTGCCTTGATTGAGGCGGCTTCGACTTTGTTTGCGGAGAAGGGGTTTGAGGTGGTCTCGGTGCGGGAGATTACGGGGTTGGCGGGGGCAAATGTGGCTTCGGTAAAATACCATTTTGGCTCGCGGGAGGGATTGATCGATGCGGTGGTGGCGCGGATGGCGACGCCGGTGAATGAGGAGCGGTTGCGACGGCTTGATGAGTTGGAGAAGCGGACGGTTAGGACTTTGTTGGCGGCTTTTTTTGAGCCTTTGTTGTCGCAGATTCAAAGTAGCCCGCTCAGTGAAAAGCTTTTTGTGAAGTTAATGGGACGAGTGGTGGGGGATCGGCCTTATGAATTTCCGGAGGAAGTGATGGGGCAATTCCGCGAAGTGGCGAGGCGTTATGTTCCGGCGTTTATGGAGGCTTGTCCGGGGCTCTCGTCGGAGGATGTTTTTTGGCGGATTCATTTCTCTTTTGGGGTGCTTTCAAACACGCTCACTCACGCTGATCTTTTGAGGAAAATCTCGGAGGGGAAGGTTGGCGATGAAGAACTTTCTACCACCTTGAACCGCGTCATCGATTTCTGCGAAGCAGGCTTTTTAAAATGAAATTACTCATCGTATTTTTAGCGCTCCTTTTGGCGGCTTGTGTGGCCACGAGCCCTGAGTCTCGAATGGGCGAGGTATCGAAAGATGCTCCGCCACGTTGGTCGGCGACGCCTGAGGCGAAGGCGGGGATTGACACGAATTGGGTGCGTCGCATTGGTGGATCGAGAGGTGAGACTTTGGTCAATCAGGCTCTGGCCGCAAATCCAGATATGCGGGTGGCGGCGGAGCGGGTGAATCGAGCGATTGCGGCGGCGAAGACGGCGGGAAGTACGAGGAATCCTCAGGTTAATGCGGGAGTGGATGCGGGGCGGAGAAAGCAAAATTTTGTAGGTTTTCCCTTTAGCGGAAGTGGCGTGCCGTCGTCGATTTCGGAGAATTTCGGAGCGAATATGAGTGTGTCTTGGGAGCCCGATATTTGGGGATACAACCGGGCCGGTGAGTCAGGCTTGATTGCGGTGGCGCAGGCGGAGGAGATTGCCTTTCGAGCTTCGCGGGCTTCGCTAGCGGCTCAGGTGATGAGGGCTTGGCTCGCTTTGGCGGAGGCGAATGAGCAGATTGCACTGGCGGTAGAGACAGATGAGCTTTTGAAGTCGACTTTCGATATTGTGAGAGATCGGTATACGAATGCCTTGGCTGACGAAGGTGGGTCGGCGTCTCAAGTTCGTTTAGCTCAAAGTGAGATCGCTACGAATGAAGCGCTGATTTCGCTGAGGAAAGGCGAGCGAGAGCAGGCGATCCGACAGTTGGAGGTTTTGATGGGGCGTTATCCCAAAGGAGCGATTCAAAGCGCGGAGACGTTGCCGAAGCTTCCGCCAATGCCACCTGCGGGGTTGCCGTCGGAGTTGCTGTTGAGGCGACCGGATATTTTGGAAGCGGAGCGACGTTTTGCTTCGTCGGGGAGTTTGGTGAAGCAGGCTAAGTTGACCTTTTATCCAAGTCTTAAGATCACCGCGAGTGGAGGAACGACGACGGATGAGCTGCGTAAGATTTTCAATTCTGACTTTGGGGTTTGGTCATTGGTGGGAGGATTGACGCAGCCGATTTGGGCTGGTGGTGCGATTCGCTCGGAGTATGCAAAGCTGACTTCGGATGATCGCGCGAACCTCGCGAAGTTGCAGAGCACGGTGTTGAAAGCCTTTGGAGAAGTTGAGCAGAGTTTGGTGGCGGAGCGGTTTTTGGCAGAGCGTGAATTGGCGATTACGAGGGCGGTGAAGACGGCTAGGGAGGCGGCCGATGCGGCGGCTTCAGAATACTCGGGTGGCACGGGCGATGCTCTTACTTTGATCACGGCGCAATCGAATCGAATCTCGCTGCAGTCTCAAAAAGTTTCCTTGAGGCGTCTACGTCTTGATAATCGGATTACCCTTCACCTGGCTCTCGGCGGGGACTATCGCCCAGCAAAATAAGGCACTATGAAAACTCTCATTATTACCCTCATCGCGATTGCCGTGGTTTTCGCCGCGACTCGTGGCGTGAACAAGTATCTCGAAGAACATAAGCCCGAAGCGGCGAAGAAGGAGCGCGTTGAGAAGACCCCAGTGGTTGAAGTGGCAGTGGTCAAAAAAGGAGATTTAGAGTTCCCGCTCACGAGTGAGGGGGTGGTGGTGACTCGTCGGAAAACGGTGCTGTCTGCTCAGGTGGCAGGGCGGATCGTGGAGGTGCATCCGCAGTTTGAGGTGGGCGCGACTTTTCGGCTTGGGACGGTGATCGCAAAGATTGATCAACTCAATTATCAAACGGCTTTGGCGCAAGCGAAGTCGGCGCTCGCTGATGCGAAGTTGAGCGTAGTGCAGGAGAAAGCACGAGGAGCGCAGGCGGCGCGAGATTGGAAGAAGATTGGGGGTGGGAAAGAAGCCTCGGATTTGGTTCTGCGGGTTCCTTTTTTAGAAAGTGCGGAGGCGCGGGTGGTGGCTGCGGAGGCTGCTTTGGAGAAGGCGATCGAAGATCTGGACCGGACGGTGATCCGTGCGCCCTTCGATTGCCGCGTGCGGGAGGTGATGTTGAATTTGGGGTCGACGGTTGCGCCGGGGAGCCAGTTGGGAATGATCTATGATGCGGAGAATTTGATGATTCGATTGCCTTTCTCGATGGATGACTATGTGCAGATTCCAAAAGATCCTGAGCTGACGCTTTTTACTGAGATTGGCGGGAAGAGGTATGATTGGGGAGCTGAGGTAATGTGGGACTTGGGCGAGATTGATCAGGCGACGGTCTCGGCTTACCTCCTCGCGAAGGTGTTGCCGAACGACGAAGGGGAGGAGCGCTTTCGCTTGCCTTCATCGGGACAGTTTCTCAAAGCGCGTCTTTCGGGAGCTACGCTTTCGTCGGTGGTGGCGGTGCCGCGGATTGCGGTGCGAGGTCGCGAGCGAGTGGGGGTTTTGACGGAGGAAGGTGAATTAGAGTTTCGAGACCTCGCAATTGTGAGAGGCAACGAGGAATTTGTCTATGCAAGCGGAGGGATCGTGGATGGGGAAAAGGTGATTTTGACGAAGCTGGAATTGCCGGTTGAGGGGATGAAGCTTTTGCAAGCGAAGGAAGAGGAGACCGCGAAGGACTAAACCATGGAGAAGCTCATCAAATGGTTTAGCGGCAATCATGTCGCGGCGAATTTCCTCATGGCAGCGGTTTTGATCGCGGGCTTCGCGGCGTGGTTTCAGTTGCGTAAGGAGGTTTTTCCAGAGATCGCTTTTGATGGGGTGGTGGTGCGTGTTCCTTACCCGAATGCCACGCCTGAAGAGGTGACGAGCGGGGTCATCATTCCGATTGAGGAAGCGATTGCGGATGTGGATGGAATTAAGAGGGTGCGCTCGACGGCTTCACGAAATGTGGGAGCGTTGACGGTGGAAGTTGAGACGGGTTTCGATGTCCGCGATGTGATGGGCGACATTCAGACGAATGTGGATGCGATTGATAACTTTGCGGAAGAGACCGAGGAGCCGATCTTTGAAGAAATCGTCGTGAATCGTCAGATCGTGAGTCTGGCGGTTTCGGCAGATACCGATGAGGCGAGCTTGCGGGCGTATGCGGAGAAAGTGCGCGATGGATTGTTAAACTATGTTCCGCCTCCTCCGGAGGATAAGATGGCGGGCTTTTTACGCGAACCGGGGCGGGCCATTCAGAAGTTTTTGAAAGGGCAGCAGACGATTAAGAAGGTCGAGCTGGCTTCGGTGAGGCCTTATGAGATTTCGATTGAAGTTCCGGAAGATGTTCTTCGGAAATACAATCTGACCTTGGCCGAAGTGGCGGCAGCGGTCAGGAATGCCTCGCTCGATCTGCCGAGTGGATCGGTGAAGACGGGATCGGGCGAAGTGATCGTGCGTGCGGTGGGGCGAAAGTATCGCGGTGCGGAATTTGAAAAGATCGTGGTGAAGTCTCTCCCGGATGGTTCTGAGTTAAGGCTGAGCCAGATCGCGGAGGTGATCGATGGTTTTGAGGATTCGGAGTTGGTCTCGAAGTTCAACGGTCGTCAGGCCGTTATCGTGCATATTTTCAGGATCGCGGATCAAGATACTTTGGAGATTGTGCGCTTGGCGAAGGAGTATGTCGCGAGCTTGGAGATGCCCGAAGGGATGAGGGTGGATGTGTGGAATGATCAGAGCCAAATTCTGGAAGGTCGCCTGGATCTTTTGAAGAGGAATATAGGCGTGGGTTTGTTGCTTGTGCTGCTTGTCTTGGCCTTGTTTTTGAGGCCTAGCTTGGCTTTCTTGGTGGCTTTGGGTATTCCGGTTTCCTTTGCGGGTGGGCTTTGGTTGATGCCTGATTTGGGGATCTCGATGAATATGATCTCGGCCTTTGCCTTCATCTTGGTGTTGGGGATCGTGGTGGATGACGCGATTGTGGTGGGTGAGAATGTTTACACTCGGATTCAAGGAGGGGAGCATCCTCGGGAGGCGAGTTGGAAAGGAACACACGAGGTTGGAGTGGTAGTGATTTTTGGAATTCTCACCACCGTGACGGCTTTCACTCCGATGCTGGGACTGAGTGGGGTGAGTGGAAAAATTTGGCCAAACATTCCGCTCGTGGTGATTCCGGTTTTGCTCTTTTCGCTCGTGCAATCAAAGTTGGTTTTGCCCGCGCACTTGGCATTACTGAAGCCGACTTCGAGCGAGCCGAGTAAGAATATCATCTTCCGATTGCAGGGAGCGATTGCGGGGGGCTTGGAGAGGTTTGTGAAGGCGATTTATACGCCCTTCCTCGGGTTATGTTTGAGATTTCGCTATTTGGTGTGGGTGGTTTTCATGGCTCTGGTCATGGTCTCTCTGACCTTGGTTAAGACGGGGTGGTTGCCTTTTCAGTTCTTCCCGAAAGTAGAGGGGGAGATTCTCTCGGCAAAGGTGGAGATGCCTCTAGGGGTGCCATTTTTGGAAACCCAGAAAGTGGTGCGGCAGCTTGAGAAGGCGGCGCTGGAAATGGGGAGGGAGATTGAAGATTTGAATGGGGACTCGGTTGTGATTAATGCGCTCGCGACTTCTGGGATGCAGCCATTTAATGCTGGAATTGCGCCGACGGGATCGGCAGCGGGAACGCATCTTGGTGAGGTCACTTTGGAACTGGCAGCGGCGAAGGATCGGGACGTTTCGAGCGAGGAACTTAAGGCGATTTGGCAGAAAAAAGTGGGCGATATTCCGGGGATTGTTTCACTGGTCTTCCGCGCAGAAACCGCAGCGGGAGGAAATGCCATCGATATTAATTTGACCGGAAGAGATGGTGAGGTTTTGGAAGAGGCGGCGGCTTGGGCGACCGAGAGGCTGCGCGAAGATTATAAAGGAGTGGTGGATGTTTCGAATTCAGATCGCAAAGGGCGTGAGGAATTGATCGTAAGAGACCTCACTCCACGAGGAAAGGCCTTGGGCTTCACTTTGGCGAATGTCATGGGGCAGGTGCGGAATGCCTTTTATGGAAACGAAGTGCAGCGTCTTCAACGCGGTCGGGATGAGGTCAAAGTGATGGTGCGTCTTCCGGAAGCTGAGCGGGAATCTTTGGTGAATTTTGAGAAAATGAAGCTGCGCACTCCCGCTGGGGATGAAGTGCCAATGTTGGAAGTAGTGGAGCCTGAATATGGCCGTGGGCCAGCGACGGTGACGCGGGTGGATCGTTTTCGAACGATTAGTTTGCAGGCGGATGTCGATTTGCCCGGAGGATATAATGCCAATGAAATTGTCGGGAAGTATACCGAAGAAGTTTTAGAAAAGATCGGGGAGAAGTTCCCAGGAGTCCGTTATAGTTTCGAAGGGGAGCAGAGCGATCAGCGTGATAGTATTCGTGAAATGGGGGTGGGTTTTATCGGCGCGCTTTTGATCATGTATGTCCTGATGGCGATTCCGCTGAAAAGTTATGTGCAGCCGATTATTGTCATGAGCGTCATTCCTTTCGGGATGGTGGGGGCGGTGGCGGGTCACCTTTTCATGGGGCTGAATATGAGCATCATGTCGATGTGCGGGATCGTGGCCTTAGCAGGGGTGGTGGTAAATGATTCCCTAGTCTTGGTGGACTACGTGAATCGACATCGAAAGAAGGGGACAAGTATCATGGAGGCGGCCCAGAATGCGGGCGCACGACGATTTAGGCCGATTTTGTTGACGTCGTTGACGACCTTTGTGGGCTTGATGCCGATGTTGCTGGAGGATGATATGCAGGCGAAGTTTTTGATTCCGATGGCCGTTTCGCTGGGCTTTGGAATCTTGTTTGCGACGGCGATCACCTTGATTTTGGTTCCTTCGATTTACGTGATTTTGGAGGATATCAGGAGCCTACCATCGAGGGTGAAATTGGCTTTCCAAGGACTTCGGAAGTAGGAAAGATTAAAATTGGGGAAAAATTCTTCCGATTCTTGTGAGATGTGGCGTTGACAGGGTCCTTTGTGCAGATGACCGTTCTGCCGACATGATTAACAGAAAACGCCGGGTTGTTTCCGGATTACTTAGTAGCGCGCTCGGCTTGTCCGCAGTGGCTCAAGAACCGGCTGCGCCTGCCGAACCTGCGAAGCCCGTTGAGGTAGCTGAGGCAGCAAAGCCAGCGGCTCCAGATCCATTCAAAGCTCCCGATAATGTGGCGGCAGCGCCAGAAGGTGCGGAGAAGACTGAGTCCGGACTCGCTTCGCTGGTTTTGACAAAAGGAACAGGAACCGAGAAGCCATCTGCGACCGATACCGTGAAGGTTCATTATACGGGTTGGAAAGCTTCTGACGGGGAAATGTTCGACAGCTCCCTGAGCCGCGGTCAGCCGGCCGAATTTGCTCTGAATCAAGTGATCAAAGGCTGGACCGAAGGAGTTCAGTTAATGGTTGTGGGAGAGAAGCGTCGCTTCTGGATTCCCGTAGACTTAGCGTATCAAAATCAGCCAGGAAAACCCGAAGGAATGCTGGTTTTCGACGTTGAGTTACTAGATGTCGCGAAACCGCCTGAAGCCCCGAAAGATCTCGTAGCTCCAGAAGGTGCTTTGGAGACCGATTCAGGTTTGAAAAGTCAGATTCTTAAAGAAGGTGAAGGCGATGCTATGCCCGGTGCTGAAGATGTCGTGACCGTTCATTTTTCTGGTTGGAAGGCTGATGGGGAATTTCTCACTAGCACTAAGAATCAACCTCGTCCCGCTCAGTTTAAGTTGAATGAGCTGAACATTAAGGGTTGGGCTGAAGGAGTTCAGTTGATGAAGAAAGGCGAGCAGCGTCGATTTTGGATTCCTGCTGCTCTGGCCTTTGGAAAAGAAGGAGAAGCGCCTCCGGGATCTCCTGCAGGAGACTTAGTCTTCGACTTCGAGCTCATCGATTTTCGCTCGGTTCCTAAGCCACCGCCACCACCCAAGGCAGCTGATGCCCCTGAAAATGTCGGAGCCGCTCCTGCAGATGCGGCGAAGACTGAGTCTGGGATTCCCTTCGTGGTTCTCCTAGCCGGTGAAGGTGATGCTTCTCCTAAAGACGGAGATTTGGTGAAGATTAATTTCTCAGGTTGGGATGCCAATGGCGCGGCTGTTGGTTCAAATAAGCAGATGGGGCAGCCAATGTCTCTGAACTTGGCGCAGTCTCCGATTGCCGGTTGGGTTGACGTATTAAAAGGAATGAAGAAGGGCGAAAAAGTTCGCGCTTGGATTCCTGAAGCCATGACTTTCGCTCAGAAGCGCCCGGGTGCTCCCGAGGGTGCTTTAACCTTCGACTTGGAATTGGTGGAGTTCAAAACACCTCCTCCTGCTCCCGAAACTCCTGCTGATGTTGCGGCGGTTCCTGATGATGCCACGAAGCTGGATTCTGGACTGGCCTACAAAGTTCTCAAAAAGGGAACCGGCACCAAGAAGCCCGGACCCACTGATAAGGTGAAAGTTCACTATGCTGGCTGGGAAGCGTCTAACGGGAAGTTGTTTGATAACTCGATTCAGCGTGATGAGCTCTTTGAGGTCAATATGCAGGGTGGAGTGATCAAAGGATGGCTTGAAGGCTTAAAGGTGATGGTTGAGGGCGAAAAGACCCGCTTCTGGATTCCAGCTGACATGGCCTATGGTGATACGCCCGCGCGTCCGGGTGGACCGTCTGGAATGTTGGTTTTTGATATCGAAGTTTTCGAGATCACGAGCCCTGAGCCTCCGAAAAAGATCGAAGCGGTAACGCCTCCGATTCAAGTGAATCCTCCTAAGCCTGCTGAGGAAGCTCAGCCAGCGGAAGAGCCGAAGGCTGAGGAGAAAGCAGCGGAGTAAAATTCCGATCTAACGAACTTCAAAACGGTCAGTCGCAGAGTGCGGTTGGCCGTTTTTTGCGGAGGGAGTAAGGCGGTGTTTGGGTTACCTAGCGATTCGCTCTTAGCGTTTGGCTTTTAGCTTTCCCAGACCTCCGCTAAGCGGTAAGAGCCAACTGCTAATTGCTAGCTCTTCTACAGGCCATCCAACTTACCTACGACTTCAGAGCTGGTTTTGCCCTTGTTTCTTTCCTTGTCGTCGCTTAGCACGAGCTTCCTGAGAGCTTGCTGTCGGGCGGACTTTTTATGGCTTCTCTTCAACAATTGGTGACTCCTGATTGTGTCATTCTCGAACTTACTGAGACTGACCACGAGGAGGTCGTGCTTGAGATGATCGGACACCTTTCTAAGATTGGGAAAGTGCCTTCAGGTGATTGCTACCTTTTTGGGAATGCGGTGCTGGAGCGGGAGTCTCATGTGGGGACGGGTTTAGGATCTGGGGTTGCGATTCCTCATGCTCGGGTGAAGGGTTTGAAGGATACCCTTGTGGTCTTTGGGCGTTCCAAGGAAGGGATCGATTTTGATTCTCCCGATAATGCTCCCTGTCATCTCATTTTTCTGATGCTCGTTCCTGAGGAGAAGGCGGCTCAGCATCTTCAGCTTCTTTCTGACTTGTCCAAGGTGTTTGGCCAATCGGAGCGGCGGAATCAATTTGAAGAGGCGACCACTCAAGAGGAAATTTGTGAGCTTTTCTCAATCGCTTCACCTAACTAATTATTTGTCATGACCATTTCTGAAACTCTTCGCGAGAAAGTTCTCGCTGCACTTGAAGCTCTGGATGTTTCTTTGCCTGATCCTTCTCGGATTCAGGTGACGAAAGCGGCGGATCTGCGCTTTGGAGATTTTCAATCCAATGCGGCGATGATGCTGGCGAAGCCGGCGGGGAAGAATCCGCGCGATTTTGCGGCGGAGTTGATGGAGAAGATGGACGCGGGTGATCTTTGTGAGATCTCGATTGCGGGTCCGGGTTTTTTGAATTTCACCTTGAAGGCGAAGGCCTGGGCCGATCTGGCACGGGCGCAATGGAGTTCTGATGACCTTTCGGTGATCCAGGTGGAATCGCCGCAGACTATCGTGGTGGATTTTTCGGCACCGAACGTGGCGAAGCCGATGCATGTCGGTCATATTCGCTCGACGATTATTGGAGAATGTCTTTCGCGGGTTGCTTCCAAGCTAGGTCATAATGTGATTAAGGACAATCACCTCGGCGACTGGGGAACTCAGTTTGGAATGGTGACTTGGGCTTGGAAAGCAGGTGTTGATGAAGAGAGTTTAGAAAAGGAGCCCTTGCAGGAATTGTTGAGGCTTTATCGGACCGCTTCTGATGCCTCGAAAGAGGATGAAGCGATTCGCGAGGAATGCCGGGCGGAGTTGGTGAAATTACAGCAAGGAGATGCCGAGAATTTGGCAATCTGGACTCGCTGCGTCGAGCTGTCACGGAAGGGGCTGGATGCGATTTATGATCGCTTGGATGTGCGCTTTGACCACTGGCTAGGTGAAAGCGATTACAACGATGCTTTGGCTCCGCTGGTCGATCAGCTCATCGCTGAGGGATATGCTAGGGAGAGTGATGGGGCGATTGGGATTTTTTCCAGTGAGTCGGTGAAGCCTAAGAATGATCCTTTTAAGGTGAATCGTGATGGTGAGTGGCAGGACTTTCCGATGTTGGTGAAAAAGAAGGATGGGGGCTTCAACTACGCCACCACTGACATCGCGACGGTGCAATTCCGGGTCGATGAATGGAAGGCGGACCAAATTTGGTATGTCGTTGATTTCCGCCAAGGAGGGCATTTTCAGCAGCTCTTTGATGTGTCGGCACGTCTTGGATATGATCAAGTGAACCTTGTTCATGTTTCCTTTGGTACGATCCTGGGGAAAGATGGGAAGCCCTTGAAGACTCGGGCGGGAGATCTTCCCCAATTAGAAGATGTGCTGGATGATGCGGTGAAGGCGGCGCAAATCGTCGTCGATGCAAAAAGCCGCCTTGAAAGTGCTGAAGAGAAGAAAGAGCTGGCGGAATTGATCGGAGTGAACTCGGTGAAGTTTACCGAGCTTTCACACCATCGCATGTCTGACTATGTCTTTGATCTTGAGAAGATGGTGGCTTTGGAGGGAGATACCGCGCCGTATCTTCTTTATAGCTATGTGCGGGCACGCTCGATTTTTAGAAAGCTCGATGCTGAGGTTTGCTTAGATAGCGCGAATTTGGTGCTCGTTGAGAAGGCTGAGGTTCATCTGGTTCGGATGCTGAGTCGCTATAGCGATCAGATTCATCAGGTTTTGGATGATTACCGTCCTAATCTTCTTGCGACGTATCTTTTGGAGGTGGCGCGGGCCTTTCATTCTTTCTTCGAGGCCTGTCCGGTCTTGAAGTCGGAGGGACAAACACGGGAAAGCCGCTTGATCCTCTGTGATTTGACCTCCAAGGTGCTCAAGGATGGCCTGAATCTTTTGGCGATTCCAGTTCCT
Source organism: uncultured Verrucomicrobiales bacterium (assembly GCA_937928545.1). Lineage (GTDB taxonomy): Bacteria > Verrucomicrobiota > Verrucomicrobiia > Verrucomicrobiales > Akkermansiaceae > SW10. Next base: position 83,214 of record CALGJQ010000013.1, read on the forward strand.
GAGCGGATGTAGCTATGAAAGAAACGATTGTCATCAAAATCGGCACGGGAGTTCTCACTCGTGAGAATGGGACGCTCGACGGCGCTTCGTTGGTTCGACTGGTGACGGCGGTCGCGGAGCTGAAGGCTCGCGGTCATTCTTGTGTGATGGTCTCTTCCGGCGCAGTGGGTGCGGGAGTGAGTGCGCTTTCGCTCGGAGCCTATCCTGATGATGTGGAAACACGGCAAGCTGCGGCGGCGATTGGACAAGCTCGCTTGATGCAGCGGTATCAAACGCTTTTTGAGCAATTCGACCTCGATGTGGCTCAGCTTCTTTTGACGGGTTCTGATTTGAAAGATCATCGAGAGCGAGTTTCGGCGACCATGAATCGCCTTCTTCTGGAAGGAAACATTGTCCCGATCGTGAATGAGAATGATTCGGTGGCGATCGAGGAGCTGCGAGTGGGGGATAACGATATGCTTTCAGCTCGGGTTGCCGAGCTTCTAGGAGCTAAGACTCTCATTCTTCTGACAACCGTAGATGGGCTTTTAGATCAAAATGATGCATTGATTGAGCGCGTTCATGATCTAGACGAGCTTGGTGGGGTGATCCGTTCTGAGAGTGGAAAATTTTCGATCGGGGGAATGGCTTCGAAGCTTGAAGCGGTTAGATGTGCAACTGAGTGGGGAATTGAGGTGTTGATCGCAAACGGAAGAAACCCTGAGCAATTGTTGGACCTCATTGAAGGGAAAGGCAAAGCAACTCGTTTCAAAGTTTAGCTTTTTCCTTGTATCGGTTGTATCGGTATTGCCTCCTTCTGAGGTATTGCCTCCTTTTGAGCCATAAAAAAACCTCGAAGGCATTGCCTTCGAGGTTCTTTAATAATTTTTGAGTTTCTAAAGAAGCTTCTGTAAGTTTTCTAGCGCTTACGACGGGCAACAAGGCCAAGTAAGGCAAGAAGGCCAAGTGAAGCTGTAGAGGGCTCTGGAACCGCACAGTAGCAAACTTCAACGTTGTCGATAGTGACAGTGAATTCACTTCCTGGTCTGATCGTGTCATCGGAAGCGATGTTTTTGATCTGGTAGGAAGCGGCTCCTGTGATTGCGTAAGAACCGTCCTTACCTGGTTTGATCTCCTGCCTTTTTTCGTCGAAGACAAGAACTTCAAATCTCTCAGACTGTTCTGACCTAAAATCGAAGTTGAAATCGTAACAAGTATGGCAGAGATCCCAAGTCTCGTCGCCAACAGCAATCGTGTCGGGAACGTTAATACCGGGGAGAGAGACCGTTGTTACCGCAGGATCGAAGGTGAAGCTAAGGAAGCTGCTGGAGATGTTCTGCACGGGAGCTGGTCCAGTGTAGCCGAGATCAAATGAGCCCGCGAAAGAGTTTGGTGCATCTGAATTCGTCGGGGCAAATTGGATGAATTTGGTCTCAACCGTGATGTTGCCATTAAGGTCGTCTTCCCAACGTTCGGAGGATCCTTCGTAGCAAACCTTCCCGGTTGAGTCGGTTGTTTGTGCGGATAGCGTAGATAGTCCGATTGCGGACAGTCCGGCGAATGCAATTATAGTTTTTTTCATAAGGGTACTTTTTGGTGTCGATATGCCAAATCTTGAGCTAACTTTTTTTTTGATAGCCAGTTAGGGCGGATCGACACCCGGAAAAAAGCTCGAACTCGAGTTATGGTCAACAATCGGACTGCCTTTTTTTACAGAAAAATACCAAAAAAACTTGATATTTAGGTCTTTTAAACTATTTTTCATTGAGATTAATAGATTTTAGCGAGACCCCTCAAAAAAAATGAATCATTCTCTTTTTGTGAAAAACCAAATTGATGAGAGGATTTAGTTCAGCATTGTTAAATTTTTATCAATATTGGTTCCATTTTGGGGCTTCTGCTGGATCAAGAGATTCTTTGGCTGATAGATCATGGTTCTAGATAGTTTGTTTTCGTCCAAGCTTTTATCGGTCGTCATGGATAAGTTGTCATTGATCTCCGTGGGTTCAAAGGGAGGTTTTTTGAGTTATTCAATGGGCGGCGCTAGTTCGACGTGCATGGGAAGGGTAAACACCTAGTGGGGCATAATTAGAGGTTTCGGTGTGATGTTTGCTTTTCAATTGCTCTTTGATTTGATCTTAATTAGCCCATGAAACGACGTCGGGGACGCAGAGGGTTTTGGTGGTGGTCATGGCTTCTTGCCTTGGTCACGATCGCAGGAGTTGTGGGAGGTTTTTTCTATGGCAAGAAGCTGTGGCAAGACGGTCCTAAGGACTATCTCTCTTCGGCTAAGGTCTCGATTCATATTCGCCCGCCTTTTGTCGCGAAATCTGCGAAGCTTGATGATTCGGGAAGTCGCTTGAATAACATTACTGAGGAGGCCGTTTTGCGGGATATTAAATCGGATGAGGCTCTCGCTCCGATTGTTACGACCTTGGGTTTGTCTAAAGCTTGGGGACTGGGGACAGATGATGCAGTTGCCACTTTAAAGAGTTCAGTGGAATTGGACCATGAGCGTTTAATGAATGAGCTATACGTGCGAGTTTCTAGACATGATCCAGTGGAAGCGGCGCAAATTGCTAATTTGATCGCGGATGGGATTTATGAACGGGTAAAGACGGTTGATCAGCAGCAGAAAGTCGAGGGAGAGAAGAAGTTGGAGTTGGAATTGCAACCTTTCGTGCAAGCGGAAGCGGAAGCGAGAGTGGCATTGAAGGATGCTTTAGTCGCAAAAGGTTTTGCTGCCGAACCTGAGCCTGGTTTGGGAGAGCGCCCTTATCTTCTGGACCCAATCATTCGCGATGCTCAATTAGAATGGGATTCTTCTAGGGAAACTTTGGTTGGGCTAAAGGCATCGCAAAGGGCATTTGAAAATCACTGGAGTAAAAGTGTGAGGCCGACCATTGTTGTTGAGAAAGCGGTGCCTGCGCCGGGTTTTTACGGGCCTGCAGCGGAGCCAATTCAGATGCAATGGGCGCTTTATGGTCTGACCTTTGGCCTCATCTTGGGCTCAATTCTGTCCCTGATTTGTTGGAAGTTTTTTCCTTAGGCCCCTGAATCTACGAGACGGAAGCTTGTCGGATGACTCCTGTAGTGCAAGTCTATAATCAGATGCGTTGGTTCATTCTTACTTTCTACCTCGGGAGTCTTGGCTTGTTTGCTAGCGAGCCATCTAAGGCGGCACTGCAACTGTTTCAGAAGATACAGGGGGCAGACTCGGTCCAAGTGAACGATGAACTAGCGATCTCAAGCTTTTGTGGACCTGAGAAGAGGAAGCTGATCCGTTCTCGTTGGGAAGAGAGGATTTCTTGGCTGAAAGGAAGCGATTTTGAGCTTTCTCCAATACTCGAGAAAATTGATGGAGAGCTTGCCGTTGTTCTGCTGGGTGCTCGTAGTGAGGCGAGCCCGGATGCGGCTTCGGTGATGGCTTTGGGATTGGTTAAGAAAGGAGAAGAGTGGAAAGTGACTCCACTCGAAGGGAGTTTTGACAATGCTGGGCTAGGATTTGGTCGAGCAATGAGAGATCGCATCAAAGCCTTGGAGCAGTGGATGGTTTCGGAAAAAATCAGCGCTGCGGCCAAGCTGCGGCAGGAAGAGCAGGAGAGGTTCCGAAAGTCGATGGAGGGACTGGTGGGTCTCGATAAGCTGAAGTTGGAGGACCCGGAAGATGCCTTGGTCGAATTTTTAAAGGCTGCTCATGCAGGCGAGACGGAGCAGCTCCTGGTGTGGCAAGGCATTCTTGAGCGAGATCAACTTCCCGAACGTGATTGGGATCGCGATATCCGCGCCACTCGGAAGGGAATGGGAAACCAGGACTTTCGCTCAGCGTGGAGGGTCTTGAAATCAAACAAGGTGATGAAGGTCATCGTTGAAGGACATGGTGATGAAGAGGATGCCAATTATTTAGCTTCGTTTTTGTCGACTTTTCGGACGGATCCTCGGAATGACACTTTAAATCCGGTCCGCTTTCAGATGTTTATGACCGATCGCGGATGGCGGATTAGGCTCCCACCGTATCTGGCCTATGATGAAGAATCTGTTGCGATTCATCGAGAAGCCTTCGATGAGCAGTTTGAGTGGGAGGACCGCAATAGTGCGAGGGAGATGGGGTACGTTTTCGAAGCCGAAAATGAAGCTATCCGAACCGCTGAACCGAAAGAGATGTTAGAGGGGGTCATGGCAGATTTAAAGGCAGGCGACGTGCATACTTTTCTACAACGTCATTACCGAGAAGAGGAACGATTTGATGATGAGGAAGGTGAGGATGACGAAGAAGCTGAAGAGGATGAACTTGAGTTAGACAACGAAAAAATCGATGAGCGCCGGATGGAGCGATATCGTGAGGCTCTGACTTGGTGGGGTTCTGCTCTCGGCAAAAAGGAGACCGTCAAGGTTCACCTTCACAAGACTTATCGTGAAGGAGATCTAGCTCTTGGAGTTTTTGAGGTGGGGACAGACGAAAGTGGATGGAAGCCTCACTATCTTAATATTTGGATGGCGAAGGAAGATGATGGATGGATGCTGCTGCCTGGCGTGGTGATCCCCTTAGAACACTCGATCGCTCCCACGTTGACTGAAGCGCAAGGTAAGATCTCGGAAATCTATGCCGCTGATCGAGCTAAAGTAGTGAAAGACTTTGTCGCAGGAGTATTGAAAACCTTCGGGATCGATGATCCGACGGGGGCGGCCATTGACGAGGCCGGAGGGCGAAAGATTGTTGAAGCGTGGAACGAGGTGGCCTTGAACGGTTCGGTGAACGACTTGATTTTAAAATCAGCAGTTCGAGCCATTCCGGAGGACCCTGAAAAATTCATGCGAAACATTGGCTACCTTCGTTCATCGGCGGCGGCTTCGGATAAGCCCGATCGCTTTCTTGCATCGATGGTCGCGGGGAGGTATCGGGCCTTCTCGATGATGGTCAATGCGAGGCCTGAGATTGAACCATCGTTCCCTCTGGTCCTCGTCGTTCCGACAAAAGACGGGTATCGTGTTTTAACAGATATCGAACTGCCATTGGAGACAAACAAAGGTTGGTCAATTTTAAATGATGATCGGATCAAAGCGCTTCAGGCCAAACTTTCTGAGGAAGATCTCGCTTCGATTGTTAAGTTGCGTGAGTGGCATCAAAAAGTAGCTCGTCCTGCTTGGGAGCAATGGAACCTTGAGCAAGACTCAAAAGCGGAATGATGGAAGTCACGGAGATCGTATCACGCCTCGAAGAATCAGTTCAATCTGTCATGCTGGGACAGAAGGAATCAGTTCGCCGGGTCTTAGCCACGATGATGGCTGGCGGACACGTCTTGCTGGAAGATGTTCCCGGGACTGGAAAGACGACACTAGCGAAAGCGATTGCGGCTTCGATGGGGGAAGCCCACTTTCAGCGAATCCAATTTACCCCAGACCTCTTGCCTTCCGATATTTTGGGGGTGAGTGTTCTTGATTCTAAGAATTCGACCTTCGAGTTTCATCGAGGGCCGATCTTTAGCGATATTCTATTGGCCGATGAGGTGAATCGCGCCTCTCCGAGGACGCAAAGTGCTCTGCTGGAAGCGATGGCGGAGAAGCAAGTAACTATTGAAGGCACTCGCTATGACCTCGGTGATCTCTTTTTCGTCATTGCGACTCAGAATCCGGTGGAACTGCGCGGCACCTATCCGCTTCCAGAAGCTCAGATGGATCGCTTCGCTTATCAATGTTCGCTTGGCTACGTTTCGGTCGAAGAGGAAATGGCGATTCTGAATGCGCAGGAAAAGGAGCATCCATTGAGCAAGGTCAGAGCGGTGGTGAATCGCGAGGAACTTCTGCAGGTTCGCCATGCAGTCTCGCAGGTCGCGATCACTCAGCCGCTGCAAGAATACCTCGTTCGTCTGGTCGCAGCCACCCGTAAGCGGCCGGGGGTGAAGTTGGCGGCGAGTCCACGAGCTTCGCTCAACCTTCTCCGGATTTCTCAAGCTCTCAGCCTTTTCGAAGGTCGCGATTTTGTTCTTCCTGAAACTATTCAATCACTCGCTTCAGGTGTTATTGGTCATCGCTTAGTCCTCGAAGCTGATGCCCACTATGCGGGTCGAAGTGGCCAGTCCGTGGTTGATGAGATTGTGCAAGAACTGGCGGTTCCCGTTTAAGTGATGGCGAACTTCGCCACGGCGTAGATTCCGGCAGCAGCGATTGAAAGGCAACTGAGCCAGAGAGCGGTATCGAATTTCCGACTGGGTCTAAGCTCTTGAGGAAGCCAGCGATAGCGCATGACTAATGCGGCAAAGACGACGATGAAAAGAATGAGAGTCGTCAATGATCCTCCGATAATAATCATCAGGCCGGGAGCCTTGAAGGTGAAGTAGAGGATGCTCCAAATGATCGGGAATAAAACGGAAAGGAAAGCGATGGATTTTTTCCGCTGAGCGGCCACTTCAAAATCGATCCAGCCGAAGCGCCCGAAGGCATCCGAAAAAAGACGGCTCCACGCGGCGAGCGACGCGAGAAGCGTTGAGAAGAGGACGACTAGAGCTCCGAGGAGGAAGGCGTTTTCAGCCCAAGCTCCGAGGGTGTCGGTGTACATCCGTGAGAGGACAGGAACGAGGGCTTCTTTTTCTGGGACTAAGCCCTGACGATGAAGAATGGCGGCACCGAGAAGGTAAAAGAGGCCAGTGACGACCGTGTAACAAATCATCGAAAGAGTCGCGTCCATCTGCATGACTCGGATCCAGCCTTTCGCGCGTTTGAGCCATGCCTCTCGATTTTCCTTTGGCTCGGGGCCGGTGAAAGAAGCATATCCCTTTTCGATGAGCCAATAATTGTAAGCCAGAATTTCATCGCCACCCACGCCCGTGATGCTGAAGGCGCCCAGCGCAAGGAGGAGGACGCCGGCGGGCAAGGCGAATCCAAAGCCGGAGCTCACCTCAGCTCCCGAGATTGCGAATGGAGTCCATTGGAGAGCGATCACCGAGACGATTGTTAGAAGGGTGAAGAGTCCAATCATGATGATCGACCATTTTTCGATGGGTCCATAGATTCCACGGAAGACAATGATCATCGCGGCGGTTCCTGCGACGATCGTCCAAATGACCTGGCTATAATCGCCGAGGTTCCAGAGTTCGGTGAAAACGAGGGCGACTCCTCCGATGACTCCTCCCACTTGGAGGGTTTTGAGAAGTTGGATGACAAACCAGCTCCAAACGGCCCAACCAGCACGGCCAAACTTCGGTCCGGGGAGTTCATCAAGCGCCTGCATCGAGGTCTTGCCTGAGTAGATTGTAAAGCGACCAAATTCGATTTGAACCGCGACTTTAACGAGGCAAGAAAAGAGGATGAGCCAGAGACAAATGAAGCCAACTTTGGCACCGAAGAGAGTGGTCGCGATGAGTTCACCAGATCCTACAATAGAGGCCGAGAGAACGAAGCCGGGTCCAAGGCGTTTGAGCGTTCCTACGAGGTCAGTAGGCGGCTCGATGACCTTGTCGGGAGTCCTTAGGTAGGGATTTGACATGGAAATAGTGTGAGCCGAAAGCGGGAAAGTATAAATCCCATTTTTCCGAGAAAAGACTGCTTGCCCCCTACGAGCTGAGGGGCAAGGAGTCTAGGGAGCTCATGATGGCGAAGGGGTGGGGAAGGACCATATGAGCTAGATTCCCAGTGAGGTGATAGAAAGTGTGTATTGAAAAGCTCGAAAAGAACCCGAGGGTATTTGCTGTGATAGGAGGAGTTATCACGAAGAGAGTTACGATTCTGATTTTAAAGATATTTGGAAGGGAGTTTATTGATTGATTTATCCAGCTGATTTCGCATATTTTTGAATAGATTGTGAATGTAGGTGGTAAAGAAAAAGGTGACTCGGAGGTTTCTGATCTTCTAAGGTCCTTTTTTGCGATTTCACCGCAGCGAATTCTTCTGGATTTGCGAAACATTGAATCACAAGCTGATGAGCACCGGAAAGAAGAGGCTCGGGTAAGGCGGCTAGGATGTGATCGTTTAAGCGATCTGGCTGAGTCTTACCATCGGCGGCTTCTTTTGGGGCATAATATGCTACAGGTTTCGATGCTTCCGCCTGACTTGGTCTTGTTTGCGGCAACTGTGACTGCTCATGAAATTGCCGAGCTATCATGTGCGAATTCATGTGGACGAGGTCGTAGCTTGGAGCTCTGCCAAATTTTGGAAAATCTGGAAGGTTCGAGCCGCTTAGATGAATTCTCCAATGCTGTTTTCGCAAGCGATGTCATGATTGCAAAAATCCACGACGCAGTTTTCCTAGAAATTCTGGTGCGATACGGAATGGATCAAGTGGCATCTCTTTTTGAGGATAACCGGCCGCTCTATGAAATTCGTTGTGCGGTTGGGAGACAGTTGATTGTTGGAGAACTTGATCAAGAAGAAGAGCACGAAAAAACCATAGAGAGCTTTCGCGAACTCTATGGTCCTGAGTTTTTGCAGGAGTATTTGCGACGCCTAACGAGTCATGATCTCCTAGAAGGCTAGAGATAGAATCGATCGTCCATCGGGTCGGTGCCACGGGTGTGGCTGGCCTCACCATTTGAAGCGAGGTGGACGAGGCAATGGAAGACATCTTCGGGGTCACCATCGATAGCGGTTGCCACTTCGATGGCGCTTTTTCGTTCAGCGGTGAGGTTGCCCCGGACTTCGTTGAGAAGGGTGAGGAAGTCATTGGCGGCGACCTTACCTGCTTCTACGCCGGGCTGGTGGTAAGCGTTGATGTTAACGAGAGAGGCGTAGAAAGTGACTGCGCGCTCAAAGAGGGCAATGAGGTGGCCCATGCTGCGGGCGGTGACTTGCTCGATGGAGATGAGAGCCGAGTGACGGCCGTTTTCGTAAAGAGCGCGGCGGGTGCCTCGGAGGAAGCCTTGGAGATAGTCGGCCGAGGTGTTGGCACCTTCCACGGAGATTGATTTCCCGTCACGTCCTTTGCGGACTTCGATGAAGGTTGCGAAGAAGTTGTGCAAGCCATCGCGCAATTGCTGCACGTAGGCGTGTTGGTCAGTGGAGCCTTTGTTGCCATAAACGGCGAGGCCTTGGTTGACGGTTTTGCCGTCAAGGTCCTCGGCTTTTCCGAGTGACTCCATGATGAGTTGTTGGAGATACTTGGAGAAGAGGACGAGGGAATCTTTGTAGGGAAGGACGACCATGTCGCGGTCGCCTTTGCCATTCCCTTCGTGATACCAAGCGAGGGCCAACCTCATCGCGGCGTTGTTCTGGGCATCGGTCGAGCGGGTTTGCTCGTCCATTTCTTTCGCGCCTTCGAGCATCGCTTCGAAGTCGATGTCTTGCAGTGCCATCGGCACGAGTCCGACGGTGGAAAGGATGGAGGTGCGGCCGCCGACCCAATCTTCCATGGGGAAGGTGGTGATGAAGCCTTCTTCGCGGGCGAAGTTATCGAGCTTGGAACCCTCGCCTGTGACGGCGATGGCGTGCTTCGCAAATTCTAAGCCGGCTTCTTCGTAGGCATCCTTGGCCTCCAGCATGCCATTGCGGGTTTCGGCAGTGCCGCCAGATTTTGAGATGACGACGGCGAGGGTTTGAGAAAGTTCCGAGCCGATTTCGGCGAGGTCTCGGTCCATCCCAGCAGGGTCGGTATTGTCGAAGAAGTAGGGTTTGATTTCACCGACTTGGCCGAGGGCGTCATTGATGAGCTGAGGTCCGAGCGCGGAGCCGCCGATTCCAATAATGAGGAGGTTTTTGAAAACTCCGCCGGAAGGTGGGGCAATTTCTCCGGTGGGAATCATGGAGGCGAACTCCTTGATGGAGGCGATGGGCTCGGTGATTTGCTTCCGGATCTCATCGTTCGGCGCGAGGTCGGAATTGCGCAACCAATAGTGACCGACCATGCGTCCTTCATCTGGGTTGGCGATTTCACCAGCCTCGAGCTTGGCGAGGTCGGCGAATGCTTTTTCGACCTTTGGCTGCATCTTAGCGGCAAAGTCGTCCGCGATGTCCATGCGGGAGAGGTCGAGGCTGAAGCCGAGATCTGGGTAGCGGAGAAGGGTGGACGAGTAGTTTTCGAAGGTCATCTTTTTAGTAGCTGAGAATGGAATGGGTGTCGGAATGACCGAGGGCTTCGCGGCCTTTGAGGTCGGCAAGCTCGATCAAAAAAGAAACCCCGACGATGTCAGCGTCGAGGGCTTTGAGGAGCTTGATAGAAGCAGCTGCCGTGCCGCCTGTGGCGAGGAGGTCATCGACGAGGAGAATTTTTTCGCCGGGCTTGATAGCGTCGGCGTGGATTTCGACAACGTCTTCGCCGTATTCGAGGCTGTAAGCCATTTGGTGAGTGGTCCACGGAAGCTTGCCTTTCTTGCGGACGGGGACGAAGCCGGCGTTGAGAATCTGCGCAACTCCGGCGGCGAAGATGAAGCCTCGGGCATCGATTCCGACGACCTTATCGATTTTGGTGTCGCCCGCGGTCGCTGCGAGGAGTTCGAGTGAGGTTTTAAAGAGTTCAGCATCCCCAAGGATGGGGGTGATGTCTTTGAAAAGGATCCCCGGTTTCGGGAAATCAGGAACATCGCGGATCGCGGAATCAAGGTCAGCTGCGGCAGGCATGTAGGCAGTCTAAACAGAAATGTGGGGAGGGAAAATCCTTAAACAAAGGTTATGTAGGCAGGGCGATCAAACTAGGGAGAATTTTTCGCGATGTCTCTTTGTTCTCCAGCCCCAATCGGGGCGATCTAACGTAGCCCACGGGCAGAGGGAGGAACGACCGTCGCCCTGGGGTTGTGCATGAACCGGTCCGGGGCAAGCCAAACGTGGTGATCTCCATACCACGCACCCGCCGCCCCCACCACCAGTAGCGACGCCGGAAGGGCGTGCTTCGGGCACCTCATATCCGATTCAAGATCAAAGGCTCGCGCCTCGTTTCTTCGACCCCAAGACCCAGGGCGACGCTACGCTTTGCCACTGGGCTACGTTAGATTGCCCCGATTGGGGCTGGTGAGTTGGTCGCTGAAAATTCCCTAGCTTGATAGCCCTGGGTAGAAGCCTCGTCTTCCCCACTTTTCTTTTCTCGATCTTTTTTCTAAGAAGATCGGTCTTCGTGCTTCGTTATGATAGACGATCCCTTGGGTTGCCTACGTGTCTGCTCAAATCACTTGCACCTAAAATTCTCATGAAAACGATCCACCGCCCCTCACTGCGTCTTCGCTTTTTTACGGCACTCAGTGCTTTGCTTCTCAGTGGCTCCACGTTGATGGCCCAACAAAGCGTTGGCTTTATCGAAGACTTCGCGCTCGCCGAGAAACGTGAAGAGGCTCTCAAGCAGCTCATTCCCGGAACGGAAGACTATTACTACTATCACGCCCTTCATTTCCAAAATGAGCGCCAACTTGATCGTCTAAAAGAAATTCTAACGCAATGGCGGAATCGTTTTGAGAATTCAGGGCAGCGTAAGCTCATTGAAAATCGCGAGGCTCTCATTCGCTACTCTGACGATCCCGAGGCCACTTTGGCTTATCTCAAAAAAGAGCTCAATCTCTCCCTCAATCATCAGCAGGAAGGGATCGCGCGTGATGCCAATCATCCCTCCAAACTCGATCAAAAATTGATCTCTTGGAAAAGCTTCCTCGATGAGGCTCGTCGCAATTCCGCGAATCTTAGTAATCTCGATGAGTCCGCCTTCTACCTCTTCTTGGAATCGAAACCGAAGCTCACTTCAAACGAGCGACGCGATCTTCTTGCTCGCGCGACCTTGCCCGATCTTCCAAATCTCCTCGAAAACATCCTCACAGATCTCAAAAGCAAAGAGAGTCGCGGCTTCGGAGAATTTTCGATTCATCGTGCTCTCACGAAGCTCCAGTTGGAGCAGCTTCTCGAAGGAAAAAAGGACCTCATCAATCATGAAGCCTATGTCCAAACCTACCTCGCAAAACTCCTGCCCGGCGCAGATGAGAATCTCGCCAGCTCACCGGAAGTTCGGGAAGCCTATCTCGACCGAGCTTGGAAATTTGTCAGCACCTTGGCGCCTTCTTTCACTTCGCTGAAAGCTCACCTTCTCTACCAACGCCTCGTTCATGATCGGGCGCTCGGGAAAGAGAATCAGAAACGCTTTCTGACCTACCTCGCTCTTCCTCGCAATGTCTCCTACCTCAATCCCGAGTGGCGTAAAAACAATGAGGTGCCTTGGCGTAGCGCGGCTGATCTAGGCCGCGATTTCCGCAGTGTCACCACGCTTCCTCCCGTCGGTGGGGGCGATGAGGCCTTGGTCAAAAATTACCTCCTGCACTTTTTGAAGGACGCCAAGGACTCCAAAAAATTCGCGCCCTATCTCCGTGAAAGTTGGCTGCGCGCGGTCTTTGCGGAATCCAAAATTACGAATGGCGTCGGCAAGCCGGCTGACTGGGCCTCGCTTCTTTCGCCTTCGCAGTTCCAAGCTCTAAAAGATCGCGTCGATATCGAGTTCGATCCCACTTCGCCCGAAGTCTATTCGCTCGATGACGAGGCCACTCTCAAGGTCCATCTCAAGAATGTTCCCAAGCTCATCATTAAAGTTTTTGAAATCAACACCCTGAACTACTACCGCAATCGGAAAGACGAAGTCAGCACCGATATCGAACTCGATGGCCTCGTCGCGAATCACGTGGAAGTTCACGAATACAAAGAAGCTCCGCAGCTCCGCCATCTTCGTGAATTCAAAATCCCGAGCATCGAAAAACGTCGTGGCCTCTGGGTTGTCGAGTTCATCGGTGGTGGAAAAAGCAGTCGTGCTGTGATCCGCAAAGGTTCACTCGGTATCCTCACGCGCAGCCTTCCAAAGGGTGAACTCATCACGGTGCTCGATGAAAAGCATCAGCCTGCCAAAGGCGCTGGCGTCTGGATTGGCGAGCGTCGCTATGATTGCGATGACAAGGGGAGGGCGCTTCTTCCATTCTCAAACAATCCGGGGCAGCGCACCGTTGTGATCGAAGATGCCAAGGGCTTAGCCACTCTCGCACGGATCACGCAACCTAAGGAAGCCTATCAATTAAAAGCGGGTATCCATCTCGATCAGGAGGCCTTGCGCACTGGCGGGAAAGCAGAGGTTCTCATTCGCCCGACTCTCACCGTGGCAGGGCAAACGGTCTCGCTGGCCAGTATCGAGTCCTCAAGTCTCTCACTCACTTCGATCAATCTCGATGGCGTTCCGGCGAGCACTAGCGTGCAAGATTTTAAACTCATGAGCGATCGTGAGGCCGTTCATGAATTCTCGGTTCCAGATCGCGTGACCCAGATTACGGCGACTCTCAAAGTGAAGATCAAAGTCGCCAGTCAGGGTGGGAAAGAAATCGAACTCTCAGACTCACGCACTTTCACAGTGAACCAGACTCTCGCTAGTCAGAAGGTTGGAGACCTCTTTCTCAGTCAAATTGATGGCCGCTATCGAGTCGAGTATCTCGGACGAAATGGTGAGGCTCTCGCGGGTCAAAACCTCAGTGTAAAAATTCATCACAGAGGATTTAAAAATCATCGGAACGTCACCTTGAAAACCAATAAGGTCGGTGGAGTCGATCTCGGTGAATTGACCGGTATCCGACGAATCGAAGTCAGCGCTACGGGGAACCATTCTCGTGATTGGTTTCTCCATCAAGATCGCCGCGATCAAGTTGGACTTCACACTCTTGTCGCAGGGCAGGATCTGAAAATCCCCTTTGTCGACCGCTTGCAAAGGTCCGAACTCGCGTTCTTTTCCTATTCTAAGGGTGGTTATGTGACCGACGAATTTTCACGCCTCAAAGTGAACAAGGGGTATCTCGTAGCCCCTAAGCTTCCGGCCGGTGACTACCGCCTCATCCTGAAGCCAGATCAACGAGTGATTCAAATTTCAGTGGCCGAGGGAACCGTTTCAAAAGGTCACGTCTTCAATGGGACTCGCATGCTAGAATTGCCGATTCGTGAGCCCTCTCATCTCGCTCAGATCAAAACTGGAAAAGAGACCCTCGAGATTCAAGTCGAGGGTCTTGATGACCTCACTCGTGTGCACGTCGTTGCGACTCGTTTTCTCCCACGCTTCGCTCCCATGTGGGCTCTTGGTGGTTCCCAACGGACAGGTCTCACCAATGGTCGAGGACGTTACCTCCCGAGCCTCTACATCAGCGGGCGAAACCTAGGAGACGAACTCCGCTACATCCTTGAGCGTCGATATGCTCAGAAGTTTGTTGGCAACATGCTAGTGCGTCCCGAAATTCTCCTGAATCCTTGGGCGATTCGTGATACTGAATCCGGCGAAGAGAACCTCACTGAAGGAGATCGCTTTGCTCGGAAACCAGTGCCAACTCCGGCCTCTTTAAGGAGGACTAAGGGTAAAGCTCAAAAGAGTGAAGAGGGTTTTGGCGCAGGTGAGCCTGCCGCTCCGTCATACGAGTTCCTTGCTCACGATCCCGTCACGCTTCCGAACTTGATTCCTGACGAAAACGGAAAGCTCTCGATCAAGCTCGATGCTTTTGGTGATCGTCAGCACATTCACGTTCTCCTCGTCGATCCCGACGGGAGCACCTATCGCAGCGTTTCCTTGCCGGATCGCCAGACGAAACTGCGTGACCTTCGCCTCATCAAAGCTCTCGATCCTATGGGTCATTTCACCGAGCAGGAAAGCGTCACTCTTCTTAAAAAAGGAGACAGCCTCACCATTCCCGGTCTCTTGAATGCGGAGTTCGAGGTCTTTGATCACCTTGGCGCGATTCATCGTTATTTCCTTAACTTGAAGAACGATGCCACTCTCCGTGAGTTCTCTTTCGTCACCAACTGGCCCTCGCTTGCCGATGCTGAGAAGAAGGAAAAATACTCGAAGTATGCCTGTCACGAGCTGAGCTTTTTCCTTTCGCGAAAAGATCCTGAGTTCTTTAAGTCGGTCGTGCTTCCGCATCTCGCCAATAAAAAGGATCGAACCTTCATGGACGACTACTTGCTCGCGAAGCCGCTTGAGAAGTATCTCGAGCCTTACCAGTATGCCCGTCTCAATGTGGTCGAACGTCTTCTTCTCCTACAGAGTGATCCCAAAGGCCTCGCAAACCTTGCCTTGGATCTAGAGCACCGCCTTGCTTTGAAAGCTCCTAATCCCGGACAGGCTCAGCTCTTCTTCAGTGCGGCGGTTGGCGGGGGGGCATTTGGAGATGGATATGCCGGGAAGAAGGTTGATGGCACGCTGAGAGAGCTTTCCGAAAGTGGAATGGATGATCCTTTTGGCGGGGTCACTGGGGCGGCCCTTGGCGAGCCTGGAGAAGCTGAGAGAAGGTCTCTTTCTTTTGCGAAAAAAGCAAAAGAGCGTGTAGTTCAGGAGGCTGCCATCGCTGACTTGGCGAGCAGAGCTCGCGGGAAAAATGAAGAGGCTCCGGCAGATGCCTTTATGGTGGCTGATGAAGAGATGGAATTGCTCGAACGAGCGGAGCAGCTCTATCGCAGTTTGGAACCCACCAAAGAGTGGGCGGAGAACAACTACTACAAACTTCGTATTTCACAGCAGAACTATGAACTCATTGACGAAAATCAATTCTGGCTCGATCTCGCGAAGCTCGGACTCAAGCCGAACTTCGGGTCTCGCCATCTTGGTGAAGCCACCGGGAACTTTGCGGAGATGATGCTCGCGCTTTCCTTTCTCGATCTTCCTTTCGAGTCTCCCAAACATGATGATGAAGTCAAAGATGGTGACCTGAACTTCACGGCAGGGGGCAACGCGCTTCTTTTTCATCGTGAAGTCAAAGAAGCGGATATGGCTGAGAAAACTCCTCCGCTGATCGTGAGCCAAAGTTTCCTTCAAGCGGACGATCGCTTCATTATCGAAGATGGTGAGAAGGTTGATAAGTTCATCACCGGAGAGTTTGTTCGCGGTATCGTCTATGCGAGCCAGATCGTGGTCACCAATCCGACCAGTTCATCTCAACGTCTCGATCTCTTAACCCAGATTCCAAAGGGCGCGATTCCCGTATTTGGGCAGCGCTCGACCAAGACGCACAAGTTCGCTTTGCAGCCTTACACCACTCATCGCATTGAGGTGGCTTTCTACTTCCCGCTTTCGGGGGAGTTCCCAGTCTATCCCGCTCTTTTGTCAAAAGGGGACGGAGTCATCGCTCATGCCGGAGCCTTCACTTGCAAGGTTCTCGATGAGCCGAGCAAGATTGATAAGACCTCCTGGGCTTGGATGAGTCAGTGGGGCGAAGAAGGGGATGTCTTGAAATATCTTCAAAGCGCAAATCTTCATGCCATCGATCTCACCAAAGTCGCTTGGCGCTGTCGTGAGAGCGCGGACTTCTTTAAGCAAGCTCTCGATATTTTGGATAAGCGCGGCATCTACCAACCCGTTTTGCAAAGCTACGCTCTCGTCCACAATTCTAAGGACGAGGTTGCGCAATACCTTCTCATGCAAGCTGGCTTCTTGAATCAATGTGGACTCGCTCTTTCGAGTGACTTGATCACGTTCGATCCGATTGATCGCCGCAACTACGAGCATCTCGAATACAAACCGCTCATCAACAACCGTGCGCACGCGCTGGGCGGGGAGAACCGGATTCTCAATCCTGTCGTCCTATCTCAGTATCAACAGTTCCTCACCATCCTGAGTCAGCAAAAGGCGCTCGGTCATCGCGATCACCTCGCCGCCACTTACTACCTCTTCCTGCAAGACCGCGTCGGCGAGGCCATCGCGCATCTTGCGAAGGTTGATGGCGGGAAGTTGGACACGCAAATGCAGTTCGACTACTTCCAAGCCTACGCCGCTTTTTACCAAGCCGATCTCGGCAAGGCGCGTGGCATTGCCAAGAAATACGAAAAATATCCCGTCGACCGTTGGCGCGAACGCTTCGCGAGCATCACGGCTCAGCTGGCAGAAGTTGAAGGCGCGGGACCGGAAGTTGTCGATGAGGGGAATCGCGAGCAAGAGCAAGAAGCCGCGGCCTCTCGTGAGCCGACGCTCGCTCTTAAGATCGAAGGCGTGAAGGCAACTCTCGATTACCAAAACCTGACCGAAGTCACGGTCAACTACTATGAGATGGACTTAGAATTCCTCTTCAGCACCGCGCCCTTCGTCTCGAGCGGGACCAGCCGCTTCTCGATCATCCAGCCGAACAAATCGGTCACGATGAAGTTACCGAAAGGGAAGACCGCCAAAGGCTTCGCCTTACCGAAGGAGTATCAGGCCAGTAACGTCATCGTCGAAGTCATTGGTGGTGGGAAGAAGACCTCAAAAGCGGTTTATGCCAATGAACTCCGCACGACCCTAAGCGAAAGCATGGGCCTCCTTTCGGTTCGTCATGAAAAGACCGGCAAGCCCTTGTCGAAGGTCTACGTGAAAGTCTACGCCAAGACCTCGGATGGGGTGAAATTCTTCAAAGACGGCTACACCGACCTGCGCGGAAAATTCGACTATGCCAGCGTCAGCTCGACCGGTCTCGGCAAAGTCGAACGCTTCAGCATCCTCATCATGAGTGAAGACCACGGCGCGACGGTTGAAGAAGCGGAAGTTCCCCAGCGCTAAGGGGGGAAAGAAATTTTCACCGCAAAGGCGCAAAGATCGCGAAGTGAGTTGAGTCTTTTATCAAGTCCTTCCTTCGCGGCCTTAGCGTCTTTGCGGTGAAATCCACGCAACTATCGAGCTGCTACTTCCCGTAAACCGCATCAGGATCGAAGGTCTTCTCATCATCGACGAAGGCCAGATCCACGGGGTTGTTTTGCGGGAAGCTCACGGCGCGGTAGAAGCAGGAACGCCTTCCGGTGTGACAGGCTCCGGCACCTTGTTGGGTGACGTAGAGAATGATCGCGTCCTGATCGCAGTCGGTGCGGATCTCGTGAACTTTCTGAGTGTGTCCAGAAGTCGCGCCCTTGTGCCAAACTTCTTGGCGCGAGCGGGAATAGTAAACGGCCTCGCCCTTCTCGATCGTCATCTTGAGCGTCTCCTCGTTCATATAGGCGAGCATGAGAGGCTCACGAGTCTCATGATCGATCGCCATCGCCGCAATGAGCCCATCGGTATCAAACTTGGGTGAAAAGGCGAGGGACTCATCGAGTTCCTTCTTATCGGGACGGGGAGAGAATTGAAGCTCGCTCATTGTGAAGCGAGCATTCCCTCATCATCGAGATCGGTCCAGACAATACGATGAGATCTCTCCAAAGGAGCCGTGGTGCCCTCGCCACTTCTCAACCTCAGCCTCCGCAACCAAGTCCCGTTCTCTTTTCCTCTGCTTAGTTTTCCGGCAGAGCCTTAAGCAATTCCTGCTTAATAATATTTGTCACATCGTCAATTGCAGTGCGCGTAAAAAGGAGAGAACTCCGGTAATCGTCTTTGAAGACAAGGTCATACTTATCGTCAAACACTCGTTCGATGATCTCTAACAAATACTTCTGACACAGCTGCTCAACCTTCTTCTGATCTGGGTCATTATGCATCATACCAAATGACGCTTCTTTCGGATCAAAACCTTTCCCACTCAGTAAGTCCGCCTGCAACTTCTCTTGGGCTTCCTTGGCTGCTTTTTTTTTGCGTAATACCGTTCTCTCAACTCTTTGTTGCCCTCCACATTCAGGACGACACTCTCCAAAAGATCGTCGATTTCGCCATAATCCACTTTGGCGATAGAAGTTTTAACTTCATCTTCTGCAAACACTGAGACTGTAAATAAGAACAGGGTAAATATCGGGATAAGTATGGCTTTCATTATTGTGGGGACGTTAGAGGTAGTGTAAAAATTTGTCTGTAAAAGCAGGCTACGAAGCATAGGTCCGCCACACTGGCCGCCGATGAAGCGTAGCGGAATCGGCGGCCAGTGTGGCGGCGAGCCGAGCCCCCTCCCGAGGGTTGCAAAGTGTCCGCCCATGACCAGAAACTGACGGTGTCTAAACCAAAATTAGCACCAGTCATGAACGAACAAGTTAAAGATAATTCAGAATCCTCACTCCTCAATCTCATTTTCGACGAAGGCCTCCAAGAAGCTCTTCCTCGCATCGCCGAGATTCTGCTCAACGCCGCCATGCTTATCGAACGCGAACGCCACATCGGAGTCGCCCCGCACCAACGCGGCGGCGAACGCAACGGCTACGCTAACGGCTTCAAACCTCGCACCTTTCAGACTGGAGTCGGTTCTCTCAACCTCGCCGTCCCACAAGTTCGAGGTAGTCAAGATCCCTTCCGGACCTCTCTGTTAGAGAAAGGTTCGCGCAGCGATAAAGCTCTCAAATCCGCCATTGCCACGATGTATATCGAAGGCGTCAGCACCCGACGTGTCACCAAAATCATGGAGCAAATGTGCGGCTTCGAAGTCTCCTCCGGCCAAGTTTCCAACCTCAACAAGCAGCTTGATGAAGAGTTTGAAAAATGGCGCTCCCGCCCTTTGCCCGAGATCGCTTACATGACGCTCGACGCCACCTACTACAAGGTCCGGATCGACGGCACGGTCAGAGACTGTGCCACCCTCATCGCTCACGGCGTTCGTCGTGAGGATGGCAAACGCATGATCCTCGGAGTCAGCTGCGCCCTGTCCGAAGCCGAAGTACATTGGCGTGATTTTCTCACCGACCTCAAAGAACGAGGCATGGGCATCCCGGATCTCGTTACCTCAGACGCCCACAGCGGACTCAAAGCCGCCCTGAAAACATCGTTCAATGCAAGCCCCTGGCAGCGTTGCCAATTCCATCTTCAGCAGAATGCTCAAGAGTACATTACCAAGCACGAACTCAAGAGCCCCATTGCCAGCGAGATCAAAACCATCTTCAACGCAGACTCTCGTGAGTACGCTGAAGAACGGCTCCAGGCCTTCGTCAAGAAGTGGCAAAATGACCAACCTAAGCTCGCCGCTTGGGCTGAAGAAAACCTCCCTGAAGGCTTCAGCATCTTTGCCTTTCCCGAGGCCCATCGTAGGCGGCTGAGAACCTCCAACGCCTGTGAAAATGTTAATGGTCAGATCAAAAAACGCACCAAAGTTGTCGGGTTATTCCCGAACGAAGAATCACTTTTACGACTCGTCACCGG
>CALGJQ010000014.1 GCA_937928545.1 uncultured Verrucomicrobiales bacterium
GAGACAGCCCTTCCGTGATGAGGGGCTTGGTTGGGGGGGAGAGGAAGTTGTTTTGGTGATTGTCGGATTTGCGGGATTTCGCAAAATTGGAGGTATGGAAAATCCTTACCAAGCTCCGCAGATGATGAATGTGACTGCTAATGCGCCGATGGCGGGACAGGGGGTGGTTCCAGATGGGGTGATGCGAGCTCTTCGGGGGACCAAGGGGTGGGTTCGTTTTTTGGCTGTCTTGGGATTTGTTATGACGGCGTTTATGGTGTTGGGGAGCTTTGGGATTTTGATGGCAGGGGGGAGAACGATGTATCTGGGGGATTTGGTGTTTTTGATTGGGGGGATTTATCTGGTGTTAGCGTTGTTGAATTTTTTTGCGGCCTTTAAGTTGAATCAATATGCGTCTCGGATTGGGGAGATGTTGCTGGCTCGGACGGAGTTGAGTTTGGTGTCGGCGATGGAGGCGCAGAGGGGTTTTTGGAAGTATGTGGGAATTATGGCGATCGTGGTGATGGTGTTCTATGCTTTGGCTTTAGTTGCGGCGGTTGTGAATTAGATGGGTTGAGGAAGAGGGCTTGGGTTGGTGGGCAGTCTGGAGACAGCCCTTCCGTGATGAGGGGCTTGTGTTGGGGGGGGAACGGGCTGGAAGCCGCGCTCTCCATATTCTTAGAATTCGCGGTCTAGAAGGTAGTGGGCGATTTCTTCTAGGTGCTGGCCTTTTTTGCCGAAGATTTCTAGGGCGGCGAGGGCTTTGCGGGTGAGGCGGGCGGCTTCTTTTTTTGATTTGTCGAGGCCGAGGATGGAGGGATAGGTGGCTTTGTCGACGGCTTCGTCTTTGCCGGCGGTTTTGCCGAGCTGCTCGGTGGATTGAGTGACGTCGAGGATGTCGTCGATGACTTGGAAGGCTAAGCCGAGGTTGTAGCCGAAGGTGGTGAGGGCATCGAGTTGGCGGACGGTGGCGTTGGCGGTCATGCCGCCGAGACGGAGGGAGGTGGTGAGGAGGGCGGCGGTTTTGTTTTCGTGAATGCGGACGAGTTGGGCTTTGGTGAGGTCTTTGCCTTCACCTTCGAGGTCGAGGACTTGGCCGCCGATGAGTTTTTTGGAGCCGCCGCATTCGGAGAATTCGAGGAGGATGTCTTTTAGGCTGTAGCGTTTGGTGGGTGGGGTTTGGGCGAGGACGGTGAAAGCTTCGGTGAGGAGGGCATCGCCGATGAGGACGGCCATGCCTTCGCCATAGACTTTGTGAGAGGTGGGGCGGCCGCGGCGGAGGTCGTCGTCGTCCATGCTGGGGAGGTCATCGTGCACGAGGGAGTAGGTGTGCATGATCTCGACGGAGCAGGCGGGAGGGAGGGCGTTTTTAGCTTCGCCTCCGCAGGCTTCGGCAGCGGCGAGGGTGAGGATGGGGCGGAGGCGTTTGCCACCGGCGAAGATGGAGTAGCGCATGCCTTGGTGGACGGTTTTTGGTCGGACGGTGACGCGGGGGAGGAATGAATTGAGGGCGTCGTCGACGAGGACTTGTTGGCTTTTGAGGTAAGCTTTGAGATCGGACACGGGTTGGAGACTAGCAGGAAATTTGGCTAGGGAAACCGGTTATTGCGGAGATGGGGAATGGGGGTAGGTTCCGACTTATGAAACTCAAAGCTCTGCTGGTGTCGGTGATGTCTCTTTTTTCTCTGACGGCGTCTCCTTTAGAGAAGGGGGCGAAGCTGCCTGCGCTGAAGGGGATGAATCAGGAGGGAAAAGAGGTGACGATTCAGGCGGCTGATGGGCATGAGTGGGTGCTCATTTTTACTTTTCCAAAGGCTTTGACGCCCGGATGAACTAAGCAGGCATGTTCGGTGCGGGACGCATTCGAGGAGTTAAAGGGGATGAAGGTGACGGTTTTTGGGCTATCGACCGATTCCGTGGAGAAGCAGAAGAAGTTTCTGGAGAGTCATCAGTTGCCTTACGATCTGATCTCTGATCCGAAGGGGGTGATTGCGAAGAAATTGGGGGTTCCTCTGGTGATGGGGAAGTTTACGTTGCGGAGAGCTTTGCTTTTTAAGGATGGGAAGTTGGTTTGGAAGGATGAGAAGGGGGCGACGGATTCTCAGGGGGCGGAGGTGTTGAAAGCGTTGCAAATGAACAAATGAACGATTGCGGAATGAACGAATGGCTTGGTTGAGGGGAGGGGGAATGGTGAATGGTGAAGGGCTTGGTTGAGGGGGAGAGGGAATGGACAAATGGAGGAATGGCTTGGTTGATGGGCAGTCTGGAGACAGCCCTTCCTTGGGCGTGGGTTGAGGGGGACTCGGGCTAAAGCCCAAGCTCCGTATTTTTTTATGCTTTTTGGGTGAGGCGGCCTTCGATGGCTTTTTTTAGGAGGGGGCGTTTTTTGGGGAGGATGGGTTTTAGGGAGAGGACGGCTCCGGCGGTTTTGTCTTCGTTGTAGTGGAGCTTGAGGGTTTCTAATTCTTGGTCGAATTCGGCGTCTTCGAGTTGGGTCCAGTAGACGAGGTTGAGGTTTTTTTCGGGTTTAATGAGGGGGAAGATTTCGATGCCTAGGGGGGTGAGGATGAGATAGGCGTGGCGGGCGCAGCGGGAGGCCAAGCGTACCATGAAGGCGGCGATGGCGAGGGGGATGAGAGGCATCCACCATGAGAAGTCAGGGTGGCCCATGAGCCAAGTGATGGCGAGGAGGAGGGTGAAGGCGAAGGCGACGGCGGCGGCGACGATGAAGGTCTGAGCCTGGCCAGCGCGGGTGAAGCGGAGCTCCTTGTGGGGTTCCGCGACTTCTTTGGGGGCAGCCATTTACGAGAGTTGGCTAGAGCTGGCTGTAGGGGATGTTGAAGGTGTCTCCTTGGCTGAGGTCGCCCGAACGGATGCCTTTGACGAACCAGCGCATGCGTTGCTCGGAGGTTCCGTGGTTGAAGGTTTCGGGTTGGACGCGCCGTCCGGCGTTGCGTTGGAGGGTGTCGTCGCCGATCGCTTTGGCGGAGCGCATCGCTTCTTGAATGTCGCCTTCTTCGAGGAGGTTGGAGCCTTTGGTTAGGCGTCGTTGCTCGTTGGCGTGGTGGGCCCAGACACCGGCGAAGAAGTCGGCTTGGAGTTCGAGGCGGACGGAGAGTTTGTTGTATTCGGCAGGGGGGAGAGTTTTTCGCTGATTATGAACGAAGGTGGTTTTTCCAGTGAGTTTTTGGATGTGGTGGCCGACTTCATGAGCGATGACGTAGGCGTAGGCGAAGTCTCCGCCGCCACCGAGGTCGCGATCCATTTGGTCGAAGAAGGAAGTGTCGATGTAGATGGTTTCTTCATCTGGCACATAGAAGGGGCCCATGCGGGAATCGGCGACGCCGCCGGTTTTCATGCGGGTCATGCCGTCGTAGTTGACGAGCTTTGGGATGGTGTATTGGGCTCCGGCTTCGCGGAAGAGCTTGGTCCAGACTTCTTCGGTGGAGCCTTTGACTTGGCGGACGAATTTGTCGATCGCTTGTTGTCGTGGGGTGAGTGGTTTGGCTTGGCCTTGCTGGCTACCTTGGTTCTGTGCTATTTCGCCGACAACTTGTGAGACGGGTTTGTTCATCACGAAGATGGCGATGAGAGCCATGATGATGGCTCCGATTCCGCCGCCCATAGCGACCTTCTTTCCACCGCCGCCGCGACGGCGTTCGACGTGTTGACTTTCTCTTTGACCTTCTAAACGCATGGCTCTTTTTACTAGGTAGTTTTTTAGACGTCGATGACATTTCCGTCATCGAGTTTGGATTTAGGTTTGGAATTTTGAGGCGGGGCGCCGGGGGTGACGACCTTGATTTGGGTTTTGAGTTTTTCGCCGAGGTATCCGGCGACGAGGGAGCGAATGGGTGGGATGAGGAGGAGGAAGCCGACGGCATCGGTCAGGAAGCCGGGGGTGATGAGGACGGCTCCGGCGAGGAGGATCATGACGCCATCGAAGGCTTCGCGAGCGGGGAGTTTTCCTTCGCCGGTGGCTTGTTGGAGTTTTTGCATGGCGCGGATGCCTTGGGATTTGGTCAAGGCGGCGCCGATGATGGCGGTGATGATGATGATGCCGAGGGTTTCGGGGAAGCCGAGTTGCTTACCCAAGGTCATGAAGAGGTAGAGCTCGGCCAGGGGGACGAGGATGAAGAGGATGAGAAGTTTGCCGAACACGATGCTGCGGGGAATTTAAAGAGGGAGGAGGACATTGCCACTACAAAGAAGGGGGGAAAGAAGAACGGCCACTTCCCGCGGGGGGATTTTGGTCGTGGGGGCGAATGAGGTGATGGGAGCTGGTGGTCGTAGCTGATTTAGGGGGAGTTTATGAGCTTAGCTTAGGAATTCGGCGATGCGGGCTTTGGGGCGGCCGATGATGGCTTTGTTTCCTTTGACGAGGACGGGACGTTGAAGGAGTTGTTTGTGTTTTACGAGGATGTCGACGACGGCCTTGGGGTTGTTGACGTAGTCGTCGGGGTTGAGCTCGAGTTTTTTGAATTTGGAGTCCTTGCGGACGAGGTCTTCGACAGGGTCCTGGAGGGCGGCGACGAGTTTGGTGAGGGTGGCTTCGTCGGGCGGGGTTTTGATGTAGAGGATGACTTCGTGATCGACTCCGAGTTCCTTGGCGACCGCCAGGGCATTGTCAGAGGAGCCTCAATGATTAAAGTGGTAGATGGTGACTTTGGACATGGGGGAGAAGTAGCATTGGAGGGGGGATGGTCAAGGCGCAGAGAGCTCGTAGTAAGCGCAACTCTAGGAAATCCTTCTTTTCAAGCTGTGAGATGGCGCTTAGGTTTTGAGGATGAAAGTTGATGAAATTGCTCCTGAGGCATTGAAGCTTCCCCTACAAGAGCGTTTGCAGCTGGCGATTTCACTATGGGAGAGTATTGAAGATCCGTATCGACTAGCCGCAGATCGTTCGGATGAAGAAGCGATCGCTCTTGCTTTAGCTCGTGATGCAGAGATTGAGTCCGGTAAAGTAAAGGCGATTTCTCACTCTGATTTGATGCAGCGGCTCCGGGGTGATGATTGAATACCACCCCTCAGTTATGGCGGAACTTGAAGAGGTTCGCGATTACTATGAGAAAAAGTCGGAGGGACTCGGTCTGGCTTTTGTGAATGAATTGGAGCAACAATTGTTGAAAGTCGCGGCGATGCCTACTCGCTGGATGATTGTTCAAGGCGACTTACGCCGCTCCTTGATGAAGCGATTTCCGTATGTCATTTTTTTTCGCGAGATTGATGGGGGCGGGATTCGGGTGACGGTGGTGAAACACGAGAAGAAACATCCTGCATTTGGATTGCGGAGACAATAGCGGGGGGACCTAGGGCGTTGCCCTAGGCTGGTATGAGTTTGGCCTTTGGCCAAGTGGGGTTGAGGGGGACCAAAAGCGGAGCTTTCGGCTACGGTTCTCTTTTAGGCGATGATTTCGCTGATGGGGTCGGCTCCTTCTACGCCGACTAATTTTTCGTTGAGGCCGGCGTGGTGGAAGTGGAGTTCGTTTGGATCGAAGCCGAGTTGGTGGAGGATGGTGGCGTGGAGGTGTTTGACTTCGAGGGGTTTTTCGACGGCGGCGGAGCCGAGTTCGTCGGTCTGGCCGAGGCTGATTCCGCCTTTGATTCCGCCTCCGGCCATCCACATGGTGAAGCCGGCAGAGTTGTGATCGCGGCCGGTTCCTTTGGCGTATTCGGCGGTGGGTTGTCGGCCGAATTCTCCGCCCCAGACGACGAGGGTTTCGTCGAGGAGGCCGCGTTGTTTGAGATCTTTGAGAAGTCCGGCGATGGGTTTGTCGGTGTTGCCGGCGTGTTTGTTGTGGTTGTTTTCGAGGTCGCCGTGGGCGTCCCAGTTGTCGTCGTTATGTGCGCCGCCGGAATAGAGTTGGATGAAGGGGACGCCGCGTTCGACGAGGCGGCGGGCGAGGAGGCATTTTTTTCCGAAGTCGGCGGTGCGGTCTTGGTCGAGGCCGTAGAGTTTTTTGGTGTGCTCGCTTTCTTTGTCGAGGTCGATGGCTTCGGGCGCGGTTGATTGCATTTTGAAGGCGAGTTCGTAGCTCTCGATGCGGGCTTGGAGGGTGGAGTTTCCGTGGCGTTGGGAGAGGTGGTCGCCGTTGAGTTGGTTGAGCGATTGGATGATGCGGTATTGTTCTTGGCGAGCCATGCCGCGGGCGTTTTTGAGGTCGAGGATGGGGTCGCCTTTGGAGCGGAGGACGGTGCCTTGGTAGTTGGCGGGCATGTAGCCGGAGGACCAGTTTTTGGCACCGGAGATGGGGCCGCCGGTTTTGTCGAGCATGACGACGTAGCCGGGGAGGTTTTCGTTGATGTTGCCGAGGCCGTAGTTGACCCAGCTGCCGAGGGAGGGTTTTCCGCTGACGAGGGAACCAGAGTTCATCTTGAGCATGGCGGAGCCGTGGATGGGAGACTCGGCGGTGAGGGAGTGAATGAAGGCGATGTCATCGACGCATTCGCCGACGTGGGGGAAGAGGTCGGAGACCCACTTGCCGCATTGGCCGTATTGTTTGAAGTTCCACTTGGGTTCTACGATGCGGCCTTCGTTTTTTTTGCCACCTCGACCGAAGGTTTTGACGGCGATGGTTTTGCCGTCGAGGCCTTTCATGTCGGGTTTGTAGTCGAAGGTGTCGATGTGGGAGGGGCCGCCATACATGAAGAGGAAGATGACGGTCTTGGCCTTGGGGGCGAAGTCGGGTTGCTTTTGCTCGGCGCGGGCGAGCATGCCGGTGAGGGCGAGGGCGGGGAAGCCGGCGGCGGCGGTGGAGAGGAATTCGCGGCGGTTGGTGTTGCGGCAGAAGTTTTGCATGGGTTTTGGGGAAGTTTGTTAGTTTTTCAGTTTGTCAGTTTTCAGGCTTGGTTGGGGGATGGGGCCAATCACGAAAGTTACGAAAGTTGGTTGAGGGGCTTGGGTTGAGGGGGCTTGGGTTGTGGGGAGTCTCACGCAGAGGCGCGGAGGCGCAGAGTTTTTGAGGGGCTTGGGAATTGGAACGGGCGGGACGCCCGCGCTCCTTGTTTTGCTTAGTCTAGGTGGATGGTTTCGTTGAGGTTTAGGAGGAGGAGGCAGAGGCGGGAGGGTATTTGGGCTTGGGGGACTTGGTGGTTTTTTTGGAGCTCGGTGGCGAGTTGGGTGAGTTCGTGAAGTTCGCCTTCGGTGATGGGGCGGCTGGTGGCGAGTTGGAAGGCTTGGGTGATTTTCTCGTCGAGGGTGCCGGTGAGGCGGGTGGCGAATTGGTCGGAGAATTGGCTCATGCGTTCGGAGTTGAGCATGGTGAGGGCTTGGGTGGGGACGGTGGTGGTGAAGCGGGTGGGGCAGGAGAAGTCGCGTTCGGGGGAGTCGAAGTTGGCGAGGAGGGGGAGTTTGATGGAGCGCTTGGCGTGGATGTAGACAGCGCGGCGATTGGCGGAGTCGCCGGGTGAGGGTGGCCAGACGCGGCGAGGAGTGGAGGAGGTGGCGAGGACGTCATCGGGCATTTTTGGGCGGACGGGTGGGCCGAACATTTGGAGGTCGAGTTGGCTGGTGAGGGTGAGGTAGGTGTCCCAAACTTCTTCGGCGGTGAGGCGGCGTGGGGTGTATTTCCAGTGGAGCTTGTTGGTGGGGTCTTTGTCGTTGAGGCCCTTTGAGGAGAGCTGGTAGGTGGAGCTGTTGAGGATGAGGCGGAGGAGGTGTTTGGTGTCCCAATTTGAGCGGACGAGTTCGGCGGCGAGCCAGTCGAGGAGGGCTTGATTTGAGACGCCGGTGCCGAGTGCTCCGAAGTCGTTTGCGGATTCGACGAGTCCTTTGCCGAAGCAGTATTGCCAGAGGCGGTTGGCCCAGACGCGGGCGGTGGTGGGGTGGTCGGGGGAGGTGATCCAGCGGGCGAGTTCGAGACGGGTGCGCTTGGGTTGGCCTTGAGTTTTATTGAGGACGGCGGGGAAGGCGATGGGGACTTCGTCGCCGGGGGAGTGAACGCTGCCGCGTTTGTGAATGCGTGGGGTTTCGATTTCGGGATCTTCATGGACTCCGTGGTAGCGGATGCCGGGGAGGGGGCGATCGAGTTGGTGGCGGGCGGTTTGGAGAGGTTTCATTTTTGCGCCAAAGTCATCGCCGAATGTTTTGGTGATGAGGGCGGGGTGGATGAGGGCGAGTTGGTCTGGGTTGAGGTCGTGGACGGGGGCGCGGGTGAGGCGGATTTTGATTTGGCGGCGTTTGGATTTGGCGATGATGCCGATGGTGTTTTTTCCGGTGGTGAGTGCTTCGACGGGGAGGGGGATGAAGTATTCGCCGTGGACTTTTTCGGGGACGCCTTGGAAGACGGGGGCGCCATTGAGGAAGATTTCGAGGTGGTCGAGGTCGGCTTTGATATAGGCGAGGAAGTGAGGGGGGATTTCTTGGAGGCCGAAGTCGGAGCGGAGAGTGAGGGGTTTGTCGGCGGGCCAGTTGGGGGAGGTTTTAAAGCCGACGGCGTCGGCGTCGAATGATGGGAGGGACCAGCCGGGGTTTTTGGGAATGCGGAAGAGGCGTTTCCAGTCGGTTTTGACGTTTTTGGGATCGGGAGATTTTTTAAGGAAAGGGTCGAGAGTTTGGCGATCGACGGTCTTCCAAAGGGACTCGATTTGTTGGCGATTGGCGCGGCGTTTTTCTTCGTGTGCTTCAGAAACGGCGGGGTCGATCCAAGTGTGGTTGGCTTGTTTGAAGAGGTCTTGGCGGATGCCATCGAAGAAGGACATCATGGAGAAGTAGTCGGCCTGCGTGATGGGGTCGGCTTTGTGGTCATGGCACTTTGCGCAGCCCAAGGTGGAGCCCATGAAGGCTTCGGAGCTGACGTCGACGATGTCACTGACGGTGTCGGCGTGGGCTTGTGGTTTGTCGGCGGGTTCGTCGTCCCGCTGCATGAGGGTCATGAAGCCAGTGGCGATGCAGGTGTCGAGGGACTTGTCGGGGAGTTGGTCGCCGGCGAGTTGTTCGATGATGAAGCGATCGTAGGGTTTGTTGTCGTTGAAGGATTGGATGACGTAGTCACGGTAGCGCCAGATTTCGGGCTTTTGGCTGTCGCGTTCGAAGCCGTTGGTCTCGGCATAGCGGACGAGGTCGAGCCAATGAGAGGCGAACTTTTCACCGAAGCGAGGGGAGGCGAGATGTTGGTCAACGAGGGCGGGCCAGTCGAGAGAAGTGGGTTGAGGCGGGAGGCCGGTAAGGTCGTATGAGAGGCGGCGTTGGAGTTGGGGATTGGTGGCGGGGTCGTTTGGGGTGATGTCATTTTTCTGGAGGCCTTCGAGAATGAAGGCATCGATGGGGTTTTTGATGAAGGGGTCCTTTATCTCGGGAACGGTGGTCTTTTGGACGGGTTGGTAGGCCCAGTAGGCTTCGCGAGGTTTTTTAGCCAAGGAAGTCCCAGCGAGCAGGAGCAAGATGGGGAGTGCTGGGAGGATCCGTTTTGAAAGCATCAATAGAGTTCTCTACTTTTGCTGAAATCAGGAATCTTTCAAGACTCCGATTGAACTCAGGGAGAAAACTTCTTTATTTGCGATGGATTTCCATTTGGGCGACAGTGTTACTTTGTCAGCCTTGACTCCCCATTTATGAAATTCCTTTTTCTTTCCCTCGCCCTCATTTGCCATCTGCAGGCTCAGCTCGTTTATCAGGACGATTTTTCAGCAACGACGATTAACGCGGCGATCTGGAATATCGATATCGGTTCTGCAGTCACGCTCGATGCGGGAAATGACCAGCTCGACTATAATCACACCGGTGGAACCGCTCGGCGTTTCCTGAACTACAATAACGGCACCCTTGTTAGTAAAACCGGCTATCTAAAAGTGAGTATTTCAAATTTCGGGGGGAGTCCCTCGGTTTGGATGGGCTTTGTCAGTAGCTCGCACGGGAACAATGGAAACTATGCCCGAGCGGTTGTGAGTGGAGACGGAACGTATGAGCTCTTTTTTAATAACACTTCTGGTCCTGTCTCCTTCGATAATGGGAGCGGTTGGACGGGGACTCTTGTTGCTGGAGCTGGGCTTTGGTCATCGAATAATGGTGCGTCCTCTGCGGCTCTTGCAGTGGGTGGAAATTTTGCCGCTGATACGAATATCTTTGGGTTTGGCTTTGCGAATTTTGGGAATGCTAGTTCTTTTCCAAGTTCCTCTTTTAGCATCGATTCGATTGCGGTCTCGAGTTCGCTCACGATTGGAGCGCCAGGGAATACGGCGCCGTCGGTGAACGTCACTGCTCCTGCTGATAATACGACGCTTGCAATAGGTGCGAATGTTACCTTCACGGCGACAGCCACTGATACCGAAGATGGTGATCTTGCAGCGGGTGTGACTTGGGCATCCAGTATTGATGGCAACCTTGGGGCGGGGGCTTCCATTAGTAGTAGTGGCCTTTCGTTGGGAACTCATACCATCACCGCATCGGTCACCGATAGTGGCTCGCTCGAAGGAAGTGGCGCGATCACGCTCGTCGTAAATGACCCCAACAATCTTCCTCCGACGGTCACGATCTCCGCTCCTGCGGATGCCACCACGGTGACGGCAGGAATTCCTGTCACGTTTGCGGCGGCGGGGGCTGATCAGGAGGACGGCGATATTTCCTCCAACATCATCTGGAAATCAAATCTTAGTGGAAGCCTCGGAACGGGAGGATCGATCGCCGTTTCCAATCTCGCAGTCGGCACTCACACGATTACGGCGGAGGTTCTCGATAGCACGGGGCTCACCGCTTCCGCTTCATTTACGATTACTGTCACTGCTTCTTCCGGAACCCCCGGCGCGCTGCGGCCCAATATCATCGTCATCATTAGTGACGATGCGGGCTACGCCGATTTTGGTTTTATGAATGCTCATAGTGGGTCGACTTCAGAAGTCCCGACTCCTCACCTCGATGCTCTGGCGGCGCGTGGTATTACTTTTTCGCGAGCTTATGTGGCGGCGAATTGTCAGCCCACCCGAGCAGCGATTGTGACGGGAGCTTACCAAGCTCGGATTGGAAACGAGAATGTTGGGAACAATAATTTCCGAGATGATCAGCTCTTTGAGGGGATCCCAGTTGAGGTCGATACAGTTTGGGACCGGATGCGAAATCTTGGGTACACCACTGGAGCGATTGGAAAGTGGCATCTTGGGTCGATCGAAAATACGTCATCGGCTCTTGGGAACCGACCTGAGAATCAGGGGATCGATCGCTTCTTCGGCTTTTGGCATGGCTCGCGTGAATTTACGGCAGGTCACTACAATGACCAATCCAGTAACCCTGATCACCCGAATCAACTGCGTTACCTGCGTGAGGCACGCATTCATCCTGATGATTCTAAGACGGATGTGATTAAGGAGTATAGCGACTACGCTAATGTCCCGTCTGCGGAAAAAGATCTGACCAAGATTCTGGGTGACTATGCCGAGGACTTCGTGGCTGAGCACTACGATGACGCCGAGCCCTTTTTTCTCTACCTTGCACATCCGGCTCCGCACAAACCTTGGACAAATAACTCTCCCGACTACAACGACCCTCGCATTGCTGGCCTCACTCCAAACAACCGTCGTCAAGTTGCGTCGATGATGATTACGATGGACAAGGAGATTGGCGACCTCATGGCAAAGCTCGATGATCCAAATGGTGACGGGGATTCTTCCGACTCGATCCGAGACAACACTCTGGTGGTCTTTTTGAATGACAACGGAGGAGTGGCGGGAATGGAAAATGGAGTCAATGGAACTTCCAACGGGATTTTAAATGGCTTCAAAGGCTCCGCTCACGATGGTGGGATTCGCGTTCCGATGATTATGGCTGGAGCTGGGATTGATCCCTCGAAAGCAGGGAGTGTTTTTGACAAGCCGGTTCATGGGATTGATCTTCTTCCGACGTCGGTCGCGCTTGCCGGAGGGAACATTTCGCCCGACGAGAATATCGATGGGGTGAACCTCATTCCTCATCTCAATGGGGGGAATACTGACTTACCGCATGAAACTCTGGTCCACCGTTGGCGAGGGACCTTTGCGGTGATTCAGGACAATTGGAAGCTGGTCAACACTCGCAATACCAACGCATCTCCTAGCTTCTATAAACTGCACAATCTCACGACCGATCCCGGAGAAGTGAACGATCTCTCAGGAGTCGCGGCCAATGCGACACGACTTGAAGAAATGGTCCGAGAGGTGACTCATATGGAAGCGCAGTGGGATAAGCCTCGCTATCCGATTCTGAATCGTACGCTTGAATCTGAACCGCTCAATATTGTGGATCATTTCACTTTCCGGCCCGGTCTTCACAACGATTGGTCTGCGGGGGTGCCTGAGCAAAATGCAGCGACCAATCAGCCGGCTAATTGGTATGAAGGTGGCACTACAAATCCTGAAAACTTGATTCGTTCTGATGGCTTCAGTGGGGCAGTTTTGGAGTTTCCCGTTCACAGCGGTGACTACGTTTCGAACAATGATCTCCTCCGTAAGACGGGGCTCGAATTCATGCTCAATTCAATCATTTTGAGTGGAACGACCCAGTCGAACGGGACGGCAACGCTGAGTGGGAATAGCCTTATTTTCACGAATAATCTCAAAGGAGAGGAGCCGTCGATTACGATTGGTGCCTATGGTGGTTTTTCTTACGACATCGATTTGGATCTCATTCTTTACCACGATTTGAAAATCACGGGAGATGGGACGGCGGCTGTTCAGATTGATGGTGATGTGTCCCAGTTTTTTGAATCGCGAGGAATTCAAAAAACCGGAAGCAGTAATGCTGAGATCAATGGCGCTCGCAGCTACTCTGGTTCCACTGAAGTGTTGGGCGGAACTCTCAAGATTGCTCAGATCAATAACGCCGATGAGGCGGCATCCTATCGTTTAGCATCTGGAGTGATTCTTGATCTGGATTTCACGGGAACTGACACGGTGGGGGAGCTCTTTATCGATGGGGCTCAGCAAGCTGCGGGAGTTTACGGAGCAGTCGGAAGTGGAGCGGAGAACGAATTGGCGTTGATTCAAGGAGGGGGCACATTGACCATTACTTCCAACCCTGGGGGCTTTGCAATGTGGGCCTCCCAAAATGCCCCGGGAGCGCTTTTTACAGGAGATCATGATTCGGACGATGTGCAGAATGGAATCGAGTATTTCATGGGGGAAACTGGCTCCTCTTTCACGCCGCTCCCCGTTCCTGATCTGAGTGGGAAAATTGTTTGGCCGATTGGGCCGGGCTATTTAGGAAGCTATGGTGCGGACTACCGCTTCGAGTTGTCGTCGGATCTTGAGGCTTGGTCACCAGTCGATATTTCAGGGGTCTCGATCAGTCCTGGGACATCGATTTCTTTTGTCTTACCGCAGGGGTTTACGTCGCGATTTGTGAGGTTGTCGGTTGATTCGGAGTGATTTCGCGAAGTGGACCGCTTTCGAGATGGTATCGCTGACGGACTTCGCTAGGGTTTTGCGCGATGCGCTACGCGATCGTTTCTGACATTCACGCGAACCTGAGAGCATGGGAAGCCGTGCTCGCTGATCTTCGGTCGCAGAATGTTGATACGATCATCTGTCTTGGTGATGTGGTCGGCTACGGGCCACAGCCTGCAGAAGTGCTGGCCGCGGTGAGGGCTGAGACCAGTCACTTTGTTCTCGGGAACCATGATGCGGCGGCGGCAGGGATGATGGACTACTCCATTTTTAATGACCATGCCCGCCAAGCGATCGAATGGACGATGTCGGAACTGAGTGAGGAGGCCACCGCGTTTCTAGCCTCGGTTCCTTTGGCGATTGAGGCTGGCGAGATTCTTTTCGTGCATGCAGAAGTGGCGGAGCCGGGGCGCTTTGACTACATTGATGACACGGAGATGGCGGAGGAGAGCTTTTCCGCGACTGAGCACTTTGTGAGCTTCGTGGGGCATACTCATAAGCCAAAGATTTTTGAGAGGAAGCCGGAGGGAGGAGTTCAGGAGCTTCTCGATGAAACTTGCTCTCTTGATGAGAAGAATCGCTACATCGTAAATGTCGGTTCGGTAGGGGAGCCACGGAATCCTGATGATCTAAGAGCGCGTTACGTGATCTATGATTCAGAGACGCGTGAGGTTGATTTTCGCCGTGTGGATTTCGACATCGTAGCCTACCGGGAAAGTTTGTTGGGGACTAGTTTAGCTTTGAGGCCTTATTTTTTGCAGGTCTATGAACAGGTAGTAGAGGGGAAGGAGGAGTTGGTTTCTACAGATGAGAGCATGGTCGATATGCAGGTGGCTCACGGATCTGCGGCGCTTGTGGATCTTGGCCAAGTTTCGAGCATGGTGAATATGCAGTTGGCGAGTGCGAAGCGGTCGAAGGCCCCCGGTGTGATTTTGGCTGCTGCGGCTGTTTTGGCTTTTGCGGCACTGGGGATCTGGGCCCTGAAATCACGAGGGAAATCTTCAGAGGAGGGTAAAAACCAGCTCGTGATCGTCGCCGATGAGGAGGTAAAGAAAGAGGTGATGAAGCCTGAGCCGACGAGAACTAAGGTGGAGCCTAGAGAGGAAGCTGGAGAGGAACCCATAGCAAAGATGGAGGAGGAGACTCCAAAGATGGATGAGCCACCGGTAAAGCCCGAAGCGATGGCGGCGAAGCTCGAACCCAAACCTCTTGAAGAGCCGAAGCTTAAGAAGAAGGTGGTGGAGGTGGCTTCTTGGCGAATGGATCAGGCGGAAGGTGGTGCTTCGCTGGTCGATGAAACTGGGCAGATGAAGCTCGTTTCTGTTGCGGAGGCGAAATCGATTCGGCCCATTGCTCCGAACCCAGTTCCTCTGACTCAGGAGGAGAACCGTGCCGCTTTGCAGGTTGGAATTTGGAAAGAGGACCAAGTGGGAGACTTCTTCGGATTGACTGCGGATAAATCGTTCACTTGTGAAGGGTGGTTTGTCAGTGCGAAGACACGACGGCCGGTTTTCCTCATGGGAACGCGGAGCGGTGAAGATGATAAAACAGGCTGGCACATTGACCTTCGTCCGCCGAGTGGTGGGAGGAGAGAAGGGCAGATGAGTTTCTACTATGACTCGGGGACTAAAAGGACTCAGGCTTTGGCAGAAGCGGTGAAAGTGGCAGATCTCAAGCCTCATCATTTTGCGGTCGTTTGGGATCATGATGCCAGTCGCGAGGAGGGGGAGATGACGCTTTTTCTCGATGGGGTGAAGGTTGCGACGACTCCATTGCGGCACTCTGATATTTTGGGGAAACAGGTGAATCTTTTCCGAATTGGAGCGAAGGGAAATCCTGCCAAACTGGCTCTCGATGAGCTCCGCTTCACAAGGAAGGCTTTGGCTTCTCACGAATTCCTGCTCAAAACTCCGATCCTGGGGGTGACGATGTTGAAGAGTGATCCGAAGAGTAAGGACAGTTGGAGTAAGGCGGAAAATTGGGAAGGAGGAGTGGTTCCTAGTGGTGATGATAACATCATTATCGAGGAGGGTTTGGTCGTCCAATCGGAGAGTGTGGCGCCTAAGGAGTATACCGGTTCCTTAGTTCTGAAGGAGAAGGCGAACTTGCGTCTCCATGGTGATCGAGCTTTACCCGCCATCCCTAAAGCTCCTTCGAGTCTTGTGTTGTATCAAGATTCGACTCTCGTTCTGCGAACGGGGAATGTGGAATTTGGGCCGATTGACTTGAAGGGGGATGCCGAAATTTGGGGTGGGCAATCGACGGCTGGTCATCGAGCGATCCGGCGTTTTGAGAGGGAAATCAAAGGAGCTGGCAAGCTCACGATCAATGGAGTGAATAATAATCATTTTCACTTTCATGCGAAGAGTCGTTTTACCGGAGGATTGCGAGCGCACTCGAGTCAGGGTCAAGGCTTCTTAGTCTTTGGAAGTTGCAATCAAGCTTTTGGGAAAGGGGATGTGAGTATTGAGAATAATTGCTCGCTCATTATTGGCGGGCTTACTCGGGATACGATCGATGATTCCGCAACTCTAAAATTGGATGGAGCTAGCGTCCTCGTTATGAACGGAAGCCCCAAGAAATATAAGTTGTTTCTGAAAGCGAACGAAACGGTCGCGGGATTTTTTATTGATGGAGAAGACCAGGGCGAAGGGGTCTTTTCCAGCGAGACTCACCCTGAGATAGGCGGGACTGGTAAGCTGACGGTGAAGGCCGCAGAATAGAATTACTTGTGGAGTGAGAGGAGGCGCTTTGATTCCTTGATCAAGAAGTCGATCTCCATGAAGGGGTCGGCGGAGATGTCTGACCAGAGGATGCGGCCTTGGTCATCTAGGATGAAGGTTCCGTGAAGAGCTTGGTCTTCGAAGTCATCGTGCGCGGTGAATTTTTTGAAGATCTCTTTTGGGGCATCTGAGACGATGGGGAAGGGGATCTTTCCTTTGGTGTAGTTTGCCTGAGAATCTTTGAGCTTGGAGACGTCATCAGTGGAGATGGCGAGGATGGGGAGTTGTGCTTTTTCAAAGTCGGCGTAGCGGTCGGCCATCGCGGTGAGTTGCTCGGTGCAGTGGAGGCAGCCGGCGCCAAGGTAGAAGACGAGGATCAGAGGCTTGCCGCGATAGTCTGAGAGTGAGATTGAATTTTGATTCTGGTCTGGGAGGGCGAAGTCGGGCGCAGCTGGGGGGGTCCAGTGGAGGGGGCCGAGTTCATCGAGCGATGGTCTGGGGAGAAGGTCGTCGGCTGGCGTGTGAGGGAGGCGCCAGTCGTCGGGGTAGCCGAGTTCTTTGGCGATGGGAGCGAGGCGAGCGAAGATGGGGGAGTCAATCTCGATTTCGGAGGAGAAGGAGCGCAAGTCTTCGAAGCCATCTTTCCAAGCGGAGTCTTCTTTGTTGGCGTGGTAGAGAGTGTGAATGGCTTGCGCGAGAGGGAGGGCTTCTTTGTTCTTTTTCTCGATCTGTTTCTTGGCGGTTTCAGCCGCTTTTTTGTGATCCCCGTATGCGAGTTGGCGGAGCATGGGCGAGAGGTGAGAGGGGCGTTTTTCGAGAGCTTCGGTGGCGGTTTTAAAGTCGCCATTCATGGCAGCTTGGTAACCACGAAGTTCGGTGAGGGTGGATTCGAATTTCTTGATTTGTTTTTGAAATTGATTCCGCGCTTTTTTTTCGGCGGACTTGATTTCCTTCTCTTTCTTTTTTTCTTCAGTGGCCTTTTTGACGGCTTTTTCTTTTGCAGTTTTTTGATCTGCCTTGGCCTTCTTGAGGTGCTGATCGATTAAGTCGATGGACTTCCTTAGTTTGACCTGTTGTCCAAGGTTGAAGTGAGCTACCGCGATGAGGCGGAGTCGGGAGAGGTCGTCTTGGGGCTTCGAGAGTTTTTCGAGCCATGGTGAGTGAGCGGTTTCGAGTGCTTCCTGCCAGAGTTCGGATTTTTCGAGGGAGTCGATGAGGGCTTGGCGTCCGTATCTTGCGGAGCCTTTGCCGGGGTTGTTGAGCTTGGGGTGACGTGGGTTGGCGAGGAGGGACTTGGCCATGTCAATGGCGGCCCGGACCTTGCCGAGGTTTAGGAAGGTGCGGGAGAGCCACTCGTTATTGTGGGCATAGTTGTGGATCTGATCGGGAAGAAGGAACCACTTTTGCATGTGAGCGTGGTCGATGCGTGCGGAGGCTTGCTGTGCCCAAGCGGCATCGTGATGGCGCATTGATTTGCTATAGATATGGCCGGGCATGTGCCACATGTGGGCGATATCGGGAGCGGTTAGGCCGAGCTTTGCGGCGGAGTCGAGGGCTTGTTCGTGGCGGCGATAGTCCCAAAGATGAATGGCGTAGTGATGGGCTGGGTGATTGGGCTTCTTGGCGAAGATTTGTTCGAGAATGGCATCCATTCCCACGTGGCTTGTGATGGAGATACCCTTGCGGCTGAATTGCCAGCGGAAGCAGACAAGGAGGGCCTTGGCTTCAAGGTCGTCGGGATAATCTAGGACGATATTTTCAAAGGCCTTGAGGAAATTCTGTCGTCGTTTGTGGGTATCCTTTTCCTTTTTTTCGTCGTGAAAGGCGATTTCGGCCTCGAGGTAGGCTTTTTGGTGGCCTTCGGGAGGATTCTTTTTGATGAGCTCGGCTGCTTTTTTTGCGAACTCCTTCGCGCGTTTTTCATTCTCAAAGTTGGCTTGTGAGAGTCCCCAGTAAGCCATGGCACAATTAGGGTCATGCGCGAGGATGGCGCGGAAAGAGCGCTCAGCTTCGTAATACCAAAAGCCGTGGAGTTGGCCGAGTCCTTGGTTAAAGTAGGCTTGCCCTTGATCCCAGGTGGTGGTGATGGGCAGGTGTACGTCCCCAGTGTTCCCCATGAGCGGACCAGTTTGGCGCGGGCCCTCATTGAAAGCGTGCCCGTTATGGGAGTGGCCTTCTTTGATTGTTTCATTTGGCTCCTGGGCGAGGAGAGTGCTTAGCAAGAAGGGAAGGGTGAAAAGTCGAGTCATGGCAGAAGCTTGTCGATTGAGACTACGTCGAGGATGTGGTTAGCTTTCCAGATGATTCGATCGATTTCACTCTGGATATGCCTGTTGTGCCCCATGTATGCGGCTGAGAAGCCGAATCTCGTCATTATTTTTTGCGACGATATGGGATATGGTGATTTGAGCTGTTTTGGGGCTGAGGGTTGGAAGACGCCGCATATCGACTCAATTGCTGAAAAGGGAGTGAAATTTACCGACTTTTATGTCGCGCAGCCGGTGTGCTCGGCTTCGCGGGCCGCTCTTTTGACGGGCTGTTATCCGAACCGGGTTGGGATTTCGGGTGCTCTTTTTCCCGAGAGCACGGTGGGGCTTCATTCTGACGAAACGACGCTTGCGGAGCTTTGTAAATCGGTGGGCTATGCCACGGCGATGTATGGGAAATGGCACCTTGGGTATCAGGAGGAATTTCTTCCGGTGAAGCAGGGCTTTGACGATTACCTCGGCTATCCTTACTCAAATGACATGTGGCCGAGTGGGCCGGTGCGCTTCATGAAACAATATCCTCATCTTCCGCTGATTGAGGATGATGAGATCGTGGCGCAAGTTCGTGATCAAACCTACATGACGACTTGGCTGACCGAGCGGGCGGTGCGCTTTATCGATCAGAGTAAAAGTGAGGAAAAGCCCTTCTTTCTCTACCTTGCCCATCCTCAACCGCATGTGCCTCTTTATGTCTCACCGAAGCATCAGGGGAGCTCGGAGCAGGGGAAGTATGGCGATGTCATGCATGAGATTGATTGGTCGACTGGGGAGGTTTTGGCTGCTCTTGAAAAAGCGGGAGTGACGGAAAATACCCTCGTGGTTTTCACGAGCGATAATGGACCGTGGATGGTTTACGGAAACCATGCGGGAGGAGTGGGGCCTCTGCGGGGAACGAAGGGAACGACTTTTGATGGTGGGGTAAGGGTGCCTTGTGTGATGCAGTGGCCGGCGAAGTTGAAGGCGGGGTCGGTGGTGAAGACTCCGCTGATGACGATCGATCTCTTTCCGACGATTGCGAAGCTTATTGGAGCGGAGCTTCCTGAGCGCAAGATCGATGGTAAGGATGCTTGGAAGGTGATCGCGGGCGAGCAAAGTGAGTCGGTCCAAGAAGCCTACTTTTTCTACTATGGTCGTGGGAATCTTGAAGCGATGCGGATGGGAAAGTGGAAACTTCATTTCCCTCATAAGTATCGTGATGAGCACGTCGCTCCGGGGAACGATGGTCACTCAGGAAAATATGGCGGAGGGAAAACTGGATTGGAATTGTACGACCTTGATGCCGATGTAGCGGAGTCGAAAAATGTCATCGCGGAGTATCCTGAAGTGCTTGCGAAGATGAAGGCCTTGGCGGATCAGAAGCGAGCGGAACTCGGTGATAATCTCACGAAGGTAGCGGGGACGGAGAACCGCAAGCCGGGACATGCTCCAGTGGCGGAATGGGCTAAAAAGAAAGGGGAATAAGTGGTCGCCGGATGAGAAATTGAGAAGAAGCCTGCGTTGTGGAGCCGTATGCTACGGAGCTTGGACTTTAGTCCGAGTTAGCAAGTCGATTGGGGACTCGGAATAAAGCACCCTAGGGGGCATGCCACCCAAGCTCCGTAATCCGGATTCGATGCCGCAGTTCAAATTTCTCGGCTTTGGAAGGGGAGGTAGAGAGACTGATCACTCTTGGTATTTCGGGTTTTTCTCCGTGGGAATGGGAGCTTTGACCTCCTTTTGCCAGCTCTGCAAAGCTTCTAA
Organism: uncultured Verrucomicrobiales bacterium; assembly: GCA_937928545.1. Classification (GTDB taxonomy): domain Bacteria; phylum Verrucomicrobiota; class Verrucomicrobiia; order Verrucomicrobiales; family Akkermansiaceae; genus SW10. The sequence continues at coordinate 20,060 of CALGJQ010000014.1, forward strand.
GAGAGCAGCGGCTTTCTTCGGATTCTGCTCGGCGAGATTCGATTTTTCGGAGGGATCTGTCTTCAAGTTATAGAGCTCTAAATTCCCGTCTTCGAAATACTGAATGAGCTTCCAGTCTCCTTTACGAATGACGCTGCATGGGGTGGTGCGGAAGTGTTTTGAAGCGGAATCTGGATCTAACTTGTAGCATTGAAGATATCCGGGGAAGTGCCAGAAGAGGGCGCGATCTTGAAGGGCTTTCTCTTTGAAGGCGGGGACGAGGCTTAGGCCGTCAAGGGGCTCGGGGATTGGACTTTCTGCGAGTTCGAGGAAGGTCGGGAAGAGGTCGATCTGGCTGATTGGGGTTTCGTTCACTGAGCCTGCTTTGATGAGGCCGGGGTGGCGGGCGAGGAAGGGTTCGCGGATGCCTCCTTCATAATACATTCCTTTTACGCCGCGGAGTGGTTCGGCGCGGGAGTAGGTCCCGTGAGGTCCGTTGTCTGAGGTGAAGACGACGAGGGTGTTTTTGGCGAGGTCGAGGTCGTCGAGTGTTGTGAGAATTCGACCGACAGCTTGGTCCATGGACTCGATCATGGCGGCGTATTTTGGGTTTTTGTGAGAGCCGTGCGGGGTCTTCTTTTCGTATTTCGCAGTGAGTTCGGCGGTGGCTTGGATTGGAGTGTGGACGGAGTAGAAGGGGAGATAGACGAAGAAGGGGGACTTGGCGTTTTCGCTGATCCAGTTGGAGACCTCTCGGCCGAGTCGTTCGGGGAGGTGCTCGCCTTTTGGTCCGTCTTTGAGGAAAGGGTTTCGATAAGGTGAGAAGTAGGACTTTGGATGTCCCGAAGTGGTGCCGCCGAAGTTGCGGTCGAAGCCGTCCTTTGTGGGATCTTTACTGAGGTGCCACTTTCCGGCGATGCAGGTTTGATAACCCGCTTTTTTGAGGGCTTCGGCAATGGTTTCAAATTTTTCGTCAAGGAGTTGAGTGTTTTTGACGGGGATGAGCTTTCGGTTTTTCGCTTTTCCGCGATCGGAATTCCCTACCGTGAAAACGCCGTGACGAGGCGTGTATTGTCCTGTCATGAGGCAGGCGCGCGAGGGTGCGCAGTTCGCGGCTCCGGCGTAGGCATCGGTGAAAGTCATCCCTTCTTTGGCGAGACGGTCGATGTTTGGGGTCTCGTAGTATTGCGAGCCTTGGCAGGAGAGGTCGGTGTAGCCGAGGTCGTCGGCGTAGAATAAAACGAGATTAGGAGTCGCGGAAATGGCGGAAGAAATCCCAGCGAAAAGGAGGAATGCAAATTGTCTAAGCATACTTAAATATAATGGTTGCTGCGCTTCCTAGTAGGGAGGGAAGTTTGCTGGAATACTCTTGTCTCATTTTTGGGATTTTGGGAAGCTTACTCCTACAAATGATGATGAAGACTTTTACGCTCTGGGTAGCTTGTGCACTCCCCATGATCGCCCCCCTCGCAGCTCATGAAGGCGGAGAAGAAATTGCAAAAATCCAGAAAGATCGCGAGCGTCTCATCGATTTGATCATCAAGCTTGAGGCTGATTTTGGAACGACTCTGAGCGACTACGGAAAGCTTCAGAAGGAATATGCCGCATTGTTAAACCGTCCCATGGCGAAAGACCAATCGGGCAAGGTGAAGGAGCTTCAGAAGCAGTTGGCAGCTACGACAGCCAAGCTCAAGTCAGCTGAATCGAAGCAAATTGATGCCAATGCTCATGCTTTGCTGGAGCAGGATCTCGTTAATTTACGCAATGAGCTTCATCGCGAGAGGCAAGACCTCTTGGTGGCGAAAGCGCAGCTTTTGAGGGTGCAGCAGCTGGAGAAAAAGAGTCAGGATCTTGAGGCCTCTCTTAAAAATGAGACTGAGAAGAATTCTAAGGTGATGGGCGAACTTCAGGCCGTCAGGGGGGAGCGTGATGCTCTCCTTGGAAAGATCAAGGGGCTCATCGCTCGCGCGGAAAAAGCTGAGAAGGGTCACCAGAAAGCGAATGTTAGAATCAGCGAGTTGGAGAAAGAGGCCAATACCTTGAAGCTGAAAGTGCAGGGTCAAGAAGTTGATCTCCGCAAGCTCCGGGTCGAGCAGGCTCACAGTAAGGGAGCGATGGCGGCAGCGGCAGACCTGAAGAAGGAGCAGAATCGCCTCACTGAACTTTTAACGACGAAAGAAAACGAACTGAACGATCTCCGAGCTGATTTGGCGGCTGAAATGAAGCGCTCGCTCGATGTTCCCGTCTTGATTAAGGCGCGGGACGAGCTGAAGGAAAAGCTAGCATCAAGCAATGCGAACTCAGAGGCTCTAAAGAAGAAGAACAAGACACTTACGGAGAAGCAGACGCAATTGCAGACAAAGATTGAAAAGGTTCAAAAGAGTATTAGCTCGATGCAAGGCGAACTCGCCAAGAATAAGTCTGCGATGGCGAAGGTGACCAAGTTGGATGCTGAGAATAAGACCCTGGCGGCTGAGCGAGATGCTCTGAATAATACCATCGCGATGGCGAAAGAGGAGCTGGTGAAGTCACGAAGCCTGCTTCAGACAACGGAAGCCAAGCTCGCGGAAAGCCTTAAAGAGTCAAAAAAAGCGGTCGAGCTTGAAAAGAAGAACAAGGATCTTCTGGGGCAGATTGATAAACACAAAACCCAAGTGGCCGCGGCAAAAGCCGATCTAGGATCTTTGCAAAAGAAGATGTCTCAGAATCAGACGGCCATGAAAGCTGCTGCGGAACTGGGGCAGAAAGTGGAAGTCCTGACTGGAGAGCGCGACCTTCTGAATTCGAAGTTAAATGAAGCGAAAGCGGCCCATCTCAAAGCTGAAGAGAATCTCAAGAAAGCAAAGTTGGACTTGGCAAAGAAGGCCGAGATGTCAGCGGCCACCAAAAAAGCGATGGCTGAGAGCGAGGCTCTTCGGAAGTCGCTCGAGGTTTCAAAGGTAGCTTTAAAAAAGGCCGAGGAGCAGGCTGCCAATGCAGATCGACTCAAGAAAGATTATGCCGCGCTTACGACTTCGGTTTCGGCGATGACGAAGGAGAAAGCGACTCTTTCTGGCGAAGTGGCCAGGAAGGATAATGAGCTCAAGAAAATGCGTGCTGAGATGGCGAGTAAGCCGGACATGAGCGAGGATCTTGCGAAGCTTGAGAAAGAGAAGAAGAAGCTTTCGGATGATCTGAAGAAGAGAGAAGCGGACTTGAAAAAGACCCGCGATGAATTGGGGAGGCTTCAGCTGAGTGCGTCAGTTGCGACGAAACAGCTCGATGCGATTAAGCGAGAGACTGCCAAAATCGATCCGGTTCGCTATGCCAAAGGGGAAGCTGACGTAACGACCCAACAGGCTCGAGTTTTGACTCAGGTTCAGAAAGTTCTGCAGCTCTTCCCCAACGCTCGTTTTGAGATTATCGGTCACACTTGTGATCTCGGAAGCGAGGAAGGAAACCTTCGCCTCAGCCAGCAGCGAGCTAAGGCGCTTCAAGATTTCCTGATCGAAAAGGGAGTGAAAGAAGATCGCTTAAAGTCTCGCGGAGTGGGCTTAGCTGAGCCCATTGTTCCTAACACAAGCGAGGCAAATCGACGTCAGAACCGCCGGGTGGTTGTCGAAATCCTCGACTAGAAAACGATAGAACATTGGAAACGATCCCATTTGGAACAACGGAAGACGGACAAACCGTCCGCCTTTTTACGATTCGTAATTCCAAGGGCTTAGAGATTTCTCTTTCTGAATACGGCGCGATTTTGACCTCGGTGAAGGTGCCTGATCGGGATGGGAAGATTGAAGAGATCACGCTGAATCTCGATGGCTTTGAGGCCTGGTTTGATAATCCAAATTACTTCGGGGCAACGGTGGGGCGCTTTGGGAATCGCATCGCTAGGGGGGAGTTTTCGATTGATGGGAACGAGTATAAACTCGCTACCAACCATGAGTCGGGAGGGATCCCATGCCACCTGCATGGGGGAGAAAAGGGTTTTAATCAAGTGGTGTGGTCTGGCTTGCCGACGCAACGGCCTGATGCTTTAGGCGTTTGCTTCACCTACTATTCGGATGAGGGTGAGGAAGGATATCCCGGGAATATGGTCGCGAAGGTGACCTATTGGCTAAACGAAGCAGATGAACTCGTGATCGAAGTTTCGGCAACGACGGATGCGCCCTGCCCGGTGAACTTGATCAATCACGCCTACTGGAATTTGAGCGGCCAAAAGGACCAAGAGATTTTGAATCATGAGCTTCAGCTGAATGCGGATTATTATTTGCCCACGGATCAGGGGCTTATTCCGACAGGGGTGGCGGCAAGTGTGATTGGGACACCGATGGATTTCCGTGAGCCAGTTTCGGTTGGGAAGAGGATCGATGATGACTTCGAGGCCTTAAAATTTGGCAATGGATATGATCATTGCTGGTTGCTTGATGAGAGCGATGGCGAGGAGCTTGTTTCTGCGGCAACTCTCTATGATCCGGGGAGTGGTCGGGTGATGGAGGTCCTGACGAATCATCCGGGAATGCAATTCTACGCTGGGAACTTTTTGTCAAAGCGAACCGGTCTTTGTCTTGAAGGACAGAGCCTTCCTGACGCTCCGAACCAGCCGAGTTTCCCAAATAGTATTCTAAGGCCTGGTGAGATTTATTCTCAGACGACGGTGCATCGCTTCTCGACGAAGTAGTTCTCCTTTTCGATCTCATGAAATTTTCCATATTCTTATCTTTGGTCATCGCTCTTCCGATATTTGCCGAGCCAGTGACGTCTATGCTTTTGTGGACTGGAGAGGTTCCTGGCGAGAATGACCAAGTGGTCGGTGAGGAAAAAGTGGAGGATAAGAACAAGGATGGCATCACGCGGACCTCGAATGTCAGTAAGCCTACGATCACGGTTTATCCTGCTCCCGAAGGGAAGGCGACTGGCGCGGCCGTGATTGTGGCGCCGGGTGGCGGGTATAGTATCCTCGCCTCTGAGCATGAGGGGACCGATGTCTGTTCGTGGCTTAATGAAATTGGAGTGACGGCGGTGCTTTTGAAATACCGAGTGCCGCGGCGTAAGAATCTCGAAAAGCATCACGCTCCGATGCAGGATGCGCAACGAGCGGTCAGTCTCGTTCGGGCAAATGCGTCTAAGTGGAAGATCGATCCGGAGCGGATTGGCTTTCTAGGTTTCTCTGCTGGGGGTCATCTCACTGCAAGCGTGCTCACTTCGGATGGCTCAGTTTCCTTTGAAAAAGAAGAGGTGGATCAACATTCTCCGGTCCCTGATTTTGGGATTTTGGTTTATCCGGCTTACCTCAAGAGTGAAGAAGATCCTAACAAGCTAGTGAAGGAGGTTTCGGTTGATGAAAAAACGCCACCTTCATTTGTGGTGGTGGCTCATGGCGACAAAAAATTCGTTGAAGGTTCCGCTCTCTATTATCTCGCGATGCAGCGTGCGGGTCGTGAGTGTGAATTGCATATTTACGGTAAGGGTGGTCATGGATTCGGGATGAAGAAAATCCCGCAGCGGGTCGGTGAATGGACCACTCAGGCAGGAGATTGGATGAGGGAAATGGGCTACCTGAAATAGCTGGGCTGACGATTCCTTTTGAACGTTTTGATTCCTCGTCGGTCTCTTCTGCATGAGACTGCTCTTTTGCCTGTTACTTTTAAGCGGGACTGTTTTTGCTGAATTTCGTCTAAGCGTGGGCAATAGACCGGCTGCTTTTCAGGAGGCGATCGTGGAGTGTCAGCTACATGGGCGTTTTCTGGTTCGGCATCTTACTCTCACTTTTCATAACGATGGAGGGAGATTTGCGGAAGGGGATTTGACTTATCCTCTCGATGATGGGGAAAAGATCGTTTCCTTCGCGATGGATGTGAATGGTGTTAAGCGGAATGGGGTGGTGGTTCCTAAAAAGCAGGCTCGTTTTGCTTACGAAACGATTGTGAGTCGCGGAGTGGATCCGGGTTTGATTGAGGTCAATGAGGTGACAAATGAATTCCGGACGCGGGTGTTTCCGATTCCGGCCAAAGGGGATAAGACGGTTTGGATTACGACTGTTCGGCTCGTCAATGAGGGGGAGGTCATAGTTTGGCCAAAGAGCTTAGGGAGTCCAAAAGCGTGGCGGCTTAAGTTAGAGATGGCCGGGGGTGAGGGTGGAAAAATTCCAAAAGAGCAGAGTGGGGATGAGTCCACGAATCCGGTGACAAGTCTATCGTGGAAGCCGAGGCTTGATGTCGCTTATCGCAGTGATCACGGAGACCTGCACTTTGCGAAAACAGAAGTCGTTCAGTTAGGCGCGGAGTCGCTTGAGATTTGGGTGGATGGGACGGCGGAGATTGGCCCAGGGGTGGCGGAGCGTTTGCAGGAACTTTTGGCGGCCTATGGCAAGGCCAAGGTATCGATGAAGGTATTTCGAGAGGAGGTGGGAGAGGCGCAGGAGTTTGAGTTGAAGGATGGCCTCGCGCCGGGGCTTCTCGAGTCGATTTCAAAAATTCCCCGCATCGGCATGGCTCGCCCCCGAGGTCTTCCTTGGAAGACTGTCCGTGCCGATGCGGTTATTTTGATTAGTGATGGTGCCTATGTGACGGGAAGGGCTGGCCTTGGAGACACGCCATGCCCGCTTCATGTCATCGATACTGGAAAGGGGACGAGTCAATGGTTGCGTAACGAAGCACTCCGGACGGGGGGAGGCTGGCATGGCCCGCTGGATCTTGATGCACTGATGGGGATGATCCCCGAAGGGGCTACGATGCCGGGGGAGGTACTGGGACAGTGGCTGTTTGTGAAGCCGGAGAAAGAGGCCTTGAAAACTCCGATTGCCAACTGGCTCTGGGCAAAGATGAAGGTGCAAGAGATGAGTCATCGGGGGCTCAGTCTGAAAGAGATCAATGACTTCAAATTTGAGCATGGGGTCATGGATTCTGAGTCCTCGATGATTGTCATGGAAACGGCGCAGCAGTATCAGGAATTCAAAATTGAGCCACCTAAGGAAGATGAAAAATTGTATCAAAAATGGGAGGCCCTGAAAGAGAAGGAAGAAGAAGGTCAGGTGAAGAGGATGGATGAACTCGCCCAGCAATGGGTGAAGAGGTGTGAGCTTCTTTCGGCCCCGGTCCCTGGGGTTTCCGAGAGGATTTTAGAACGAGTGGAAGGGCGGATGGCTCAGCTAGAGTTGATGGTTTCGAATCGTAAGAAAGTGAAGTTGGCGACAGTTCATCCTCTGATGACACAGCTTCTTGCGATTCAAGCTCTCCTTGAAGACGGGATTGCCGCCGCCGAGACGGCTGAGCTTAAGAAGCTAATGGAGACATTGACCGTGCTGGAGGGCGAGATCGAAAGTAACACCTCTTGGGTTGAAGTCATGGTGGGGGGGCAGGTCCGAGAACCTGGGAAGAAATTGCTGTCGTTTGGAAGCACTCTTTTTGATGCGGTGAAGGCCTCCGGGGACGTGACTCCCTTTGGGGCGACAAATCGAGTAAAGCTCTATCGGAACGGACAAGTCTATACCTACAATTTGAAGACTGAAGTGCATCGTGGCGTTCGGGTGTATACGGGTGACTTGGTTGAAGTGCCTGAAAAAAGGTGGATGGGAAATGGCGGAGGAGGAGGGGAAAAGACGGCTCCTTTTGCAAAGGAGGCTCCGGCCGCGATCGCTTTTAAGAAGGGCGACGATCAAGCGCCGAAGTACTACCTCGATGCGTTGGCGAAGGTGGTCGATGATGATGAAAAGTGGGGGACTCACTATCGGGTTTATCGTGCAGCGTGTGGCTGGAAAGCAGACTTTTATCTGAATGTGATCAACTTCCTTGAGGATCGCGGTGAAAAGAAGAAGGCGCTTCGTGTGGCTGGTGATTTGGCCGAGCATATGCCGGAGAACCTTGAAATCCTTCGGCGCGCTGCGCGGGCGTTTCGCCGATTGGGTGACTTGGAAACGGCTTACGAGCTCTTCGAGCATCTCCATGAGATGCAGCCGGATGACGCGATCGCCTTGTATGACTTGGCACGAATCAAGCAAGGCCTGGGAGAATCCGAGGAGGCGGTGACTTTGCTTTGGAGAGCGGTTCAGATGGCGCAGTCTGAATATGCGAGCGGGAGGGGGATCGTTATTCTGGAAGAGCTGAATGGTCTCCTTGCGAAAGAGAAGCTGGATGCCTCGAAGTTTGGGATTGATCCCAGATTAGTGAAGCATGTCCCCGTAGAGCTCCGAGCGGTGCTGGAGTGGGACGCCGAACAGAGTAATCTCGACCTGATTGTTAGAGATCCTACTGGTGCTTGGTCGACCTTGTTTTTTGGCAAAGAATTTTCCGGATCGAGTTGGTGGTCTGGAAATGTCAGTCGTGGCTATGGTCCGGAAGCTTGGGCATTGCAGGGCCTCATTCCGGGGAACTATCACTTCGGGGCTCGATTCTATGGAGATTGGGATGACACCCGAAAGAGTAGTGTTACGGCGGAGATTGAGTTCACGAGAAACTTTGGGACAGCTGAAGAAACGCGGGAGCGAAGGGCGTTGCGAATTGAGGAAAAGGCTCACAAGAGAATCATGGAAGTGACCGTGACTCCTGAGGGATGGGAATGAGGTTGCGCTGATCGGTGAAATTCGTACCATTTTCTAATGAGTTTTTTAGCGACAGTAGAGAGTGGTAGCGAAGCTGCCGAGACAGGTGGTGAGGAAAAGAAAGAGGGTGTCGAGGCTCTTGGTGCTGAGGGAGGTGAAGTTGCAGAAGCGGCGGAAGCAGTGACCAATATTGATTGGTGGAAGGGGGTTCTAGATCAATTGCTGGAGAGGCTCCCGGGCTGGGGGATGAAGATTGGCTTGGCCTTAGTCATTCTGTTCGTCGGTTTTCGTTTAGCGAAATGGGTCTCGGGTGGCTTGCAGGCTGGCATGCGGAAAGCGGGGGTGGATTTGGCTTTGGTGAATTTCTTGGGGAGTGTGGTGCGTGGGTTGATTAAGGTGATGGCCTTTGTTTTTGCGGTGAATGCTTTGGGCGTGCCGATGACTTCGTTCATTGCGATTTTGGGTGCGGCTGGTTTGGCGGTGGGCTTGGCCTTGAAGGATGGCTTGGGGAACTTTGCGGGTGGAATGTTCTTGTTGTTTTTTAAGCCAATTAAGATTGGCGATTGGATTACCGCAGAGGGTTTTCATGGGCAGGTGAAATCAATCACAATCTTCTACACGGTTCTGAATACAAAAGCAGAGACGACGGTGACGATTCCGAATGGAGTTTTGGCGAATGGCCAGATTGAGAACTTCTCGGAGTCGGAATTGATCCGAGTTCAAGCACTCGTTGGGATTGGTTACGACGACGACATTCGGGAAGCCCGCCGGATTATGCTAGAGCAGGTGCTGAAAGATGATCGGATTGTCGCGAAGCCTGAGCCCTTTGTGGTGGTTAAGGAGCTAGGCGATAGTTCGGTGAATCTAGAGCTACGAGTGTGGTGCCCAAGTGACAAACATCGGCGGGTATTATTTGAGCTCTTAGAGAACGTGAAGATCGCATTCGATGATGCGGGAATTACAATTCCTTACCCCCAGTCGGAGGTGCTGATGAAACAGGAGAGCTGAGGATTTCTAGCGCTTGCGTCGGACGATTCCACCCAAAGTCGCTAAAACGCCGAGGAATACTGCGGAGGGTTCTGGGATTGGGTCAGGAACGTTCGCGATCGCATTCTGAATGTCCGAATCGTAAGAGCCTAGGTAACTGTATAAAGTTGCAGCTCTTATTTCAAGAGCAGGTTGCCCCGGAGGGGTGTCAAAGTCTCCTTGAAGCCCCGGTGTAACGATGGCGTAGGCAATTCCTTCGACTCTGAGGGTTCCCCCTTGATCGGAAAAGAGAGGTGACCCTGAATCTCCACCTTGAAGCTGGGATTCATAAGTTTCGAAGTTGTTGGCGTCGTCGACGGGAAGGTTTTCAAAAGTCACAATCTGATCGAAGTTTGCGTTGTTCATGAAGGTGTTGGTATTGCCACCGGGATTGGGAGCATCGACTGTATTAGTTCCTTCTTCGAACCAAGATTCAGCCTGATTTGTGGCTACGACATGGTCAAAAATGGTGCCGGCTGCTCCGGGGACTTGATCTCCGCTTGTGTAGAGTGTTGCGCTGCCGAGACCAAGATCGACCACGGCATTTGCGTTGTTCGTGTTGTAGGAATAGCGAGCGATTGAGGGGTCGACACTTTGGTTGAAGTATCCAATTCTAATGTCTGTTCCTGGCACCGCAAAGCTCCCAGCAACCGTGTATTGAAAGACGGTCCCGCTAGGGTCATTTCCGGGGAGGAATTGAACTGTTCCGCTTGCTGGAAAATGGGAAGCGGTTAAAAAGTAATTGTCACCAATTAGGGTCGCCCAACGTCCATTGCTTGTTCTACCGACTCCGGAAAAATCTAAACCTGCTCCGACAAAACTAGGATCATTCGCGAAGCGATCATTCGTGGCGCTTGAGTAGTTGGCGACGACGATTGCTTCCGTAGCGCATGGGATGAGGGATCCCAATAAGAAGAGAATTTGTTGAGATGAGTTCACGAGGTTTGAAGATTGGGGTTCTAACAATTTACGCAGGCCCCCTAGTTTGCAAAGAACTATTTTGGGCCGTGGAGTATAGGGCGATCAAGAGCTAGGGAAATAAGAGAGCGCTAAGGTTTGCCGCGATGGCTTTTAGCCCGGTCGACCGGAATCCACTGCGAGAAAGCCACCGCCTAACCGCTCCAAGCTAATGGCCATGGCACGAGAACCCTTTCGGCTGCGCATCGATCCCTAGCGTGATTCCCCTAGGAGGCTTGGCAGAAAAGTTGGAAATAGAGCGATGATTCCTGCAAAGCGTGATGATCCCAGAGAAGAGGGCCGGGATGGCAAGGAGGCGAAAGGATTTAGGCTGCTTCTTTCAGGATCTTTTCTCTAATTTACGGGAAAGGGGCGGGGGAGTGCGAAAAAAAGAGGAATGAATCTGACGATCTGGGGGGGCTAATGCGCTCTTCCTGTGAATCATATGAAAACCACGATAGTATCTCTGGGATGCCTGCTCTTCGGGGCCAGTCGTCTCCTTTCGGCTACCCAGCCAGCAACGCCAGAAGAGGCCTTTACTCAAATCGCTGCTCAGCTCAAAGCTGGGAAGGTTGAGGAGGCTCTTAAATCTATGACCAAGGAAGCCGAGGGTGAGTTTCTTGCGGTCGCTCTAGAAACAGTCGCTATGAAAGTGGCAGCCAAGGAAGAATTCCCTAAAAAACTCGCTGATGGCACTGCGATCACCGCTACGCCAGCTGATATTGGTTTTGATGAATTCACCTTTCCATCATGGATGACTGCTTCTGGCAAAGTTTCTGTGAAGCCTTCGGAAATGGACCAATTTGAAGAAAGCCTTTTGGAACTCCTCGCAAAATCGAAAGATCGTAGCAAGGCACTGAACTCTCTTATGGTCCTCAGCGAATCACTCCAACCGAGTGAATTCTCAGGCACAATCATTCCAAGAAAGGCTGATGCAGATTATCCAAAAGAGACCATCTGGATTGAGATCAAGTACTCCGATGGACCGTCTGAAAAAATGCCATTAAGGTTCAAAAAAGTTCAGGATGCATGGAAGTATAATGACGTCGACTGGGATCTGATGGATGCAGAAGACCTCAAGTTCAGTGAAAAGAAGGTCCTAGAAATCTCTGGGAAAGATGTCGATGGAAATGAGATTTCGATCAAGGGGCTGAACGGAAAAGTGGTCCTGATTGATTTTTGGGGCACTTGGTGACGCGGTTGCATTCTCGCGTTTCCTCAGTTGAAGAAACTCAAAGAAGCATACGGATCAAAAGGATTTGAAATCGTTGGAATCGCTACCGATTCTCCTGAAAAACTTGGAAAGTTTTTTGAGACCAAAGGTAGTCTTCCTTGGCTCAATATCGTTGATCCAAGGGGCGCCATTGCTAGCCAGCAAAGCATTAACGCCTATCCCACCTATTTCCTGATTAACAAGGAGGGGAAGCACATTGCGACGCCTCGGGATAAAAATGAAATGAATGAATTGATTGCAAAGGAGCTTGGTGTTGAGCCGATTCCTCTGAAGTAGGATCTTGCTCAATTGTTTCTCATTTTAAACTCAGGGCCCCTTCATTGGGGCCTTTTTTTGGTTTGGGCTTGGGGATGAAGCTCATTCCTTTTTTTCGGTAGCGATGTTGTTGAATGTCGACGACGAGGACTTTGCGGTCGGGGAGGATGTGGCGCCAGGCCTCAGGGGGCATGTCGGAGATAATGACGAGGGCTTGTTCGAGAGGGATGGATTCGATTTCAGAGACGAGGTCGTGCGCTTCAGTGTCCGAGGCTCTTTGGGCGCGGGCGAGGAGGGTGAGGGTTTCGCTCCAAGCTGGCGCGTGGAAGCTGGGTTGCGTTTTCCAAGATAGGAAGTCGGCGCGGAGGGTGGTGGGGACGCCGATGCTACGAAGGTGGCGAAGAGTGCCGCAGACAAGGGAGAGCGCGCGCTCGAAGAGGTCGGTGCGGATGAGAGTGTTGTCGGTGCCGAAGCTGTGGAAGATGACGGAGGCTTCGCGCGGGCGGAGGCCGGGGGGATCGTATTCGCGAACGCGTGGGCTGCGGCCACATGCGAGGGAGCGAATGGTGGAGGGCCAGTGGATTTGTTTTGCGCGGTCGCCGGGACGGTAGGGGCGGAGGCCGCGAGGCTCGCCGGGGGCATCGCCCGATTGATGACCTTCGCCATTCCAGGCGTCGTCGAATTCTCCGTTGGCGAAGAATTCTTTGGGGACGATGGGTTTTGGGAAGACGAGGATTTCTTGGGAGATGATCGTTTTTTTTGTGAAGCGGAAAAGATCGAGGGGAAAGGATGAGCTGAGAGTGCAGGGGTGTTTTGAAACGGCGCCTCTTCGAGAAATGGAGCCCCGGAGCTTGCTGGTGGAGGAGGAACGAGCGGCGGTCCACGGGGCGTGGGAGAGGATCTTGGCGGCTTTGGAGAGGCGGAGTTCTAGCTCGATGCCGTAGGCGTCAAAGAGTTGGCGTCGGTTGTGTTGGGTGAGGTGGAGATCGAAGGTGGTATCGGAAAAGACGCGGCTGGGGGCGTGGAGTTGGAGGTCGAGGTGGGAGAGGTTCCATCGGCCAAAGAGGAAGACGATGGCGGTGAGGAGGAAGCCCGCGGCGCCGAGGGAGACGAGGACGCCATCGATCAAGAGGAGCCCCGCGACGGTGAGAGCGACGGAGGCTCCGAGAAAGGCAGCACCGCGGGGATTCATGGACATCGTGTGGGGAGTTTGAATGATGGGGGGCGGGGGAGCAATGGACAAATGGAGAATGAACGAATGAATGGCTTTGGTTGAGGGGATACCTCACGCAGAGCAGCGGAGCAGCAGAGGAACGTGGGTTGTGAATTAAGGTTCACGCAAAGAGGTTGAGGGATTTTGAGGCTTGGTTAGCGGGGTTGAGAGAGGGATACGGAGCTTGGGCTTTAGCCCGAGTCGAGGGTGCGGGTGAGATGCGTTTTTTTTGGTTGTGGGTGGGCAGTCTGGAGACAGCCCCTCCGTGATGAGGGGGATACGGAGCTTGGGCTTTAGCCCGAGTCGAGGGGGCGGGTGAGATGCGGTTTTTTTTGGTTGAGGGTGGGCAGTCTGGAGACAGCCCTTCCGTAATGAGGGGGTTTTTGGCTACGGTTTGCTCGTGGTGTTGATGTTATTTGAAGATTGGAGACGAACATTTTCGGTGAAGGTGTTATAGTAAGAGAATGTTGAAACGGATTTTGCTCACTTTGGTCAGTGCTCTGTTAGGGGGGGGGGGGTTGAACCATTTGGGTGGTGGCCTTTGGCTTTGGTGGCGTGGGTTCCGCTTTTGTGGGCGATTAAAGGGGCGGCTCCGCGAGGGGCTTTTTACTTAGGCTTTTTCCATGGGCTGGTTTTGTTTGGGGTGACGCTTTCTTGGATGTGGAATATTTTTGCGTGGGTGTCGGTGGTGCTCTGGGCGATGCTGGCGCTTTTTACGGCGATTGCTTCTTTGTTCATTGTGAAGTTACCGGAGAAAGGAAGGTTTGAGACGTCGGCTTGGGTGGCGATGGTTTGGACAGGGGTGGAGTATTTTCGGGCGGAGGTTTTTGCGCTGACTTTTCCGTGGATTACGCCGGGGACAGGATTGCCGCCGAATCAGATGACGCCTTTTTTGGGAGTTTATGGGGTGAGCTTTTTGGTGATCTTTGGAGGAGCGTTGCTTCTGCGGAGTTGGCGAGAGGGAAGTTTGCTTTTGGTGTTTGTTGGAGTGGCGGTGCTAATTGTTCCTGAGGCTCCGGAATCGGTCGCGCCGATTCGAGTGGGCTTGGTGCAGGATGAAGGGGCGGGAAGGGAAAAGTTGGCGCGTGCTTCACAGGGGTTCTTGGAGGAGGTGGATGCGGTGGTTTGGCCTGAGTATTCGTTTGCGGCGATTGATGATGAGGCGATCGAGCTTGGTAAAGAGATGGCGGGCGATGAGCGGATCTTTGTGGCGAGTGGGATGGAGACGCGGGATGGGGTTGAAGGAAATACGGCGATCACGGTTTCAAAAGAAGGAGTGCTGGGGTGTCACGTGAAGAATCATCCGGTGCATTTTTTCTCGGATGGAGTGGCGGGAACGACGGCAGGGGTGGTGGAGACGCAGTTCGGGAAGGTGGGAACGCCGATTTGCTTTGATTGTGACCATCAGGATGTGATCCGGAAGATGACAGGGAATGGCGCGGAGTTTTTTCTGATTCCGAGTCTGGATGCGGAGCATTGGTCGGCGCGGCAGCATGAGCAACATGGGATGCTTTTTCGGCATCGGGCAGCAGAGAATGGGAGGTGGTTGGCGGTGGCTTCGAGCTCGGGGGTGACGCAGATTATTGATGCAGCGGGGATGGTAAGGAAGCGCTTGCCGCTGATGGAGGCTGGGACCTTGGTTGGGGAGATTTCCTCGGTGAGTGAGAGGACATTTTTTCAGTGGGGAGGTTGGTTGATTGGGCCGGTTTCGATGTTTGGGACCGGCTTGGCGATTCTTTGGCTGATTGGGCGGAAGTTTAGAAAATCGTCTTGAGAAGCTTCCAGACTTGCCAAGGGGAGCGGTCTATCAAAGACTCCGCCAGCTTTCAGAAATGAGAGGCCTCCGTGGCGGAATTGGTAGACGCTGTGGATTTAAAATCCATTGACCCTAGGTCGTGCCGGTTCGATCCCGGCCGGAGGTATATTTTTATCTGAGTTTTCAGTAGGTCGGAGATAATTGGGCATCGTTGGATGAGCCAGATCATGGTTTCAAACCAGCCTCGGAGTTTGGGATCGCTGTCGTTCAACCTTCCGAGTTTTTACCACTAATATTATGAGCACACTGAGCCTAAGATTACCTGAGTCACTTCATCGCACTTTGAAAGAAGCTGCTGAGCAGGATGGGGTTTCAATTAACCAGTTTGTGAGCCTTGCAGTTGCCGAGAAGCTTTCTGCATTGCAAACCTACGACCTGATTTCTGAGAGAGCGGAGCGGGGATCGAAAGATAAGTTTCGAGCCGCGATGGCGATGGTTCCTAAAGGGGAGGTGATTCCCGGAGATGAGCTGGCTAAGTAGAGTGGGATACGAAGAATCGAATCCTTCGATGCTGAGTTTGGTTTAATCGATTGGACGTGGCGGCTTGAGTTGCTTTGATGGTGGGGATGATTCGTTTGTGCATTTTGATGGTGTCGTTTTTGTTCCTGACGGGGTGCACGAGTAGTTCGGGGTATCGGCAGTTGGTGGAGGCGACGGTGGAGAAGATTTCGGCGAAGGTTTCGCTGGGGCATGTGGAGATTGATGACCAAGGGGAGTTGATTAGCTTTGAGCAGTTGCAGCGGGTGACAGGGCAGATTAAGGCGGAGTCGGGTGGGGGGAAGGAGCCTTTGCTTTTGGTGGTGTATATTCATGGGTGGAATCGGAATGCTTCGGCGAGCAAGATTTCGGGCGGGGGGGATTTGATTCGTTTTCGGAAGATGTTGGAGGAGCTGGGCGAAGCACGGGGGAAGAAGACGATGGGGGTTTTTGTGAGTTGGCGAGGGAGGTCGCTTTCGACCGGACCGGTGGGGGTGGATTATTATCATCGGCATGCGTCGGCGCGGCGAGTGGGTGGGGTTGCAGGGACGGAGGTGCTGCATGAGCTTGGGGCGACGGCGCGTGGGGCGAATTCGCGGAATCGAATTGTGATGTTGGGGCACTCGTTGGGAGGTGCGGTTTTGGAGAGTGCGATGGCGGAATCGATCGCAGCGAAGGTGGCGATGGAGTCCGCGCGGGGGAGGAAGCTGAAGCGGAAGGATTTCCCGGCAGATTTGATCGTAACGATTAATTCGGCGGAGTCGGCGATTTATGCGCGGCAGCTTTTGGCGACGTTTAAGAATCGGGGGATTAAAGAGGTGGAAGGTGGGCCTTTACTGGTGTCTTTGACGAGCCGGAAGGATGCGGTGACGAGTTTCATCTCGCCGCTGGGAAATGTGATTGGGCGCTGGGTGCCGGGGCTGAATTTTTTCAATACGGGGGTGGCGGGGATGTATCGGAAGGATGAGGCGAATGACAAATTACGCGGGACGCAGGGGGCGGCGCATCGGTCGACGGTGGGGCATTTTGAGCCGCTCTTTAGCCATCGATTTGAGAAGGTGGGGGAAGATGAACGGAGCTTGGGGGAGATTGTGCGCTTGAATGAGAAGGCACGGAGGGGGGATGGGTTTGTGGTGAGCGGGGAGATGGAGAGTTATTTATTTTCGCGACCTGAGGGGGAGTTTTACAATGATACGCCGTATTGGATTGTGCCGATTCCGGGGAGCTTTATTAAGAGCCATGATGACCATTGGAATCATAGCTTTATTGGGCTGATGACTGCGATGATGTCGATGACAAGGTGAGGGGAATGGACGAATGAACGATTGCTGAATGAACAAGTGCTTGGTTGAGAGCGGGGAGCTTGGTTGAGGGGGAGTTCTCACGCAGAGGCGCAGAGTTTTTTGGCTTGGTTGCGGGGAAGGTCTCACGCAGAGCAGCGGAGCAGCAGAGATGTTTTGGGTGTGTTGAGGGGGGCTTTGGTTGAGGGTGGGCAGTCTGGAGACAGCCCTTCCGAGGGGCTTATTTTTTTAGGCCTAGGGCGCGTTCGATGTCGAGGGTGCGGAGTTGTTCTTCGGAGAAGGTTTTGCGGATGCGCTCGAGGATGTCTTTGTTGCGAAGAAGGGCGGCATAGTTGCCTTGGTCGTAGGCTTCTTGAATGGAGGGGTCGACGGGGAGGGCTTCGTAAATGATAGGGCCTCCTTGGCCGGCTGCGAGTTCGGCGAATTTTGCGGGGTTCTCTTGAACGATGGCGAGCTTGGCGGCGGTGGTTTCGGCAGGCTTATTGAGGAAGTCGATTTTCTGATGCCATTTTCCGATCTCACTGGTGTCGACCCATTCCTTGAGTTTGGCAAAGAGGGGTTCTTTGGATGATGAGTCGACTTTGCCTGTGACGAATTCTTTGAGGCGTTCGAGTTCTGACATGGTGCCCGCGTAGCGGACGCCGGTGAGCATGAAGTAGGCGATACCAACGCCGAGGAGGAGGCCGAAGGTGCCCCCGGGGAGGCCAAAGCCGCCGGTGCGGGCTTGGCTGCCATCGCCGCTTTTTCCAGAGAGGAAGTCGAGCATCTTGCGAACGATGACGATGACAGAGAGTGCCGTGCCGATGCCAATGGCAGTGGGCATCCAGTCTGCAGGTTTGTCGACGATACCATTCGCGATTTCGAAGCCGTTATTATAGGTCCAAAGACCGGCGACTGCTCCGAGGGCGAGGGAAATAAGGTTGAAGAAGAGCTTCACGAAATTTTTGAGCATTCCAAGAATGGTGAAGAGGGCGAGGATACCACCGATGATGGTGTTTGGAGGGAGGTTTTCCATGGCAAGCGGATGTTGCCATGCTGAGAGGGCGAGGAAAAGGGGATTTGAATTGATTCCGACAACGAGTGGGAGGTAAAAAGGGAACACAATGACGGTGAATCGTAAGCAGGGATGGGGACATCCTTTTGTTTGTTGCGGGCTATTTTTTCTCGCAGTTTTGGCGTTGCTTTTTGGCTGTGTCGCTTCTTTTTTCGCGCTTGTTTTTCTCGGGAATTTTAATCTGCGGGATGCATTCCATTTTTTTGTGTTGGTAGCCACCTTTGTCGTTCCGGTGCTTAGTGTGGCGGGTTTTTACGTTTATTTCTGGATTCCGAATCGAGTTACAGTGGTGATCTCGTTGCTTTGTTCAGGTTCAGCATTGGCGCTATTGATTTTATGGGGAGCGGAGGGAGCTCGGGGATTGATTCACTGAAGAGAAGATTGGAGGAAGAGGATTGTTGGGGGCGGGACGCCCCCGCTCCGTGGGAGAAAGAAAAATTAGCTCTCATGTTTGATCTGGGACTTTGCTAGTTTGGTCGAAGTTCTAGATTTGGAGCTGTGTGAGTTTATGAAAATCAATGCCCTTTTTACGTCTGTTGTGGTGCTTTTTTCTGGGGCCGTGTCTTTGAATGCGGCGCCATCGGGGAAGATGGCTCATCCTGATTTTACGAAAGGTGATCCGGTGCCGGAGGGGGCGAAGCATGATTGGAATCTGGGTGCGACGGGTGCGCGTGGGTGGATGTATTCGGACAAGATGGTGACGACGGATGCTCGGCAAATTTCGGTGACGAAGGTTGAGGTGGGGTCTCCTGCTGAGGGGAGCTTGGAGGTGGGTGATGTGATTCTTGGGGTGGGTGGGAAGCGGTTCTCGTATGATCCTCGTACTGAGATGGGGAAGGCGTTGAATGCGGCGGAGGCTGTGAATGGAAGCTTGGCTTTGATTCGTTGGAGGGCTGGGGAGGAGAAGGAAGTTGTTTTGAAGATTCCAGTTTTGGGGAGCTATGGGGCGACGGCGCCTTATGAATGTGGCAAGTCGAAGAAGATTTTGGAGCAAGGGTGTAAGGCTCTTGCGGAGCGGATGGCGGCGGAGGGTTACAAGGAGAATCCGATTCCGCGTTCGCTGAATGCACTGGCGCTTTTGGCGAGTGGGAATGAGGAGTTTTTGCCTCTGATTGAGAAAGAGGTGGAGTGGGCGGCGGGCTTTTCGGCGGATCGAATGCAGACTTGGTATTATGGATATGTGACGATGTTGATCGCGGAGTATACGATGGCGACGGGAGATGATTCTTTTTTGCCGGGGCTGAAGCGTTTGGCGATGGAGTCGGCAAATGGTCAGAGCCCGGTGGGTTCTTGGGGGCATGGTTTTGTGGGTAAGGATGGGCGCTTGAGAGGATATGGGATGATGAATGCGCCGGGCTTGCCACTGACGACTTCCTTGATTCTGGCGAGGGCGGCCGGGGTGCAAGATGCTGCGGTGAAGGAGGCGATTGAAAAGAGCACGCGGCTTTTGCGTTTTTACACAGGGAAGGGTGCTTTGCCATATGGTGATCATGCTCCGTGGATTCAGACCCATGAAGACAATGGGAAGTGTGGGATGGCGGCGGTGCTTTTTGGATTGTTGAAAGAGAAGGAGACGGCGGAATTTTTCACAAGGATGAGTGTGGCATCGCACGGTCCTGAGCGTGATGGCGGGCATACGGGGAATTACTTTAATGTGACCTGGGCCTTGCCTGCGGTGGCACAGTCGGGGCCTCATGCGACGGGGGCTTGGATGGCGCAGTTTGGGTCTTGGTATTTTGATTTGGCACGTCGTTGGGACGGGTCTTTTGTTCATCTGGGGCCACCGCAGATGAAGAATGATTCTTATGCGAATTGGGATGCGACGGGGGCTTATCTCTTGGCGTATGCGCTGCCGTTGAAGAAGATTTATCTGACGGGGAAGCAGGATGCGATTGTGCCTCAGTTGGATGCGGCGGCAGCGAAGCGGCTGGTTCTGGATGGGGTTGGTTGGGATAATAAAGATCGAAATAGTGCTTACGATGCGATGAATGCGGACACGCTTTTGGAGTGTCTGGAGAGTTGGTCGCCGGTGGTGCGGGAGCGGGCAGGGATGGCGATTGGGCGTCGGAAAGATTTTCCGATTCCGGCGCTGATTGAGTTGTTGAAGAGGGATTCTTTGGAAGGAAAATATGGAGCGTGCCAGGCTTTGGTGGCCTTGCGAGGGCGAGGGAAGCCAGCGGTGGATGTTTTGATGAAGACTTTGGAGTCGGATGATCTTTGGTTGCGGATTAAGGCGGCGGAGGCGCTGGCGGCGATGGGGAAGGATGCGATGACGGTGGTTCCTAAGATGTTGGAGTTGATGACGGAGGTGGACTTGAAGAAAGATCCTCGTGGGATGCAGCAACGTTACTTTTCGTTCGCGCTCTTCAATAACCGAGGCGGGATGTTGAGCCGGTCTTTGGAGGGAGTGGATCGTGAGGTACTTTTTGAAGCGGTGCGTGCG
The DNA here is from genome assembly GCA_937928545.1 of uncultured Verrucomicrobiales bacterium. Lineage (GTDB taxonomy): Bacteria > Verrucomicrobiota > Verrucomicrobiia > Verrucomicrobiales > Akkermansiaceae > SW10. The sequence goes on from CALGJQ010000014.1 coordinate 40,333, forward strand.
GGTTTGAAGAATGAAGATGGGCGGGCGCGGGGGACCTTGGGGTCGGTTTATCGGAATTTATCGGAGGAGGAGATTGAGCCATTGTTACCAGCGATTTTGGATGCGGTGACGGAGCCTGCTCCGAGTGGATTGATGTTTGCGGATGGGATTCGCTTGGAGGGATTGAAGGTGTTGGCGACTCATCAGATTGAAGAGGGGATTAAGGCCTGCGTTGATTACGCGCGGAATCAAAATCCTTGGGGGAGCCAGAAGCGGATTCCGATGGTGATGGAGATTCTTTTGGAATATGGAGCGAAGGCAAAGGTGGCGATTCCTGAGCTTAAGGTGATCGCGGCGGATTTTGCGGATGGGGAGGAGAATTTTCCGAAGAAGTTGAGTCTCGAGAAGGCGGCTTCCGTGGAGGAGACGATTCGGAAGATTGAGGAGTCTAAGGAAAATCCTGAGTTGAAGCGGATTCGGTAGGGGGATCTTCCTTCTAAGAAAATTGCCTTAAGTGTGTCATATTAGAAGTGATGAAGATGATTTGTGTTTTACTGTGTTTCATAGGAGTGGAAATGTTGGAGGCAAAATGGGCTCCTTTGAATGAGGATGCGTTGACCCGACAGGCGACTGATATTTTGGTGGCCGAGTATCAGTCAGTGGAGGACGAGGGAGAGGTGCAGAAAGCTTTCTTTAAGGTTGTAGACGTTTGGAAGGGGGAGGCGAAAGGGGTGATCAAAGTGCGGGGTGTGACGCAGGTGATTTGTGCGCCGGTGGTGAACTTTACCAAGTGGAGGAAGGGAAAATATCTTTTGATTTTGAAGAAGGAGGAGGACCTTTTTAATCCCTTTAATGGTGGTTTTTCAGTGGTGCCGATTACGGAGGCTAGAGTTTCGTGGTTTGTGAAAGGGGGGGGAGTGGCGACGAGGAAAGCGGTCGAGTTGGCTAAGGTGAAAGAGAAGATTTCGCAAGTAGTGAGGGCTGAGGTTGTGGAATTTGAGAAAGGGGTGGCGAAAGCGAAGGAGGAGTTAGCGAAGGGAGTGACCCGATATGAGATCGTGGGGCAGCCGCGCTTGACGGATCACAAACTAAAGAGGTTAGCGAAAGAGAAATTGAAGGTGGAGGTTGTTCTTTTGGGATGCGCCGGTTCACCGAATGAGAAGTTTCATGAAGGGCATCAGAAAACGGTAAAGGCGTTCCTTCTGAAAAAGTATGGCTATGATCCGGTGCTGAAGTTAGAAGAGAGCTTGCGATGAAGTTGCTTTTGGCTCTTGGAATCATCATCCCAGTTATGGCGATGGTGTTTTTGTGGCCGAATGAAGAGGCTGAACGAGCTGAAGATACGGAAGTAAAAAGATCCGAGCGGAGGGTTGGAGAGAGGACTCGCGAGGAGGTGGTTGAGGCGGCGATTGTGAAGTCCCGAAAGGAAGTTGGAAGAGGAGATCTTAGGGAGAAGATTGAAGAGTTGATTGCTCAATGGCAGTCAGAACCAGAGCCGGAATTTGAATGGGAGGTGGTCCTGCGGCCTAGTTTGGATGCCGAGCTTCTCGAGAGAAAGAAGACTGCCAAAGATCGATTGCGGGAGAGGCTAGATCAGTTGGCCTTTCATTGGGGCGTGCTGAAGGGGCCGAGTGTGATGGCTGAAATTAGAAGGGCTGAGCTAAATGGGGTTGAGCGTGAGATCAGTTTCGTGAAGCTAAAGGTGTGGGAAGGCTGGTTATCGGTTGATCCTGATGCGGCTTTAAATTCGTATGGAAGTGATTTCGAACGTGGTATGAATAGTGATTTGTCCTTAGCTCTAAGGGGGCATATTCCGAAGGTTTTTGACTTTGATCCTGATGCCGTGGATCGGTATCTCGTGCATTTATTCAAAAAAGATCGCAGCTATGAAATCTCACATTATTTGGATGATGTTTCAAAACTAAGACTTGGACAGGGGATTGAGGCTGCTGAGAAATGGGCTCGTAATTTTCCAGAGGAAAAAATGCGGCCGGCAGCAATAAGTTCTCTATTGAAATGCTATGCGAGTGAGAATCCAGTCGCTGCCTCGAAGTGGACGACCGAGGTTGCTAGTCAGTTTCAAGAGGCTCTTCCAGCAGGAGAGGTTACTGAGGGATTGCTTTCAAGTGGTGAGGATAGGATCGAAGTGCTGACTTGGGCAAATGGACTGCCGATTCAGGAAAGGTCGTTGGCGATTGCGAAAGTTGTTGAGAGATTTGCTGAGGAAGATGCTTTTGCGGCCGCTGAATTCATGAAAAAGCAGTGGTCTCCTCAGCTCACGGAGGAGTCTCGAACAGACGCGCATTCTTCGGTTGTAGAGGGTCTGGTGCGTGAGGATATTGAGACAGCGGTAGAGTATCTTGAAAAAATACCGAAAGGCTTAGAGCGAGATTCGGTGACAAATAGTTTTGCACTCGAAGTAGCGACTTCACAAAAGAATCCGAGTGTTGCGATGGAGTGGGTAGAAACGATTGAGAACGAAGGTTTACGAAATGATACTGAACTTCTTCTCAGTGACATTTGGGCCCGTGATGATCCCGAAGGCGCAGAGAAGTGGCTAGTTGGTTCTAGTATTGGGGATGCTAAAAAAGAGGGGATCCAAAGGTGGATTGATTCGGCGAAGAGGACAAGAGATCAGCCTTCGCGTAGATTTTCCTCTGAGGTGAAAAGGAATTAGGGGGCTGGCGTTTGCGGGTCTTGGTTGTTCGGGGGCGGGACGCCCCTGCTCCGTGTGATTAGCTCGCGGCTATTTTAATTTTGTTAGTTCAACTTTGTGTCCGTCGGGATCTTGGACGACTGCTCTGCGGCCCCAAGGAGAGTCTTTAGGTGCGGTGAGGATTTTGTTGCCGGAGTTTATAAGCAATTCGACTAGGTGGTCCGGATCGGCGACGGAGAAGCCCATTCTGAGAGTGGAGCTTGATTCGTCTTGAGCAGGGTAGATTTCGAAAACACAAGAATTGGTTTCGTAGGTGTAGTGAGGGAGCCCTTTGCCGTGTTGGTGTCTTTCGAAAGTGAGGCCCAAGGTCTTGTAGAAGGCTTTGGAAGCTTCGATGTCCTTAGCGCGAATGACAACGAGGTTGAGAGCGGGTCTGACTTTTGAGGTGTCAGGCTCGATCCAATAGAGCTGTTTGTGCCCTCGATCTTCGAGTTCCTTTTGTCGAGCTTTCGCGTCTTGTTGCGAGAGACTAGCTTCGATGATCGCCGAACTTCCATTGTCGTCCTGACGCCACAGGGTCCAGCGAGATTGTTCGTCCATGGTGCTGGATTTTTGTATTGGGGTTGCGGAAGGTTATTCTCCGCAGAAGGCGCGGTGTCTTAGGAGGTGGTCGACGAGGATGAGGTTGGTCATGGCTTCGACGATGGGGACGGCGCGGGGGAGGACGCAGGCGTCGTGGCGGCCGCGGCCTTTGAGTTCAGTGTCCTCTTTGTCTTTTGAGACGGTGGGTTGGGTGGACATGATAGTTGCGGTGGGCTTGAAAGCGACGCGGAAGAGGATGGGCTCGCCATTGGAGATGCCGCCTTGAACGCCGCCGGAGTTGTTGGTTTTTGTGCGGACGGTTTCGCCATCCATATAAAAGTGGTCGTTGTGCTCGGAGCCTTTGAGGGTGGTGCCGGAGAAGCCGGAGCCGACTTCGAATCCCTTGGTGGCGGGGATGGAGAGCATGGCTTTGGCGAGGTCGGCTTCGAGGCGGTCGAAGACGGGTTCGCCGAGTCCGGGGGGGCAGCCGCGGACGACGCACTCGATGGTGCCGCCGATGGAGTTTCCTTCGGAGCGGACTTCTTTGATGCGCTCGATCATTTTCTCGGCAGCAGCGGGGTCACCGGTGCGGACGATGTTTGATTCGATGTCAGCTGAGGTGACGGTGAGGGGGTCGACGTTGCCTTCGATGTTTTGGATGGTTTTAACCCAGGCGAGGGTTTCGAGATCGGGACAGAAGTGAGCGAGGACTTTTTTGGCGATGGCGGCGGCGGCGACGCGGCCGATCGTTTCGCGCGCGGAGGAACGGCCACCTCCAGCGGGATTGCGGGTGCCGAATTTTGCGTCGTAGGTGTAGTCGGCGTGGGAGGGACGGTATTTGACGGCCATTTCGTTGTAGGCTTCGGGACGGTGGTCCTTGTTACGAACGAGGATGGCGATGGGGGAGCCGAGGGTTTTTCCTTCGTAGGTGCCGGAGAGGATTTCGCAGGCGTCGGCTTCGTTGCGAGGAGTAGTGACTTCGGACTGACCGGGGCGGCGGCGGTCGAGTTCGACTTGAAGGTCTTCTTCGGTGAGAGGGATGAGGGGAGGGCAGCCATCGATGATGACGCCGACGCCTCCACCGTGAGATTCACCGAAGGTCGAGATGCGGAAAAGTTGGCCGAGCTGGCTGGACATGGGCGGACTTTAACAGGGGAATTTTTTCGGGCAAGTGTGGCGAGAGACTTAGCGGCTGATGGTTTCGCGCAGAGTTTGAGCGGCAGCTTCGCCAGTTTGGAGGCTTTGGCCTTCGATTCCGTAGATGAGGACGGTTTCGAAGAGGCCTTTGTCGAGGCCTTGGTGCATTAGGTCTTCGGCGGAGAGGGCGGTGTGGCCGGCGCGTTTGGTGAGTTCGAGCTGCCAGTCTCCGATGCCGTGGTAGGTGCGGTAGACGACTTCGGTGCAGGCGAGGCGTTCGGCTTTGCGGAAGTCGAAGAGGAAGTCGTAGAGTTTTCCTTCGTGAGTGAGGGCGCGGGTTAAGGCTTCTTTTAATTCGCTCGGGGTGACTTTGGGGCGAAGGACGACGAAGGCATCGACTGCGAGGGTTTCGCGGAGGCGGCGGAATTTGACACCGTCTTTTTTGGCTTCGAGGACGGTGATGCTGTCATCGCCTCGGTCGGGGACGCCGAGGGCGCGGCGTTCATCGGGGCGGCCGAGGTAGAGAGCGGCATGAGGCCAAAAGCCGGGGAGGAAGAGATTGCTCATGGCGTCATCGTGTCGAGTGACGAAGACGTCGCCTGGCTTGAGGAGGGCGCGGATTTCTTCGCGGACTTCTGGGGTGACTCGTTTAGCGGCGCCGAGTGGTTTGACGAAGGGTTGTTTCATTTCCGCGATGGCTGATCCGCTGAGGCGGAAGAGGTGAAACATGACCTTGGTGTAGCCGGAGCTGGTGCGGCGGTTGATGGAGTAGAGTCGGTAGCTTAGTAAGCCGGCCATCAAGGAGCGTTTTTTTGGCTCGAAGTGTGGCTCTTCTTCTTCGAGCCAAGGGATCATCTCGGCCATGCCTCCTTCTTCGAGAGCTTGATGAATTTTAGTACGATGTTTGTCGTAGAATTTGTGAGCGAGGCGGTATCGTAGCATGCGTCCGGGCGAGCTGAAGCTGCGATAGACTTGCGTGAAGGATTTGCGAGGAAGCCCATAGCGGGGCTCGGCTTCATCGAGTTTGGCCCAAACGACGGGGCGTTCTTTTGCAAGCGAGATGACAAAGGTGGCGCTGCGCATGAGCATGGAAGCGGCGCAGAAGGCGAGCCCGAAGGTGCGGAGTTCATCGCCGCGAGCGCTGGGTTTGAGGTCATTGACCATTTGCCAAAGGTTGGCGCGTGCTCCGAGGTATTGAAGGTAAGTTTGTCGAAGGCGTTCGTCTTCGTCTGGAAGGTAGTAGCCGCGTTCTTGAGCGGCGTTGGCATCGGCCAGCTCAACGGCGAGGTCTTGGCGTCGAGGGAGGGCAGGGCGGACCGCTTGTAAAACGTCCCATGCTGATTTGATGGCCAATTCTGACATCTGTTAGAGAGTCCACAAGTCCTTGTGTGAGGTCAACCTTAGGACTCTAACAGAATTGAACCCTGCTATTATATGGGCTGAGCGTTCACCATAGAAAGTGGGGGCGCGTCAACCCCTATAAATACAAGGATTGTAGCTTATTTTAACTTTACAAAGTATCCTCTGTGCCGATGATTCGGGCGCTATGAATAAAGGTGAACTCATCGAATCAGTACAAAAAGCCCTCGGAAAAGAAGCAACCAAACGCTCCGCTGAAGAGGCCGTTGCAACCGTGCTTGACTGCATCGCTAAAGGCGTGCGGAAAGACAAGAAGGTTCAGATCATCGGATTTGGCACTTTCGAAGTTAAGAAGCGCGCTGCACGTATGGGTCGTAACCCTAAGACTGGAGAAGCCATGAAAATTGGTGCATCTAAGTCTGTTGGCTTCAAGCCTTCTTCGACTCTTAAGAAGTCCCTCTAAGCTCCCTGCCAGGTCCTTAGACTTCTTATTTAAGAACAATTCAGCCCGGTGACCTTTATGGTGACCGGGCTTTTTGTTTCCCCTCGCAATCCCGCGATCTCATCGTAGCATTTCCCTAGCAAGCGACTTTCTGATGCCCTCTAGCACTGTTGAAAACTACCTCAAAGCAATCTGGTCTCTCCAAGGGCAGCAGGAGGGGAGTGATTTGGTTCCGATCGGGCAGGTGGCGGAGAAGATTTCGGTGACTCCGGGAACCGCGACCACGATGATGAACCAGCTTTTGAAGAAGGGGCTGGTGGATTACACGCCTCGGCGAGGAGTTTTGCTGAGTGAGGCGGGGCGAAAGGCGGCCTTGCTTGTTTTAAGAAGGCATCGTTTGGTCGAAACTTTTCTCGTTGAGATTATGAAATTGGATTGGGCCGAGGTTCATGAAGATGCCGAGGTCTTGGAGCATGTCATTTCTGATCGCCTGCTGGCGCGAATGGATGAAATGCTCGATCATCCCACGCACGATCCTCATGGAGCTCCGATTCCGAATGCTGAGGGGCAATTAACTCCTGACGGCACGGCCGTTTTGGCTGATTGTGTGCCGGGTTCTTATACTCTTCAGAGAGTTCGCGAGGACCAACCTTCCTTTCTTCAATGGCTCGCAGAAATGGACTTGATGCCTGGGACGAATCTTGTGGTGACTGAGCGAAATATCGAGGCGGACACCTTGACTTTAGAGCTCCCAAATCGAGCAGAGCCTGTTCAAATCTCTCTTCCTGCGGCGAAGTCGTTGCTTGTTGCGAGGCCTTGATCCCGTGGCGTCGCGGAGTTTTTCCTTTCCCTTTGGCATGAGAACCGCTTGGCTCTCCGAACCTACGACTATGAAAACCTTCCTTTTATTCAGCCTTTTTGCGCTTTTCCCCTCGCTGGGTCTAGGGCAAGTGGGCGTTAGTATTAAGATTGATCGGTCTCAATACCTTGCTCATGAGCCGGTTACGGCGGTGGTGACTATCACGAACCGGAGTGGTCGGGAGTTGAACTTCGTGAGTAAAGCCGAGGGAAGTATCGCTCATAGCTGGCTGGACTTTAGTATGCGCGACGCTGGAGGGCGTGGAATGCAGAAGCTGACGAACAAAGTTTTTCAAAAAGCGGTCATTCCTGCTGGTCGTAGTATGGCCCGCCGAGTGAATCTCAGTGGGATCTTCAATGTGACTCGCGTTAGTAACTACGCTGTGACGGCCCATGTGAGCCAGCCTGGGATGGATGACACGAGTTACACCTCGAATTCCGGTCATTTCACGGTTGGGGGAGGGAATGCGATCTACAGTCAGCCATTCGGGGTCCCTAAATCGCGCTCTCCAAAGCGTGAATATAACGTGCTCACCTTCAATGATGGGCGTAAAACCTCCATTTACGCTCAGGTCATGGATAAAAGGACCGGTTTTGCGCTCTCGACCTTCCGTTTGAGCGAGTATCTTTCCTTCGTAGAGCCACAAATGGCGATCGATGGTAAGAATCAGCTTCACGTGATTTACCTCGCGACCCCAGAGGTCTTTGTGCATGCGACGGTCAATCAGGATGGTGGGCACGCCGGAACAAAGTATTTTAAACGAGTGGCAGGGAGGAAACCCCGCTTCGTTTCTTTTTCTGACGGAAAGGTTGCAGTTGCTGGTGCAGTGCCCTATGATCCGAAAAAGGCCGCAGCTAAGGCACCTACAGCTCGTCGGGCTTCCGAACGGCCTAAATAATTTTTCCCTGTCGTCAAAAAAGATTGCTTTTTCATTTCAAATATTTTAAAAATTAACTTTCCTTAAATCTCCTATCATCATGAAATCCCTAATTACCTCCCTCGCGCTCCTCTCCGCGACTCTTCTGCAGTCGGCCGCCGGATCGTTTAATACTGTTGTGATCGACGCTGGCCATGGTGGTCGTGACGTCGGTGGCGCCTACGGCAAAGTTTACGAGAAGTGGCTTGCGCTTGATACCTCGATGCGTGTTGAGAAAAAGCTCAAGTCGAAAGGTTTTAAGACCGTGATGACTCGCCGCAGCGACAATTTCGTCACTCTTCCTGGTCGTGCTAAGATCGGGAATAGCTACCCAAATTCGATTTTTGTAAGCATTCATTACAACTTCACTTGGAAGAAGAATGTTTCTGGTCTCGAGACCTTCTACTGCTCGAAGCGTTCCAAGCCTCTCGCTGATGCCGTGCAACGTGGCATGCTCAAGGAAGTGAAGTCGGTGAATCGCGGTGTGAAGTACGCTCGTTACTACGTCATCCGCCACGCTCAGAATCCTGCCATTCTTGTAGAAGGTGGTTTCGTCTCCAACTCGAAGGAGCGCGGCCGCACCAAAGAAGGTAAGTATCGTGAGGGCATCGCGAACGGGATCGTCGACGGAATCGTCGAGTATAAGAGCATGCGTCGTAAAGGCACTGCTTACTAGATCTCAATCTCATTTCCATGTCCGTCGATTGGAGCGAACGCTACCAGTCTGGCGAGACACCCTGGGAAAAAGGGGAGCCTCATCCGGAGCTCCCTTTTTTGCTGTCTGCGCATCATGAGATTCTCGGGAATGCCGAAAGAGTTTTGGTGCCCGGCTGTGGTTTTGGGCATGATGCTCAATTGATTCATGCTGTGACGCGGGCCAATGTGCTGGGGCTTGATCTTGCTCAGGAGCCGATTGAGCAGGCGAAGCAGAGGTATTGCAAAAAGGGACTCGCTTGGACCGTGGGCGATCTTTTCGACTGGCCGGGGCGATACGATTTGGTTTTCGAGCACACGTGCTTCTGCGCGATTCCAATTGAGCGGCGAGGGGACTACGCGGCGGCGATGGCTCGGCTGATTCAGCCAGGTGGTCATCTTTTGGGGATATTTTTTCTCAATCCTGATCACGAAGGTGAAGAGGGGCCACCATTTGGGGTGACTCTTGATGAGTTGGAGGGATTTTTTGGAGAGGATTTTGCGTTGGAGTGGTCGCAAGAACCAAGTCAGACCTACGAGGGGAGAGAAGGGGAAGGGCGCGAGCTCTCGATGCTTTGGCGGAGGAAAAACTGTTAAGAAGGATTGGCTGTTTTTGTGGGATCTGCGCCTCTTCTTAGTCCCACCAAAAGTGGAATAAGTTCTCTTTCATAACAGGTGCGAAAATTGAATGTTCTCCATCCGATTCAGACAAATACCGTTCGAGCCCAGCTTGCATCATCTCGGTGTCAGAAAACAATGCGGTGATTCTTTCCAATTCATTCTCTGTGATTTGGCGGTTGAACCTAAGCTTCAATCCAGCGGAGTCAGCGAAGGTTGGGCGAAACGGGATAATCTTCCCGATTTCAGTCGCCTTGCTGGTTACAAGCGCAACTGTTTCTTTCACGCTGTGTCCGTAGCTGATGCTGGAATGAGAACCTACTCCAAACTCCTGGATGATCTCGGCGAGAGGGGTTTCGGCAGGAATTGAGTATAGTCGATGCCCCGCATCAGCTTCGTGTGCCCCGTAGATGTTGATCAATGATGAATTGGGATTCTCGGGTGGATCAGAATAGATCTGATCGTGAGGAAGGGGTTCACTGGCCGTCCAACCATCGGGGAGATTCATAAAATCCATGTCATTGAAGCTAAGGCTTAGGGGAATCCAAGCGAGTCCAAATCTGTAAATCGAAAACCAAACTTCGAGTTCGAAGGATTTGTTCAGAGACGTTCGTGGGGAGCAATCAACGACATGATTGTCTTGAATAGTTCCGATGATCTTAGCACCTCGGAATCTTCCTTCATGGAGTAGTAGTGGATACTTGATTGCTGGTCTCCATCGTAAACGGCGATGGTATGACAGAGAGTGTTTGTCTTATCATCTCGTGTGATGCCATTCGCCTTCTCAGAGTGATCACACCAAAGTGCAGTGTCGTCCAAGCAGTGGTCTGGAGCGCATTCTTTGATACTGGCAACCTCATCGAAAAGTGATTCGGCCAAATCGACACTGATTTCGAATTCAAAGCTTTTTGAAGGATTTCGTCTCCACGGAAATCCTTTCATAGGATAGGTCATCATCGCTCCGCACTTCCCATCCCGTGTGAGAGCAAATTGGCATCTTGCGAGCATTCGGGACTCTTCACCCGGTCTAAAATATTGAAGATGTTCGTCCACGTGGTTCTCCTAGCTTTGCGTTTAACTTGTCTCTGAGCGTGACGAGATCTTGCGCTGTAAATCAAAGGGTGAGGCCTCTACGAATTACTTCACTTTCAGATGGCGGATGAGAGTGGCGTCCTACTAAGCGAAGCGGCGGGACGCCGCGGCTCCTTGTTCCTTACTTGAGGACCGCTTTGATTTCAGCGGGGAAGTCGGTGATGGGGGTGAGCTTGATGTCACGGTAGTAGATCTCGGCGGCTTCGGATTGGATTTGGATCTGGCCTTTGGTGAGGGGGGCTTCGCCGTGGGGAGTTTTTTGGCGGGTGTTGAGGAGGACCATGTTGATGGAGCCGTTGACGACGTGGACCATTTTGTCGCCGATGGTGTAAATCTCGACGGTGTTCCATTCGCCGTGGGGCATTTCTTTTGAGCTGCCGCGCTGGGCGGTATTGGAGACGATACGGTGAGGGGCGCCGGGTTGGTAAACGGGGCGTTTTCCTTCTTCGGGGATGATGGATGGGATGTCGGCGATGGTGCCGGCAAGGGCGAAGAAGTCACCGACGTCTTTCTCCTGAATTTGGCATTCGAGACAGCGTTTCCAGACTTTCCAAAAGGCTCCGTGCGGGCCGACGCAATGAAGGAGGAGGCCGGAGTCGCGGCGTTTTTTGAGGCGGGGTTCCCATTTTTGGTCGCCCCATTTGAACTGGAGAGTGAGGTGGTAGTTTTCAAACTCTTCCTTGGTGGTGAGGCCGCCGTAAATTTGGCCAGTGATTTTGAGGACGGGCTTGCCGTCTTCCTCGATCATGGAGAAGACGCCGAGAGGGTCGTTTTCAAAACCGAGTGGGGTCCCTTTGGTAGAGTCCTCGCTTTTGCTTTGAGGAAGGCCGGGGATCTTGACGGTCTTGTGGGGGATGCCCATCCAGATGTTCCACTGGCTGAGGTCGGCGTCGAGAAGATCGCGAGTCTCCTTGGGTGATTGGCCAAAGGCGAAGCCTGTGAGGGCGAGGAGAAGACAGGGAAGCTTCATGATGATTTTATTAGGAAGCAGCTTGGAGCGCGCGCTTTTGGTAGGCCGCAGGAACGGCTGAAGTGGCGAAAAGGAAGATGGCGGTGAAGAGTGATTGGGCGATCATGGCATTGCGGAAGAAGACCCAAGTGGGAGCGTAGCCGGGGAGGCCCGTCCAGAGGGCTTGGACGAGCGTGGCGAGGGATTTAGGAGCGTAAAGGGGGTCGAAAGCCCAGCTTAGGGTGTTTGTGATGAAGTAGAAGGCGATGGCGCTTGCGAGAGAACCGAGGAAGACACGGCCGGGCTTGGCGTTTTTGAAGAAAGTGGCGAGACCGATCATGGCGGCGAAGCCGATGAAGGGGACGAGCAGTTGGGCGCTCATCTCGTAGCCCTGCGCGATGCTGGTGATGGGATAAGTGATGAACCAAGCGAGGGCTGGAAGAATAATGCCGCGCCAGCCAAAGAGGGCCATGCCACAGAAGAAGAGAGCGCCGAGAGGCTGGAAATTGACGAGGGAATCGGAAGTCATCGCTCCGAGAACACGGGCGAGGCCGAGAACGATGACAAAGACGATGAAGGGTAGTGCTCGCTGCATGTTGGTTCTTTAAGGGAAGGATGGAGGGAATGGAATTGTAGAATTCAAGAAAGGGAGTTGGGAGCTAGGAACTCTAGAGGGTAGAATGAGACTTATGAAGTGGAGTTTCTTACTCATTGTGACCTTGCTTATGAATCTCTCAGCTCGGGATCGGCCAAATGTGGTAGTGTTTTTATCAGATGATCAGGGCTGGGGTGATTTGAGTCATTCGGGGAATCAGGATTTGAAGACGCCCAATATCGATTCGCTGGCGAGGGATGGGGTGAGCTTTGATCGGTTTTTTGTGTGTCCGGTGTGTTCTCCGACGCGCGCGGAGTTTTTGACGGGAAGGTATCATCCTCGATCGAACGTTTATTCCACCTCGGCAGGGGGTGAACGGATGGATCTGGATGAAACGACCGTGGCGGATCTTTTCAAAGCGGCAGGATACGCGACGGGAGCTTTTGGGAAATGGCACAATGGGATGCAGTTTCCGTATCATCCGAATGGGCGAGGGTTTGAGACCTTCTACGGATTTTGCAGCGGGCATTGGGGCGATTATTTTTCGCCGATGCTGGAGCGGAATGGTGAGATCGTGAGGGGCGAGGGATTTTGTATCGATGACTTCACGAATGAGGCAATGGATTTCATGGAGAAGTCACAAGAGGCGGGGAAGCCCTTCTTTGCCTACTTGCCCTACAATACGCCGCATTCCCCGATGCAGGTTCCTGATGAATATTGGGAGAGCTTTGAGAAGAAGGAATTGCAGATGTTTGAGCCGAACAATCATCTGCGTTGCGCCTTGGCGATGTGCGAGAATCTCGATTGGAACGTGGGGCGGGTTCTGAAGAAGTTGGAAGAAATGGAGGTGGCCGAGAATACCATCGTGGTTTGGTTTCATGACAATGGACCGAATGGGGTTCGTTGGAATGGGGGGATGAAAGGGAAGAAGGGATCGGTCGAAGAAGGGGGATGCCGGAGTCCGCTTTTTATCAAGTGGCCGGGCGGGATCAAGGCGGGGCTAGAGGTGAGGAAGATTGCTTCGGCGCGGGATTTGTTGCCGACTCTTTGTGAGCTGGTGGGTGTGAATGAGAGGCCAAAGAAGGCATTGGATGGGAAGAGTTTGGTACCATTGATCAAGGATCCCGAGGCGAAGTGGGAGGATCGTATTTTTGTGAGCCAGTGGGGAAAGAAATTCGGAGTGCGTTCCCAGACTCATCGGCTGGGGCAGAAGGGAGAGCTCTATGACATGCTGCGAGATCCAGAGCAAAAGGAGCCGATTGAAGATGAGGAAGTCAGGACGCGGCTTGAGGAAGTCCTAGCGGAGTATCAAAAAGAAATGCTGCCGGGCTATGGGAAGAAGCATGAGACACGGCCCTTTGTGATGGCTCATCCTAGCTCCTCGCGAACTCAGCTGCCGGCGCGAGATGCGGTGGCGACGGGAGAGATTAAGCGCTCGAGTGTTCATCCCAATGACTCTTACTTTTTCAATTGGACGCGCAAAGAAGACCAAATTCTATGGAAGGCGAGCGCGGGTGAGTCTGGGAAATTTGCGGTGAAGATTTTCTATGCGGCCAAAAGCGGGGGAGCGAAGTGTCGCCTGAGCTTTAAAGATGCTCGGCTCGATTTCACAATCCCAGAAGCTCATGATGTTCCTCTACAGGGTGAGAAAGAAGACCGCTCACCAAGAACAGAATCCTACACCAAAGACTGGAAAGAATTGGAAGTCGGAGAGATTGAACTTCGAGAAGGGGAGGGAGAATTGATTCTCAAAGCGCTCGAGATTCCGGGGGAAGAAGCGATGGAATTGCGCCTCATTACCCTTCAAAAAATTAAATCGCGCCAATAATCGCGCCATAAATGGCGTAATTCGAGTGAAATGGGCAAAAAACTCTTTAATTGTGCCATTATTGTGCCATTATTTGGCGCGATGTCGAAAGTCAGTGATAAAGAGATTCAGGGGATTATCAAAGAATTCCAATCTCAGGGAGCTTCCTTACAAGAACTATCTGAGCGACTTAGTGGGCAGATCACACGCCGGACCTTACAGCGAAGGCTCCAAGAACTCGTTCAAACTGGAGAGATCAAGAAGCTCGGGAAGGCGCGGGCCACGCGTTATCGTCATGTCCAGAAATTTAAGCTCAACCAGAAACCACCTAGCTCCATCGTAAGCGAGGACATCGTTCCCTTCAATGCCCCAAAAACACCCAAAGATGACACGAGCAACGGACCAAGCTACAGTTCCGTCTCTCGGAAAATCGTAAACATCGTCCGCGCTCCGCAAGAAACCCGGAAAGCAGTAGGCTATCGTCGGGAATTTTTAGACTCCTATCGGCCCAACGAAACCTACTACCTTCCTCAGGAATTGCGCCAGCGGCTCATCAAAGTTGGCCGGAATGAACACTACGACAGTTTGCCCGCCGGAACACATGCGAGGCAGATCTTTGATCGACTCATTATCGACCTTTCTTGGAACTCCAGCCGCCTCGAAGGGAATACCTTCTCACTACTGGAAACCGACTACCTTTTAGAGCAAGGCAAGTCTGATGAACCGCATCGGGCTCGGGAAGCCATCATGATTTTTAATCATAAAACCGCCATCGAAATGATGGTTGAGAATACCGGACATCTTGGTTTCAACCGATACACTATGATGAACCTCCATGCGGCCCTGACCGAAGACCTTATGGAGAAAGCGAGCTCTGAAGGAGCGCTGCGGAGTATTCCGGTAGGGATTGGTGGGAGTGTTTTTCACCCAGAAAATGCGCCGCAAGTTATCGAAGAGTCCTTTGATAGTATTCTGGAAAAAGCCGAAGCGATTCGTGATCCGCTGGAGTGTGCTTTCTTTCTCATGATTCAGCTGCCCTATTTGCAGCCTTTTGAAGATGGGAACAAAAGGACCTCACGCTTGGCTGCAAACTTACCCTTGATTCAAAACAACCTTGCGCCGCTTTCCTTTGTGGGAGTTCCGGCCAAGCGATATATCGAAGGGATTCTCTCTGTGTATGAATTGAACCGAGTCGAACCCATGGTGGATGTTTTTGCCTGGGCTTACGAGCAATCGGCGGCGCGCTACATGACGATTCGTCAGGAAGTGGGTGAGCAGGATCCTGTCAAATTCCACTATCGCGATGACATTAAGGCCTGTGTCCGAGATGTCGTGGTTAAGAAGTTAGGGAAGCGGGAAGCGGCGTCGTTTTTAAAAAATTGGGCGAGCCAGAACGTGACGGCAGATAGCCGGGATTCCTTTGTTAATGTCGTCGAAGAGAGACTGCTCAGTTTGACTGAGGGGAATATCTTTCGCGTCCGGATTTTGCCCTCTGAATTCCACGAGTGGTGGGAGCAGTGGGATCAGAAGAAGCGTTGATTTATACCACTCCGAGTTCCAAAAGAGCTGAATGTGATATTGAGGTATTTTTTGAACGAGCGCTTTGCGATTTAGCGAGAGCCGGGCGCTTTCTTGAGATGGCGGCGTTTTTCCTCAGTTGTGGTCTCCAGACCACGCCCTCGTCATGCCTTGCCATTTCAAGAAATCATTCCGGCATTCTGCTCTTTTGAAACTCTACTTGGTATTACGGGCTTACTTTTTGATTCCGAGGTAGTTGAGGACGTCGTCGTAGAAGCCGCTTTGGTTGGCGTAGAGAGCGTAATTTTTGGCGCTTTCGAACCACTTTCGGGTTGAGGGTTTCACTTGTTTGGCGGACTTGATGAGGTCCTTACCGGTGAGCGGGATGATCTTGCCCTTCTTCATGGCCTCTTCGAGTTTTGACTCGGTGGCGCGATCGAATACGGCGCGGAGGTCGGCACCTGAAAAGCCATCGCATCGTTTGGCAACGGCGGCTTCCTCGAGTGAAACCACTGGTTTCTCCTTGGAGTGAATGCGGAGGATCTCCTCTCGGGCAACTTGATCGGGTGGGGGCACGAAGATGAGCCGGTCGAAGCGGCCTGGTCGGAGGAAGGCTCCATCGAGATGCCAAGGAGCATTGGTGGCGCCCAGGATGAGGACTCCTTCGTTTGCTTCTTCTTCCCCAACTTCGGTTAGGAATTGGTTGATCAAGGTACGGCCTGCCGAGCCGCGAAGGTCGCGCCGGTCGGCGGCGAGGGCATCGATCTCATCGAAGAATAAAACAGAAGGAGCGGCTTGGCGGGCGAGTTCGAAGATCTTGTGGAGTTTTTGCTCACTTTCTCCGATGTACATGTCGAGGATTTGATGAAGCCCGACCGAGAAAAAGTTGGCTTTGATTTCTCCCGCAGTGGCTTGGCTGAGGAGGGTCTTTCCGCATCCGGGAGGGCCATAGAGAAGAACGCCGCCGCCTGCTTTTTTCCCATAGGCCTTGAAGAGGTCGGGATTCTTGAGGGGGTGGATGATCTTCATGCGGATTTCCTCTTTGACCGCTTCCATTCCGCCGACGTCTTTGAATTTTTTGTCGGCTTTGACCTGAAACTCCAATTGCAGATCACGAGCGGCGACGGCATCGAGACCGCTGAAGGGATCGGCGTCGTCATCCTCTTCTTCGATGAACTCTCCGGTGGAGGTGACCATGGCTCGCTTGCCTTGGCTGGCGCTGGAGCCTCCGGCTTTGACGATTTGTTCGAGGAAGGAATCGTCCTCAAGAGAGGCGTCGTGCTCGATGGCTTTTTCGTAGTATCCGCGGGCGGCATTCGCTTCTCCTTCCTTGAAGGCAAGGCGGGCCCGCAGCATCCAGCCGGCGGCGCATTTGTCATCCATCGCGAGGAGAGATTCTAGGCGAAGAATGGCTTCAGAGGTGCGGCCTTCGAGATCAATCAAGCGGGCAATGGAAACCTGAGCGCTCGAATTCTTGGGATCTAATTTTAAAACTCGATCGAGCATTTCCCGTGAGTCCTCGAGTTCAAATTCATCCTCAAGAGCGGAGGCGATCATGAGGAGAAGTGGGACATTGTCGGGCGAGGCTTCCAAGGCGGCGCGAAGACTATCGAGATCCATGACACAAGGAGACTCTGTGAAAGCCGTGGTGACAAGCTTCAAGGTCTGGCTTTTCTAGCTGGTCAATGCGGGGATTCACTTGCAGGTTCGGCTTATGGCATCAATTGAAAAAGCGATTTCGCTCCGTAACGTGCATCGCTACGAGGAGGCAGTGGCGGAGTTACATCTTTTGATGGCGCAGGAGCCGGAGAACGCCTTGGCCCATTTTCAATTGGCGCTCACTTATTCGTCGATGCCGGAGGGTGACAAGAAGGCCTTGGAGGCGATTGACGGTGCCATTGGAATCGAGCCGAACGATCCGGATTACCTTTCGACGAAGGCCTTGATTTTGTGTGATTTGGGTCGGGAGAAAGAGGCATTGAAAGTGGCGAATGATGCGCTTGCTTTGGAGCCTGACTCTTATCAATGGTATGCCAAGGCGGTGAGTTTGTCGGGATTGCGGAAGTGGTCGGACGCGAGGATGGCCTGTGATCAAGCTCTGGAGTTGGACCCTGATTATGACTCGGCTCTGGATCTGAAGAATATGCTCTTGCGAGTGCAAGGTGATCTTGGGGGCGCGGAGAGTGGCACAATGGAGCAACTTTCGCGAAACGCCGAAAGTCCGATGGCGCTTGCCAATGCTGGATGGACTCATTTGCAAGGAGGAGACGCGAAAAAAGCGGAAGAGCTTTTTCGGGAAGCTTTGAGGGTCGATCCGAACAACGAATATGCGCGCTCGGGATTAGTGGAGGCGTTCAAGAGCCGGTCACTGTTTTACCGTCTCTATTTGAAGTGGGTTTTCATGCTGCAGCGGATGGAAGGGAAGACGCAGTGGATCTTAATCATTGGTCTGTATTTCGGATACCGGGCCGGCCGTGCCATCCTTTCCCAAGTGCATCCCGGTTTGGGAATCGCGGTGGTGGTCGTTTATCTGGGACTTTGTTTCGGAACCTTTTTAGCCCCGGGAATCGGGAGTGGTCTCCTTTTAAAGGACCGCTTTGCGAGGTTGGCTTTGACTTCCAAGGAGAAGCTGGATGGTCTCGTTGTCTCGGGTCTGTTTTTCGGAGGGATCCTATTGGCGGGCCTGGGTCTTGGGTTCAAATTGACCTTCCTAGCTTACCTGGGTTGCGGGATGCTCATCGCGGCAGTGCCAGCGACCTTGGTGGTGCGAAATTTGTCAAAGAAAGGGCAGGTGATCTTTGGAGGAGTCGCGGTCCTGGCCATCGTGGGTGCAATCCACTCCTGGCAATTTTCTCAAGAGACGGGAGAATTGATTTCAGGAGTCGGAGGCATCGCGCTGTTAGCGGCGATGCTTTCAACGTGGCTGACTTCTTCCGATTCTCTTGTGAATCTGGACTAACGAGCTTGAAGGATCTTTTCGGTCTCGAGACCGGTGAGGTTTTTCAGTCCTTTGATCATGCGGGCGAGGATGAATCCGCCGACGACGAGGAGGGGAACCCCGATGACGAGGAAGCCCCAGCCGGTGATGCGGCCGACGTCTTTGTTGTAGAGTTCTTTCCAATCAGCGGCGTTGGGATCGAGGTCGCCGAGGAAGTAGAAGGCGAGTCCGAGGTTCATGACGGCGGAGAGGCAGAAGGAACCGAAGAAGAGCTTGGTAGATGACCAGAGGAGATCGGCGAGGCCTTGCTCATTGTTGTTTTCCTTCACCTTCTTGTTGATGCGGCCGTGGTCGAAGATGCCGTCGTTGTAAACGAAGGCATTGAAAAGGGGCGTGGCGGACTTGTGGGTGAGGAGGAAGAGGGAGCCGAGGATGAGGGGCTGGATGGCTTCCTTGATACCGAAGAGGAGAGGGGCGTGCTTGCGGGTCTCGGGATCGTCGGTAGAGAAAAGATAAATCGTGATGAGGCCGGTGAGGAGGACGTTGAAGACGCCGACAGCGGAGAAGGTATTGAGCTTTTTGTGCTGAATGAAGTGCCAGATGCCGTAGACGAGGGGAATGGCGATGGCGAGGCCCATCGCGACGTAGGGGCCGAGGTGCCAGGCTTTTTCGCCTTCCTTACTGCAGTGGCTGAGGATGAGGACGGGGAGGATGACATTGACGATGATGTCGGTGAGCGGGTTGTCCTGCTTTTTGGCGGGAGCTTTGGTTTCGGCAGTGTCGGTCATGGTTTGGAAAGGGAAAGATATAGAAAGGGCCCGCATTTCAGAGCGGGCCCTTGAAGGAGAAGTTGAGCGGAAATTTACGCAGAGTAAATGGTATTTCCGGTGGAGCGGAGCTCGTCGCAAGCCTGCTTCATGCGGTCGCAGAGAGACTGCTCGGCTTTCTTGAGGTAGCTGCGTGGATCGTAGCACTTCTTATTACCGACTTCGCCGTCGATCTTGAGCATGCCCTCGATGTTCTCAGCCATGTGAGTGACGATGGGGCGGGAGAAGGCGTATTGAGTATCGGTGTCGATGTTCATCTTCACGACGCCGTAGTCGAGGGTTTCCTGGAGGTCGCTGGCGGAGGTGCCGGATCCACCGTGGAAGACGAGGTCCATTTCTGCTTCAGCTCCATACTTGTCGGTGACGACTTTTTGGCCGTCGCGGAGGATGGTGGGCTTGAGTTTGACCGAGCCGGGCTTGTAGGCACCGTGCACGTTTCCGAAAGTCGCGGCGAACATGAAACGGCCGATCGGGTTGAGGGTTTCGTAGACCTGCATCATGTCCTCGGGAGAGGTGTAGAGCTTTTCGGCGGGGAGGCCGGAGGTGTCGTGACCGTCTTCTTCTCCACCGACGCAGCCGGCTTCGATTTCGAGGATGATGTCGAGCTCAACGCACTCCTTGAGGAGCTCGGCGGAGATCTTCATGTTCTCATCAAGTTCTACGACGGAGCCATCGAACATGTGAGATTGGAAAAGAGGGCCTTTGCCTTCGGCGATGCGCTTGCGTGAGGCATCAAGAAGAGGGCGGAGGAATGAGTCGACTTTGTCGGGGTGACAGTGGTCGGTGTGGAGGCCGACGAGAATGTCGTATTTCTCGGCGAGAACGTGAACGGCTTCGGCAAGGACGATGGCCCCAAAGGCGGCGTCATTGACGGCGGTGCCGGAAGCGAACTGACCACCACCGGTGGATACCTGGATGATCCCGTCGGACTTTGCTTCGGCAAAAGCCTTGAGAGCGCCGCTGGCGGTGGTGAGAGAAGTGATGTTGATGGCGGGGTAGGCGTATCCACCCTTTTGGGCGGCATCGAGCATCTGCTTGTACTGTTCTGGTGTTGCAACTGGCATGCTGGAGCCGGATTAACGTAGAATCAAGGAACTGGCAAGGCTGGGATTGGCCCGTGCTTTGAGTGAAGCCAAGGCTAGCGCTTTCGTGATGAAATGCCTAAGCTCCAGTAATGAGCATTGTCGGAGTTATTTTTCTGCTGGGGCTGGGGTATTTGTGTTCCTCGGATCGGAAGGGGATTTCTTGGCGGACAGTGGGTGGGGCTTTTGCGATTCAGTTGGCCTTTGCGGTGTTCGTGCTGGCGACGCCTTGGGGTGTCTCAACTTTGGCGTGGATGACAGATCGAGTAAGAGATGTGGTAGGAGCAGGAAATAAGGGGGTGTCTTTTGTTTTTGGTGAGTTAGCAAATCCAGAGAGAAGTCTTGGTGGTGTTTTTGCCTTTTTTGTTTTGCCGGTGATCATTTTTTTCTCATCGCTGATTGCGGTGCTTTACCACTTACGAGTCATGCAGGTTGTTATTTTGTTGGTCGGCGGAGGCTTGCGAAAATTATTGGGGACAAGTAGAGCTGAGTCCTTTTCGGCGGCGGCAAATATTTTTGTAGGCCAGACTGAAGCTCCTTTGGTGATTCGACCTTACCTACCTCGGATGACGACTTCCGAATTATTTGCGGTGATGGTTGGTGGATTGGCGAGTATCGCTGGGTCAGTAATGGTGGGGTATGCTCAGATGGGGGCTCGCATGGATCATTTGATTGCGGCTTGTTTCATGGCTGCGCCAGGAGGGTTGCTTTTTGCAAAATTGCTGCTTCCAGAAACTGAAAAACCGGACGATTCGAAAGTCGAGTTAGCGGAGGGAGAGGAGAAGCCGGCGAACGTCATCGATGCGGCGGCTTTGGGTGCTTCGAGTGGTTTGAAACTGGCCCTTAATGTGGGGGCTATGTTGTTGGCTTTTATCGGGCTGATTGCAGTGGTGAATCTGCTACTAGGGGAAATTGGAAGCTGGTTTGGAGATGAGGACTTTAGTCTGCAAAAGGTCTTGGGTTGGGTCTTTGCACCGGTGGCTTATTTGATCGGCGTGACGGGATCGGACATTCAGCAGGCGGGAAGTTTGATCGGGCAGAAGTTGATTCTTAATGAATTCGTGGCCTTTGGAGAATTTCGGGAATTGAAGGATGGATTAAGCGTGAAGACGCAGGGGATTGTGACTTTTGCGCTGTGTGGCTTTGCGAATTTATCTTCGATTGCGATTTTGTTGGGGGGGCTAGGGGTGATGGCGCCGAGTCGTCGGCAGGAAATTGCGCGCTTGGGTTTGAAGGCGGTTTTTGCGGCAACTTTGGCCAATTTGATGAGCGCAGCGCTGGCGGGGATGCTTTTGTAGCCTAAATAGGGAACGGGTTCTGAGATTTTGAAGCTGTCACGAGGCTTGATCGAGGGCATATTGTCTGGAATGGGCCGCACACTCAATATGATCTTAGGGGGGCTTTTCCCGTCCCTTGTTTTTGGAGATGTCGTCATTAATGAAATTGCGACGACGCATGCGTCAAGGAATTTAAGCTGGGATGGCAATGAACAGCCTTATGCTGGAGCTGGTCCCGCGTGGTGGTCTACCGATTTTCGAGAGATCTTGTGGAAGGCGGGGTCGATGCCGATCGGCTATTCGCTGGGTTCAATTTCCACGGACCTTGGTTCTGATCTTAGGAATGTCTCGCCGTCCTTTTATACGCGAAAGACTTTTAATGCCTCTAGTTCTGAAGCGGCTGATTCGGATCCGCTCGTGCTGACGATTAACTACAACGATGGCTTTATTGCATGGTTGAATGGGGTGGAGGTGGCGCGTCGGAATATGGGTGAGGCCAAGGCTCATATTTTTCATGACCAACTAGCTTATCGAACGAGCACTTCGGGAACTTCGACGGAGCAGATTTCACTCGGCACGGCTTCGTCCTTGCTGACGCCGGGAGATAACGTTCTCGCGGTGCAGGTAAACAATAGCAGCCTTAGTGGGACGATGCGGCTCGATATGTCCCTGCGAATTAATAATCCATCAGGCTCTGACCCTGAGCTTTTTGGAGCGGGATCATCTCTCTCGTATCTTCCGGGTCTGAGAGAAATTGATGCTGGCTTGGTCGAGCCGAGTCTTCCGGCGAGTGATCCTTCCGATTGGGTTGAGTTGCACAACAATAGCGCTGCTGCGGTGGATTTGACGGGTTGGACGCTCAGTGATGATCCGACGGTCCTTTCAAAGTGGCCTTTGCCAGCTGGGACTTCTATTCCTGCGGGCGGCTTTCTCGTGATCTTGGCTGATGATCCCGATGCCCCGATTGCGGGTGCGGCCTTTCTTCATGCGAATTTT
Source organism: uncultured Verrucomicrobiales bacterium (assembly GCA_937928545.1). GTDB lineage: Bacteria > Verrucomicrobiota > Verrucomicrobiia > Verrucomicrobiales > Akkermansiaceae > SW10. Next base: position 62,655 of record CALGJQ010000014.1, read on the forward strand.
AAACTCTCCGGAGGAGGGGATTACCTCGCGCTTTTTGATGCCTCTGGCACGATGGTGTCTGGTTTTACGCCAAAGTATCCCAATCAATATCCGGGAGTTAGCTATGGTCTCGATGATGCTGGAGAAGAGATGTATTTTACGACTCCGACTCCTGGGGCTGCGAATGAAATGGATGCTCTTTTGGAACGGGTGGATGCTCCAGATTTCGATCAAAAAGGGGGCTTCTATGACAATGCTGTGGTCGTGACGCTGACATCGGAAACCCCAGGGGCTGCGATTCGCTACACCATTGATGGAACGGAGCCAACTCTTGCGAATGGGATCAATTATATTACTCCATTGCAGCTCGCTCAAGTGACGACGAAGAAGGGGCATGTGATTCGAGCGCGCGCTTTTCTTGCTGGATCTCTCCCTTCGAGGATTAAGACAAACACATATTTGATTGGTCAAGACGCTCGTCTTCGTACGAGTCCTGCTTTGGTTTATGCCGGCGATCCAGAGCGTTCGCTTTATGATCCTTTTGGGGTGATGGCGATTAATGGAGGGCAGTACGTGAACAATGCTTGGACGGCAAATGGCCCTGCTGATTACAACAATGTCATCAATCGGGGGCGAGCATACGAACGTGCGATTCACGCTGAGTTTTACTTTGCCGATGGGACGGTGGGTTTCCGGAGTGATGTCGGACTGAGAGTTGCCGCGAGTAGTTATTCACGGCCTCGAATGCAGTTAACACAGACTACGCTTTCACCTTGGACAAGTTCAGCGGTTCAAAAACCATCATTTAATCTCTATTTCCGAGATGAGTATGGGAATGCCTCGGCGGATCTGCCCTTGAATGGTCCTGCTCGTAATTTCAGTAAGTATGAGCGCTTTCGTGTTCGTGCGGGAAAGAACGATATTAGTAATCCTTTCGTCATCGATGAACTCTTCCGTCGCCTCAGTCATGACATGGGGAATGGAGCGAGTTTGGGTGTGATCAATAGCCTTTATGTGAATGCGGAACTGAAGGGCTATTACAACATGGTCGAGCGATTGCGTGAACCATTCTTCAAATCTCTCCACGGTTCTGATAATGATGCGCAGTGGGATGTTCTTCAGTATGAGGGCGCAGACAATGTCGCGGAGGGTGACTACGTCGCTTGGGATGATATGATCAATCGCCTCAATGCGAGTGTGACCAGTGCGAATTGGGATCGCGTTCTTGAAGTTGCTGATGTGGAAAATATGGCGGACTACTACCTGCTCAATATTTATGGAGCAACTTGGGACTGGCCTCACAACAATTGGGTTGCAGCTCGCGAGCGAAGTGCGGAAGGAAAGTATCGCCTCTACGTTTGGGATGCGGAAGGTGGAATGAATAACCGAGGCGATCGGCTGATTTCGGAAGAAATGATTCAGGCCTTCATTGTGGGATCTGTGAGCGGGAATTCTGGCAAGACCGGTCGTGATGGGGAACTTCGAGATCTTTGGAACGGGCTGAATCGTTGGGAAGAATTTCGCCTGATCTTTGCGGATCGGATTCACAAGCACCTCTTTAACGATGGAGTCTTGGATGATCGTGCTGGAACGAGCTCCCATGTGTGGAATCGTTTTGATGGCTTGGTTGATGAATTTTCTGACCTCCTCCGGGTTGTCGCGGGCGGCACGGTGCAGACTTCAAAGGTGACCAATTGGATCAGCCCGACGAACGGTCGTCGGCGTTATCTTTTCGGGCCCGTTCGCGAGGACTTTGCAGACAATGATCTTTGGCCCGAAATTACGCCGCCTGAGTTGAGCCAGTTTGGGGGAGTGGTTCCTGAAAATTATTCTCTTCTGATGACGAATGAAGAGGGTCTGGTCTACTACACGATCGATGGTTCAGACCCTCGCCTGTTTGGAGGGTCGCCCAATCCGAATGCGATTTCGCAGCCGGGTTCTTTGGTGAGTGTGACGCAGATTCCGCTGGAGTCCGTCTGGGCTCACAACGCGACCGATGGTGACCTCGGGACGGCTTGGCGTTCACTCGCCTATGATGATAGCGCTTGGGCGACTGGGGCAGCGCCTTTGGGCTTTGGTTCAATTCGAGATAATGGGGTCACGATTCCGATCGCCACGCCTGTGAATGGGACGGCTCGTCAACCGACGAGTTACTTCCGTAAGACTTTCGAGATTGCTGATCCAGCTTCTTTCTTGGGGCTTAATATGACTCTCTTATCCGATGCGGGCATGGTGATTTACCTCAATGGCGTGGAGGCTTTGAGAGAATCGAATGTTCCCGTTGATGCGGTTTACGGGACTTTACCAACGGCTGACAATAGTGATGGTAATGAAGGTGACTACGTGACTTACGCCATTGATCCCTCACTTTTGGTGAGTGGCACGAATGTCATAGCGGTGGAACTCTACAACGATCCAAGGAGTAGTGATATGGTGATTGATGTCGAGCTTTCGGGACTGGAAGTCGATCCTGCGAACTTGCCGGTGGTGATCAATGAACCGCTTAAAATTAAGGCGCGGAGTTTTAACAATGGAGAATGGAGTGCCTTGACTGAGGCCGACTTCACCGTGAATTCCGTTCCTGCGACGACCGGGAATCTCGCGATTGCCGAGTTCTTGTATGATCCGCTCGCTTCCACGGTGGAAGAAATGCAGGCAGGTTATAATGATGGAGAATTCTTCGAGTTCATTCGCTTGGAGAACTATAGCCAGATGAATGTCGATCTGAGCGCCGTTCGGTTTACGGATGGGGTCACCTTCGATTTTGAGACTTCAACGATTCGTCAGTTAGCTCCGGGGGGAGTGGTGATCTTGGTGCGAGATCTTGAGGCCTTTCGATATCGCTATGGAACATCCTTCGATAGCTTGATCGGAGGAGAATATGAAGGGAAGCTTTCCGATGGGGGAGAATCTTTACGACTTATTGGTGAAGGTGATGTCATTATCCATGAGTTCGAATTCGAGAGTAATGCCCCATGGCCTGTGTTGGATGCTTTGGATGGACACTCAATTGTGCTCAATAATCCGTCTGACGATCATGGGCTTGGTGGGAATTGGCGGGCTTCAGCGGTGGTTGGGGGAACTCCCAGCGGGAGTGTCGATTTTGCAGCGTGGCAGGCCTCGTTCTTCACTGCCGCGGAGTTGACGAACTCGGCGATTTCCGGTCCAGATGCTGATCCAGATGGTGACGGGTGGACGAACTTTATGGAGTTTGCGCTAGGGGCGCTTCCAAGAAATGCTCAAAGTGTGCCTTTGGAGATTGCTGGAAGCATCGAAGATTTCGGAGGCCAAGAATACCTTACTCTTTCCTATACTCGAACAGCAGGGTTGCGCGCGGTGACCTTCTCAGCAGAGGTGAGCGATGAACTGCAATCTTGGAGTGCAGGTGGGGTTCCCATTCTACCACAAGTGACGAACCCTGATGGGACGATTACGGCTCGCTTCCGTCATCCGCTCCCGGTGGGTGGCGCGGGGGATGAGCGCTACCTTCGTTTAAGGGTGGATGAACAATAAGATTCCCACCAAAAAAGCGAGCCGCGCAGGAACGGGCTCGCTTTAAAAATGGATCGGTTGATCAGAAGCTTAGCGGCGACGGATGAGGCAGATGAAGCCGGCGAGGCCGAGGAGCGCTGAAGAACTTGGCTCAGGGATGTTGCTGGCTCCGGGCGTGGCAGAGGGAGCAGGGCGTGGCAAGAATTCTAAGACGCTTGCGGTGCTGCCACCGTCTTGATCTAAGCGATAGCCAGCTGGGAGAAATGTGCCATCGGGGCCGACTGAGATGTCGGCGGTGAGGCCGGTGGGCAGAACACCATCACTATCGGAAACAAATGCGGTGTATTGGTCTGCGCCTGCAGCGTCATTCAGGACAAGGGTGTAGGACGAGTTCTCGATGGAGAGGGGGAGCTGGAGATCCGACGTGATGCCGAAGACGGTCTCGAATTCGGGATTGATAGCAGAATTCAGGCCAATCTGTTTGTGAGGTTGAAGAGACAGCGTCCAAAATAAAACGGGCTACGTTTTCACGAAGCCCGTTCTCTTGAAATAGTCTACTTGGAATGCCTACTTGCCGATCGCGTAAAGGTGAGTCTGGGTGGCGATGTAGACGACATCGTTGGCGACGATGGCGCTGCTGTAGATTGGAGCGGGGAATTCGATGAGTCCGAGGACTTCTTTTTCTTTTCCTGCTTTGAGGATGTGAAGTTCACCGTCTTCGGTGCCGATCCAGACTTTGCCGTCAGCGACGAGGGTCGATCCCCAGATGCGGGATTGGGTTTCGTGCTTCCAATGCGGGGTGCCTTTTTTGGCATCAAAGCAATGAATGTCGCCATCGTATTCGGCCGCGTAGACGAGGCCATCGGCGACACTGAGGGTGGAGATGGAGCGACCGACTTCTTTGGAAGACCAGACGATGCCGCCTTTTTCATCGATGCAGAGAATGTGGCCGACGCCGTCACCGTGTTCTGGGTCTTGGCCGATGATGATGTAGGTGAGGCCGTCTGCGATGACGGCGGTGCCAATGACTTCACTGGCTCCGGCGTAGGTGGCGTATTTGATGGACTTGCCATCTTTCTCGCGATACTCCTTGGGGTTGCAGTCGAGTTTCCAGAGTTCTTTAAAGACATCAAAGCCTTCTTCATCCTTGATGGGCTTGGGGTCGAAGGCGTAGGTGAATCCGTCGCCACCACCCCAGACGATGGCGTCGTTGCCGCCAATTTTTCCGTAAGCGGGAGAGGACCAACTGGCGTGGAGAACGCGGGTGGATACGCCGGAGACTTCTTCGGCGAGCAGCTTGCCGGTATTTTTGTTGAGGCTGACGAGGGCGGGTGAGTTAGGAGCGGGGATGTTGGTGTGGGACCAATCGACGCCGTTTGAGGTGGCGGTGTAGAGCTCGTCACCCACGATGACGGGTGAACAGGATGAGACGTTGTGAGGGAATATGCCGAGTTCTTCGCGCATGTCGTAGATCCAGATGATGTCGGCGTGCCCGTTGGTGACTTCGACGACTTCGTCTTTCACGGCCATGTATTTGGCCTCGTCTTTGAAGGGGCCATCGTTGCCGTTGGCCATGCCTTCGGTGTCGAGGCAGACGACTTCGCCACGGTTGGTGACAAGCCACATGCGCTTGCCTTCGACGGCAGGTGAGGAGCAGAGGCCGACGTATTCCCAATCGCTCACCTTACCGGCGCCGAGCTTGGGGATGATGAGTTGCCAGAGGAAGGAACCGTCTTTTTCGTTGAAGGCCATCATGACGCCGCGGTCGCCTTTTTGTTTTTCGTCGCGGGGTGATTCGTTGTTGGTGCCGACGTAGACTTTGCCATCGGCGACGACGGTGTTTCCGTAGGCTTGGGAACCGAGCTTGGCGGCCCACTTGATGTTTTTGGCATCAGTGAGAATGGCGGCTTCGGTTTCGTCATCGAGTTCGCCGGGGTTGATATCGACGGGCAGATTCTTGGCTTCGCCGACCATGTTGCGGTCGGGAGTGCCTCCCCACATGGGCCAGTCCTTAGCGGTGGCAGTGAGGGTTAATCCTGAAAGGAGGAGGGCGGTGGTGGTTTTCATGAGATTTTTGATTTTTTGTATTTCGGATGTACTCCTGTTAGTGATGGAAGCGGCACTGAGCAATGGTGACTTGATCAGCTTCTGGGATGTAGAGGAGGCGGTGTTCGCTGGTGATTCGTCGAGACCAGTAGCCGCTGTAGTTGGCTTTGAGTGGCTCTGGTTTTCCAATCCCTTGAAAGGGATCTCGGAGGGTGTCTCGGATGATAAGATTGATTCTCTTAACCATTCGTTTGTCGGTTTTTTGCCAGTAAAGGTAGTCGTCCCAAGCATCGACGAGCCAAACGAGCTTCATGGATCGACGAGTTCGCCTTCCACGGTGTTCCCTTCGTTGAAGTCTACCAGCGATTTTTCCAGACGAGCCCGGTTGGCTGGGGTGGAGATTAAGTAGAGTGTTTCGGACATGCTCTCGTATTCATCAGCAGAGAGCATGACAACAGGACTGTGTCCGTTTCTGGTGATGAGGATTGGGTTCCGATCATTTTCGGCTTGGTCCATGACGCTAGCCAAATTGTTCCGAACATGGGTGTAAGTATGAGCGGTCATGGGAAGAAATTAAAACATGTGCAGGAAACTGTCAATGTTACTCGCCTTTGCTGAGTTTAATGTTGTCAACGTAGACGCGTTTTTGCGATTGCGGGGAGAAGGCGAAGACGCCGGGAGCTCCTTTGGGGTGGACTTGTTTGACGGGAGTTTTGATGCTCCAATCGGCGGGTTCTTCTTCGCCTTTGGGCCAGGCTTTGGCGAGGACTTCTCCGGAGCCGTCGGGGTTAGATTTGACGTGTGTCTTGAGGTGATACCAGGTGTTGGCTTTGACGGGGAACTTGACGGAGGCTTTCACGCGCTCGTGGTTACTGGAGACCTCGAGGATGTTTTGGTTGCCCACGATGGTGACGAGGTAGCGTTGGTTGACGAGGCCGACGGTGGATTTGATGCGGCGGTTACCATCGGTCATGACGTCGGCGGAGAGGGTGTAGTTTTTTAACTCCGGGTCGCCGAAGAAGTTCATGGTGCGCTGGAAGAGGATGTTGTCGAGGCGGTTGGCGATGACCTTGGAGCCGTCTTTTTCGAGGACGTGCCACTTGATGCGGGCGCCGAGCCAGGCGAGGGGTGGGAAGTTCACTTTCTCGCCTGCGAATTCCATCTTGAGATCGACAGCTTCGAAGTCTTCGCCGTAGCCGAGGCCAGCGTGGACGCGGCCACGGGTGGTGGCGGACATGCCATTGTGGGTGACCTTGAGGGCACCGGCGGAAATCTTGGCGTCAGAGGCAGCGGTGACGGTGCCGGTTTTGGGGTCGAGGGTGGCATCGACCTCGGCTTTCACCTTGGCGGTGGGTGGGACGAATTTTTCCCAGGAGAGGTCATCGGTGATGAGCTCGCAACGGCGGCCTCTTTTGTCGAGGCCGTAGACCTTGAATTCTTGTTTTTGGCCAGGAGTGATGGCGAACTCGGCGGGGATGATCTGGAGTTGGGTGATGGGGCCAGCTGGTTTGTTGGCGATGACGGGAGCTTTTGGAGTAGGGAACTGACCATCTTTGTTACCAAAGCAGTAGAGGCCGTCACGGGTGGAGAGGTAGACTTTGCCGGCCCAGATGGTGGGGGCGGCGAGGCATTTGACGCCGGAGCCTTCGGCGTCTTTGATCTCGGCATGAGAGAGGACTTCTGCTTTCTCATCGGAGGGTTTGGTGATGACGAAGGTGCCCTCGAACCAAGGGGAGTAGATTTTTCCGTCGCCGTAAGTGGGGGAGGCGTGGATTTGGTCGGGAGATTGTTTGTCCTGCCAGAGGGTTTTGCCGTTGGTGGCATCGACGCAGATGAGTTCGCCGGTGAAGTTGGTGGTGTAGACGCGGTCTTTGACGAGGGTGGGTGAGCTGGTGAAGCCGATGTGGTCGTCGTTGCGCCAGGCTTCGACACTGGGGTCGAGGACGAGTTGTTCGGCGGGGTATTCGGTGGGAATGTTGAGGCAGACGAGGCGTCCTTTGGAGGTGGCGTCGATGTTTTCTTTACCGTGGATGGCGATGAGTTTGTCATTTCCGTAGAGGATGACTTGGGAGTTGACGCCGCCTTGAGAGAGTTGGAAGCGCCAGACGGGTGCTCCGGTGCGGGCGTTGACGCAAACGACGTTTCCGCAACCGGTGCCGGCGTAGAAGACGGCTTGGTCGCCGAGGGTGGCGAAGACGGGCATGGAGAATGAGCTATCGACGGGGCGGATGCCGGGGCTGGAATACCAGACGAGTTCGCTGGTGATTTTATCGAAGGCGTAGAAGCGGTCGCGGGCGGGGCCGGTGGTTCCCCAGTTGGCGGTGACGCAGTGGAAGATGACGAGGTTTTCGAAAACTGCGGGCGAGCCGGTGCGGCCGTTCGGGAAGGTGAGGCGGGCGAGTTTTTCGATGAGGGAGATTTCCCAGAGCGGTTTGCCATCGGGGGTGAAGGCAACGCAGCGGCCGTTTGAGGTTTGGAGGTAGACGTTTCCGGTTTCGGGATCGATGACGGGGGAGCCGATGCCGTAGCGGTTGTAGACGACGTCGGAGATGTAGTCGGGGAAGCGTTTTTCCCAGATCTTTTCGCCGGAGATGGCGTCGAGGCAGAGGAGGGTTTCTTGGACGTCTTCGGCTGGGTCGTCGCCGAATTGGCCGTAGCCGAAGACGTAGAGTTTGCCATCGGCAATGACGGGTGCGCCTGCGCCGTTGAGGTCGTATTTCCAGAGTTGGTTTTCGGCACCGGGTTCCCAAGTGTCGGGGAGGTTGGTCTCGTCGGAGGTGCCGTTTTGGTTCGGGCCACGCCAGTTGAGCCAGCCGGTGACGTCGGCGGAGGCGAGCGAGGTGAGGGCGAGGAGGGCCCCGGCGGTGAGAGATCGGAAATTCATAGGCATTTTCATACGCTTGTAAGTGGGGGAACTCTCATCTTTTGGTGTTGATTCGTCAAGGAGGCGGATTTTTGGCTAGGCTTCCTAGGGAGATCCTGAACTTGAGGGGCTTTGGAGGAAGGTGGACGGCTAAGACGCGAAGGGGGGATGGGTTATTGAGAATGATCTTTGAAGTTTTCGACCGCGAATCTTTTCAGAGAGAGGAGGATTCGCGGTTAGTTTCCTTCCTATTTAGGTGCGTGTGTTTTTTGGCGGATTGCTTTTTTGAAGGGGAGATTTTAGGATGCTTCTTAGAGTGCGGTGGACCATCCACCAAGCGGGTTGGTTATGGATGTGAATCCTGACCCACCTCTCCGGGGCATCCCCGGGGGATCGAATGACTACGCATGACCGTCGCGGAGCCCTCCTGGCATTTCATGCCAATAAGGCTGCGCCAAGCGAGATGAGTTGGGCAGCTTGGTCCGCCGCGCTTTTATGATTTTATGAAGCAGGTTAGAAAGGCGATTGAGGAGCGCGTGGCCGAGATGGGCGATGGTGACTTGCAGGTGCTTTTTACGCGGAAGTTACCGAAGGCGGGGTATTCTGAGAAGTGGCTGACGAAGAATCTGGAGAAGTACGGGATTCGCTTAATGAGTGGGGAGGGATGGTTGCGGGAGGTGCCGAGGATGGAGAAGGAAGGGTGGCCGGAGTTGACGACGGTGGGGGATTTGGCGTTTTTTTTGAGAATGGGAGTGGGGGAGCTGGAGTGGTTTTCGGATCTGAAGAATTTGAATAGGGAGGGGAAGTTGGGGCATTATCGGTATCGTTGGATTCCGAAGCGGCGGGGTGGGCGGCGCTTGTTGATGGAGCCGAAGGAGTCGTTGAAGATGACGCAGCGGAGGTTGCTGGAAAGCTTGGTGGATTTGATCCCACTGCATGAGGCGGCGCATGGGTTTCGAAAGGCTAGGTCGATCCGGACTTATGCGGAGCCGCATTGTGGGAAGGCGGTGGTGGTGCGGATGGATTTGGCGGACTTTTTTCCTTCGGTGACTTTTGCGCGGGTGGTGGGGCTTTTTGAAATGTGTGGGTATCGGAAGGTGGTGGCGCGGCATTTGGCGGGGCTTTGCACGCATAAGCCGCCATCGAGGGTGGCGAAGATTGCGAGGCACTTGCCGCAGGGTGCGCCGACTTCTCCGGCGGTAGCGAACGCGGTGGCGTATCGCTTGGATTGTCGACTGGCGGGTTTAGCAGAGAAGGCGGGGTTGAAGTATACGCGCTATGCGGATGACTTGGCCTTTAGTGGGGATTGGGTGGGAGAGGGGTTTCGTGATCTGGTGAATGTGATCATTTTAGAGGAGGGCTTTTTGATCAATCCACGGAAGACGCGCGTGATGAAGGCGAGTCAAAGGCAGCGGCTGGCGGGGGTGGTGGTGAATGCGCACCCGAATGTGGGGCGGGGGGAGTTTGATCGGCTCAAGGCGATTTTACATGCGGGGCCGAAGGCGGAAGAGAAAGAGGTGCTGCGGGGGAAGATCGCGGCAGTGGGGATGTTGAATGAGAGGAGGGGGGAGAAGTTGTTGCGGCTTTTTGATGGGGTGGATTGGGGATAGGGAGGTGGGCAATTTGCCTTGGCGTGGAGGCCGTAGGTCTCCGCCACTTTTATGCGGCGCGTTTTCCGTCGCAGAGTTTGATGATGAGTTTGTGGAGGACCATGCGGGGGTCTTGGCCGGAGGTGACGAGGGCTTTGTCGGCGTCGAGGCAGTCGGACATGGCTTGTTGGAGTTGGGGGAGGGAGAAGTTGCGCGCGCCGGTGGCGGCCATTTTGAGGCCCCAGGTGTTGACGGTGCCGTCTTTCTTTTTTGGGAGGACGGCTTGGATGCCGGCGGGGGCGCGGTTGGGGCCGCCGTATGAGCCGGCGAGTTTGGCGAAGAAGAGATTTCGCACGGTGGGGATGATGGAGGCTTTGATGATGCCGACGGCGTTTTCGTTTTTGGCGAGGAGGGAGTCGATGAGCTCGATGGCGCGGTTGGCGTTTCGCCGTTCGACGGCGCGGGAGATTTCCCAGATGACGCCTTTGTGGCTGACGGAGACCATGAGGGTGACGTCTTCGATGCTGACCTCGCGGCGGTCGCCGAGGTAGAGGTCGAGTTTGTCGAGCTCGTTGGTGATTTGTCGGGTGTCGGCTCCGGCGCGTTGGACGAAGAGGTCGAGGGCTTCGCCTTCGAGGGTGAGTTTTTTCTCACGAGCGATGCGTTTGACGGTGAGGCCGACTTGCTCTTCCCAGCCTTCTTTCGAGGTGTCGATTTTATCGAAGGAGCGGAAGTCAGTGGATTTTTTGGCCCACTTGCCGAAGCGGCGGACCCCGTTCATGGCGGTGGTGCTGAGGAGGAATTGGACGCCAGGGGGGAGTCCTTGTTGGAGGATTTCGAGGAGGTTTTCGACTCCGGTAAGGGCGCGCTCAGCCTCGCTGGTGCGGTCGGTGCCGAAGAAGGTGGCGCCTTTGAGCCAGACGACTTTTTCGCCGCCAAAGAAGCCGACGGTTTGAAGGGCTTCGATGGCTTGGGAGCATTTTTGGAAGGCGTCTTCGGCGTTGTCGGCGACGGCTTCGATGATCTCGTTGGTGAATTCGTCGCTGTCGGGAGCGATGATTTCGTTGAAGAGAGCGGCGGCTTCTTCAGAGACGCGGCCTTCATCTGTTCCGGTTACGACGTAGATCGACATGTGAGTGTTTTAGCTTTGAGAAAAGGGAGCGGCAAGCTTGGAAGCAAGCTACTAACTTAGACTGCGCGATTATCTGCTCCGGCAGCTTCACACGGATGTGGATAAAGTTTGGTACACCGACATCACTTACATCCCGATGGAAAAAGGCCACGAATACCTTGCCGCAATCATGTATTGGAAGAGCAGGGCCGTCTTAAGCTGGGAATTGAGCAACACCATGGACAGTGGGTTTTGTGTGCGAGCCTTGTGCAATGCCATGGCTCTCACTGGACGTAAGCTCAAGATATTTAGCACCGATCAAGGGAGTCAATTTACCGGACAAGACTGGATCGACGAGCTGAAGAAAAACGATATTTTGATCAGCATGGATGGTAAGGGCCGCTGGATGGACAATGTTTTCATCGAACGGCTCTGGCGTAGCTTGAAGTATGAAAAAATTCGGCTCTACAGCTACAACGACATGAGAGAACTGCGTGGCCATATTCGTGATTGGATGCAATTTTACAACAATCAGCGCATCCACCAGCACCTTGATTATACCACCCTGTGGTCGAACTATGACCCCCCTCTGAATCACAAGGCTGCCAAAGCCGCCTGATCCGGGCGGCGACCGTAGCATTGGCCAGCCTCCGTTACGGGGCTTCCGCTACGCTCCAGCCCCTCCACTCCGACTGGCCAATGCTACGGAGTGTTTTGAATCATCACCCCTCAGAGATCAGCTGCGAATCATCAACAAAACAAAGAAATCTCTGGCAACGAGAAGAAGGCCACTTCATTTTGACCCTCCTAAGCTGAGACCTACTTAAACTGATTTGTTATAAAAAAGCCGCCGGAGAAAGTTCTCCTGTGGCTTTGTGAATGTGATGGGTAGGCAGTTTTTAGCGTTTTCTACGAAGTGATCCGACAGCAAGCCCAAGGAAGGCAAAGAGGACGGAACCGGGCTCAGGGACAGCGGCACCGGGAGCGGTTCCAGGTGTTTCATTCCCCTCGCCAATGTTGAACACACCAGCTTGAAAGGCTCCGCCGGTGTCACGGTATCCGTGCGCGGGAACGAAAGTGCCATCCGGTCCAATTGACTCGCCATCGCCATCGACATCATAGTTGAGTTCTCCAGTACCGACGGTTTCGATAACCTGCAAAGAATCCACAGCGGTGCCCCAAGGAGTGACATCGAGAGTGCCGTCATCATCCGTATCGAGATCGTCTCCATTTGCACCTGTGAATCCGGTCACAAGGACGTGGGTCACATTGTCGCTGTTTTCGAAGCTAATATTGGTCTCGAGGTCAAGGGTGATGCCCTCAAAGACTTCTCCAGCGCCATTCTCAAATGTAGATTCCCCGGCAAGGAAGTAGCCATCTGCGGGGATGACGCTTCCGGTGAGGTCGATGACAGCCTCGATGGTGCCCGAACCACCGGTTCCGTCCCCAATAACGAGGTAGGAATAGCCGTCGAGTGATTCACCAGCGTTCCCCATGAGTTCAAAGTATTCCGAGTTGTCACTACCTGCCTGATCGGATCGGAATTCACTGAGGACGATGGCTCCTTGGGATACGGAGACTAAGCTTACGGCCACCAGTGAGTTTGTAAGATGTATTTTCATAACGAATAAAGGAAACGATGTTGGAGTTGGATAGGCAAACTTCAAATTGATGGATTTCCATGATTTATTTTAATGAATGTAATCGCTGGCCAAGAAGAGGAGTAAGGAAGATGGGGCTTCAGGGCTCGAAACGAGCTCCACAAAACTCTGCTCCAAGACAGTGGGCGCATAAAAACCTGCACTTTTTGATGCAAGCTTTGACGGAGTCATTGACCGCGCTGCAAATGTCACGGGATCCTTCGATGCTGCGGGTCTGGCAACGGTGATGACTCCTGACTTGGAGAATCCGTCATTTACGATTGTTTTGGTCGAATTGACTGCAGCGCAAGACTTCGCGATTGGAGATGACTTGGATGCTGCTGACGATGGAACTCTTGTTCTTCCTGCCAGTTGGGATGTGATTGATTCTGTGGGGGTTTCGGACAGTGCGGCAGACGATACAGTTTTGTATAGTTCTGGATTGGGCGGTTCGGACATTCTCTACAATGGAGAATTTGAGCCCCTACTTGTGTTTCGCGACGCATCGACTGGTGATTGGTATCAAACGGTTACGGTTGATTTTGGTGGGGCAAATGAGCATATCGGAACCTTCGCTGCCAGTGGTGGAACCGAGCTTGACGAAGCAGGTTTTACGGCATCGCCCGATACTTCAACTTTTGGTTCAGTGAACCCCTCGTTCGTTGGGGTGCCTGAACCTTCAACCGCTCTTTTGAGTGGCGTAGCGCTTCTCGGACTTCTTCGTCGTCGTCGCTAAGCTTTGCGAGATTTTTTCAAGAACGTCGCTCCTTTAGGGGAGTGGCGTTTTTTTAGGGCTCGATAAGAAGGTCGGTGACGGGGTGGCCTCCGATGAGGTGTTCTTGGATGATGCGTTCGAGGTTTTCGGGATTGCAGGAATGATACCAAATGGCATCGGGGTAGACTACGGCGATGGGGCCGCGGATGCAGATGCGGAGGCAGTCGGCCTTTGTGCGATGGACGAGGGCTTGGGGGCCGCAGAGTTCGAGTTCGTTGAGTCTTTCTTTGAGGAATTTCCAGGCGATGGCTCCGGCGATGTCATCACAGCATTTTGCTTTGTCGGAGGTGGCACAGAGGAAGATGTGCTTCTTGTAGCCGTCGAGGTTGAGGGCTTGGGCGGTGTCTTGGAGTTGGTCGGACATTTTATCGAGCTTTACGAGGAGCGGAGGGCGGGGTGTCGTTTTCGAGGTGATCGCAGATCGCGGTGACGATGGCGGCAGCCACGGCTTGGCGGGCTTTGTCACGGTTCTTGGTGCCGAGAAGCCAGTTGGAGACTTTTGGGTTATCGATGAATTCCACCTCAAGTAGCATGACGACAGCTTGGTAGAGGTGGGTGTCTTGGCGGGCGAAGCCGAGAGTGCGAATTCCGTCCTTGAGATGTCCACCGTCTCCTTTGCTGTCACCGACGGTTTTGGCTTTGGAGGGGTCTCCGCCGAAAGGCTGCAAGGCGGTGGCGACGTTTTTGACGACGAGGTCGCTGAAGGCGCGATCGCGTTCGGCGTAGGGATTGACGAAGTGCATGAATTCCCAATGTGGATGGTCTTTGGAGACGATGTATCCGCGGGTGCCCTCGGCAGTGTGTGACGAGGAGCCATTGAAGTGGATGCTGAGGAAGACGCGGGCGGTATTTTCGACCGCGACGGCGGCGCGGCCCATTGAGCTGAGGCTGGTATCGGAGTTGCGAGTGAGGATGGCTTTGGCGCCGAGTTTCTGGGCGCGAGGGCTGGCGGCGAAGGCTTTGGCTACGGCTTGTGAGTAATCCAGAGCGAGGTCTTTTTCAAGAATGCCGAAGGTCGCGGCAGTGGCGTTGTTCCAAGAACTTCCGTTTCCTTTTTGGGAACCATCGGTCTTTTTTGCGACCCATTTTCCGCCGTGGCCGGGATCAATCACGACGATGGGGCCACCATAGGAGAGGGTGGAGAAGAGGAGGAATATCCAAAGGAGAGGGCGGCTCATGACGTCGGAGGTTACCGGAGGGAGGTGAAGGGCTGCGAGGGAAAAGTCCTCCAGAATCCTGGAATGTGACGACTCCGTGACAAAGGGGGGCTTCCGGCTGAGGGGTGGGCGGGCTTACTTCATTCCACCCCATTCTATGTCTTACTTTTTTCGGAGGATTATCCCGGTCGCTAGTCTGCTTTTTATTCAGCCTCTGGCGGGCGATGGGAGCGAGGCCGCTACTGACTTCGTTCGACAAGAGGAAGATATTATTCCGTGGCTAGGGCGTGCAGATCTTCTCAGTCAGCTTATTCCGTTGGAGCCAGAGAACTTTGTCGAGGTGCCGCTGCCCAGTCCACTGATCGATCAGGTGGCTGATGAGGAAGAGAGCGGTCCTGCCGAAGAGGCTCTTCCCGTGCTGACGGGCGGCGAGGTCGAGGAGACTGGAGCGGGAATTTTGCCTCGAATTAGCGCGGGTGAGGGGCCCGGTATGCTGGAAGGAGTGGTCTTTGATTCCGATGGTAATGGCATCGCCGGAGTGATCATCACTCTGCCTGAGCTGAGTGGTTTCCAGGTGCGTTCAGATGAGAAGGGGGAATTCCGAATCGCAGGCTTACCGGCAACGGGGGTGAGTGCTGAGTTTCTAAAGTCAGCGTATGTCACAAAGGTGGATGTTTTTCAGGTGAAAGAGGAGGGTGTGACTCAAGTACGAATTCCATTAGAGTTTAAGCCGGTAGAGTTGGCCGATGGCGAATACCTGCTGGAAGGTCAAGAAGTGATCTTGGACTATCAGGAGGAAGAAGCGGGGTCTATTGGGATCGTCGCTGATGCCGGACCAGGCCTCGCAGGAGGGGGGATTTCTAAGGAGTTTCTTTCCAAGTCCGGGGCGAGCGATGCGGCTGGTGCGGTCGGTAAGATTTCCGGGGCCAATGTGGTTGGAGGTAAGTTTGTCGTCGTTCGAGGTTTGGGCGACCGCTACAATAACACCACACTTAATGGGGGGATTGTTCCCAGTCCGGAGACTTCGCGTAAGGCGGTGCAGCTTGATCTTTTTCCCTCGGATGTTCTTGATCAAGTCTCGATTAAGAAGACCTCGGCTCCTGATCTCCCTGCCGAGTTTGTGGGAGGGCTCGTGCAGTTGCAGACTTTAAGAAAGCCTGAAGAAGACTACTTCAGTGTTAAGTTTGGAAGTAAGTATCATCAGGAGACAATGGGTCATGGAGAGTTCTACACGGTGCCTGGTTTGGAGGTGGATCCCTATTTGAAATCTTCCGGCCCCGTGATTGAAGGTGACTCGATTTTGGATTCCATTGCATTTAGCCGAACGACTGGAGGTGAGGCCTTAGCAGCACGGCAGCGATTTCTGGATTTGGTGAGTTTTAAACCTGAAAAAATGAGCCCTGAAATGGATCGGGCCTTTGGGTTCGGATTTGGAAAGAACATCGAATTAAACGGCAATAGTCATCTGAGTCTTCTGGGGAGCTTTTCCTACGAAACGAAGCAGCGTTACCGGAGGACGCAGGAGTCTAACTATAATTCAAGAATCACCTCGGCCGCGAATCGGGGTGAGCTCAACCCTCTTTTTGTGAATCAATCGACGCTTGAGATCGAAGCGGATGGTGATCGGGCTTTTGCAGGCTTGGATGGAAACTATGAGAAGGATTCCTACACTCAGTCTCGGGAATATGGCTTGCTTCTGGGGGGCAATTTGGAGATCGGGGAGCATCTTGATTTTAATGTGACCTTCTTCAATTTTCGCTCGGGAGAAGCGCAATATTCAATCATCGATAATGGTCTGACGAAAGCCTCGGATCTTGATGTGGCTCAGGATTCTTTGGCGGTGGGACGGATTGAGACGGAGGGCTTCAGTATGAACTCTTACCGTCAGGCGTATGAGTTAAAATATCGTGAGCTTCAGTTCCTCCAACTGGGAGGAGAGCTTCGCTTTGATGACTTTCGTGAGGGTGCAAAGCTCAATTGGAACGCATACAGTTCGGAGACTTCAGAGGAGTCGCCCCGCAGCTACGAGCTGAAAGGGTCCTATATCACAGAGATCGACTCCCAGGATCCGCTTGAGGGGATTTCGATCCCTAACATCGGGAATCTGAGAAATCCGCAGAGCTCCGACTTTATTGAATACAAGACGGAGGATCAATCCGATGAGTTCAAGGTTGATGGCGTCTATCCGATTCTTGAGAAGACGGAAGAGAGTCATTTTAATCTTCTTTTGGGGGCTGGCATGTATCAGCGAGACCGGGAAAGTAGATTGCGAAGTGCGAGCATCAAAGCCGGTGGGTCGGTCAACCAGGCAGATGAAGCGATCGAAACAAGTGACCGACTCCTCAACGATCAAGAGGTGGGGACTGACCTGAATCCGCGGAGGTTTGAAGGTTTCTATGCCGTTGCATCCGGAACGCAGGCCACCCCAGAATATCAAGGATCCACTGAGCTTAATAGCACCTACGTTGGCCTCGATGCTAAGTGGGGTTCCTGGTTTATGCTGGGTGGAGTTCGTTTTGAGAAAGAGACTCGCTCCTTCGATGTGCCAAGCGACGCGCTTGGTGCCTTGACTTCGGAGGCTGAGGACATCTTTCCTTCGTTAAATATAGGGAGGACTTTTGGGAGCGAAGATGAGTATCTCTTGCGGTTCAGTTATTCTCAATCAGTCGTGCGCCCGACGTTCTACGAATTTATTCCGGCGCGAATTATCGATCTAACCAATCAGAGTCTAGTCACGGGAAATCGTGATCTTCGCGAGGCGCGTTCCGAAAATTTTGATTTGCGTTTTTCTTGGGAGAGAGACCGAGACTTCGTGGGTTTGAATCTTTTCTACAAGACGATCACTGATCCAATTTTTACGATTGTTGATCCTCAGTTGGGAGGGCGTGCCCGAACCTTCGCGAATCTTGGTGAGACTGAGGTGAAGGGGGTCGAGTTGGAAGGGAGTAAGGATCTCGGTAGTGGGTTTTCGGTGACTGGGAATTTGAGCTATATTTTGGCATCTCCCAGTCCGGGTTTAGTTCCAGTGGGTTCGCAGGAATTCAATGCCACAATCGACAGCCTCGAGGGCCAGCCTGAGTTTCTCGCAAACTTGATTCTCTCCTATGAAGATGAGGATGCTGGGTTCTCTGCGAATCTAATCTATAATTTTACGGGTGAGTATTTGACCCTCGCGAGTCTTCGGAATGTTGATGATCCTGGACCCGGTTTGCCCAATGAAATTAGGCAGCCTCTTCATACTCTTGATTTTAATTTGACCCAGAAGTGGGAAGCCGACTGGGCCGATTTGAAGTTGAAATTTTCGGTGAAGAACATTTTGGATTCCGATGTAGAGGTCCGCTATGAGGGCGTGGGAAATATCGCGGCAGCCTCCTCCTATTCCCCGGGTCGTGAGTTCGGGATTTCGGTTGAAGGGAAGTTCTAATGTGACGAAAAAGTTTCCTTAGGGGACGTCACAATGTTGTCACGAAATTAGGCTCAGTTTTTGAGGTTGGAAGGGTAAATCCATAGGTGTGGCCCGTGCTGTTTTCCCAGTGTGTGGCTTCTATTTCCAACCTAAGTTTATGAAACATAAGACGAGAACAACACGATTCACCATGACCGCCCTTCTGTCGGCGGTGATTGCAGGAGGAGCCTCGGCGATGCCTACAATTGTGAATGTCCCTTCAACCATCACTGCTGATGCCGTTTGGGATTCCGATACAAATGACGATGGTGTCATTGACCAAATCTACTTTATCGATAAAGCGGTCTTTGTAGGTGATCTGACCGGCGCAACTCGCCCTACTCTCACGATTGAGCCTGGCACGATCGTCGCCGCCAGTGGTTCGACCACTGGGACGAACGGGCTCGATGTGGGGGCTCTCGTGGTGACCCGCGACGGTCGTCTTGAGGCTGCCGGAACGGCTCTTCAACCGATTGTTTTCACAAGTGTTGCGGAAGCTGAGTTCCTCCACAATGTGGATATCGACGGCGCTGATGGAGTCAACACCGTGAAGCAAGATCCTGTGATCGACGGTGGTGCTTGGGGTGGCGTGATCATCCTCGGAAATGCTCCCATTAACTTCTACGACTCCGCCACTAACAACCTTGGTGAAAACAGCGTGGAGGGATTCGCGACCAACGCGGCTGGAGATAATATCCTCTACGGCGGGAGCAATGCAGCGGACAATTCTGGCATTCTGACCTACGCTAGTATCCGTTTTGGCGGGTTTGAGTTCGCAGCTGATGAGGAGATCAACGGTCTGACCATGGCCGGTGTCGGAGCAGGAACGACGATCAATCACATCGAGGTGGTTGGGAACACGGACGATGGCTTCGAATGGTTTGGTGGGACTGTAAACACGAGCCATTTGTTCGCCCTCTATTGTCAAGATGAGTCCTTCGATCTCGATGAAGGTCACCAAGGAACGCACCAGTTTTGGTTCGCAGTTCAATCCAACTTCAGTGATTACGGAACTGAGGCTGATGGAGGAAATAGGACTGGCGCGGGAGTGAAAACCGGAGAGCCGATGACTCTCGCAAAAGTTTTCAATGCGACTTACGTGGGTGCGCCAGATGCCAACGATGCCCTCCGACTGAAGGACAATTACGCTGGTCAGTTTCATAACTCGATTTTTACGAATCAAGGGGACGATTTGATTCGGATCGATGACACGGACACCGCAGATCAGGTCGGTTTGAATCTCAAGTTCACCAACAATCTCTTCAACACCCCAGGTGACGTTGAGGCCCATGGTGGGCAGCCTGCCGCAGAAGCCGCGGTGTTGGCCCAGACTGGCAACGCCACCGGAGTGGATCCTCAATTCACCACGATCAACACCAACGGAGATGGTGAGGTCAACGAGATCGATCCTCGCCCCCAAGCGACCAGCGCCGCTTGGAGCGGAGACCTCACTGCAGGAGCACCTTCTCCGGTGACGTATAAGGGAGCCTTTGGAACAAGCAACTGGCTCGCGGGATGGAGTTATGCCTCGACGGAGAATATCGTCGTGGAGAACTTCGTTACCCCCACGATCATCGTGATCGCTGCCGATACTGCCATTACGGTAGATACCACGTGGGATTCCGACACGAATGATGACGGCATTATCGATCAGATCTACTTTGTCGATCAGGCGGTCTTTGTGGGAGACCTTAGCGGAGGAACCCGCCCGACTCTTACCATTGAGCCGGGTACGGTAATCGCAGCCAGTGGATCCACGACTGGAACCAACGGTCTCGATGTTGGAGCCCTAGTCATCACTCGTGATGGAGCAATTGATGCCGAGGGGGAGCTGAATAAGCCCATCGTCTTCACGAGTGTTGCGGAGGCTGAATACCTCCACGGAATCGACATTGATGGGGTGGATGGCATCAACGACATCAAGCAGGATCCCGTCATTGATGGTGGTGCTTGGGGTGGGGTGATTATCCTCGGAAATGCTCCCATTAACTTCTACGACTCGGCGACCAACAACCTTGGTGAAAACAGTGTGGAAGGATTTGCGACGAACGCTGCAGGCGATAGTATCCTCTACGGGGGAAGCGATCCGTCGGACAACTCCGGAACTCTCACCTACACGAGTATTCGCTTCGGTGGATTTGAATTCGCGGCTGATGAAGAGATTAATGGTCTCACGATGGGAGGAGTCGGAGCTAGCACCGTCATCCATCACATTGAAGTGGTTGGGAATACCGATGATGGCTTTGAGTGGTTTGGGGGCACGGTCAATACGAGCCACCTTTTTGCGCTCTATTGTCAGGATGAGTCCTTCGACCTCGACGAAGGTCACCAAGGAACGCACCAGTTTTGGTTCGCGGTTCAGTCTAACTTCAGTGACTACGGAACTGAGGCTGATGGCGGAAACAGGACCGGAGCCGGTGTGAAAACCGGCGAGCCAATGACCCTCGCAAAGGTCTTTAACGCGACCTATGTCGGCGCTCCTGATGCCAACGATGCCTTCCGTCTGAAGGATAATTACGCTGGTCAGTTTCATAATTCGATCTTCACGAATCAGGGAGATGATCTGATTCGAATCGATGACACGGATACGGCTGGGCAGGTCGGAGGAAACATCCTCTTCAATAACAACATCTTCGGAACTCCGAGTGATGTTGAAACCCACGGCGGACAAGCGACCGAGGAGGCTGCGCTTCTTGCTCAGTCTGGAAATGTGAAGGACACCGATCCTTCCTTTTCGGCCATGGCAACGAATGAGTTTGGTGAGGTCGTCCTCATCGATCCGCGTCCCGCTCTCGGCGGAGCTGCTTGGAACACCGCCCTGACCGGAGGCGCGCCAAAGCTTGCTCCATACCGTGGGGCCTTTGGCACGGAGAACTGGGCGCAGACTTGGACCTATGCATCTGCAAATGGTCTACTGGTTAGCTCCTTCGCTCTGCCTGCTGGCATCGAGGTTGTGACTGTCGGAACTGCGATCACGATCGACACTACTTGGGATTCCGATTCCAACGACGATGGCCTTATTGATCGGATCTATCTCGTCGACCAAGCGGTCTTCGTTGGTGATCTCTCTGGGGCAAGCCGTCCCACTCTCACGATTGAGCCGGGAACGATCATCGCAGCCACTGGATCCACGACCGGAACCAACGGCCTCGATGTCGGAGCCTTGGTTGTCACTCGTGACGGTGCGATCTCCGCCGATGGCGAACCAACGAGCCCGATCGTCTTCACCAGTGTTGCTGATGCCGAGTTTACTTACGGAGTCGATATTGACGGAGCCGATGGTGTCAACGACGTCAAACAAGACCCGATCATTGATGGCGGAGCTTGGGGTGGCGTGATCATCCTTGGAAATGCCCCGATCAACTTCTACGACTCGGCAACCAATAACCTAGGCGAGAATAGCGTGGAGGGATTTGCAACCAACGCAGCTGGTGATAGCATTCTCTACGGAGGAGCAGACCCGGCTGATAATTCTGGAAGCCTCACTTACGCGAGCATTCGCTTTGGGGGATTCGAGTTCGCGGCCGATGAAGAGATCAATGGTCTCACGATGGGCGGCGTCGGTTCTGGCACCACGATTCACCACGTTGAAGTTGTTGGAAATACCGATGATGGATTCGAGTGGTTCGGTGGAACTGTGAATACGAGCCACTTGTTTGCGCTCTACTGTCAGGACGAGAGCTTCGACCTCGATGAAGGTCACCAGGGAACTCACCAGTTCTGGTTCGCCGTTCAGTCCAACTTCAGTGACTACGGGACTGAGGCTGACGGAGGGAATAGGACGGGAGCAGGTGTCAAAACCGGCGATCCAAAGACCTTGGCAAAAGTGTTCAATGCTACCTACGTCGGTGCACCAGATGCGAACGATGCCTTCCGCTTGAAAGACAACTATGCGGGCCAGTTTCATAACTCGATCTTTACGGAGATCGGAGATGATCTGGTTCGCATTGATGACACTGACACTGCAGGACAGGTTGGCGGAGATCTCCGCTTCTCGTATAATATCTTCAACACCCCCGGTGATCAACAGGTCGATGGCGGTTCTGGACTTGCTGCAGAAGGTGACTTGCTCGCCCAAGATGGAAACTCGCTGGACACCAATCCTCTTCTCAGTTTGATGAAGAAGAATGATGATGGTGAAGTAGTGGTGATTGACCCTCGTCCAAGCATCATTGGAGGCGCGGCATGGGGCACCGACGTGATTGAAGGAGCTCCCATTGAAGTTGACTATCGGGGTGCCTTTGGAGCCGACCTTTGGACCTCGACTTGGACATACGCTTCCAACGAAGGAATCGTCACTCCTGGCTTCTCTGAGCGAACTCCGCCGTCAGGGACTATCATCCGTATGGTCGCCGGGGACGAACTCGATATTGTGACTTCCGGAGTCGTTGGTGGTCAGTATTCCATCACCTTCGTTGCCGAAGAGGGTGTGGGCTACAAGGTGACACAGTCGCCGAGTATGGAAGGGACTTGGGCAGATGTTCCCAGTGCCACGGTGGCCTCCGCGACCGTTCTCCAGACTGTCACGTTTGATCTTCCGGTGGGAGATCAGAAGTATTTCTTCCGTATTGAGAAGAACTAGCCGCTGACAAAAAACCTTTCGTTGGTAATCCAAGAAGGAGTCGTTTCGCCCGGTGCGAAGCGGCTCTTTTTTGTGTGCCCCGCCAAAGGTGACAAACGTGTCACAAGCACTGATTCTTCAAAAACCAAGTCTGCCGCTAAACCCTCAGGAAATCACATGAAGCTCGCTTTCATCCCCGTCATTCTCGTCACGCTCCTTCCACTCTCCGCTGAACAGGGTGGCGTGGAGGCCAATAAAAAAATCCGCGCTACGGTCCAGAAATGGATTTCCGTGATGAAGGATATCCAAGAGAAGCAGCAAAATTGGAGGGAGCAAAAAGAGATCCTCTCCGACTCCAAGGCATCGCTCATTGCCGAAAATGTGCAGATGGAAACCGAGATCCTCTCCGCCTTTGAACGGCTGGGATCAACCGACGAGGTCTCGCAAAAGAAGCTCGCTGAAAAGAAGTCATACGATGATGGTCGGGAGGCTCTGCGGGACGGGCTCAACGATCTCGATGCCAAGGTCTCAGCCGTCATTCCTCTTTTGCCAAAAGAACTCACCAGCAATCCCAAGTTGGAGAAGATGATTGCAGATCATAAGAACTTCGTGATCCGTCAGGATAAGGAGAAAATGAGCCTCAATGGGCGCCTCACCGCGATGCTGACCATTCTCACGGAAGCGGAAAAATTTAATCAAGTCATCACGCCCTTCACGGGGCGCTCGGCCGAGGCGGGTGGGCAGAAGGTCCTGCTTGATGGCATCTACTTCGGCCTCGCTGCCGGCTTTGCAGCCAATGAGGCCGGTACCGTAGCCCTCCATCTGAAACCCGGTATCGATGGCTGGACAGAAACTGAAATCACGGATCCAGAGGTGGTCGGCCAAGTCCGTAAACTCATCAACGTGGGGAATGCCTCCGGCGAACTCCAACTCGTCACGATTCCTCTGGAGATCGCCAAATAATAGGATCGTATGAAAAGACTTTTTCTCTCCCTTGCTTTCATTGGAAGCACCTCCGCGCAAACTGCCCAGCAAAAGGCAGAGCAAGACCTTCAACTCGCTCAGGAGCAACTGCGCGCGTTCGAAACTGAAATGACCGGCGAAGAACGCGTCATTATCCAGGAGGTCGAGAAGATCGACGATATGGTCATCGAACAGCACAAGACGCTCACCAAGCTTCTGCGCGACGAGGACAATGTTGCGGGAAAGCAGCGCGAGCTCGATAATGAGTTGGCTCGCCGAAAAGGGGAATTTGAGTTTACCCTCTCCAGCCTGCGAAGCTACGGGAGCAGCATCAAAAACCGTATTCATCCCGCCGAGAAGCAAGGTTTTGGTGAGGCGCTGGACGCGCGTCGTAAAAAGGCCGATCGCTCCGGTGACGATCTTGTGCTTGAGATTAAAAACCGCCTCGTGCTCCTTCATATGGCGGCCGATCGTCTCGTGCAGATTTCCGGCGGGGAACGCTTTGAGGGGAGCGCCGTGGTCGAGGGCAATGTGATCAAGGAAGGCCGCTTTGCTACCGCTGGGCCGCTCGGATATTTTTTATCGAATGATAATGAGATTGCCGGTTTTACTTTCTTCTCGGCGGAAGGCGTGACTTACCCGACGATTGCGCCAATCAAGGAAGGGCTTGAGGAAGTCGGCAAGCTCATTAAGACCGGATCGGCCATGGTCCCGGTTGATGCCTCAATGGGAAAGGCGATCCAAGTCGCGCGCACCAAGAAGACGGTTGGTCAATACCTCGATGGGGGCGGCGTAGTGGGTTACGGCATCCTTGGCCTCGGTGCCGTCGCTCTCTTGATCGCGCTTTGGAAGGTGATTGAAATTAGTCAATTTCCCATTCCCAACCGCCAGAAACTCAACCTCATTCTCGATGATTTGCTGAGTCACGAAGCGGAAGCAGCCAAGCTGAAGGCCGGTGACTTTAAGGGCCTCGGGGGGAAGATGGTGGAAGCGGGGGTTTCTTACTTTTACGATAAGCGGCGTATTCTCGAAGATGCTCTCCTGGAAAAGCTCGGCATGATCCAGCCGAAGCTCGAGCGCTTCCTGCCCTTCTTGGCGCTCGTGGCAGCGGCGGCTCCCATGATGGGATTGCTTGGAACTGTGCTCGGAATCATGAAAACTTTCGCGATGATGTCAGCGGGCGGGGCGGGGGACTCCAAGTCTTTCTCTGCCGGAATTAGTGAGGCCCTCATTACCACCGCGATGGGCCTGATCGTGGCAATTCCAGTAATTATCGTACATGGAATGTTGAAGAGTCTCGCAAAGTCGAAATTCGGCCAAGCGGAGGGTGTGGCCCTTTCTATGTTGAATGGAACCACCGAGCTGGAAGAAGCCCCAGTGGCAGATGACGAGGTTGATGACCTCGATGAAACCGATCTTGTTCCCGTCTGATGATCATCCTCGGAAATCTTCAAGAAGTTGCCGATATTTTTACGGACGGCGGCACGGTGATGGCCGCTTTGGCCACCGTGGCCTTCCTTCTCTACACCACCGCCACGGCTTCTCTTTACTTCGTGATCCGCGGAAACCTTAACAATCGCCAACGCGAGGACTGGGCTGACTGGATCAACGACCCTGAGGAGGCTGAAGGCCGGGTTGGCGAAATCATTCGCTACGCGGTCCATGGAAAAAAGGTCTCAATCAAGCGCGTGCAACGTCGTTTTGATGAAGTCCGTGAAATTCTTATCGCCTCGATTGATCGCCGTCTGATCATCATCACGACCTTGGTCGCCGCGGCCCCGATGACGGGGCTTTTGGGAACGGTCGGGGGGATGCTAGACATGTTTGATGGTCTAGCCGCTGGGGGAGGGAAGCAAAGCATGTCCCTCATCGCCTCCGGAATGAAGGAGGCACTCTTCACGACATTGACCGGCCTTGTCATCGCCCTGCCAGGCATGTTGATGGCTCTCATGGTGCGCGAGCAGCGTAATAAAATCGACTCAACGCTCGCCCAGTTGCAGAGCGCAATCGTCACCACGAAATTCCGTAACGTATGAGCCTGATTCGCCGAGGTGGAAGTTCCTTTAGCCAAGATGACGAGCCGAAGCCTGATCTCTCGCCGATGATCGATTGCGTTTTCATCCTCCTGATCTTCTTCATCGTGACCACCGTTTTCCAAAAGCCTCCCGGGGTGGAGGTGGATCGACCTGAAGCGAGCCGAGCCTCCGGGCTGGAAAAGAACTCCATCCTCCTCGCGGTCACCGCTGAGAATAAGGTCTTCTATGGCGGTGAGGAAATCGGGGTGGGGGGGATTCAGAACGTGGTGCGCCCGCAGCTCCTCGAAGATGAAGAAATGCCCGTGATCATTCAGGCCGATACCAACGCTTTTCGGGGAGTGGTTTCTGATGTCGAAAAGCAGTGCCTCGAAGCCGGGGTGATGCGGAACAAAGTCACCTTAGCCACCCGATAGCGATGCCCCTTGGAAACAACAGCTTTGAAATCGATGATAGCGATCCAGAACCGGATTTGTCTCCGATGATCGATTGCGTGTTCATCTTGCTTATCTTCTTCATCGTGACCGCGACCTTCGTGGAAGAAGATGGTCTTGCCGTCAACCGCCCCGAAGACGCCGCCGCTGCACAGGCGAGTGATCATCAGACGCTCGTTCTGGTGATCCGGAAGGACAGTCGGATCGAGCACGATGGCCGCCTTGTCCCGCTCGATGCGATCGCCGGAATTGTGCAAAGCCAGCTGCAACGAGAAGAGCGGAGCCCCATCATTATTCAAAGTCATGCCCAGTCCCGTCATGGGGTCACGATGCAGGTTCAAAACGCCTGCCTCGAAGGGGGAGCTACGCCTTCAAAAATCACCCTCACCGATTCATGACGCCACGCCACGTCTATCGTCCACCAAGGAGGAATCGCTTTCTAAGCACTGCGATTATCTTCGGGGGAGGAGCCTTGCTGACGTTCATGGTCTTTTTTTTCATCCCACTCATGCAGAAGCTTGAGGACGGATTTAGCGAAGAGGAAAAGGACCTTGCTCCCAATCTTTCCGTCGCTCCAGACGATGAATACGTGGCACCCGAGGAAGAGCCTGAGCCCGAGGAGGAAGAACCAGAGCCCGAGATGGCCGAGGCCGATGAAGACATCGCCATCGAGCCACTCGATCTTCCCGACCTAACTGCCGGGATGGGTGGCAAGGTCCTCCTGAATATCACGCCGAGTGTTGCGATGGGTGCGGGAGGAGATGATCTCGGATCGGGTGGGGTCGACTCCGAGCCCATTCCAAGTTCCACAGCCAGTCCAAATGTTCCCAACTCGGCCAAGAAGCTCCTTGCGAAAAAGGGCTCGGCCCGCGTCATCGTGGCGGGGTTGGTGGATGAAAGCGGAGCGGTGGTGGAGGTCTCAATTTCCCAGACCTCAGGGATCCCCGCCTTAGATCAGGCGGCCATGAATGCCTTCAAAAGATACAAATTCAAACCCGCCATCCGTAACGGTCGTAAGGCCAAGGCGCGGGTCAAGCAGCCCTTCGACTTCCGTGTTCGGTGACGGCTTCGTCACCAAAGTTGCCCTCAATTTTGCATTTCTTTCACTCAGTCTCACTTCTTAACAATGTCCGTCCGCCTCGCCTGTCTCGCCGCTCTCACGGTGTCATCCCTTGCTGCAGAATCTTTGAAGATTTCTTCCGATCTCTTCCGCACCCCTGATTTTCAGGAACGCTTCGTCGGGAGTTACGGTTTCCTTCCTGAGGTCGAGCCAAAAGTTGATCAAGAGGAAGCGCGTTTCATTGCCGGATTGGCCGAGATCCTCTCGAACGGTCGTTTTAAGGAAGCGGAGAGAAGTCTCCTGAGCTTTATCAAGGCTCGCAAAAATCCCGGTGATACGGCGACGGAATCAAAGGACGTTTCCGCGGCGCTCATCTTCACCTTAGGAAATCTCTACTATCAAAACGGCCGGGTTGCCGAAGCCGAGAAATCCTACAAGATCGCGCTGAAGCGTTTCCCAGAGTATCGCCGTGCCCACAAAAATCTTTCGCTGCTTTACGCCCGTTCCGAGCAGATGGAAAAGGCAAAGCCGCATCTCATGAAGGCCATCGATCTAGGCGATGCCGATCACCTCAGTTTCGGCCTCCTCGGCCACGCCATGCTGAACGAGGAAAAGGCGATCGCGGCTGAGTCGGCCTTCCGGCAGGCTTACTTACTCAACCCGGAAGAGCGGGATTGGAAGATTGGCTTGGTGCAAGCCCTCCTCCTCAAGGAGGACTGGGTGCAGGCTGCCAGTTTGATGCAGACCTTGATCGACGAATCGCCGGACGACGCCACTTTCTGGATGCAACAAGCGAACTGCTTCATTCA
This sequence comes from uncultured Verrucomicrobiales bacterium, assembly GCA_937928545.1. Taxonomy (GTDB): domain Bacteria; phylum Verrucomicrobiota; class Verrucomicrobiia; order Verrucomicrobiales; family Akkermansiaceae; genus SW10. The sequence goes on from CALGJQ010000014.1 coordinate 90,612, forward strand.
ATCTGGTGAGGTCATGCGAGCTGCCGAGAACTACGAAGTTCTCCGCCTCAAGGGCCTCGCCGACGAGTCTGCGCTGAACCAACTGGGTGACATTTACGCGAATCAAGAGGAACCACTTCTCGCTCTCGGTGCCTACCTCAGCGCGATGCGCCAAAGCGAAGAGGTCAAGGTCGTTCGCTCTCTGAAAGCTGGCCAATATCTTCTCCAACTCGGAGCCTCACGTGAAGCGGCCCGCCTGATGACCGAGCTTCGAACTCTCGCGAATGATCGCCTGAGTCGGGATGAAAAAATCTCCGCTTTCTTGATCGAGAGCGATATTGCCCTCGCCGAGGAGAAGCTTGATGAGGCTGGGGTCTTGCTCGGGAAGGCTCTCAAGGTGAGCCCATCCAACGGATCCGCGCGAGTCAAGTTGGGGAAGATTTTCGTAGCGCGATCTGCTAGCGCCGACACTCCGCAAAAGGTCGATCAATTAAAACTGGAGGCCCGCACTCAGTTTCTCATCGCGGCGGATGATCTGGATCGTGACGTCGCTTATAAGGCCAATTTGGGATTCGCGCAGCTCCTTGTCAAAGAGGGACAATACATGAAGGCTCTGCCACGATTGGAGGATGCGGTGAGGCTCAAGTCCGGGTCGAAGCAATCGATCGAGCAATACCTGCGCCGTGTTCAACGCGCGGCGGCTCGCGAAAAGGCGACCAAAGAGCGCGAGGAATCGGAGCGCCGCACTCGTCTCGAAGAAGCGGAAAAGGCAGAGGCCGAGATGGTGGAATCAGAAAGCGAATGATGAGATTCTACCCTGTCATTTTTTTGTTTGTTCTGGCCAGTTCTGGTTACGCGAACGAGGCGCTCGATCTCCTAGACGCGGAGGCCGGGGGCGCTCAGAACGTCTTTGAACATGCCGCGAGAGTCCCCGCTTCCGAGAAGGCTGAGGTGAGAGCTTCTAAAAATTTCCCGAAACCCGAGCCGCAGTTTCCGACACGATGGGAGACCGACCTTCCGCCAAAATTTCCCTTCGAAGTAAGTCGTGAAACCACCATCGCTCCGCGTGGGCTTTTTGAGTATCAATCCCACGACCGGAGCATCGCCGGTGGGGCCAGGCTGAGCCGTGCCCGAGTGGGAGTGATACTCGACACTTTTTATGGGATTGAGATCCTAGCCGATGCCCTCTTTTCAAGCTCCGGCGACTACCAAGGCTGGGAAACTCTGCGCACCAGTATCCCTCTCAACGATCAGGTCTTTCTCGCAGTGGGGAAATTTCAACCTCCTTTCTCGACGGAATACAGTCGCGATGCGGCAGTGCGATGGTTTCCCACACTGTCGCCATTGGCAGCCCAAATCGCGCCCGCCAGCAGCCTGGGTGTGATGCTGGAAGGGAGCGATTCATCGTTTGATTGGAAGTTTGGTTGGTTTGGAGGCGGAGCAGGCCGAAGCATTCCCTCGCTCGATGGTAAGGGATACCTCCTCGGCAGCATTGCGACCTCCAGCAATCGCGGCGGGGATGAAAATAATCCCGGACCCTACTATCAGCGCTGGCATCTCGACTACCTTTACAACATGGATGGAGAATCGAGCGAGAGCATCCCGATGGGGTATCGCCACCTTGTCTCGGCGGGTGCTGAATTTAGTTCCGGGCCTTTTGACTATTATACCGAGTTCCTCCTTGCACGTGGGTCAGAAAGCACTGCTTACGGAGTCACCGTGGCAGGTCGATATTGGCTCCTCCAAGATGCCGTCAGCTTTGTCGGTCGTTACCAATACGCCGCTTCCCGTGATGCCGGCGGCCTGGAGACGGGGTGGGGAGTTCCCGCAACTGGAGCAGACGCCACCTTCCCATCTGACTTTCCGGTCTACACCACGGCCGGTCAGCTCAGCTCATTCTACGGTGGGGTGAATGTGCACCTCGACGACGATAATTTCATCATCGGAACCGGGCTGGAATACCGCTCGCTTTCCGACGTTGTCGATGACGATGACTTCAGCTCCTGGGGCTGGAATACCTTTGCCCGCTACGCCTTCTAAAATCCGAAAATCATGATCATCAAAAAATTTCTCATCACCGCTTTCACCGGTCTTTCCCTCCTTCTTCCGGTGGGTGCCGTCACTGTCGATACCGATACCTTTGGCGAGGCCCTCAACGGTTGGCGGAAGAATCGGACTGCTTCCTATAGCATCGATAATCATTCCTACCGCACTCATAAACCTACGGTGACGCCGAATCCAGGTGGAGGGATTTTTATCTCAACCCGGATTGAGCACAAACCGAAGTTTGGGAAGAAAACGACGTCTTATATCGAGCTGAGCTATAGCTCGGCCGGCACTTTACTGACTACGCAGATTCGCATCATGACTGGAGATTTACAGCTCAACACCGGTCTCATTTCCCGCCCTGCGCCTGCCGCCAAGCCGGTGGAAGGCGAGGAACCACTGGCGAATATCGAGCCTTGGGCTTCTCCGGAAGCAACAATGGTGAATGATCTTTTCAGGTCGCTTGATACTGAGTTTGCGAAGCTCTCTAAGAAGAACGAGGAGGGGAAGAAGGATGTCTTCAGCAGAGTCTTTGGGAGAGGGTATCAAAGCGCCGACTTGGCCGCTGCGATTCGCCATAATTTGAATCTCCTCTTAAAATACACCCGCTAGGAGTTTGCCGGACTTGTGAAGACAGACTCCTAGCCGTGGTTGTTTGTTTTTCGATGAGATCCTACCAGCTTAGGGGCTTTGAGGGAGAGACATAAGGGAAAGTGTATTAGCGGTGGGTTTGGCTGCGTTCTTTGGGCGACGTTCTGTGACAAATACGACACATAATGGGGTTGGAAGGTCGGCTCGAGTGTGACTTAATTGTCACATCTGGATCACATTCTGGATTTCAAGTGCCAACACAGACACAAATGACTAGCAAACTATTACAAGTAATCGGGGTGGGCGTTGCCGCCACCGCCACGAGTGCCCTTGCAGGCAACCTTTCCTCTGATTCCATGAAGCCAGCTTCTGGTGGAAGTGGGGGCGGAAGCGGAGATTGGTGCGAGACTCTCCAAGACATCGGAACGGTCTACAAAGATAAGAGCAACCCGTGGATCCAGGAGGTTAAGTTCTTCGGGCGGGCTCACTACCAGGTTGGCTACGTCGATGGAGATGTTGCTGGCGATGATTTCAGTGGTGAGGGTGACGAGCTTCGCCGCCTCCGCTTCGGTGCCTCGATCAAGTTCCTGAATGGATTCAAGCTGACCGGTCGTGTTAACTTGTCACGTGGAGGTTTCCGCGACACAAGCATCGGCTACAGCAATTGGGATGAACTCATTCTCTCCTATAACGCTGGCGATTTGGGAGCTTTTGAAGACGTGAGCATCGGCTACGGTCGCTATAAAGTAGGCTTTGGTGGTGAGGAATCGATGTCCTCGAAAAAGATCAAGACGATCGAGCGCTCCAATCTGAACAACTACTATGCTGGTGGACGCCCTACCGGTGTTAAACTCGGGTTTGACCTCGGTAAGGTAGCCTACAGCCTCGGTGTTTTTAGTGCTACTGGGGTAGATGGGAATGCTCCAGTGGTTGGTGGTTGGAAAGGTGCCACTGCGTATATGCTTTCGGCTGAGTTCGAGGGTTTGGGTGGTGATGTGCTCCTTCAGGGACTCTACAATGACGCCTCTGCAGCAGAAGACACCGTCTTCGGATATCACTGGGCCGTTTCTGCGACTCACGATACCAAATTCGGTCCTTTTGACCTCCTCACAAACTTGACCTACGGTGAAGATCACAACGGAGATGCCGCTTACGGTGTCGTGATCATGCCCTCGATCGACCTGATCGAAGACAAGCTGGAAGCAGTTGTACGCTACCAGTATTTCAAGGGTGACGGAAACATTGCCTTCAAGGGAACCAAGCGTGTCCTTGAGCGTGTTGCAAATGACAATGGGGTCATCGATCCCAGCGGTAATGAGAATCACACCATCTACGCGGGTCTCAATTACTTCCTTTGTGACCACAACCTGAAGTTGATGACGGGTGTTGAGTATGAGACCGTCGACGGCGGAACTGCAGACTCCGAGTCGACCACTGTTTGGGGAGCCGTTCGTTTCTACTTCTAAGAATCAGTTTAAATATTTTTGCATTCAACGGGCGCCTCATTTGAGGTGCCCGTTTTTTATTTTGATGAGGTTTCTGAGCGTTCTGATTGTGACAAAACAGTCACGTAAGATCATTCTCTTTTTTTGAGAGTGGGGGGTAATTTCTCAACGTCGCCAAAAGAAAAAAGATCGGCGGCCAATCAAATACAAACGAACAATGAAATACACTGCACTTGCCCTCGGGGCGCTGATGACTGGAGCCGCTTTCGCTGAAAAGCTGGTGATTAAGGGGTCCGATACGCTCGGTGCCAAGATGGTTCCCCAGCTTAAGGATGCTTACTTGGAAGCTGGTAACAAAACCGATTTTGAAATCGCAGCCGAGGGATCTTCTCAGGCCTTCACTGCTCTTGAGGCTGGAACGGCTCAGATCGGGATGTCGAGCCGCGACGTCAAAGAAACCGAGACCAACAAGTTTGTGGCGAAAGGGCAGAAGCTCGTCGAGCACGTTGCGGGTTGGGACATGATCGTGGTTGTGACTAACAAAGAAAACGGAGTCCGAAATCTTACTCTCAAGCAAGTGGAAGGAATTTTCACGGGAGATATTAAGAACTGGAGCGAAGTTGGCGGTAAAGATGGAGAGATTTCGGTCTACACCCGCAACACTGCGTCTGGAACTTACAAGACTTTCCAAGGGCTAGGGATGGCCAAACGTGACTACGGTCAGAAGACCCAAAAGTTAGCTGGCAACGAGCAAATCGCGACTGAAGTTGCTGGGAACGTCAATGGTATCGGCTATGTGGGCCTTGCCTACGCGGGCAAGGAGGGTCTCCGCGCCGTTAAGGTGGATGACGTGTCTCCAAAGCCCAAAAATAAGGCTGAGTATCCCCTTTCTCGTAAGCTTTACTATTACACCGTCGGTGAGCCTACCGGTGAGGTGAAAAAGTTCCTCGACTGGGCGATCAAATCAGATGATGCGAAGAAGGTTGTGGAGAAAGTCGGCTTCATCCCAGTGGACTAATGAGGCGCTAAAGCCCTTTTAAAAATAAGGGTCAATCGCTTTGTGACAAAACTGTCACACGGGGCGTGTCTGTGAAATGCAGATACGCCTTTTTACTTCCGAAGTAATCGGTTTTTCAGCTGGGTCCAATTACGGCATTTTTAAATGGCAAAACACTTTCAAAGGCAGGGGAAACGGATCCTTGGACTCGATAAGCAGAGTTGGATCAAAGGCTTCTTTGGTGGGAATGCGGGGATCTCAATCGTCGTTCTCTTTTTGATCTGCTTCTTTCTGATGTTGGAAGCGCTGCGCTTTTTTCCGGCCCATCACGAGGGGCTCAAGGTTTACCGACAATCGGGTCAAGAGTATGTCGGGCATCTCATCAATCAAGCGGAGGGCTATCAGGAGTTTGTCAGCTTTACCAACCAAGCCTACTTTGCGGAATACGACGCTCGCTTCTCCAAAGAGCGTGGCATTAAAGATTCTTGGGATGCTTTGTTGGGAGAGATTGAAGATGAAGGGGAGGATTTAGCGGAGGCACTGGAGGATGCTCGTGATGAGGAAGATGAGGCTGCGATCGCCAAAGCGGAGGCTGACTACTCTGCCTTTTTGGAGGAATTGACCTCAGAGGTGGAAAGGGAGAGCATCGATTCCTTCGGACGCTTGGCGAAGCATGATGATGCTTGGGAGCAGTTGTTAGAAGCGGCTCGGACTTATGACCCGGTGGAAGAAGACACCCCTGAATTTGTGTCCCAAGCGGTTAAGGTTCAGAAGGAGGGGATGAGCGACTTCACGAAAGCGAAAGATGAGATTTCTTCGGCCGGAACAAGCTTGAAAGATCTGCGCTCCAAGTTGGTCGGGATCACTGCTGAAATTGCTAAAGATGCCGAGGCCGACAAATCAGCAGTCGCTCGGAAAGAGGCTCTGCTTGAGGGAGCCGACACGATGGAAGGGGAGGCGCGAGTGGCCGCAATTGAAGAGGCCGAGAAGATCGTGATCAGAGATGAGTTTCCTTACGGAGAGCGAGTGAAGCCCTTGGAAGAAGCGAAGGGGGCTCACCAAAAGGCTGTCGCAAAAATGAGCGCTGGTCTCGTGGCGGGAATTGAAAAAATTCCAGATCAATTGAGTTCTGAGAAGGCGGCCGAGTTGGTCACTAAGATTAAGAAAGGCGAAAAGCGTTTTCTTGAGAATGTGGATCGCAGTCTCGGGCAAGCGAGTGAGTGGAAGTATGATCAAGAAGTCGGGTTTTGGAATTCCGTCGCCAAGTTTTTCTTTGGAAGAGATTGGATCACCAATAGCTCATGGACGGATGTTTATGGACTGCAGCCTTTGCTTTTGGGATCGGTGCTGATCTCGTGCATCGCGCTCTTTTTTGCGGTGCCGCTCTCAATTGGGGCCGCGATTTACGTGAACCGGCTTGCCACTTTGAAGGAGCAAAATCTGATCAAGCCTTCGATCGAGATGATCCAAGCGATTCCTTCGATCGTCTTGGGCTTCTTCGGAATCATGATACTGGGGCAGCAACTGCAGGATTGGAGCCAAGCGGCTTGGGTGCCGGAGATGTTTCGAATCAATGATCGTCTGAATGCCTTTAATGCAGGCCTTCTTTTAGCGCTGATGGCGGTGCCGACAATTTTCACGCTTTGTGAGGATGCTCTGAATAACGTTCCGCGAGCCTACAGCGAAGCGTCGCTTGCGCTGGGAGCTTCGAAACTTCAAACCGTCACGCGAGTCATCGTGCCGACGGCTATTTCTGGGATCCTAGCAGCAGTTCTCCTTGGTTTGGGTCGAGTCATTGGGGAGACTATGGTGGTTCTCCTCGTGGCGGGTAACCGGATTTCGATGCCTGACTGGGGGCAAGGTCTGGGAATAATGATGCAACCGACTCACACAATGACCGGAATCATTGCTCAGGAGATGCCAGAAGTGGGTGAGGGGACTTTGCACTACCGCGCGCTCTTCTTAGTGGGCTTGGTTCTCTTTACGATTTCATTGGCGATTAACATCACGGCTCAAAGAATCATCAAACGTCTTGGAAATGCCTGAACCTAAAACTGTTTCAAAAAATCCCTTCCGAGCATCTTCGCGAAAGCAGAAGGTGAAAGACGGCTTGGGCATCGGACTCTTTGCGATTTTCACTTACATCATCATGGCCTGTGCCGTGGTGATCATCGGGAAGATCACTCTCGATGGCCTTCCGGTGATCCTGAAAAGCGAGGCCCCCTTCATTAATACCGAATTCTTCACCAAGAAGACGATGACCCTCAACCAATTCGATACCGCCGAGGGAGAAATGGTCCGCATGGACAACGATGATTTTTACGCATTTAAGGAAAAGAACCCTGATGCGGTCATCAACAATCATAAGACCTTCTCCTATGCTGGAGGTGGAATCATTGGCCCAATCGTCGGGACCTTTATGCTCGTGATCGTCTGCATGACGGTGGCGCTCTTTGTTGGGATCTCGGCTGCCGTTTACCTGAATGAATACGCGCGCAAGGGAAAGATGCTCAATGCGATTCGGCTTTCGATCATGAACCTAGCGGGCGTTCCGTCGATTGTTTATGGTCTCTTTGGCGCAGCATTTTTTGTTCATTCCCCCTTCTTTCCTGTTTTCACGAATACTCCTGATTGGGAGAAGGCACTCTTTGCCATGCCGCTTTGGCCGACAGATGGCTATCTCAGTTTTCAGGGATGGGGTGAGTCGCTCCTTGCGGGTGGTTTGACCTTAGCGGTGATGGCACTTCCCGTGATTATTGCTGCTTGTGAGGAGTCCTTGAAAGCGGTGCCCAAGGGCTTCCGCGAAGCGTCTCTCGCACTTGGTGCGACCAAGTGGCAGTGTATCCGGACGGCAGTTTTACCCTATGCGGCTCCGGGAATTTTGACGGCTTCCGTCTTGGGCATCACACGGGTGGCGGGCGAGACCGCGCCCATTATGTTCACTGCTGCGGTGGCTGGAAAAGACAAGCTTCCCTGGGAAGACGCTCAGGGAACTGGGCTCTATTGGATTTCCGATATGATGACTCAATCGGTGCAGGCTCTGCCCTATCACATTTACGTGGTCACCGGAAAACTCCCCGATGATCCGGCTTTGAAGAACATGCAATACGGTTCTGTTTTCGTCTTCCTTCTCTTGGTGATCAGTATTGCGATGGTCTCCGTTTATCTTCGCGCTCGCTTCCGTAAAAACCTCAAGTGGTAAACCTTTTCTCTTATGAACGACTCCTCTGTCACGCTCGACTCAGCCGATGCTCCGGCGCTTGCTTCAAATGAACCGATCATTTCCATCGATGATCTCAGCTTTAGCTATGATCTCGGTAAAACAAATACCCTTCGGAATATCTCCCTCGATATCCCTGCTGGGAAAGTGACCGCATTCATCGGGCCATCTGGTTGTGGTAAATCTACCTTGCTCCGTTGCTTGAATCGCATGAATGATCTCGTCGATACTGCCGAGGTCACCAATGGGAAAATCAGCATCCTTGGGCAAGACATCAATGCTCCTGATGTTGAGGCGATTGAGCTTCGCAAGCACATTGGGATGGTCTTCCAGAAGTATAATCCTTTCCCGAAGTCGATCTATGAAAACGTCGCCTACGGTTTGCGAGTCCAGGGGATTAAGAACAAGTCTGTCCTCGATCAGGCGGTGGAAGAATCGCTTCAGAAGTCCGCTCTTTGGAGTGAGGTGAAGGATCGATTAAACACAAGCGCGCTGGGCCTCTCCGGTGGCCAGCAGCAGCGCTTATGCATCGCTCGCACTATCGCGGTGAAGCCGCAGATCGTTCTGATGGATGAACCTTGTTCTGCTCTTGATCCGATTGCGACGGCGCGGATTGAAGAACTCATTGCGGAGCTTCAGCAGGATTTCACCATCGTCATCGTCACTCATAATATGCAGCAAGCGACCCGTGTTTCGGATCGCACGGCTTTCTTTTACCTCGGTGAACTCATTGAGTATGACGATACCTCAAACATCTTTGGTAAGCCCAAAATCAAACAGACGGAAGACTACGTCAGCGGTCGCTTCGGCTAGAAACTTTATTTTAACTCACTAAATCCATGGCTCATATTCTCAAAAACTACGACGAAGAACTTAGCGCGCTCAAAGAGGGAGTTGTTGAAATGGGAGCGATGGCTCTCGCTTCGGTCGAAAAGGCAATCAAGGGGCTCACGGATGGTGACCGCGACCTTTGTTATGATGTCATCGATGAGGATGAGAAGATCGATCAACGAGAAAAGGGAATCGATGAGCAGGGGATGTCGATTCTGTTGCGATTCAATCCAGTCGCTTCTGATCTTCGTAATGTGCTTTCTTCCATCAACATTTGTCGAAGCCTCGAGCGCATTGGCGACCACGCAGTGAATATTGCGAAGCGTGCTCGGAAAATTCTCAAAGCAGGAGGCTTGGAGGAGGTTCGTTTGATTGATCCGGTCTACCTTGAAGCTCGAAAAATTGTCACCACCGCTTTAAAGGCCTATTCCGAGGTTGATGAAGCAATCGCGCTTTCGGTGATCGAAATGGATCGTAAGGTTGATGATCTCCACAAAGCTCTGGGCAAATCATTGAGTAATAAGATTGCCGGGGGCGCGGAAAAAACGGAATCCCTTCTCAATGTCATCTTTATCTCCCGTAGTATCGAGAGAATCGGTGATCTTGCCGTCAATATTGCGGAAGACATCGTCTTCATGACCTCGGCGGAGGACATCCGACATCAGTAGGTTTTGTTAAGAAATCCATAGTAAAAGGGTTGTTTTCATTGGAAATCTGACGATTATAGGGGCTTAGCACCGCTAAACCTTGATAAATCTTACAGAAATCTAGAATATTAAGGCTTTCGAGTTGATCATGGGTGACCTTTGGTGTACTTTCGTGACCGTCGAGTCACTGGACGAGGCACTTTCATGGGTATTTCTAGTCATAACCGCTCCGGTCATCATGATCGGCAGCTTGATCCCAAGGGGCGTTTTTCCCTCTTGGTAGACTGGCGTCCACCCATTGGAGAAAGCGTTTACTTCGTGCAGGTGGAGGTTGAGGGCATTCCTGCGCTGCGGGTTTTCACGCAAACCGCCTTTGACCGAAAGCTCGCTGATATCGATTCGGCGATCGATGGCACGCCCGCGCAAAGAGACCGCGCTCGTGGAATTCTTTTCGGAGCAGCCATCGAATCTAAGGTCAATGACCAAGGAAAACTGACCATTCCCAAAGCTCTTGCCGAAGGTCACGGCCTGACTCTCCCCGGGGCGGTGCGCCTCGTTGGTCGCGGAGAGCTCTTTGAAATTTTCACTCCTGAAAACGGAGCGGCCATTCAGGCCCTCGAAGAAAAAGCCCGTAAAAACGACCCGGTGATCGCAGCCATGCTCGGCTTTTAAATCCTAATTTTTGACAAATGTTGTCTACCCATCCCATCTCGACACCGCTCCACTTCCAGTGGCTGCGGAGTTTTATCTCATCGCCCCTGCGAGCAGGAGTGGCGTCGAGCGTGGAGATGAGTGCCAACGAGTCTGAAGCTCCTGAGCAAGAGTTTTACCACGAGTCGATCCTACTGGATGAAGTGGTTGAATTTCTGACTCCAAAAGAGGGTCTTATCATCGTGGATGGAACACTTGGAGGCGGAGGACATACCGAAGCTCTCCTCAAAGCCGGCGCCACTGTGAAAGGAATCGATCGCGACGCTGAGGCCCGTCATTACGCTTCGGAAAGGTTAGCCCGCTTTGGTCCGCGCTTCGAAGCGGTTGCTGGATGCTTTAGTGAAATTTCGGAACTCGCCGAAGATGGGAAATGGGGTGGCCTTGATGGTATTCTCCTCGATCTGGGCGTGTCTTCTCATCAGTTAGACGTCGGTGAACGAGGATTTTCGTTTCGCTTCGATGGCCCGCTCGACATGCGCATGGGGGAAGAGGGACGCACTGCTGCGGACCTCGTGAATACTTGGGAAGAAGCTGAGCTTCGTCAGATCTTTTGGGATCTCGGTGAGGAAAAGTCCGCCCGCAAGATCGCGGCGTGGATTGTGCAAGAGCGTGAGAAAGCTCCTTTCGAAACAACTCTGCAGCTTGCTGACGGAATTGAAAAATTGATCGGTCGTCGAGGACGCACCCATCCCGCCACTAAGGTTTTCCAAGCGCTCCGCATGGAGGTGAATGATGAGTTGGGCGAGCTTCGTCGTTTTCTGGAAGTTGCTCCGGACCTGCTCAAAGTAGGAGGACGCCTTGCCATTATAACTTTTCACAGCCTCGAAGACCGGATCGTGAAGCAAACTTTCCGCGATGCTTCGAAGGTCGAAATCGACCGTCCGGAATGGCCCGCGCCACGCCCGAACCCCGATCTTGTTTATCGTCTTCTCTCCCGAAAAGGAATTGCGCCCGGAGAAGAAGAAATTTCTCGCAACGCCCGCTCGCGCAGTTCCCGTCTTCGGGTTGTCGAGCGGATCAAAACTCCCGCCGCCTAATCTCTATGAATCAACGTAAAAGTGCCACTAGCCTCGGATTCCCGTCATTGATCCTTCTGATCATCGCTGTTGTGATCGTCTCCAGCGGAGGCATCGGCTATGTCGTGATGAAGAATAAGCAGCTCACTGTGCGGAGTAAAATTGCCAAGATTCAGCGCCAAATGGATGAGCACAATGTTTCGATTACTCTTCATCAATCGGACATCGAAGAAACCCTCGGATACTACCGTCTTCGCCGTCAGTTGGCGGAGATGAAATCGCCTCTCATTGAAATCGAATACGCTGAGGTTTGCCGAGATCCCGCTGAACCAGTTTCCTCCCAAGCCCCGGTCGCCGCTCGCTAAATTATTATGGATGCCTCTTTTAAACGTCGCGCGTTTTTTGTCTGCCTGGCTCTCGTAGCCGGGCTGACTGCGTTATCGTTTCGGCTTGTGACCTTGCAGGTTCTCGACCGCAAGATGTCGGCGTCTTCCACAATTCCGCGTTTTAAGAGTCATCAAAAAATCGTCGCAAGTCGTGGTCTGATCGTTGATCGCAATCATACCATCATTGCGCAAAATCGCCCGCAAGCTGCTCTAGTTGCTGACCTGCATCATCTGAAAACTCCCAGTATTCTCACCCGTGCAGTTGCTCATCGCTACGCGAGTCAAGTCGCTGGGTGGAGGGGTCTCAACAAGGCCGAAAAGGGAATCCACCTCTCAAGAACGCGTAAAGCGGTCGTGAATCAGTTGAGCAATGAAGATGTCATCAAAGAGCATCTGGCATACGCCACTGAGATCATTGGTCGCGAGCTGCGCATCCCCTCCAGTGATTTACTTGCAAAGGTGGAAAAGGGGTCCGCGCGGGTTGTGGTGAAGAAGGGGATTCGCGAAGACCTTGCTCGCAAGATCGAAACTGAACTTCAAAAGCGGCGCATCCAAGGCTTTAGCTTCGAGCGCTCTCAGCGTCGCTACTACCCCATGCCAACGATGGCTCCGCATCTTGTAGGTAACCAAAATTACAAAGGGATTGGTGAGTCTGGCCTCGAGAAGTCGATGCATGATATTCTCGCTGGTCGTGATGGTGAGCGTGAGATGAAGCGGGATGAAAATGGACTCGTGAATCTCCTCGAAGCCGCGCAGGTCACTCCGCCTAAAATGGGCAAGCATGTTAAGGTGACTCTCGATATGGGAATCCAAGCCATCGTAGAAGATGAGCTGGGCATGGCATTCGAAGCTTACAATGCCAAGAAGGGAAGCATCATTGTTGTTGATCCCCACACTGGTGATATTTTGGCGATGGCGAGTCGCCCGCACTTTAATCTCAACACCCGTGAAAATTATGCCGAGGCGGGCTCCAGTTTCGCAGTCTCCGCGCAATACGAAGCGGGTTCCGTGATGAAAATCGTGGCAATGGCTGCGGCACTTGATGCTAGAGTTGCCAATCGGGACTCAGTGGTAAATTGCGGCTGGGGTATTTTGAAGCGTCCCGGATTTACGGTTCGTGATCACCATCGCTACGGCGATCTCTCCTTCGATGGAGTTTTGGTAAAGTCGAGTAACACGGGGGTCTTCCAATTTGCTGAGTATGTGGGTCAGGCGAATTTTTACCGCTACCTCGACAACTTTGGATTTGGACGTCGCACGGGTTTCCCGGTTCCGGGCGAGGCAAAAGGACGGATTCAAGACCGCAGCAATACTCGAAATTTTGCGAGTGCCACTTATGGTTACGGAGTTTCGGTCACGCCGCTTCAGTTGGCGATGGCTTACTCCGTCCTTGCTAATGGCGGCACCCTTTTGAAGCCACGCTTGGTTCAATCAATCGTCGCCAATAACGGAACGGTCTTAGAAGAGATCCCCGTGCAGCAAGTCGGCCGCGTGATTAGCGAAGCCACGGCTCAGCAAATGTGTTTCGCGCTTGAGCAAGTTGTCTTGAAGGGAACTGGTCAGCGCGCGAAGGTTCCCGGATACCGTGGAGGAGGGAAGACCGGGACCGCTGAGAAATGGAATAGCGAGCTTGGTGAATATGATGAGAACAAGAAATACCTGACCTTTGCCGGTCTCCTTCCAGTTCATGACCCACGCTTTGTCTGCATCGTGACGATCGATGAGCCCTCCGAGCTTGGGGAAGATTTTCAAATTGGCGGCGGAACGATCGCTGCTCCCATTTTTTCTCAAGTTGCGGGGCGAATTGCTCGCTTCATGAACTTGACTCCCGAGGGCGCTACTCCCATCGCCTTGAACCCAAACCAATGATTTCCCTTCCTACACTCCTAGAAATTCTTCCTGAAGCTCAAGGCCTCAGGATCGAAGACGTGCCCGTGATTAGCGTGACTGATCATAGTGGTCGTGTGCAAGAGGGGGCCGTCTTTGTTGCGGTTCGTGGCAGCGCGGCTGATGGGCATGACTACCTCGATGAGGTCGTGAAGAAAAACCCCGCCGCCATCATCGCTCAGTCGAAGGGGCCGGCGGATTATCGCGGACTTTGGATTCAGGTTCCTGATACTCGCATCGTGCTCGGTCGTCTCGCGGCTCGCCTCGCTGGTGATCCCGCATCCTCCATGGCTGTGATTGGAGTCACTGGAACCAATGGTAAAACCACCGTGACTCATTTCATTCATGCCCTTTTCGAAAAGGCCATGATCAAGACCGGCATGATCGGCACCATTAAGATTCAAGACGGGAGCGGCCTCCGTGATGCCACTCACACCACGCCCGGTGCGGTTGAGATGCAGAGCATCTTGCGGACGATGAAGGACAACCGCTGCAAAGCGGTCGCGATGGAAACGTCATCTCACGGTCTAGAGCAGGGGCGCTGTCAGGGGATTTCCTTCAATGTCGGGGTTTTCCTAAATCTCACGCAAGATCATCTCGACTATCACAAGACGATGGCCGCCTATTTTGCCTCGAAGAAGATTCTCTTCGAACAAATGGCGGATGAGGGTCGCGATGGAGTCGCGGTGATCAATATCGATGATCCCGCTGGCGAAAAATTGGCTGCTGAGTTTAAAGACCGTCTCAAGGTGATCACTTTTGGTTTTAGTCCTAAGGCCGACTTCAGCGCTAGTGACGTCCGGCATTCAACACGAGGCCAAGTCTTCGCCCTCGAAGCGAAAGGGAAAAGTCACTTTGTCCGCCTTCCGGTGGTCGGGCGATTTAACGTCATGAATGCGCTCGCCGCTCTCGCCGCGGTTTCTTCGACCGGTGTTTCGCTGCGGGATCTCATCAAGTTTGTCGGTGAAACACGCCAGACTCCGGGTCGCATGGAATCCGTTGGAGGTGATCGCATCACCGTGTTTGTCGACTACGCTCATACGCCAGATGCGGTGGCAAAAGCTTGTGAAACTCTCAGCGAACTCAATCCGAATCGCCTTGTCACCGTCTTTGGATGTGGAGGTGATCGGGATAAGAGCAAGCGTCCGCTTATGGGCGAGGCTGCGGCAAAATATAGTAACGTTTGCATCGTGACTTCAGACAATCCTCGCAGCGAAGAACCTGCCGACATCATTGCCGAGATCATCCCAGGATTGGGATCAGTCCCGCATGAAGTCATCGAGAGTCGTCGTGATGCCATCGAGGCTGCCATCGAAAATTCTTTCCCCGGAGACATCATCCTGATCGCTGGAAAGGGACATGAAACTTACCAAGAAGTGAAAGGGAACCGCATGCACTTTGATGACCGCGATGTCGCTCGAAATGCGCTCGAGAAAAAGCGGAAGGCTGACGAAGCTGAATTCTTAAAACGCCAAGCGGAGCGCGAAGAGCGTGATCAAAAAATGGCCCGTGAGGGCGGTGGCGAAGACAACTATAATCGCGAATGAAATCTTACTCCCTACAGCAACTCGCAACAGCGATGAATGGCTCCCTCCTCCAATGTGAGAAGGGTGGGGGAGATGTCGTGGTCTCATCTGGTGTTTCCACCGATACGCGGAGCATTCCAGATGGTGCGCTCTTTTTTGCTCTGAAAGGAGAGAATTTCGACGCCCATGATTTCCTCGCTAAGGCCGCTGAATCTGGAGCAGGGGCGCTGGTGATTCAAGACGCTAGCAATCTCCCAGAAGGAATCCCCGCCGTCTTAGTCGATGATACTCTCACCGCGCTGCAAGCTCTTGCTCAGTGGTATCGTGCTGAATTGGGTATTCCTGTCGTGGCCATCACCGGCTCGAATGGTAAGACTTCGACCAAGGATTTCACGAAGAGTGTTCTGAGTCAAAAATTCCGCGTCAATGCGACCCTTGGGAACTTGAATAACCACATCGGACTTCCTCTCACCGTTTTGGCGACTGAGGAAGACGACGAGGTCGGCATTTTTGAAATGGGCATGAATCATTCCGGTGAACTTGCTCCCCTTTGTGAGATTGGTCGCCCGAACGTGAGCATCATCACCAATGTCGGAACTGCTCATATCGAGCACATGGGCACCCGTGATGCCATTGGCCTTGAAAAAGGAACTCTGGCCCGCGCTCTTGATGAAAAAGGAACTCTCCTCGTTCCCTCTGACTGTGACTATCTCGATGACTTCCGGGCATCCACGCCTGCGAAGGTGATCACGGTGGGTGAAGGTTCGGTTCGCGCGGAAAATGTCGTTCCGGGTGAGGCAGGCTCTCGCTTTGATCTTGTGATTGATGAGCTCGGATCCATTCCGACGTCCATCGCGGTCGCAGGAAAGCATATGGTTAGCAACGCCCTTCTTGCAGCGGGAGCTGGAGCGGTGCTGGGGCTTTCCCTCGCTGAGATTTCGGCTGGGCTCGAGAATGCTGAACTCACGAGCGGGCGACTTCGCCAATTTCAATGCAAGGGCGTCACGGTGATCGATGACACTTACAATGCGAACCCCGAGTCCGTCATCGCAGCTCTCGAAACCTTAGCCAACCTTCCCGGTGGTGGAAGGCGCACCGCCGCTCTCGGGATCATGGCCGAGCTAGGCGAGCATGCGACCGAAGCCTATCAACGCATCGGCGCAATCGCCCGTGACCTTGGGTTGCAATTTGTGACCGTGGGAGAAGAAGCCCTCGCTTACGGTGCCGAACATCATTTTCAAACTCCGGAGGAGGCCGCGCAATGGCTTCCTAAAAATACGTCTTCCGGAGACACCGTCCTTTTCAAAGGCAGCCGAATGGCTGCGATGGAAAAGGTCATGAACCAAGCTTTCCCCCTATAATACATGTTACACTGGATCTATCAAATTTGGCACGACGCAGACCAAGCTGGCGCAGCTTGGGCTGACAATTTTTCGTTTCTCCGACTCCTCGGTTACATCACCGTTCGTGCTGGGCTTGCGACGGTCATTTCTTTCCTCCTCACTCTTGCGATTGGTGAGCGAGTCATTCGGAAATTGATTTCCCTTAAAGTGGGTCAACCTCTGCGAACTGCAGAGGAAGTTCACAAGCTCGCTGAGCTTCATGGTGGAAAAGCGGGAACTCCTACGATGGGCGGGATTATGATTCTCGGAACCGTCATGATTGCCGTCCTGATTTGCGGTCGCATTTTCAATCCTTTCGTTCTCGTTGTTTCTCTTGTGACACTCGCTTTGGGAGTTCTCGGTTTCCTTGATGATTACCAAAAAGTCGCCAAAAAGAACTCCGCGGGCGTCAGTGGAAAAGTGAAGCTGGTTTGGCAGGCGGCAGTTGGTTTGGGCGCGGGGCTTTTCCTGTATCTTAATCCTGAGACCTCAAGCTACATCTTCTATTCTGCCGAGTCAGGGATGCAAAAAACCTCCGTCACGAGCTTTAGTTTTCCTCTTCTCACCTTCGTCATTCCTCTCAGCTTTTTGGCTATTCCGCTCTTCATGGCGATTTTGATGGGAACCTCAAATGCGGTGAACTTGACCGATGGTCTCGATGGCCTCGCCACGGGAGTCACCATCACGGTCGCACTTGCCTACGCCGCCATCACTTATCTTGCCGGAACGCAGCACAGTGCAGAGTATCTTCACATCTTCCACAATCGTAGCCTCGCGGAGCTTTCCGTGGTGATGATGGCTCTCGTCGGGGCCTGTTTCGGTTTCCTCTGGTTCAACTGCCATCCCGCGAAAGTCTTCATGGGCGATACCGGCTCGCTTGCGATTGGTGGTGCGATTGGCATGACTGCGATCTGCGCGAAGCAGGAATTCCTCCTCGTCATCATCGGCTTCGTCTACGTCATGGAAGCAGTTTCGGTCATTCTCCAAGTTGGTAGCTTTAAGCTGCGTGGAAAGCGTATTTTTGCGATGGCTCCGATTCACCACCACTTTGAGTTGCGTGGTTGGAATGAAAACCAAGTCATCATTCGTTTCTGGATCATCTCGATCCTTTGTAGTCTCGGCGGTCTCGCCCTTTTGAAAGTTATCTAATCATGCTCGATCTCACCGGAAAAACAGTTGCCGTTCTCGGAGCAGGGCGCAGTGGTCAAGCCGCTGCCGTTCTTGCTGCGCATTGTGGTGCTGAGGTGACAATTTATGATTCGCGCGAAGCTCCCGGAGCGGTGCTCGCGACACCCGCAACAGGGGAGGGAGTCAATGTCGACCTTGTCGTGGTGAGTCCGGGAATTGAAACTCTAGGAGATTTCGTACAATCCTTTGTAAAAGGAAGTGGCGCGCTTTGGGGTGAGGTGGAATTAGCTTGGCGTTGCTACGACGGTCAAACGATTGGGATTACCGGAACGAATGGAAAAACCACCACGACTGAGTTGGTCCGTGACCTCGTGGAGGCGACCGGGAAGTCTTGTGTCGCTTGTGGAAACTATGGCGTGCCTCTTTCTGAGGTGGTGCTTTACGAGATCGTGCCCGATGCCATTTCACTGGAGCTTAGTTCATTCCAGCTTGAGACGATTGTTGATTTTAAACCTGATGCGGTGATTTGGCTGAACTTTTCGCCTGACCACATGGACCGCTACAATTCGGTAGAGGAATATCGTGCGGCAAAGCTGCGGATTCTTGAAAACATTTCAGCGGATACTCCTGTCGTGGTGAGAGCCGGACAAGGGCTCCCCGAGAAAGGGCGGGTCATCACCTTCTCCTCTGACGAACCGGCTGATTGGTCTCTGCGCCATGGTGATATTTTTTGCGACGAGGAGAAGTTTTTGAGCATGAGTGAGACCCGACTCCGTGGCCTTCACAATGCTGAGAATATCATGGCCGCTTGTTCGGTGATTCCGGATCTCTCTCCTGAAATCGCGAGCCAAGCTCTCTCCGTTTACTCGCCCCCCGAGCATCGTTGTGAACTGGTGGCGATCATTGATCAGGTCGAGTATCTCAACGATTCCAAAGCGACGAATTTGCATGCGTTAGAGTCAGCTCTTCGTTCTCAGACTCGTCCGACCATCCTGATTGCAGGAGGGAAAGATAAGGGGCTCGATTACAAGCCACTCACGCCGCTCCTCGATAAAAGGGTTAAGCTCATGATCTCCTTTGGCGAAATCGGTGCGGCTCTGAGCTCCACCTTTGCTGACGTTCTGAAGTGTGAAACGGTGACCACTCTCGATGAAGCGGTCGCTCTCGCTACGTCTTCAGCAGAGCCGGGAGATACGGTTCTCTTTTCACCGGGCACTTCTTCTTTCGATCAATTCAAAAGCTATGAGGATCGTGGCGACGCATTTAAGGCCGCCGTTCCTCGCATAACCAAAACTCTCTAACATTTCACCCAAACCCGAAAATGAAAACACCTAGAACCATCCAGACAAAAAGGAGTCGTCCGAAAGCCGGATATCGCATCTTGAATGCGGCGACTCGCCTTACCAAGAAGCGAAAACAACGCGCGACCACGGCCTCTGCGGGCGAAGAGTATAGTGAAGTTCCCGGAGTCGGGGTGGCTCGTGCCCTGGTTGTGATTCTGCTCCTCCACGTTGCCGCGATTGCGGGAATCTACATTCACAATAAGTGGAGCGAAGGCGCTGACATCGAAGCAAAAGTTCCCGCTCTCGAAAAGAGCACTCCACCCACTCGTCTCGCCGAGCTGAAGCCACATACTGTGACCTCCGGTGACAACTATGATAAGATCGCGCGCAAGTATGGCGTTGATCGAGAGCTGCTTGTGAAAGTGAACGAAGGAAAAACTCTCGAGCCTGGTTGGATCATCAATATTCCAAACCGCCGGACCGAAGAAATTCGCCCTGCGGAAAGAATGATTGGTCATATTGATCCGCCAGTACGTCAACCTTCGTACACCCAGAACCCTCGTCCGGTCATTCAATCTGAAACTGGGACCTACCAAGGTAGCCGTCCTGGGGAGTTGATGCCTGTCGAAGGAGTGGAGCCTGAGCCGACACCTAGGCCGCTTCTTATCACGCCAGGTCGGCGGGTGGTTCAGAATCCTCCCCCTCGTCGTGAGGTGCGTCGCCCTGCTCCGCAACCTCAACCAAGGGTGACGGGCCGTCGTCATGTCGTCCGTTCGGGTGAAACTCTTTGGAGAATTGCCACGAATAATGGAGTCAGTGTCGATGCTCTCAAGCGGGCAAATCCCAATGTCAATGCGAGTGCTCTGAAAATTGGTGCTTCCTTGGTTATCCCGAATCAGCGATAGTTAAGCTTTCCTAATGGAAAGAAGTGAATGGGAAAAGGAGCATCCATCTTTTTGTGTCTCGCCGTCGCCGCGCTCATTACCTTGAGCTTGGTGATGCTTGCGAGCGCCAGTGCGAAGTGGGATTTCACCGGTGATCAATATTCTCACTTGGTTCGCCAAGCAGTCTGGCTGTCGATCGGAGTCGTGGTGATGGGCGTCACCGCGAGGTTTGACTACCGAGTTCTAGAGAAATTTGCCTGGCCACTTTTCACGATGGTCTGCGTGGCACTGATCCTCTGCTACGTCCCCGGAATTGGAGATGCGGCGAAGGGGGAGAAGCGTTGGATCGTGCTTCCGGTCATCGGTCGCTTCCAACCATCCGAGCCCGCAAAGCTCATCGTGATGATCACGCTTGCAGCTTGGTTTTCAAAATACCGAGCTGAGACGAAGAGCTTCTTTCGGGGCTTCGTGGCACCCTCGGTCATTTTGGGAGTGCCCTTAATGCTCATCCTCTTTGAGACCGATATGGGAACTGCGGCTGGTTTGGGAGCGGCAGGATTGATTGTGCTTTTCGTCGCGGGAACTCGGGTGCGCTACTTTGGAACGGCTCTGGCGATTGCCATTCCCTTGCTGGTAGTCATGGTCAAAAAAGACCCCGTCCGAATGAAACGAATCGTGTCATTTCAGGATCTCGATGCGACCCGCTTGGATGCGGGTATGCAGCAATGGCTCGCTCTCCGAGCCTTTGGAAATGGAGGAGTCAATGGAATGGGTCTAGGAAACGGAGTGGTGAAGCAAATGAACCTTCCGGAGCATCACACTGACTTTATTTTCCCGGTGATTGGGGAAGAACTTGGCGTCTTTGTGAGCCTTGGAGTGATCTTTTGTTTTGTGGTGATATTTTTGATTGGTCTAGGGATCTCCCTGCAGGCCTCGGATCGTTTTGGGAGCGTCTTGGGGATGGGGGTGACCAGTGTCCTCGTCATTCCCGCGATGATGAATATTGGCGTGACCACGGCCTCACTTCCCAACACGGGACTCCCGCTTCCTTTCGTGAGTTACGGTGGTTCCAGCCTCGTCTTCAGCCTCGCGATGGTCGGGGTGCTTCTCAGTATCTTAAGGAAATCAAACGTGGTTGATGTCACCGAGATGCCGGCAGTGAAGCAGAAAATCCTCGAGGTGAGGCTCTAGTTCTTTTCCTTCTAGGGAAGGACCCAGATGTTGCGGAAGAAGACGGGATTGCCATGCGGCTCTTTTTAGGCGGTCTATTATAGAAGCAGTGGTGGTGAGGTCGATTTCCCCGCAAAAAAACGCTCATTCAAGAAGCGGTAAGTGCCTGAAGTATCATGATTTGAGTCATTCAAAATGATTATCTTTCTGACGAGATGTTTTCTTTGATTGGTAATAGACGAATCAAGTTGTATAGATCGTTCTCATAATAGCAGTGGAATCTCAGAGTGACCTTCAATTATTGTGGCAAAAGGCTGCTTCTCGACTTCGTCGTCGGGTGAATTTGGCTTGGTGGTATCAAGAACTCGCAATTCCATTATGTTTGGTGGCTTTGGCGGTAGGAGGTTTTGTTTTACTCGCGCGAAGAAATGAGTGGTCCCTCGGTCCCGCTTTTTGGACGGTGTCGGGCGGCGCGACGCTCCTTGCGGGAGGTTTTGCTTATTGGCGAGCAAAGCGGAAGTGGATCACCTTGGAACAAGCGTATGTGAGGCTCGATGCTGATCTCGGTTTACAAAGTGCTTTGTCCACCGCCTTGGCAAAGCGTGGTGCGTGGCCGGATTTTTCAGAGAGGAAAGACGTTCTCCGGTGGAAGGCCGGTCAAGTGGCCTTGCCCGTTGTTGGGGCGTTGGCCTTTTTGATTTTTGGTTTCGCTCTTCCGGTGGCCCCAGCGAAACAGAGTGTGCCGGAGCTGCAGCCATACAGCTGGAGTCGTCTCGCATCAGAAGTGGAAGAGCTCGTGGACGAAGGTCTGATTGATGAGGACTATGCGGAGGATGTAAAAAAACGTCTTGAAGAACTGAGAGAGCAGAAGGCTGATGAGTGGTTCTCGGCAGCGTCCTTGGAAGCGACCGACTCTCTGCAGCAGGCTCATTCAAGCGAGATGAATCGCTTGAATCGTGATCTGATGGAGATTCAGAAGACTTTGAAAAAGGTGGGAAGTCCTGAAGCGACGAAGGCGGATCGACAGAAACTTCAGCAGCAATTTGAAGAGGCGATGGAAGGCATGCGAAATGGTCAGATGAAGCCGAATGAAAAGCTCATGAAGCAGCTTGCGGAAGCGGCAAAGCAGGGGCTGAACCAGATGTCTGAGGAGGATCGTAAGGCGATGCAAGAACGCTTGAAGGAATTAGCGGACAAGCTGGGGGATGATCTTGGGGAGGGCGAAGGAGAGGGGGAGCCAGGTGGTGAAGGTGATCAGGAGGGGCGTGGTCCCGGAGAAGGAGGGGTTCAACGTGGGCCAGGAACGAGTAGCAATCTCTACGGGGAAAATAGTCCGGATTTGAAGTTGGGGAAATTTGAACATCTCGATGGGAAAGATGACAAAGAGCCTGAACCCGGTGATTTACTCAATGTGGAAGAGATCGAGCATGAGCTTGATGAGTCAATGAAAGGGCCGACGACGAGTGGGGCCGCTACAAGTGAGGGTAAGGGGGGAGACCGAGTCTGGAAAGATGCGCTGGATCCCGACGAGCAGAAATCGCTAAAATCATTTTTTGAATAGTTACTAAGAAGTCCATGGAATATGCCAACGAGGCGCAGGTCGCCGAAGCCCAGTCACATATCAAGCGTCTCAGTGAAGCGCTCAATCAGGTTCTTTACGGGCAGGAAACGCTGATCGATTTTGTCCTCAATGGGGTCTTGGCACGCGGCCATATCTTGTTGGAAGGTTTGCCGGGTTTGGGGAAGACCGAATTGGTGAAGGGGCTTTCTAAGACGCTCGTGTTAGAAAATAAGCGGATTCAGTTTACCCCTGATCTTTTGCCTGGCGATATTACGGGCAACCCAGTTTTGCAGGAGACGGATGGGAAGAGGGAGTTTGTTTTCCAGCCTGGACCGATCTTTGCGAACATTGTTTTAGCGGATGAGATTAACCGAGCTTCTCCGAAAACGCAGTCGGCCTTGCTCGAGGCGATGCAGGAACATCGAGTCACGGTGCTGGGCCAGACTCACCCCTTACCGAAGCCCTTTTTTGTGCTAGCGACCCAGAACCCGATCGAATTGGAAGGGACCTATCCATTGCCAGAGGCGCAGTTAGATCGCTTTCTTTTTAAGCTCGATGTCCGAAAGAATTCGGTAGCGGCTTTGGAGAAAATTGTGAATCAACGTGAGTTGGGTGTGGAGCCACAGGTGCAGGCCGTACTGGGGCAAAGCCATTTCGAATCAGTGATTGAAACGGTGCGGAGGGTGTATCTACCCGAGGTGGTTGCGAACTATATCGCGCGTTTGGTGGATGCCACTCATGCCGGAGAAGCTGAAGCGACGAAGGCGGTTAAATTTGGCGCGAGCCCGCGGGCCGCTCTTTCACTAGCGAGTGCCTCGAAGGCACGGGCGGTGATGAACGGACGGGGAAATGCGAGTTTTGAAGATGTGAAATTAGTAGCACCGGCGGTGCTGAGGCATCGAATGGTGCTTGACTACGGGGCTCGGATTGATGGAGCCACCACGGACTCGGTCATTGAGGCTCTCCTTGAAGAAATTCCCTTTCAAACCACTGATACTCCGCGGCCTTTGAGCGCAGCCCAATAAGATGAGAGCGACTTTAATCTTAATTTTAGTGAGCTTAATTGGCTCGCTTTGCGCCGAGGAAATTGCGGGGCGCTCTTTTCCTGGAGGGACAAGCTTCCGCATTCATGCTCCGATTGGGGTGCTTCCGAGCGGTGGCTTCTTTCCGGTAAGGGTTGAAATTCAAAATAAGACAAAGAAGACACTGAGTTGGAAGATCAACTGCACTTCGGAAATGAGTAGCCACGGGCATTATTCCTTTTCCCGTTCTGGATCGACAGAAGGAGAGGTTCGCAGCCAGTTTTTGCTAAGCTGTCCGCCAGGTGAGCAGCGGGTGATCGATCTTTTGATTCCGATTAACCAGATCTTAGAAGGGCAATCAGCAAGTAGGATGATTAGGTTCGACTGTGTCGATGCTAATATGGAATACTCAGTTTCACGCAGTTTCTCCGAGGAGATGGGGCGATACAAAATCGGCCTTTCCGATAAGATTCTTCAGAGATTTGAGGCGGATTTGGTGAAAGGGTTTTCGCGAAAAGCTCTTTCGGCAAGTTCGGGATACTCTTCTTCTTCAAGCAAGCCTTGTGGTGGGGTAGATGTCTCACGGCTTCCGGAAGATTGGCGGGCTTATAGTGGATACGATACTCTTGCGCTTTCTCGCTTAGATTTCCAGTCAGTTTCACCGGGTGCCAGAGTGGCACTTGATCAATGGGTCCGGAGCGGTGGTCATTTGATTCTTCTGAATGATGGAGCAGGTCCGGTCCCAGCTTTCGAAAAACTTAAAGAGAATGATGGTTTAGGACTTAGGAGTCGCCTAGATTTCGGTTTCGATTTTGGCGCTTTTCAAGGGGCAGAGCTGGCCGAGACGATCACGCGAGGAGGAGAGTCTTTTGCAACAAGGGCAGAGCTAGACTATGGCAGAGGAAGCTGGCAGATGGGCCGTGCTCTAGGAAGTAGGAGCCTTAGTAAGGCCTTTCTTTTTATCGTTCTTTTGGTTTTTGCAATCGTGGTGGGTCCAGTGAATCTCTTTCTTTGGGCGAATAAAAATCGGCGTCATCGACTCTTCGTGACCACTCCGATTATCTCGCTTGGAGCGAGTTTGTTCTTGGTGGGATATATTATTATTCGCGATGGGTTTGGCGGAGATGGAGTCCGGGCAATCGCGATCGAGGTCGGAGGTCCTGATGACAAGTCCGCTGTGATTCTTCAGGAGCAATTCTCTCGGAGTGGGATTCTGTTTTCACCGAGTTTTGATTTGGATAGTGATTCGATCCTCGTTCCGGTGGTCGCTCCGGAGAGTGATCTGAATCGTGAAGATTCGGCGAGTTCCATGGGGACTCATAAGCTCGATTATTCTCAGACAAAAGAAGGCTGGGATATTTCGGGGGATCTTTTTGAGAGTCGGAGTGAGCAAGCTCAGATCTTACGCTCAGTCCAGCCTTCAAGGGAGCGTCTTGAGCTTGTTTCGGGGAGTGCGGGGACACCACGATTGGCGTCCTCATTTTCGTATGAGCTGACGGATGTTTTCTACCAAGATGAGAATGACAAAGTCTGGACAGCGGCGGCAATTGCTCCTGGAGAAACGGTAACGCTCAGCCCTTCTTCGACTGACGCTGATGGAGATATTGGGATTTCCAAGGCGCTTGCTCGCTTTGGGTCGTCAAATCGGAGGCAGTTGAAGCGCCTTTTAAACAGAAACAATTCGTTTGTCGCGCTTGCGAGTGAAGCGCCTGCGGTCGCCACTCATACTTCCATTGATTGGGAGGATTCACCCACTTTGATCACCGGGCTCTTGAGCCAATAAAAATAGAAATCATGTCAGAACCCGCTATCAGTGTTCAAAATTTGAGTCGCTCCTTCGGAAAGTTGGAGGCCGTCAAGGAAGTGTCCTTTGATGTCGCGGCTGGGTCAGTTTGCGGTTTTATCGGCGCAAACGGAGCCGGTAAAACGACCACGATGCGCATCATTGCCTCGCTTGATTATCCTAACGCCGGATGTGTTAAGGTTGGTGGTCACGATGTGGTCAATAGTCCCGTAAAGGTGCGGAGTTTGATTGGCTGGATGCCGGATCATTTTGGGAACTATGCCAATGTGACGGTTTTAGAGTATCTCGACTTCTACGCGCGCGCGCTGGGCTATCGTGGAAAAGATCGGCAAATGCGGGTGCAGGAGGTGATGGAGTTTGCGGATCTTTTGCCTCTCTCGGATCGTTTTTCAAACAAGCTCTCGAAGGGGATGACGCAACGACTGGGTTTGGGGAGGTCGCTTTTACATGATCCCGAGGTTTTGATTATGGATGAGCCTGCGGCGGGACTAGATCCTAAGGCCCGGGTTGAGCTGAAGCATTTGATTCGGATCTTAGCTGAGGAAGGGAAGACGATTTTCATCTCTTCCCACATTCTCTCTGAGTTGGGCGAAATGTGTGATCATCTGCTTTTCATGAACGACGGTCGCTTGGTGCACCAAGGTGATGCTGAGAGTTTGAGAGTTCACGGGAAGCAGGCGGGTTTAAGCCTTTATCGGGTTCATTTGATCGGTTCTTCAGATCAGCTTTCGAACTGGGCTGCCGTGAATCCCAATGTGGAGTATCTCGAAACGCTGAAGCAGGGCGGTCGGATCCAGATTGATTCAGCGGACCCAGAAAAAGCAGCCTACATCTTGGCTCGCATGATCCAAGACGGGCTCAAGGTGAATGAATTCCATCGTGAAGAACGCAACCTCGAGGACGCCTTCATCGACTTGCTGGAATCAACCAATCAAGCAACGCACGGTGCTCCAATGACTCCACCTCCACTTCCAATAAACTCATGAGTGAATCAATTTCTCCCGCGACGGAACCTGCACCAGAGATCAATCCAATCATCTCGGGCTTGTCAGACTTTTCTGATCGCATCAGTCCGATGATCGTGAAGGAACTCCGGCAAGGCCTGCGGACGCGTGCTTTCACCGGAACTTTTTTAATCCTTCAGGTGATTTTGGGTTTTGCGATGTTGGGCGCGATGCTTTCGGTCTCCAATGACACGGGGCGGATGATTTCATCGATGGTCTTTTTTCTCTTCTCGATCGTCGCGCTGATTTTACAGCCATTACGAGGGATGACTTCGGTTTCGACTGAGTTGAAAGACGATACCTTGGAAATCCTCTCACTCACTCGTCTAAGCAGTATGAGGATTGTCTTCGGAAAGTGGGCGTCCTTGGTGAGCCAGACGGCTTTGATGTTGGCCGCCACGATTCCGTATTTGGTGATGCGCTATTTCTTTGGTGGAATGCAATTGTTTGCCGAGTTGGCTCTCATCGGAACGGTGTTCTATCTCTCGATGTGCCTCACCGCAGTGACGGTGGGGTTTTCCTGCAGTAAGTCAGCTCTTCTCAGAGCTCTCATCCCTCTGCTTCTCATTCCCTTTGGCTTGATGACGATTTCGAGCATGATTTTCGGTTTTCAATTTGTCTCGATGCTCCGACTTTTTAGCTTCGAGGATACAGAGGTCATTGTTGCCTTTTTGACCTTCCTCGTGCTGTGCGGGTATGTGGGATATTACTTCCTGAACATGGGGGTCAGCCGGATTGCGGCAGTCGCTGAGAATCATTCTTTCCGAAAGCGGGTGGTTAGCTTGGCCTTGATGGTGGGTGTGCTGATTGTGCTGTTCCTAAATGAACCCGCTCAACAGGGGAGTCTCTTTGTGGTCATCGCCTTTGCCTGTATGATCGGTCTCGATGTCTGCACCGAGGATTCCGTCCGGGTGCCGAGTGTGGTCATGCCTTATGTGAAACGTGGCGCTTTCGGTAAGTTCGTAGGGCGCTTTTTCTACCCAGGTTGGCATAGTGGAGTTTTTCTCCTTCTCGTTTTGTTGGCCTTCACCTTGATCGTCGGAGAGCTGACATGGGATCGCTCTTATGGTTCGTATTATGGGGGAAGGTCAGGTCTTGGATCTGAAGAGCTCTTAATGGTTTTGGGGATATTCTACACGATTCTTGCTCCTTTGTTGGTTGTGAGACTTTTCATCAATAGATTCTCAGAGCCCTTCACGGGATACGTGATGGTTTTAGTCCTCTCAGCTCTCTTGACCATGTTGGTGGCAATTTTCACGGAAATGTCACGAAGTGGGGGTGATGGCTTTGTGGTCCTAACTTCCTGGGTTCCCGGTGTTTGGCTTCTTTTTATGGAGAACAATGAGGAGGGGACGGGAATTGTCCTAACCGGGGTGTTTTTGTTTGGGGTTTCCATGCTTCTCGTCAGTCGCGCCTTGATTGAGTTTCGAGAGACCGCTCGCTTGGAGAAACAGGCTGAGGATGCGATGCGAGAAGAATAGAGATGAGGAGTCGAGAACAGTTGGATGACGCGATGCTAGCGGCTCGGCGCTTGGCTGAACGACTGCGTCTCCCGCTGGGGGCTCAGGCTTGGAAGGGGCAGGCGGGGGAGTTTCGAGGAGCGGGAGTGGGGTCATCCATCGATTTTCAAGATCATCGGGACTACATGCCGGGAGATGACCCTCGGCACATCAATTGGCAGGCTTACGCGCGGACGGGGCAGTATTCGATGAAGCTTTACCGGGAGGAAGTAAGGCCAGTCGTGGATCTTTTCGTCGATGCTTCAGAGTCGATGTGGGCGGAGGAGGTGAAGGGCGCGCGGACGCTGGAGTTACTTTATTTTTTCGTGCTGAGTGCGGAGAGATCAGGGGCCAGCTTACGGGTGACTTTCGTGAAGGGGGATAAGTATCGGACGATGCCGACGGGGACGATTTTGAGTCATTTGTGGGTTAAGGAATTGGATGAAATGGAAGAGGGGGACTCGGTGCCATCGCTGGAGCGAGTGGGGACTCGTGCGAATGCGATTCGTATTTTGCTCTCTGATCTTTTGTTTGAAGGTGAGCCAGGTCGCTTAGTACGAGATTTATACGAGCGTCAGGGGACGGGTTTGATTTTCGCCCCATTTAGTCAGCAGGAAGCGAACCCAGGGTGGCAGGGGCAGTATGACTTTGTCGATGCTGAGGAGAAGACGCGGCATCCCCATCAGATTGGTGATGCGGTGCTGGGCCGATATTTGGAAGCTTATCAACGGCATTTTGGATTGTGGACTGAGGAGTGTCGGCGTCATCAGATTGCTTTAGCGCGGGTCTCGGCGGAGGCGGATCTGTTTGATTCCTTGAATCATGAGGCGGTGCGCCTCGGAGCCTTGGAGGTGATGCCGTGAATTTGATCTTTTCTAATCCGTGGGGTTTCTTGGCTCTTTTGGGGATCCCACTGTTGGTCTTGATTTATTACCTGCGGAGGAGGGCAAAGGTAGTGACGGTGAGCACGCTTTTTTTGCTAAAGCGGACGCAACGCGAGTCGCGGGCGGGGAGGCGGTTTGAATCGTTTTCGAATTCCCTGCCATTTTGGTTGCAGGTGTTGGCGGTGCTTTTACTGACGTGGATTTTGGTGGGGCCGAAGTATGGCAATCATCGGGTGACTCAGCAGATTGCCATTGTGGTGGATTCTTCGGCTTCGATGCAGCCCTTGCGCGAGGGAATGGAGGAGAAGCTACGAAGTGCGTTGGGGAAGATGAAGGGGAGTGCGGATCATGCATCCTACATTGTGATGGATCATGATCCTAGGGCACCACGGATTTATCAGGGCGATGAGGTCGAAGCGCTGATCGCGCGGATGGCGGAGTGGAATCCGAGAGATGGAGCGCTGGATCCGACGGCGAGCCTGCGGATTGCGCGGAGTTTGGTGGGGCCGGGTGGGGTTGTCGTTTATCTGACGGATCACGATGGGGAGGCTTTGCCACTTTCGTGTCATCGTCTGGCGCTGGGAGAGGCCAGGGCGAATTGTGGTTTTACGGGGGTGACGGTGGAACGGAAAGGAGAAGGTTTTGTTTGGACGGCAATGATGCGGAACTACGGTGATGCGCCGCAGACGAGGGAATGGGCTTTGGAGACGTTGGATGGGAGGCGAACTGAGCCAAAGAAAGTGACCTTGCCGCCACGGAAATTGATGTCGATCACGGGAGAATTTCCGGCGGAATTTCAGAAGTGCGTCCTTCGTTTATCAGGGGATGCGATGCCGCTGGATGATGTCTTGCCGATGGTGGTGAAGGAGCCGCAAGAGGCCCGTTTGCGCGTGCTGGGGAATGAAGAGGTGAAAAGCTTAGGCGAGCGAATGGTGCGGGGATTTGCGCACGTGGTTGGGGCTGCTGGCGACGAGTCGGAATTGGTGATGAGGTCGGTGGCATCAGGAGAAGAGGTGGGGGCTGAGAAGCCAACGATTGTTTTTTATGATGAGGTGGAGGGAGAGCGGCCCTCTGGGAAATGGTTATCGGAAGAGAATGAATTGACGAAGGGGCTCAATTTTCAAGCACTCACGGTGCGAGCCTTGGAAGAGGTGAAGGCACGGAAGGATGATCGGGTTTTATTGTGGTTGGATCAGAAGCCGGTGATTCTTCTGCGGAGAGATCCGGTGAGTCTGGCTGAGCAGCTAACTTTTACTTTTTCGCTGGCTGGAAGCAATGCGGGAAAGTTGCCGGCGGTGGCGGTTCTGTTGCATCGTTTCAGTGAGGTGGTGGCACGGGAGACCTTGACGGCTCATACCTCGGAGTTTGAGACGGGACAGCTTTTGGCGGAAGAATTCGCTGAAGAAGTGGCGCGGGAGGACTTTCAACTGACGGTGACGTCGCTGGGTGGGGAGATGAGCGAGGTGGCCTTGAGCGAGGGGTTTCGAGTCACGCAGCGGGTTCCAAAGGAGCCGAGCTTTGTGAGTTTGAAAGTAAAGGGTGAGCCGTACTTAGAGGGAGCGGTGATGTTTGCTGATACGCGAGAGGCTAATTTATCACAAGCGGCGACAACGGAGTTGCCGGAGATAGAGTCGGAGCTGATCGAGCGCCGCGTGAGTGATGATCGCTGGTGGCGAGTGATTGTGGTCTTATTATTAGGTCTCATTTTAGCGGCGTGGTATTTTTTAACCCCGAGAGAAAAGTCATCATGATCCCTGTGAATTTCGAAGCACCGATGTGGTTCTTGTTGGTTCCGGCCTTTATCGTGCTTGGTTTCTGGAGGCGGGGCTTGAATCTGCACCATCCGTTGCGGGCAGGAGCACTTCTGCTTTTGGCGGTCTTGTTGGCGAATCCGAAGGTAGAGCGACAGGAGCGAGCACTGGATCTATGGGTGTTGCTGGATCGGTCGGAATCGACTGAGGATTTGATTGATGAGAATTTACCGGATTGGTTGCGGATTTTGGAGAAGTCGAAGCCATCGGCGAAGGATGAGATCCGGGTGGTGAACTACGGGAGTGAAGTTTTGGCGCAAGGAGTGGGGGAGACGGGCACCTATACCGGCGGGCGTGAGCTGACGCGGACAGGGTTGGCACTGCAGACTGCCTTGGCGATTGCGCGGGAGGATCGGCCATCGAGAGTCTTACTTTTCACAGATGGATATTCGACCGAGCCTTTGGTCGATTTGGCGGAGAAGCTGAATGCGCAGGGAGTGTCGCTGGATTACCGCTTAGTGCGTGATGAGGTGCTTGATGATTATCGGATCTCGCGGCTTGAGGTTCCCTCTCGAACGATGTTGGGAGAGCCTTTTGTGATTTCGGTGACGTGCCGAGGTTATGAGGATGGGCCTCTACCGTTGGAGATTTTTCGGGATGATCAATCGCTCTTAAAGACGATGGTGGAACTGGTTGATGGGGTGGGGAAAGCGAGCTTTACTGATCGCTTGGGACGGGCTGGGGCGTATCGATATGCGGCTCGGATTTCGCCAAGGGTGGATGCCCATTCTGGGAATAATGTGATGGAGCAGTGGGTTGAAATTTCGGGCGGCCCAAAGGTTCTTCTAATGACGAGGTACGTGAATGATCCGCTGGTGAACTCATTGAAGAGGCAGGGGTTTGAGGTGGAGGCGGTGACTGATACGCAATCCGTGCATTTGGGCCAGTTGGCGGGGGCACGGGCTTGTATTCTTAACAATGTGCCGGCTCATCAAGTTCCTCGAGACTTTCAGAAGGCATTGGAGTTTTTTGTGAAGGATCAGGGGGGTGGTCTTTTGATGGTGGGCGGGGATGCCTCATTTGGGTCGGGAGGCTATCATGAGAGTCCGGTCGATAAGTTGTTGCCGGTTTCGATGGAGCTGAAGAGTGAGCATCGGAAGTTATCGACGGCCTTAGCGATCGTGATGGATCGTTCGGGGTCCATGAGTGCCGTGGTGGGAGGAAATACCAAGATGGACTTGGCTAATAACGGCGCGATCAATGCGATCAATCTCCTGGGTGATAATGATTTTGTTTCGGTGACGGCGGTGGATTCTGAGCCGCATACATTTGTGAGAATGGAGCAGCTGCGTGGAAAGCGAGATCGGATCATTCAGAAAACGAAGTCGATCAAAGCGATGGGAGGGGGGATTTATGTTTTCAACGGATTGGAGGAAGCCTACGAGCAACTGAATGAGGTGTCTTCTCAGACGAGGCACGTCATCTTATTTTCGGATGCTCAGGATACTGAGCAGCCTGGGCGATACAAGGATCTCATTGATCAGATGAGGAAGGATGAGATTACGATTTCGGTGATTGGTTTGGGCACAGACAAGGATGTCGATGCTCCCTTACTCGCAGACATTGCAAAGCGGGGCGAGGGGCGGATTTTCTTTACGGAGGATGCGGCGGAGGTGCCGGTTATTTTTTCTCAGGAAACGGTCACGATTGCGCGTTCAGCTTTTCTCAAAGATCCGACGATGTCGAAAGCGACAGGGAAGTGGGGTGAAGTTTCTCCGAAGGAGCCGACGTGGCTCGCGGAGGTGGATGCTTATAATTTGTCGTATTTGAGGCCGCAGGCAACGGTCGCTTTGGTTTCGCAGGATGAGTATCTTGCGCCCTTGGTTTCTTATATGCGGGTCGGAGCGGGTCGGAGCATGGCGGTCTCCTTTCCAATGGGCGGGGAGCATTCCGGAAAGGTGAGATCGTGGGAAGGATACGGAGATTTTTCGCAGACGTGTGTGCGTTGGTTGATGGGCTTGGATCTGCCGGCGGGCTTGGCCTTGAAGCATGAGATGAGAGGGAATTCGCTCAAGCTGGACTTGCTTTATGATGTGGAGGAATGGGGTGAGAAACTCTTAGCGGAAGCTCCACGGGTTCGCTTAGCGGAGGGTGATGAGGGTGGATACGAATTGATGTGGGAGCGAATTGCGCCGGGGCGGTTTCAACTTTCGAGAGAGTTACAGGAGGGGAGCGTGGTGCGAGGGAGCGCCTTGGTCGGAAGCTATAGTTTGCCGTTTGGGCCCTTTAATGTGGGAACCAGTGCGGAGTGGCAGTTTGATCGAGAGCAGGTTGAGGAGCTACGTCATGTCTCGGCTGTGACAGGAGGGCGTGAGTTGCTGGATTTAAAGAAGGCATGGGTCCGACCTGAACAAGTCCGAGTGGCAGATATCCGGGTTTGGTTGGCACTGGCGATTTTGATTTTCCTATTGCTCGATGCCTTGATCACAAGAGCAGGTTGGCCTCTTTGGGCAAAGCAAGAAGGGGTGGGGGAACGTTCCTCTGCCAGAGGGACCGGGAAGACTAAGAAAATCAGAAAGGCGAAGGTTGCCGTGCCAGACGAAGAAAGCGTAGTGAAGCCTAAGGCAACGAGTGAGTCACGGAGGGCTCGATTTGAGAAGTCGAAGCGACGGAAGTAGCTTTCACTTCGTGTTCTTTGAAAAATCCTGCGGGGTGACTTGGAACTTTCGGAAGGCGATGGGGCCGTGGTCGCCTTGGATGAAGTGGTGGTCTTTGGCGGTGAATCCTTTGCGTTGGGCGGAGCGGGTGGGGCCGTTGACGGTGACGTTTTCTTGAACGAGTTTTCCGTTGAGGTGGACGGAGAGGAATTGGGGTTTTTCGAGGACGGTGCCGTCTTTGGCGAGGCGGGGGGCGCGGAATTTGATGAGGAGTTTTTGCCACTGGCCGGGTGGGTTGGAGGCGTTGGTTTTAGGGGGGTGACCTTGGTAGCCTTTAGGTTTCTTTTTGTCATCCCAGCGGTGGTAGATGGCGCCCATGTCGCCATCGGTGGGTTTGGCTTTGCCGTGGCTGTCGAGGATTTGCACTTCGTAGCGGCCTTGGAGGTAGATGCCGGAGTTAGAGCCTTTTGGGATGAGGAATTCGGCTTCGACGGTGCAGTCGCCGAATTTTTCGATGGTGGGGAGGTAGCCTGCTTTTTTGGGAGAAGCGGCGTTGGTGAAGAAGAGGGGTTTTCCGTTGAGTTGGATTTTGATGGTTTTTCCATCAGGGTCGGCGGTGGTGGAGCTTTGCCAGCCTTGGGTGGGTTTTAAGGTTTTTTCCCACTCGAGTGCGGGCGCGAATTGGGAGAGGGAGACGAGTAAGATGAGCGACTTTATCATATCACCAAGCCATAGCGAGAGGGGGCGATGAAGGCAATCTACGAAATGAGGCTGGGCTTATTCGCTTTGAGCGTGCTCTTTGAGCCAGGATTCGGCTGCTGCTGGATGAGTTTTTTTCCAAGAGTTGATCAGGGGTTTTATGCTGTCATCGCGCAGTTTGGGATTGCTGATCTGAGCTGCCCATTCGAGGGCGGCGGGGGTGTCGAGGTGTGAAGCGGCTCGGGCGTAGCCACGGATTGCCAGATCGCGTTTGGGAGAGTTTTCAAGTGAGTTGATCCAATTTGCCGCAGCCTCTAGGTCGTTGTTTCCCCATGTCATTGCTGCGTGCGAAAGTGCGGAATTTGTTTTGCCGGGATAGGAAGCCATCCATTCTATGAGCAGCGATGGATCGGCAAATTTGGTGCTGGCACTCTGCTTAAAAATGGGGAGGAGAATCTCGATTTCTAGATCTAGCTTTTCGGCCATTTCTCGTGCTGCTGAAATGTCTTTGATGAGGGTGGATCCGACGATCGCTGCCCCTACTTGAGGGCGGATATCCGCATTTTCTTCCTCTTGAATTTTTTCCCAAAGAAGGGGGATTTGCTCATTTGGGATTTGGGGAACAAAGGCGAGGCCATTCAGGTGATCACCGAATTCTGGAAGGCCGAATTTCCGAATCGCGATGATGGCTTTGTCGCTATTTTGGAGAAGAAGCTGTCTGATGAGTTCTTCTTGCATGGTCTTTTTATTTTCCCCTGTAAGTTGTGTTTGAGAGACCCAATCAATGGCCGCTTGGGGGTCTGAGCGGATGAGGGATGAGAAGGCGGTAAGTTGTCTGTTCGAGAAGTGAAAATCACCTTCTTTAAGGTCTAGAAAAGATCTGGGATTGAGCTCAGCCGCGAAGCCCTCAAGGGTGATGTTGATGAGCCCGATCATTTCGTCAGGAATGGTTTTATTTTTTTTAAAGAGGATTTCGAGAGCTTCGAGAAGTTGCCTAATTTCAGAGGAATCGAGATTTTCGACCGCTGTTAGAAAATGCGGGAGAGCTCTGAGCATGGCGGACTGGGCATCGGAGGTGGGTGGTTGGGTTTGAAGGATTTCGAGGATTTTTTTGGCAGAAGCCTGCACTTTCTCGCCAGCTGCGGAACGCTTTCGTGAAGAGCTTGTTTTGAGATTTCGATTGGCTCGGACTTTTGATTCAGTGGCGGTAGGCGCTGCCGTCTTTTCGTCGAGTTCCGCGCGGAGAGTGCTATTTTGATGTCGTTGGAAGGAAAGGAAGGCCACGCAGGTGAGGAGGGAGATGGAGACGATGAGGAAAAATTGGGAGGTCATGGCGAGGGCTTATTGGTTCCAAGAAGAGGGGAGGGCATTGGCGGCCTCGTCAGGGGCGTCTTTTGTCCATAATTTCCCAAGCCATTTGAGTGCTTGGGCCGATTTTTCAGGGTTATCGATTTTTTGAATATGCCGGAGAGCTGATTGATAGTCTTTTTTCTCGGTCAGGACTGATGACAGCGAGGCATGTGCTTCATCATGGAGGGCACCTGCAGGGGCATTATTGGCCCAGGTAATGGCTTGATTGAGAGAAGAGGTGTTTGTTTGTGCGCTTTCTAGTCTGATGATTTTTACCAGTGCGGTGTTGAAGTGATTTTCGCTGAGTTGGTCTTGGAGCCACTGGAAGCGGCTTTGAAAATCATCATGTCCGAAGAGGCCAATCGAGGTGATGATTTTGTGCTTTTCTGGGTGAGGATCTCCGTGTTGGAGAAGAGTCATGGCGGCATCTGGGTCTTTGGTAAGTCGCACCAAATTAGGGAATCCATGGGTTGCGAGGAGATTCCTGACCGAGGGGTCTCTTTCTTCAGTCATGAGTTTTCGGAAGAGCTTGGGGTCTTGAGCTTTCGCGATGGTGGAGGCGAGGCTTGCGACTTCACGACGGAGGTTGGGGTCTTTTTCTTGATGGTAGAGGCTCACCGCGCGCGCAGGATCGGTGAGTGCGAGGGTGTCGAGGATGAGTTTAAAAAGCGGGCCTTCTTGATTTGTCTTTGCGCCTTTTCCAAGGAGTTCTCCGGTCTTTTTCTTTTCTGAGAACCATTGGAGAACGGCATCTGGATCAGTTTGAACCCAATCGCTAAACGCTTTGTTGAAATGGTGTGAAGTGGTGTCACCTGCGAGCATGCCATCGATCACTAAGGCTGGATTTAGATGAGAATATGAAGCAGAAAGTTGATGAATGATCTGAAGTGCGATCATCTTGCCTCTCGGATTTTCATGAGAATTTTCGATTTGAGTAGTGAGTTCGGAAAGTTCTTCCACATTCATGCGAGCGATGGGGAGAAAGGTTCGCGACATCTTGATCATGTCGTAAGTGGAAGAGGCTTGGGAGACGTCCTGGAGGAAGGAGTCGAGATGGAAGTGAGCACTTTGTGCATTCAGGAGATCCTTAACGGTAGATCGCTTCTGATGAAGCGAGGTGGATCTCGCTTGTGTTGGGATTTTTGAAGAGGAGGAATCTTGATCCATGAGAGACTTTTTAAGCTGTGAGGTCGTCTCCGCTTGATAGGCGGCAGGGATCGAGGCCGTTACGAAGATCAGACAAGCGGCGAGGAGCGATTTTTTCAGAGAAGTCATGGTGAGGATGGTATTTGTGAGGAGGGCTGAGATCCCGAGGGTAGGGGCATTTTTGAGAGCTGAGACCGCGAGAAGAGAGGATGCCTTGGCTGGAGAGGTCGCGATAAATTGCACGCCAAGTCCGGCCGTGAGGGTCGTCGTGGGGAGGCTTACGCCTTGTTTTCTGAGTAGTGATGAAAGACGTTCTAGGCCTCGCTTGAGTTGCATCTTACTCGCGCTCACTGAGGTTTTGTTGATTGCGGCAATCTCCCGATGTTTTTTGTTCTCAAAAAAATGAAGTAGCAGGACTTCGCGTTCTCTTTCTGGAAGCTGGTCAAGCGCATGATCAAGGTGGGGTCGTGCATCGTCCCAGATGGGTGGGTTCATTTCATGAGAGGTGCTTGGGTCTTTACTGAAACGTTGATGTTTCGCGCTCCGGCGAGCTTCGCTGCGCATGGCGTAGATTGATTCCAGACGCGTGGTTTGAAAAACCCACCCGCTGAGAGAAGGGTGTCGAATCAGAGCTGAAGCCTTACGGGCTAGAAGACTCAAGACGATTTGAGTGATGTCCTCTGCGAGCTGTGGATTCCGAGTGCGGCGCAAGGCGCTCGAGTGAATGAGGGGAGAGAAGTATTCCACAAGCTGAAGAAATGCTTCTTCGCGATGGTCGCCTTGAACAAATTCCTTCAGGAGTTTATTGGGATCGTTTTGAGCAGTGAGAGACCTCGGCATGGTGGGGTGGTTGATTAATAACTGCCGTAGGTCTGGTTTGGTCACAAGAAAGTGACACAAAAAAAATCACGGCCCGCTTTCGCGGACCGTGACAACTCATGAGAAAAATCTCTGGCTTAGCCACTCTCGCTAGTTGCGAGTGATGCGGTAGAAGCGCTTGTCCGCGCTGGAGTCGTTAAATGTGTATTCGGTTGTTGTTCCGGAAGTGGCCAGAATGGTGGATTGGACAATGGTGCTCCAGTCCATGAGGTCGGGTGAGGACGTGAGGGAGTAGGTTTGATTTGGCTCAGAAATGAACTCGATGGAAAATTGTCCAGTGGAAGGATTCCGAGTGAACTCCTTGATTTCAGGAACGGCAACGGGGACGGGATCGAGATTTGCGAGGTTGAGGGTGAAGGGGCCTCCGCGGTCGAATCCATCGACGGCGATGTGGTAGGTTGTTCCGGAAGTGGCCATTAGGATGATGGTGTCTTCGTCGGTTGAGGAACCGATTTCATCTCCAGAGATGATTTCAGTGAGGGTATCAATGGTGTTTCCTTGGTGAATTGCGACGATGTATTCGAAGTCGGAATTGGCAATGGTGACTTCCCAGCGTCCATTGGAGGGGGCGGTCCAAGTGTACCAGAGAGAGGCGCTGGCGTCGTTGCCAATGAAGTCATCGGCGTGGTCGGGCTCGTCTTCTTCTGCGCTGGCGCAGGTGGAGTCGCCATCGATGGAGATGACGGCGGCAGAGCCGAGGTTGGTGGAGTCTGCAAAGCGATCGTTTTCTGGGGCAGGGCAGATTTCTAGGTCAAACTCGTCGCTGAACTGAAGTGTGCCATCGTCATAGCCATCAAAGGAGATGTAGTAGGTGGTGTTGGCGGTGGCGGTGATTGTGATGCCGGTTCCTCCACGTCCGGCTCTGGCGGCGCTGGCGGCGATGACGGATAAGTTGGCAGGGCTTCCGGTCATTGCGGAGACGGTGTAAGGAGAGAAGCCAAAGGATTCGGTGATGATGTTGTAGTCTCCGGCGGTGGAGGGGGTCCAGGTGTACCAGACGGTTTGGGAGGTGATGTTTCCAGAGCTGGTGGTGTCGGCTGGGTCAGTTGATTCGGTATCGGCTCCGACGGTGGTGCCTGTGGTTTGGGCGGTGGAAGATGAGCCGAGGTTTTCGGCGTTCGCGATGTCATTATTCGAGGGAACGGAGACGGCGTTGGTGAAGGTGATGTCGTATTTTCCGGAGGATGAGAAGGTGTCGAATTCAGCGACGGCTTCTGTGGCGATGAGGTATTGGGTGCCTGCGGTGAGGAGGACGGTGGTTGTTTCTTCTTCTCCTTCGAAAACGCTGTCTCTTTCTGTGACGAGTTCGAGGTTGGCGAGAGAAGTGCCGGTGTAGATGGCGATTATGTTATCGGCGAAATCGTTTTCAGGCGTGACCGTGATGGTGACGAAGGAAGTGACGGTGGGGGTGTAGGAATACCAGAGTGAGCTTGTGAGTTCGTTGAAGGAGATGAAGTTTCCGTGCACGGGCTCGCCGCTTTCTGCGGAGGCTCCTCTGTTATCTTCACCGCTGATGGTGATGGGGAGGGTGGTGGGAATGACGGTGGGGTTGGCGAAGTCATCATTCGCGGGAATGGGGACTTCGGTGACGCTGAGGTCGAAGGTTCCAGTGGCTTGGCTTTGTCCATTTTGAGAAGCGGAATCAATGGCGAAGTAGTATTGGGTGCCTGCGGAGAGTTGGGTGACGAGGGTTTCGTTGAAATTTGCGCCCTCTAGGTTTGTCTCGTTGACGAGGGTGAGCGAGTTGACTGAGGAGCCGGTGTAGAGGCTGATGATGCCATCGAGGCCGGCGCTGGAGTTTTGCATTTCGACCGATAGGGCGAGGTCGGTGGTGGGAGTGAAGGTGTACCAGAGGGAGTTGGAGGCGACATTGAAAAAGAATGTTGATTCGCCGTGATCGGGTTCGTCGCCTTCGGCTGTTGCGGCAGTGTTGTCTACAGCGTTGGCGGTGAAGGGGAGGGTGGTGGGAATGATGGTTGCGTTGGCAAAGTCATCATTCGATTGGGCGAATGATGTCGCTGTGGAGAGAGCAAGCAGCGATACGATGATTTGAGTTGGGAGTTTGTTTTTCATTTTTTGGGGCAGTTTTATAATGATCTGGAAGGTGTTAAATTTTGACTAGTTTTGAAGGTAAAGCCAGACGAAGCCGAGTGCTGTTTCTTGAGCGAATTTTTCGTATTCCGCGTCTAGTTGATCCGCTCCATCGAGATAGTCTTCCCAGATTTTTTGTTCGGCGGGTGTCCAGTTGTCTTCGTTATCGAAGTCGAGCTTGGAGGCTTTGCTGTTTTTTTCGAAGGCGTCGTATTTGACCTGCCATTTGGCGAGTTTTTGGTTTGCGTCTTCGAGGGTGAGGCTTTCGTTTTTGAGGTGAAGGAATTGGCGGTCACCGACGATGAGGTCGAGTTTGCCGTCGTTGTTAAAGTCGATGATGCTGACTCTCCAGCTGACATTGGGTGCTTTGATATGATCGATGCCGAGGACTCGGGGAGGCATTTTTTCTTCGTCATCATCCTCTCGAGAGAGGCGGAAGGGGGGGATGAGGTTGAGGGCTTTTTCAAATTGCGGTTCCTTTTTTGTGCCGATGTTTTTAAAGAGGAAGACTCCGCTGCCGCCTGATCCGCTGATGAGGTCCATGTCACCATCGCGGTCCCAGTCGATGAAGGTTGGGCCGCTATCGCCTGCTTTGGTGCGGAGTTTTTGGCCGTCTGGGCCTTTGAGCCAGATGGGCTCTGGGTTGAATTTGCCTTTTTCGGTGGCGGGGAAGAAGGCGAAGGTTCCGAAAGAGTTTCCTGAGACGAGGTCGAGGAGGCCGTCGTCGTTTAAGTCGATGGGGAAGGGGGCGCTTTTGATGCGTTCTTTGGGGTTGGGAGATGGATTATCTTTGGACTGCATGATGAGGGGTTTGTCATCGGTTCCGCGGATGGTGGTGGGTTTGGAGAATGCGCCATCGGGGGTGCCTAGGAAGATGTGCATGGGGGCGAAATTTGCGGTGGCGTTTCCGTAAGTTCCGGCTTGATAGGAGCCTGAGATGAGGTCGAGGTTTCCGTCGCCATTAAGATCCGCGAACTGCGGAGTGGTGGAGTGACATCACCAGATGTCTGGGACGGTGGCGATGTCTTTCCCGGTCATGAACCAGCGCCCTTTTGCGAGGGTGCCATCGGCTTTGCGGTCGAAGATCTGGACGCGTCCTTGTGCGAATTGGCCGACGATGAGGTCTTTGCGGCCATCACCATTCACATCAGCCCATGAGGGGGCGGCGTAGCCGGGGTTGGTGACGAGGATGGGCTCTCCAAGGGATTGAAGGAGAGTGGGTTGTTTGAATTCGACTTTCTCTGCGAGGAGGATCGAGGGGGAGATTATCCCAATGAGGGTAAAGAAAGCAGGGATCCTTTTCATGCGTCAGTTCGGAAAGCGTGCGAATCTCGCGGATTCGTCACAATTATTTCCGAAAAGATCTGAGCGCCCTTTTTGAGGGGCGGGCGATGGTCCTATGACCTCACTTTGATGTCCTTACTTTGGGGTTTGCGCTTTTTTTAGAGCTTCGCTGAGGGCGTCTTTCACTCGCTGGGAGCTTTTCTTTTTCTTGAAGTTTACTGGTTTGATTTTCTTGCCATTGATGGTTCCTTCGTCGAGGGGATAGGCTGCGATGGCTTTTCCGTCTTTGTCGATGAGGACCAGTGAGTCGAGCCACTGTGTGAGGGGGGTGGGTGCTTTTTTGTCGCTGGCTTCTTCAGGGGTGGTTTCGGAATCTGAACCAAACCAGGATTTGATGATGCTATCTTTGTGAGTCCAGAAAGGGGACTGGAGAACAGGGACGTCAAGTTTGTCCCGAAGAGGGGTGCCATTGCCTTTGTGTTGTTCGGCGGAGGCCCAATCGACGAGGACGAGCTGGATGGGGTTTTCTTCTGTGCTGAGCTCTTTGACCATTTTTTGAAAAGAATCTAACTGATTCTTCATGAGGACGGGGCCTCAACAATCGCAGTCAAAGGTAATGAGCCAAAGGGAGGTGGTGCCTTTGAAGTTTTCTACGGAGAGTTTTTTTCCGAAGGTTTTGGAGCTTGGGTTGGTGTCTGGGGCGGACCAAGCGGGGTCAATTTTTACGGGGAGGGAGGTTTCTTCGGCCTGAAGGAGGGTGAGGGATAGAAGAATGGCGGAGATGGCGGTTTTTATCATGGTTTTTGTGGGGTGACTAGAAGGTGAGGATTAGAGAGGTGGTCTTATTTTTGATACATGACCCAGACAAATCCGGTGTATTTTTCTGAGGTTAATTCTGATTTGTTGGCGTAGTTTTTGGTGGATCTTTCTACGAGGGCTTTCATTTCAGGCGATTTCTTTTTGGCTGCGGCCATGGCTTTACTGATCTCAAGCCGTTCTTTTTGAAAGTGTTCCCAGCCTTTTTTGGCGATTTCTTTTTCGGTGCCTTGGCTTGGGGAGACGAGGATGGCCATGTCTCCGAAGATGAGGTCGAGTTTTCCATCTGCGTTGAGATCAGCGACGGAAACGCGGGTGGCGGCGGCGGGTTTGCGTGGGTCATCGATCCATGAATCTGCTTCGCGTGGGACGGTGGGGAGGAGGGTTGTGATTTTGTGATGGAGTTTGATGGGGTTCCCTTTTCCGGCGGAATTTTCGACCATGATGATTCCTCCGGCGTCTGAGCCGGTGATGAGATCGAGATCTCCGTCGCCATCGAGGTCTGCGAAAAAAGGGTCGCTGTGGGAGCCGGTGTTGAGAGCTTTGCCCTCGATTTCGATTCTGGTGGATTGGGGAGAGAATTTTCC
The DNA here is from genome assembly GCA_937928545.1 of uncultured Verrucomicrobiales bacterium. GTDB lineage: Bacteria > Verrucomicrobiota > Verrucomicrobiia > Verrucomicrobiales > Akkermansiaceae > SW10. The sequence continues at coordinate 132,775 of CALGJQ010000014.1, forward strand.
GTGGCCTTGGCCTTTGAAGAGGTAAAAGGTGCCTTCAAAGTTGCCGACGACGAGGTCTAGATTTCCATCGCCGGTGAAGTCAAGGGCAGTTGGGCGAGTGCAAATCCGGGCTTGGTCTTTGTCTTTGCTGTCTGGGGCTGGGGCGATGATGAGGGGTTTGCCGTCAGTTCCGGTGAGGGTTTCGGGCTTTTTAAAGGTGCCGTCTTCTTGGCCCCAGAGGATGTAGTAGAGGCCGGCCATTTCTGGGAGCTTACGATCGGCGTAGGAGCCGGAGAGGATGTCGGGGTGTCCGTCGTTGTTGAGATCCACAACCTGTGGAGTGGGTGAGGTGCATCACCAGATTCCTGGGATTTTGAGGGTTTCACCGCCTGCTTGGAGGGGCTTGCCGGGGCCAAAATTTGATTCGCCGAGGCCTGGGTAGAGGGTGATTTGTCCTTTTCGGTATTGGCCGACTAGGAGGTCCTTTTTTCCATCTCCATCGAGATCGTGAAGGTAGGGCGAGGCGTAGCCTGGCATGGGGAGGGTGATGGTTTTTCCATCTGCGGTGAGGCGGACTGGTTCTTTGAACTCTGCTGCGGGTATGATGCTTGAGCCTAGGGCTAGGATGGTAAGCTGGGTGAGCAGGGTATTTTGCATCTCGAAGAAAGAGCGGATGGGACTGCAAAATCCGTGAGTTTTTTTGCTAATTTGGAGAATGGGGGGAGTTCTTGCTTAGGAGATGATTTGTTTGACGACTTCGGCGGGGTTGACGCCGGTGAGTCTCTGGTCGAGGCCTTGGAAGGGGAAGGTGAGGCGGTTGTGGTCGATGCCGAGTTGGTGGAGGATGGTGGCGTTGAAGTCGCGGACGCGGACTTCGTCTTTGGTGACGTTGTAGGAGTAGTCGTCGGTTTCGCCGTGGGTGATGCCGCCTTTGATGCCTCCGCCGGCCATCCAGGTGGAGAAGCATTTGGGGTGGTGGTCGCGGCCGTAGTTGTCACGGGCGAGTCTGCCTTGGCAGTAGGTGGTGCGTCCGAATTCTCCGGCGAAGACGATGAGGGTGTCATCGAGCATGCCGCGTTGTTTGAGGTCGTTGATGAGGCCGGCGCAGGGTTGGTCGACGTCGTAGGCTTGGCCGCGCACTTTATTGGGGAGGTTGACGTGGTGGTCCCAGCCACGGTGGAAGAGTTGGATGAAGCGGACGCCGCGCTCGGCCATGCGGCGGGCGAGGAGGCAGTTGCGGGCGAAGGAGCCGGATTTTTTGACTTCGGGGCCGTAGAGTTTTTCGTTGATGGCTTCGTTCTCGCCGGAGAGGTCGGTGAGCTCGGGGACGGAGGCCTGCATGCGGAAGGCCATTTCTTGTTGGGCGATGGTGGTTTGGATTTCGGGGTCGCCGATTTTGTCGAGTTGTTCGGCGTTGAGCTTGGTGACGAGGTCGAGCATTTTGTGGCGGTGCTGTCGGGTGACGCCTTTTGGGTTGGAGAGGAAGAGGACGGGGTCGCCGGAGGGTTGGAAGGGGACGCCTTGGTGTTTTGAGGGGAGGAAGCCGGAGCCCCAGAGGCGGGAGTAGAGGCCTTGGACGTTTTGTTTATCGCCGGACCAGAAGGCGGAGTTGAGGACGATGAAGTCGGGGAGGTTTTGGTTCATGCGGCCGAGGCCGTAGGAGAGCCAGGCGCCCATGGAGGCTTTGCCGGGGATTTCGGTGCCGGTGCAGAAGAGGGTTTTGCCGGGGTCGTGGTTGATGGCGGTGGTGGAGGTGGATTTAATGAGGGCGAGGTGGTCGGCAACGGAGCCGAGGTGGGGGAGGACTTCGGAGAGGTGCATGCCGCTTTGGCCATGTGGGTTGAATTTGAACATGGAGGGGGCGACGAGTTTGTCTTTGCCCTTGGTCATAGCGGTGACGCGTTGGCCTTGGGTGACGGAGTCGGGGAGGGGTTCTTTGAAGCGTTTGTGGAGGTGGGGTTTGTGGTCGAAGAGGTCGAGCTGGGAGGGGGCGCCGGCCATGAAGAGGAAGATGACGCGTTTGGCTTTGGCTTCTGGGGTGGGCCCGGCGGAGGCGGCTTGGGCGGTGAGGTTGCCGAGGACGGTGGCGCCGAGGCCCATGGAGGTGGTGTTGAGGAATTGGCGGCGGGTTTGTTGGTCGAACATAGAAAATGGAGGTTTGAAGAGGGGTTTGAACCGCGAAGAAGCAAAGACGCGAAGTTTTTTAAGGCTTGGTTGGGGGGCTTTGGTTGTGAAGCGGGCAGGAATGTCCACGCTCCTTATTGTTTGTTTTTGAAGGTGTCTTGGTTGAGGAGGGTGTGGACGATCATGGTCCAGGCGAAGTGGTCGTCTTGGTCTTCGCGGAAGGTTGTTAGGGCTTCTTTGAGGAGGTTGAGGGTTTGTTGAGTTGGGGGGTGGGCGGTGATGGTTTCGTGGAGGTGGGTGAGTTTTTGCTCTTCGGTGCCTTCTTGGGAGAGGAGTTGGGTGGCTTTGTGTTGGGCGGCTTTGAAGTACTCGGGCTCGTTCATGAGTAGGAGTGCTTGGAGGGGGGTGTTGGTGCGCTCGCGGCGGGCGATGCAGGCGTCGCGGCTGGGTGCGTCGAAGATGGTCATTTGGGGTGGGGCGAGGCCGCGTTTCCAAAAGGTGTAGATGGAGCGGCGTTTGTCAGCGGGGGTGGGGTCGGCTTTGAATGATTTGGGGAAGGAGTCGGGGAGGGTGACCATTTTCCAGATGCCGGTGGGTTGTGGGGTTTTGATGGAGCGGCCGCCCATTTCTGGGTTGAGAAGGCCGGTGACGTGGAGGAGTTGGTCGCGGATGATTTCTGAGTCGAGGCGGGTGCGGGAGCCGCGGGCGAGGAGGCGGTTTTCGGGGTCGGTGTCGAAGTCGACGGAGGTGCCGGAGGAGGATTGTTGGTAGGTTTGGGTGAGGACGATTTCTTTGATGAGGGCTTTGATGTCCCAGCCGGATTCGATGAATTTGAGGGTGAGGTGGTCGAGGAGTTTGGGGTGGGAGGGCCACATGCCTTGGGCGCCGAAGTCTTCGGATGTTTTGACGAGGCCGGTGCCGAAGAGTTGCTGCCAGAAGCGGTTGACGGCGACGCGGGCGGTGAGGGGGTTTTCTTTTTCGGTGAGCCAGTTGGCGAGGTCCATGCGGGAGGCGATGTCTCCGGATTTTTTGAGGGGCGGGAGGAAGTGGGGGGTGTCACGGGTGACGAGGTCGCCGAGTTGGTCGTAGTTTCCACGGACGCGGATGTGGGTGGGTTTTACTTCGTTGCGCTCACGCATGACCATGGCTCCTCGGACTTGGTGGAGGTAGGTTTCGCGTTGTTTTTGGAGAGTCTTGATGGCGCCGGAAAGTTGTTTGAGTTTTGCGTCCCAAGCGTCGTCTTTGACGGGGATTGATTTGAAGGTGGCAAGAGCGGTTTGTTCGTCTTTGATCTTGGTGTCAAAGTCGGCAAGTTTTGCGTTTTGTTCTTCGGTTGGGAGGTCGAGGTAGGGTTTTTGGAGGCCTCGGTAGAAGTCGGGGCCGCTGCGTTTTCCGGTTTCGGGTTTGCCGTCGAAGTTGTTGAAGAAGGCGTACATTTGGAAGAAGTCCTTCTGGGTGATGGGGTCGTATTTGTGGTCGTGACAGACGGCGCATTGGAGGGTGAGGCCCATGAAGGCGGTGCCGACGGCGGAGACGCGGTCGACGACGTTTTTGAAGTGGGATTCTTCGGGGAGGGCGGTGCCGGCATCGATAATGAGGTGGAGGCGGTTGAAGCCGGAGGCGATGAGTTGTTCTTGGGTGGGTGATTCGTAGAGGTCTCCGGCGATTTGGTATTTGGTGAAGTCGTCGTAGGGGAGGTTTTGGTTGAAGGCGGAGATGACCCAGTCGCGGTAGGGGGAGTGGTCGCGGAAGTGGTCGTGGTGGTTGCCGTTGGTGTCGGCGACGCGGACGAGGTCGAGCCAGTATTTGGCCATGTGCTCGCCGTAAGCGGGGGTGGCGATGAGGCGGTCGACGAGGGTTTCGGTGGCTTGGGGGGAGGGGTCGTGGAGGTAGGTTTTGATCTCGGCGGGAGTGGGTGGGAGGCCGGTGAGGTCGAGGGAGAGACGGCGGATGAGGGTGCGTTTGTCGGCTTTTTCTTTGGGTGATTTTTGCTTGGCTTCGATTTGGGCGAGGACGAATTGATCGATGTCGGAGAGAGGCCAAGCGGTGTCAGCGACGGTAGGTGGGGTTTGTTCTTTGGCGGGGACGAAGGCCCAGAAGTCTTGGTATTCTGCGCCTTGTTCGATCCATTGTTTGAGGAGGGATTTTTCGTCTGAGGTGAGGGCTTTGGAGTGGCCGTCCTCTGGTGGCATGGGGTCGTCTTTGTCGATGATGCGTTGCCAGGCGAGGGATTTTTCGAGGGAGTTTGGGGTGATGGCGGCGAGGCCGTCGTCGTTTTCAGCGTAGGCTCCTTCTGGGGTGTCGAGGCGGAGGCCAGCTTTGCGGCTGGGTTTTCCTTTGGCGTCGACGCCGTCATCTGGGCCGTGGCAGGCGATGCACTTGGCGGAGAGGATGGGACGGATGTCCTGATTAAAGGAGAGTTCTGCTCGGGAGGGAGCGATAAGTGCGAGAAGGAGTAAAAGTCGCTTCATGGGTGTGCGGCGAATTGTAAGACAGATTTTGATTATGCCAATAGGTCTTTCATGATTTGGCCGTGGACGTCGGTGAGGCGGAAGTCGCGGCCGGCGTGGTGGTAGGTGAGGCGCTCGTGATCGAAGCCGAGGAGGTGAAGGATGGTGGCTTGGAGGTCATGGACGTGGACTTTGTCCTTGGTGATGTGGAAGCCGAAGTCATCGGTCTCGCCGTAGGTGCCGGGCTTGGTGCCGCCGCCGGCCATGAGGGTGGTGAAGGCTTGGGGGTGGTGGTCGCGGCCCGCTTTGCGGCCGAGGGCGGGGTTGGTTTCGACCATGGGGGTGCGGCCGAATTCTCCACCCCAGACGACGAGAGTTTCGTCGAGGAGGCCGTGTCGTTTTAAGTCTTGGATGAGGGCGGCGGTGGCTTGGGCGGTGGTGCCGCAGTTGTTTTCGGTGGAGCCTTTGACATCGGAGTGGGCGTCCCAGCCGCTGTGGTAGATGTTGATGAAGCGGACGCCGCGTTGGACCATGCGGCGTGCGAGGAGGCAGGCGCGGGCGAAGGAGTGCTGGTCGCGGTCGCAGCCGTAGAGCTTGATTGTTTCGTCGGACTCGGCTTTGAGGTCCATGAGTTCGGGGGCGGAACTTTGGAGGCGGGCGGCCATTTCGTAGGAGGCCATGCGGGTGGCGATTTCCTGATCGTTGATGGTGGCGAGGCGCTCGGCGTTGAGTTTGTTGACGAGGTTGAAGGTGTCGGATTGGAGTTCGGGCGAGAAGCCTTCGGGGGTGGAGACGTTGAGGATTGGGTCTTTTCCTTTTCGGAATTGGACGCCGGTGTAGGTGGTGGGGAGGAAGCCGGAGGACCAGAGGGATGAACCGCCGGAGAGTCCTGCGCCGGTGGACATGACGACGAAGGCGGGGAGGTTATCGGTTTCGGAACCCAAGCCATACAAGGTCCATGAGCCGAGGGAGGGGCGGCCGGGTTGGGAGAAGCCGGAGTTGAGAAAGATCTGGGCGGGGGCGTGGTTGAATTGATCGGTGGTGCAGGATTTGACGATGCAGAGGTCATCGGCGACTGTGCCGAGTGGGGCGAGGGGGGAGCCGAGGGTGGCTTGGGTTTCGCCGTATTTTTTGAACTCGAATTGCGGGCCGAGGACGGCGGCGTCGGGTTGAATGAAGGCGTATCGTTGGTCGCCGATGATGGATTTTGGGAGGGGGGAGCCTTCGAGTTTGGTAAGGTGGGGTTTAGGGTCGAAGAGTTCGAGTTGGGAGGGGGCGCCAGCCATGAAGAGGTGGATGACGGCTTTGGCTTTTGCTTTGATGGGGGGAGCTTGGGGGGCAAGGGAGCGGCCTTGAAGGGAGTTGGTGAGGAGGGAGGCGGCGGCGATTTTTCCGAGGCCGATGCCGCATTCGTTTAGGAAGTAGCGGCGGGAGAGATTGGTGGAGTGGGGCATGGTTGATGGTTTTTTTTGAACCGCTAAGACGCGGAGGCGCGAAGTTTTTTAAGGCTGGGTTGGGTGGCTTGGTTGGGGGGACTCGGACTGAAGTCCAAGCTCCGTAGAATTTTTTGTTTTTGGTGAGGGATTCGTCTAGGGAGAGGAGGGCTCTGGTTAGGGCGGGCCAGTTGTTGTGGGTTTGGTGGAAGGTGGTGAGGTGGTGGAGTTCGGATGCGGTGGGCGGTCTGGTGAGTAGGAGACGGAAGGCTTGGGTGATTTTTTGTTCGGGGGTGCCGTTTTGGTTTTCGATTTTTTGGCCGAAGTTTTTTGCGATCTCGATGAACATGGGATCGTTCATGAGGGTGAGGGCTTGGAGGGGGGTGTTGGAGCGGCCGCGTTGGGCGAGGCAGGCTTCGCCGGAGGTGGCGTCGAAGGTGGTGAGGAAGGCGAAGGGGGCGGTGCGTTTTTGGTAGATGTAGATGGAGCGGCGGAAGCGGTCGGGGCCTTTGGAGGGGTTCCATTTGGGGTTGCGGTAGGCGACTTCGGAGACGCCTTGGGGTTGAGGGGGGCGGACGGGTGGGCCGAACATTTTTTCGCTGAGGAGGCTGGAGGCGGCGAGGGCGGAGTCGCGGATGATTTCGGCTTCGAGACGTTGGCGAGGGAAGGTGTCGGATTGGTAGGCGTGGGAGGTGACGATGAGGCGGTGGAGTTTTTTGAGGGACCAGCCGGATTCGATAAAGGTGAGGGCGAGGTGATCGAGGAGGGGCTGGTTGGTGGGGAGTTTGCCTTGCATGCCGAAGTCATCGAGAGTGGGGACGATGCCGGTGCCGAAGAAGGCGGCCCAGTGGCGATTGACGATGACGCGGGCGGTGAGGGGGTTTTCTTTTGAGACGAGCCATTTTGCGAAGGCGAGGCGGTCGGTGGGGAAGTTGTTTTGGTCGGGGTAGATGGCGGAGGGGAGGCGGGGTCTGACTTGCTCCTTGGGCTGGGTGAATTCGCCGCGATGATGGAGGTGAGTGGGGCGGGTGTGGGCGGTGGGGCGCTCGCGCATGATGAGGGTGGGGGTTCCTTTGAGGGGTTTTTGGAGAGTAAGGATTTTGTCGGCGTGTTCTTTGAGGTCGGGGGATTGAAGGAGGAAGTCGCTGAGGGTGCCGGTGTGGGCGAGAGCTTTGATGTCGGGTTGTGGGGTGGCGGAGAGGCGGAACTTTCCGAGAGGGACGGGGTAGTGGCGAGAGAAGGTGAGGGTGATGGTGAAGGAGGTATTGGCGGGGATGGCTTTGCTGAGGTTGAAGACGGCGAAGTGCGCGATGCCGGTGTCGTTGCCGGGTTTCCAGCCGGTTTGGATGTCGCCATCGTGTGAGAGTTTGATGGAGTTGGCTCCTTTGGCTCCGTGTTGTTGGGCTTGGGAGGAGGTTTTGATGGGGTGTTTTTTGTCGGAGATGATGGTGATTTCGGAGAGGAAGAAGTCGCCTTTTCGACCTTCGAAGTAGGTCATGCCGGGGCCGCGTCCGGGGAGGCGCTCGTCGGGGATGGCTTCGAGGCGGAGGGAGGAGAGGGGTTGGGATTGAGGGGGGAATTCGAGGGTGTAGGTGTCGAGTTTTTGGACGTCTCCGGCGGCGAAGATGATGTCGTTTTCTTCGAGGGTGAGGTAGGGGGTGGTGGAGTGAAGTTTGCTGGGGCGGAGGTTTTGCCAGTCGATGAGGTTTGGTTTTTGGGTGGCGAGCCAGGCTGGGTAGTCGGCTTCGAGGTCTTTATGGGCTGGGTAGTGGGAGGGGAGTTCGGTGAGGAGTTTTTTGGCTTGAGCGAAGTTGGCTTTTTGGCGGTCCTGGAGGGATGGGTTGGGGAGGTGGTAGTCGGGTTCGAGGGTGTTGTTGAGGTAGGCGAAGAGGCCGAAGTAGTCGTGGTGGGTGATGGGGTCGTATTTGTGGGTGTGGCATTGGGCGCAGCCGGTGGTGAGGCCAAGCCAGGTGGTGCCGGTGGTGGCGACGCGGTCGGCCATGGCGTGGTAGCGGAATTCGAGGGGGTCGATGCCGCCTTCTTCGTTGAGCATGGTGTTGCGGTGGAAGCCGGTGGCGATGAGTTGGTCGGGGGTGGGGTTGTCAAGCATGTCTCCGGCGAGTTGCTCGATGGTGAATTGGTCGAAGGGCTTGTCGGCGTTGAGGGAGCGGATGACGTAGTCGCGGTAGGGCCAGATGGAGCGGTCGCGGTCTTTTTCGTAGCCATTGGTGTCAGCGTAGCGGGCGAGGTCGAGCCAGCGGCGGGCCCATCGTTCGCCGTAGCGAGGGGACTTTAGGAGAGAGTCTACGATGGTGGCGTAGGCTTCGGGGGTGGGGTCGGTGGCGAATTGGTCGGCGAGTTCGATGGAGGGAGGGAGGCCGATGAGGTCGAGGTGGAGACGGCGGATGAGAGTGAGTGGATCGGCCTTTTGAGTGGAGGTTTTTTTTGAGAGGTGGTCGATGGGGTGGGTTGAGTCGGGGACTGAGGATTTTTTTGGTGGAATGAAACTCCAGTGTTTTTCGTACTTTGAGCCTTGGTCGATCCACTTTTGAAGGAGGGTGATTTCTGCGGGTTTGAGGGTTTTGTTGGCCTCGGGGGGAGGCATGATGTCATCGGGGTTAGTGGAGGTGATGCGGGCGATGACTTCTTGCCAGTCTTGGGAGTCTGAGATGTCTAGGCGGAGGCCTTCTTCGCGGGTTTGATCATCGCGGCCGTGGCACTTGAAGCAGTTGGCGGAGAGGATGGGGCGGATGTGCTTTGAGAAGGAAATTTCTTCTGGGTTGTCGGCAGCAAAAACGCTCCCGATGCTGCCAAGAGAGGCGGCAAGAAAGAGCGTGGTGGCTTTTTGGAGGAAGAGGCTCATCGCGAAGGTTTTGAATACGCGCTGAGGGTGTTCTTTCTTACTCCTTGAGAGGGAGGAGTTCGATGGATTTGAATTGGATAGGGGCGGTTTCGGCTTGGATTGAAATGTAGCCGGAGGTGAGGGGAGTGCCGTCGTCGAGTTGGGTTTTGTCGTATTCGCAGACGACTTGGCCTTTGGCGAGGTGTTTGAATTTATCGCCGCGGACTTCGACTTCGACGGTGACCCATTCGTCGCCATGAGTGGTGGGGCCGCCGGTGTTGATGACGTGCTTTTTGGTGAGTTTACCGTCCCAATGGAGATGTGTGCCGGGGGTGCAGATGTTTAGGGTGCCGCGCTCGCCCTTGCCTAGGCCACCGAGGAATTGGACTTCGATCGAGTTGGGGAAGTCTTGGTCCTTCGTGATGGTTTTGGGATCCTGGCAATGGAGCATGAAGCCGTTGTTCCGTTTGGCCCAGCCGGGGCCGCCATTGACCTGCTTGCCGATGAAGCGGTAGGTGGCGCGGATTTTGTAGTGGGAATAGGGGGTTTTGTAGAAGAGGTGGCCGAACTCGCCGTTGAATTTTTCCCACTTCGAGTAGTCGATGGTGAGGAGGCCGTCTTTGACGACAAAGGTGTCCTTGTAGTTCACGCCGAGGTCTGAGCCGGCGAATTTTGGGGTCCAGTGGGTGAGGTCTTTACCGTTGAAGAGGGGGATCCATTTTTCTTCTTGGGTTTTTGGGGCTTCCTTTTTTTCGCCGTGGTGGTCGGCGTGAAGGAGAGGGGTGGAGATGAGGAGAGAGAGGGCGATTGTTTTAAACATTAGGAGGAGGGTAGCGGAAGAGGGGGGCGATTCAAGAAAGGATGAACTTTCGTCGGACGAGAGGGTAGGCGCAGATGGAGGCGATGATGATGCCAGCGCCGAGGTAGAATCCTTGATTGAGATCGCGGTAGTCTTGGAAGATGAGGGCGGCGAGAACGATGCCGTAGATCGGTTCGAGGTTGTTGGCAAAGTTGATGGTGAAGACGCTCATGCGTTTGAGGAGTTCGACGTATTGTGAAAAGGCGACGACGGTGCAGAGAGTGGCGAGGATGGGGAGCCAGAGCCAATCCCAAGGGGCCCAGATGAGGGTGGCTTCTGGGGTGAAGATGAAGAGGTAGGCGGCGGTGCAAAGGGCAGCGCCGAACATCTCGTAGCAAGTGATGACGTGGTGGCTGGCTTTTGAAACGTGGAAGCTGTTAATGACGGAGAAGATGGCGGCGAAAATTGCGGAGACGATGGCGATGAGGAAGCCTTTGCCGAATTGGAATTCGCTTTGGAAGATGACGGCGACGCCAATTGCGACGACGAGACCGAAGGCGAGATCGATGGGTCGGAATTTGCGCTCCTTGACGATGAGGGGTTCTAGGATGGCGGTCCAAAGCGAGAGGGTGGCCATGCCGGCCATGCAGATGGAGACGTTGGCGACTTTGACGGCTTCGAAGAAGGTGATCCAGTGAAAGCCAATGAGGAAACCGGTGAGGGTGAAGTCGATTTTGTCACGGCGGGGGACATTGACTCGGCGGCCTTGCCAGATGAGGAGGATGAGGGCGGCGAGGCCGGTGCGGTAGAGAACAAGGCTGGCGGCTGAGAGGGAAATGAGCTCACCGAGAACGGCGGTGAAGCCCCAAAGGAGGATGACGATCTGGAGCTTGAGGTGATCGCGGGGCATGCCTAGGAGCCTTTATTCTCCGGCCGGGGTTCCGATTTTGGCGTAGAGTTCCATGACCTTTGCGCTGCTTTCGAGAAGGTCGGAGGAAAGAGTGACGGTGCCGGGTTCGAAAAGGAGGAGGGTGGAGGAGCCGCCGAAGGCAAAGTAGCCTTTTTCATCTCCTTTTTGGACCGCTTGGCCGGGGGTGAAGGTTTGGTGAATGGAGCCGACGCAGGTTGCGCCGATTTCCATGCAGATGACGGTGCCGTGATTTTCGGTGACGAGTTCGGTGATGGTGCGCTTGTTTTCCCAGAGGTAGGAGAGTCGCTGGCGGAGGGCGAGGGGGGAGACAGAGAAAAGGGGGCCGTTGACGAGGCGGGTTTCGCTCGGGGTGCCACTGCAGGGGAAGTGGAAGCGGTGGTAGTCGACGGGGCAGAGGCGGGAGAGGAGGAGGGGGCCGTCTTGGTATTTCTTGGCGAGTTCTGAGTCGCCGAGGAGGCCGGCGACGTCGAATTTCTGGCCTTTCACAAAGACGGATTCGATCTCGGAGGCTTTCGCGAAGCCGAGGTGGCGTCCGTCAGCAGGGAGGACGATGGGGGAATCGGCGAGGGGGCGGGCCTCGGGTTTGAGCTTTCGGTAGAAGAAATCGTTGAATGAGGTGAATTCATCCGGTTTTTTTTCGAAGTCGTCTTCGGAGAGGCCGTAGGTCTCCAAAAAAGGGGCGATTTTTTCGGTGGTTTTGGGCTGATTCATGCGTTTGCCATACCACTTCGAGAAGAAGGGACGCTTGACGAAGCTATGCAGGGCCAGCTTTCCCAAAGGGTTGCCGTAAGCCCAGCGGAGGAAGCCCTCGCCGTAGACTTGCTCGGTTTCGATTTTTCCGGACTCGCGATTGAGATACTTGATCGGCTCCACGGGGGAGACCATGGCTACGAATCTGGAAAATGAAATTTGAAATTTCACCGCCTGCCGCTACGTCTAGTTCAGACATGCGACACCTCGTCCTTCTAGCGATTGCTGCCACCCTTTTTGTGGGGTGTGGTCGGCCTGAAAAATCTATTCATGTGACGGAGACTCGGGAGCTGACGCTGCACGATCGAAGTTATCCCGGAAACCTGCAAGATAAGCCGCCACTAAGCTGGCGCCGTCTTCCGGGGACGCAATTTCGCCTGATTAATTACGTCACGGGGAGAGATGATTCGGTCGAAATCGTGGTGGGCGAGTCTCAGGGGGCAGTTTTGGAGAATGCAAATCGCTGGTTGGGGCAATTTGGCCTTACTCCGCTGCAGTCGCTCGATTTTCTGGGAAAGACGGAGATGCTCGGCAAAGAGGCCTACATCGTCGAAGGCGAGGGGACTTACACTCCAGGAATGGGGAAGGGAGTTCAGGAGGATTTTGGAATGATCGGGGTGATCCGCCAATCAGGTTCGAATATCATCACTCTTAAAATGACGGGGCCAGCCGAGGAGATTGAGAAGGCTCGTGACGGGTTCTTTGAATACATGCGGAGCTACGTTGTCATCGAAGATCATTTCATCACCTCACCCAGCGGATCCTAGACCATGAGCGATTCAACACCTAAACCACGTTCCTCACTCGGTGCGCGTATTTTCCGGATCCTTGCGGGTTATGAAATCGCGGTGATCTGTCTGAGCCTTCTTTTCTTGCTGACCTTCTTCGGGACTATCGAGCAAAAATGGTTCGGGCTGTGGGCGACGATTCACAAATATTTCGACATTAGTTCCTTCATCGTTCTTCCGACTCTCGGAGATGGGAAGGCGATTTTCTTGCCCCTTCCGGGGGCTTATTGGGTGATCGTTGTTTTGGGGATTAATATGCTCTGCGGCGCCATCATCCGGGCACGAAAGGGCTGGAAGAAATTTGGGGTTTTGCTGAGTCATTGCTCGATTCTTTTTATGCTGATCGCGGGGGCGGTTTCGAGTGTCTCGAAAGAAGAAGGCCACATGCGGGTTCTGCAGGGTGAAAAATCCGACTACGCTCAGAAGCTCTTTAAGCACGACATTGAGGTCTTTAAATACGATGAAAAAGGCGACCGCGAGCCGCCCGCAATTGTGCGCTCGGAGTTCATTAAGCCGCTTGGCGAAGACGATAAGCTGGAAGCCACTTTTGAGAAATTCGACTTCACGCTTGAGGTTGATAAGTATCTTCCTGTTTCGCTTCTCGCGCTCGAGTCATTGAGTAATCCCGCGCCCAATGGGGTTGAGGTGGTTGATGGTTTTTTTATCACGGAAACTGAAAAGAACATTAAGCAAGAGGAGGCGAACATGCCTGGTTGCTATGTTTCGGTGAAAGACAAGGACGGGAACTTGATCCAACGTCTCGTCCTCTGGGCTGGTAATCCTTATCCGGTGAGTTTCACGCATGAGGGGAATCGCTACGGCGTCACTTACCTCATGGAGGTTTGGCCAATGCCCTTCGTGGTCGATCTTCATAAAACGCTCGGTGAGTATCATCCCGGGACAAGCATCCCGAGTTGGTTTCAAAGCAACATTACGAAAGTCGATGGCTCCTCGCGTGAGGATTATGAGATCGTGATGAATGAGCCTGCGCGTCATGACGGTTATACTCTTTATCAGGCGGGATATACCGCGGCGGCCGAGGGGGAGACTCCTTCCTCGACCTTTGCGATTGTCAATAATCCATCTGACAAGTGGCCGGAGTATGCTCTCTATGCTTCGACGATTGGATTGCTGATTCACTTCCTTTTGATGCTCGGTCGCTTTTCAGGAAGCAGTCGTTCTAAGAAATCTAAGAAAGCTCCAGCTAGTGACGTAAGTCCAGTTTCTGCCTCTCCAGCGCCAAGTTACCGTGGTCTCCGTTGGGGCTTGGTGATTGTCTTTCTCCTCGCTCTTTTTTGCGTGATTGGCTTCGGGATTCGAGGAATTCTCCCTGAGACGGAGGTTCGTGAAGTGGATGCTTATTCTCCGTGGAGCGAAGAAGTGGTCGAGGTTGCTTCAGCAATCCCAGTTCAGGACGGTGGACGGGTGAAGCCACTTGCGACTTATGCTCGTTTTAAAATGCTGAGCTTTCACGGAGCTCTCACCATGAAGGTGAAGTCCGGCGGAGTGGTGCACAAAATTGGTCCGGTAGAATGGTTCTTGGATTGTATGTTCCGTCCAGAGCTTGCCGATGATCTCCCGATCTTCCGTTTGGATGACACTGATATTTTGAAGCCTTTTAATATCGAGACGAAGAAGCGTCGAGCCCGTCTCAGTTATAATGAAATTCAGGCAGGTGGAACTGCGGACGAGGATGGTTTCCTGCAGTTGATCAATCGTGGGCGAGAACTTCTCGCAAAGCAAAGTGATGAGAAACAAAAAGCCGAAGAAGAAGGGAGAAAGGAAAAGCCTCTGAGTGCGAATGAGCAGAAAACGGTGGATTTTGCTCAACTTGTCTTGGGTTATTCTGCGGTGAGAGAGTCATTCGATATTATCCGCGCCGGTCTTCCTGAAATTGATTCAAATCAACTTGCTTACGTCGATCAAGAGACCGTTGAGATGCTTAATCAGGTGAGTGATCCTTCCCGTTTTTTCTACTGGCTGCCAATTTTAGATCGCGTCATGAATTCAATTAGTCGTCTAGAATCGCCGGAGGTTCGGGGATTTGAAAGTAAGCTTAATCGGCAAGTTTACATGGCAACATTTGGGGCTTCTCTTCTTCCGCCGCAGTCTGCGGAAGACGATGAATGGGTGAATTTGGGTAAAGGAGTGGAGCAATTTTTGGGAGGGAAGTTAGCGGATCCGACTCTCTTCTTCAAAGACTTCCGCGCGCTCTCTGATATTGGAGACGCGGCGAAGAAACCAAACTCGGCTGAATTTCTTCAGAAGCTCACGGCATGGAAAAAGGACTTCAATTACCGGGCTGAAGTGCGTGATGAGGGAGAGAAGATCGACAGTGAGGTGACTTACTACAATCGAAGCTACTTTATGAACGGACTTGCTTGGTTCATTTTTGCCTTCCTCGTTTCAGCGCTGGGTTGGATCGTGCGAGATGGCAAAGGTGGTCGAGTCATTCAGTGGATCACGGCGGTGGTTTTCTCCGTGGGTGTGCTTTATGTTTTGGCAGGGATTGTTCATCGCTTCGTGATCACAGGCCGCCCTCCGGTTTCGAATCTTTACGATACCATTCCCTTCATTACTGCTGGTGCGGTGATCGTTTTGGGGATTGCGGAGTTTTTGACGAGGCGTCGTATTTTACTTTCGATCGGCGCGGCGATTGGGGTGATAGGTTTGTTCTTTGCCTTCCGTTTCGAGCTGGGAGATGCCAAGGATAATATGGATCCACTTCGGGCGGTTTTGGATTCAAACTACTGGCTCGCGACTCACGTGGTAACGATCACGATTGGTTATAGCGGTGGCTTGATCGCTTGTTTCCTTTCGATGACTTACGTCTTCATGGCCTTGGCTGGAGTGATCAAAGATTCGAAAGCCTTCCACCGATTCATGACGCGCACGGTTTATGGAATCACCTGTTTCACACTCTTGTTCTCTTTGGTGGGAACGGTTCTTGGAGGAATCTGGGCGAATGATTCTTGGGGGCGTTTTTGGGGATGGGATCCGAAAGAGAATGGAGCTCTTCTTATTGTGCTTTGGACCTTGATCATCCTGCACAGTCGCTTAGCAGGCTGGATGAGTGGTTGGGGGATTCACTTGATGAGTATCTTGGGCGGGTCGATCGTGGTCTTCTCTTGGTGGGGTGTGAATATGCTCGAAGTCGGTCTGCACTCTTACGGATTTATCGAAGGAGCGAGCACGGTTTACTACTTTTATGGAGCGACTTTGGTTGCCTTCCTCGTGGGAGTGGTGGCTTGGGCTATTGAGAAGGCGCAGAAGTCGGCAGGGAAAATGCCATCTCCAATTCCAAAGACTTAGGGCTGACCTAAAGTTGATCGAGGTCGATCTCGGAGGGATGTTCGCCATCCCTTGTGAGATTCTGGGGGATGATGGTGGCTTCGACTTCGCGACTGTTTTGGTCGGAGTTCCAGAAGTTCTGCCATTGATCGAGTGATCGCAAGTCGGTCTCGCTTCGCTGCGGATTGCGGCGGCGGTTGAGCGAGGTCGAGAGCCAGCCGCGCGTGGTGGCGAAGCGATTATGGTCGCCTGTCCATTGCACGGTTTGCTCGAGGTTTTCGGAGGTGGCTCCGGGCACCCAGAGGAAGACGTGATTGACCTCGATGAGGGAAGAGTTGACGGAGAATCGGGTGGGCTCGCCTTGTGGCGGGGCCAAGATGAGGTTGAGGCAAACGGCGCGGACCTGGTCCATCGTGACTTGGTGTCCGCCAGATTCGTCCGCTCGGAGAAGGGCCGGAACGAGAGCTAGCGAGTTTTTGAGGGTGAGCTTTGCAGGGTGAGTGCTTTGGAGGAATGGGGTGCGGAAGGCAATGAGATTGGAATTCTCTAAAGTGAGGTGGAGTGGTTTTTGGGCGGAGATGAAACAGGGCTGGGTGAGCGGGGTGGCTTCGCGGCCGACTTGCTCGAGGCGACAGTTTTGGAAGTTTAAAATGTCTCCCGAAGTGAGGATGAGAGGGCGGGCTTCTTCTTCGTTCGAGAGGTCATCTCGGAGAGTGAGGTTCTTGAAAGTGAGGCTCGCGGAAGTGGTGATGGGAGTGCTTGGCGAGGTGAAGCGGAGGATCGTTCCGGGTTCTGAGGCGACAATTTTGAGAGGACGATTTAGGCTGAGCGGGTCGAGGTGGTAGATGCCTGCTTTTGGAATGATGATCGTCTCAGAGGGAGACTGGAGAGCTTCGGAGAGAGAGAAGGTGGCAATTTTTTGCCGTTGTTGATGGGAGGCGAAGAGGTCGATGGCGATGACGAGCAGCGCGAGCACTCCGCAAAGGAGGAGGACTTTTTTGAAGCCTGATGATGATTTTTTTGAGAGCGATTGGTTCGTGAGATGGGAGAGAACTTGAGTCGCTGAAGAAGGGCGGTCGCTTGGTTTTTTAGCGAGGAGATTTTGGATGAGTTGGTTGAGCCACGTAGGACGATCTTTGAGAGGAGCGGGTTGGGCGGTGGCGACTTTTTTGAGAAGCCCGGTTAAAGAGTGACCCGAAAAGGGAGGTTGGCCGGTGGCGAGCGAGTAAAGAGTGGCACCCAGGCCGTAGAGGTCGGTGGTGGGGGTGAGGTTTGGCTCGTCGTCGATCTGCTCGGGGGCGAGGAATTCTGGAGTGCCGGCGATGGTTCCGGAGAGGGTGAGGTCGGAAGGTTGATGCAGAGAACGGGCGAGCCCAAAGTCCATGACGATCGCTCTTTGAGAAGCGGTTTCGAAGAAGATATTGGACGGCTTGAGGTCGCGATGGAGGATGTTTTGTTGATGAGCGGCCTGGAGGGCGGTGGTGATTTGGCGAGCCACCTCAATCAGTAATTGGTCGGAGAAAGGGCCGTCGCGATCGAGTTTTTGTTGGAGAGTTTCACCCTCGAGCAGGGGCATGGTGAGAGAAGGAAAGGGGGTGTCTTGATGAACTGCAAAGACGGGCATCAAGTTCTCATGCTGCAGGCTGGCGGCGGCTTGGGCTTCGCGGAGAAAACGTTCTCGGGATTCTGGAAGGAGGGCGAGTTCAGGAGAGAGAATCTTAACCGCGATTTGTCGATTGAGCTCAGGATCGTGCGCTTGGTAAACGGTTCCGGAGGCTCCGCGTCCGAGGATTTTTTCGAGGGAGTAGGGGCCAAATGGTCTGGGGAGATCTTCTTCGGGGACGGGGGAGCTGGCTGGTCCGAGTCCATTTTGACGTGAGGCAATCAGGCGGGAGGTCAGGTAGTCAGGTGGGGATTCATCCTCTGCCGTGGCACGGCCCGCTTCGAGGAAGGGGGCGAGATCGGCGAGGGGATCGGACATGGAGTGAATGTTGACTGTTGAGTGGGGATTGGTGAATGATTTTATTCGGGGAGCGTGATGCGGAAGAGATGCTTGGGATTGAGTCGGGCATCGAGTTCGAAGCTGGCTCGGTAGCGGCCCGCGGAGACCTCGGTGAAGGTGGTGATGTTGGTGTAGTCTTTTCTGAAGGTGAGGTGAGGGTCGCCATGGAGTTGCCAGCCCTTGAGTCCGGGCTCGGCGAGGAAGATGATGGCGTGATTGTTTCTGGCGGAGTTGAAGGAGATGACTTCGAGAGGCCGCGTGAAATTGAAGGTGTAGGCTGCGCCAAAATTGGCATTTGTGTTGTCGAAGACCTCAGGGTTGACGCCGATGTTGACGCCATCTTCGCGGGGGGCTCCGACGATGGCGCGGAAGCCGTCGATGGCGACGGCGTCTCCGAAGAAGTCGCCTGCTTGGGGATTAGAGGGGTGGATCTCGGTGAGATGATTCCAGCTGTTCGTGGGGTCACGGCGGAAGAGATCGGCGCGGCCGGCATCACCCGCGTGGCCGAGGACGCCGATGAGGAGGTTGTCGTCCGAGAGGGAAACGGAGTAGCCGAATTTTTGATCAGCGTCGTTGTTCTCGGGAGTGAGAATGGCTTTGCCGATCCAGTTTGGTCCTGAGCGTTCGAAGATATAGGTGCGTCCTTGATCGACTTCGTAGGGGGCACCGACGGCGATCGTTTCTCCCTCGATGGAGACGGAGATTCCGAAGAGGCCGAAGTCTTGAGGCGCGGCTGATTTGAGATGAGCTCGGAAGGTCCAGGTGGTGCCGCTTCGGGAAAAGATGTAGGCGGCTCCGGCGGTTTGGTGGTCGGGTGAGTCGGAAGGGTCAGCTGGATTCACGCCGGGGTTTGCGGAGTCTTCAGAGGAGGCGCCGATGACGACGATGTCTCCATCGATATCGACAGAGGTGCCAAAGTCATCGCTCTCGGTGGTGTTGGAGGCTTTGAGGTAGGCTTGTTGGGACCAAGTGCCGGAGTTGTCTCGCGTGAAAATGTAGGCTGCTCCGGCGCGGAAGAGGCTGGCGTCGCTTTGGTCGCCGTTGACGCCGGTGGTGTTGCTTTTTTCGCCTTTGGCTCCGACGATGATGGTGTCGCCACTGATGGCGACGGCGCTGCCGAAGAGCGCTCCGGAACTTCCTGCAATGGTTGTTCCCTCTTGGGTGTTGGATGCTTTGAGGTAGGCTTGTTGGGACCAGTTGTCAGAAGTGTCTCGGGTGAAGACGTAAACGGCACCGGCTTGGATGAGGCTGGTGTCAGTCTGATCTCCGTTAACGCCGGTGGCATTGCTCTTCTCGTTGTCGGCGCCGATGACGATGGTGTCACCTTCGATTGCGACGGAGGTTCCAAAGCTGACAGAGGGGTTGGATGCTTTCAGGTAGGTGTGCTGGGTCCATTGGGAGCCATCGTGGAAGTAAACGTAAGCAGCACCGGCTCCGAAGTCGTTTTCGTTGTGCGGGTCGCCATTGATTCCGGTGGCATCGGAGTCCTCGTTGGGAGCTCCGACAACGGCCCAAGGGTAGGAGATGGCGACGGCTTCGCCGAAGTTTTCGTCAAGGCAGGGGCAGTGCGAGGCGCTTTTGATGTAGGCTTCTTGGAGAGCTTCGATCTGGGCAAAGAGGGGAGAAATGAGGGCGAGGAAGAAGAGAGATTTCATTTGTGAGCTTGGTTGTTATGAGGGACTACCAAGCGGGAGAGTGAATCTGACACGGGAGGTGATTTATTTTAGATCAGGCCGGAGACGAGACCGTTGGTTTGGGTCTTGCGGCATTTGAAAGGATGGAGATTGTGATCTTCTTTTTAAGATGCCACCTTTTCTTCGACGATGTTTCGTTTCAGAGAATTTGATGAGAGTGTGCCGATGAAGAGGAGAATGAAAGTTCCGGTCTTGCTTGTGTTGGCGCTCTTTTTATCGTCGTGCCGCGAGAAGCAGGTGATCCCGTCTGAGGCGGTGGTTTCTCTTTTGTGGGAGGTCGCACCCGGAGATGAGTGGGTTTATGAGGTGGAGGCATCCTATCCTAAAGGTAGTCAGCCACGTCTTTTAGAGGGGGAGCTGCGAAGGGAACGAGAGGGAAGGATTCTCGTAGAGTTTGAGCGTCGCAAGATTGCGCAAGGCCGGAGGGAGGTGAAAAAAGGGAAGGGTCATTGGGAGGTGATCCGAGTCATGCGGGGGAGTGAAGTGGAGGAGTATGAGTATTTGGAAATCACTCCCGAGGCGGTGTCATATCGAGGCAGCAAAAAGGAAGGACTGGACCCTGGTCCGGTGAAGAGTCTCAGTATTCCGCTCGATCTGGTGAGGAGAGATATGGAGGGAGGAGAAAGTTGGGAGTATGAGCTTGGATCGGGAGTGGGCAATGTTCGCCGCTTTCGAGTTGCGGGCACTCATCAAGTGGTGGTGGCTGCTGGGACTTTTGAGGCCTCTAAGATCATGGTGGAAGGCCGGAGTCGGAATCTGGATGTCAAGGAGGTGTATTGGTTCAATTCTCGAGTTGGTTTTGTGAAAATCGAGAAGAGTTTTTACGCGCTTGACGGACTCTTGAAGCGTGAGGTGATGGAGCTTAAAAAGGGTCCTTTGTGTAGCTCGACATTTCCTAAGATTTCCGTATATTATGGAAATGAAAAGTATTTCTCTGTTTTCCATTTCCTATTTGTCTCTTGGGTTCTCGGTGCAACTAACAGGTCAGACTTTGGTTGTAGTGGACACTTCGCTTGGTGAGATTCCGATCACTCTTTTTGATACAGAGGCTCCTGAGACGGTGGCTAATTTTTTGGGCTACCTAGAACGAGGGGCTTACGATCATTCCATTTTTCATCGTTTGGTTGATGGTTTTGTTCTGCAGGCTGGTGGCTTTTCGCTCGCAGATCCAAGTGAGTCATATTTGGTGAACTCGATTGAAACGGGTGAGTCGATCGCGAATGAACCGGGTATTTCTAATACACGTGGGACCGTGGCGATGGCGAAGCAGGGGAATGATCCTGATTCAGCAACGAGCCAGTGGTTTGTAAATCTGGATGATAACTCGAGTAATCTTGATCTTCAGAATGGCGGATTTACGGTTTTTGGTGAAGTGACAGATATGACCGTAATCGATGAAATTGCGGCCCGGCCAGTCGTGAATGCGGAGAGTCCTTTTGAGGCCCTTCCTCTCATTCAGTATGATCCCGCGGTTAGGTTGACGAGAGATGATTTGATCGTGATTCGAGGAGTCACGGTGATCCCAGAGCCATCGACGACTGGCTTGATGGGGGTGATTGCGGTATTTGGTCTGATGCGTCGGAAACGTTGAGTTTTTGGTTTGGTGAGGACAAGCTTTGGTGTCTTAGAAGCGCCAGACGAGGAGGCTTTGGAAGGTGGTGTTTGGGGAGGCGTCGGTGAGGCCGGTGGCGGCACCGAGGGTGAGAGTGAGGTGATGGCTGAGGAAGATGGTGGAGGTGAGATAGGCGAGGTGCTCGCCTTGGGAATTGAAGTCGCCGATGAGTTCGAGTCCGAGGGAGAATTGCTCGGTGAATTGGTGGCGATAGGCGAGGGCGTAGCCGCTTTGGATGGAGTCGTTTTCAGGGAAGACGGCGATGAGGTTGGCGGCGAGGCGGTCTTTGGGCGTTGGCGAAATTTCGCCGATGAGGCGGAGGAAGCCGTGGCTCTGGCCATGGCGATGGATGCCGGAGTGGGAATGCCCGCTGTCGTCATGAGTGTGATTTTGAGCGCTGGCATTGGCCTGTTGGCAGGCGGCGTAGAGGGAGGGGATGGCGAGGAGGGAGCTGCAGTCTTGAGCGGGAATTTTATCTCCATGAAGGTGACCGGAAGAGGTCTCGATGGGGATCTCCCATCCGGCGGCGATGGCGAGGTGGAGGGTGAAGTCGAGTGAGGGGAGTTCGATGGATGGGGCGGTCCATTGAAGGGAGGGTGTGATTGAAAAATCATCCCAGCCGCCGGAGCCTTCGTCGGCGAGGCGGAAGGTGGTGGCGAAGGAAAGGTCGTTTGGGAGGCCTAGGATGAAGGTCTGGGTGGCGGAGAGTTCCTCGGATGATTGATAGCGGGTGTGCTCAAATCCGGTGCCTGAGAGGGCTTGCCATGGGGCAAGAGGCTTGGCGTCGAGCGTCACCAAGAAGTCCTGCCCGTGGTGGGCAAGGCTGGCTTGCGTGAGGAGGAGGGGGAGGAGCTTTTTCATGGAAGCTTAGCGCTTACGGCGGGCAAGCAAGGAGAGTCCGGCTAAGAGGCTGAGAGCGACGGAGGAGGGTTCGGGGACCGGGGCTGCAGTGAGTGAGGCGCGGTAGTTCACGTTGACGCTGCTGGTTTGTGAGGTGGAGTTGCCACCAAGGACGAGAGTGTAGTCACCTGCGGGGAGATCTAGGGTCATGGAGCCGCTGTTCAAGGTGCTGTTGGCAAGGTGACCGTGGTGAAGAAGGGCCGGATCCCAGCTGAGGTCGCGGTCGTTTTCGTAGAAGTGCTTGTCGGTGATGCTGGTGAAGCTTTCGTAGATGGTGAAGGAGGGGAAGAGGGCGAGGTTAGAGCTGGCATCGAAGCGTTCCATCTTAATGCTGAGGCGAGTGGCATTGGTGAGGCTGACGGCGATCCAGTCTGATTGGTGACGCCAGCCGATGTTGTTGTTTCCGCCGAGGGAGGGGTCTTCGTTGAGGTCTTTGTCTTCCCATGACCAGGAGCCGACGCTGCCGACGAAGGTGGTGTTGTCATCGTTGGCTGAGTCGAGAGCGATGTTCCAGGTGTAGCCTGCGGTGTCGCTGGGGCTGCCGGAATTGGCGGTGATGAGGGCTGCAGAGAGCGGGCTGATCGAAGTTAGCAATAGGAGTGTTTTCATGGTTGTTGGGTTAATAGGTTACTTGGTTACTTGGTTATTTGGTGCGGCGGAGGCGGTAGAAAGTGCGTGGTGAGGTGGTGGGGGCTGAAAGTTGGAAGAGGTTGTTTTGCTTTTCGGCGGGGCGGAGGAGGGGGGTCCATTGGTGGAGGTTGTTTGAGCTTTCGGGGTACCAGTCGGGGCGATTTGAGGGCCAGGTGAGGAGGCGGTTTTGATCGAGGGTGAGGTCGGGCGGGGAGAGTGAGTCATCGGAAGTGCCATCACGGTTTCGGTCGGTGGAGTAGTGGGAGGTCGCGTTGAAGGGGACGCCGGTGAAGGTGAGGGAGTCGCCGGGAAGGAGGGAGTCGATGAGTTGGGTGGCGCTGAGTGTTTGGCCGGCGAGGTAGCTGCTGGAGTCTGGGTTGTATTGGAATGCGCGAGACTGGCCTTGATAGATGCCTCGGACGATGAGGCCGACTCCGCTGAGTTCTTTGAGCGTGGCTTGGGCTTCTAGGGTGAAGATTTCGGCGAGGAGATCGCGGGTGGCGGTTTGGCCGGCTTTGATGGTGATGCTGTGTCCGATGGCGGGGGCGGTGCCGGTATCGAAGGCGAGGATGAAGGCGGTGAGGTCGCGTTTTTCTTTTTCTCTAAGGGCGAGAGGGCGGCTGATGTCGTCTAAGATATGAAGTGAGTATGGATGGGAAATGGGGAGTTCATGATGGGAGCCGTCTGAGCCGAGACCGAATCCGGTGAGGGAGGATTCTCCCGCGATGGGATTGAAAAAATT
The DNA here is from genome assembly GCA_937928545.1 of uncultured Verrucomicrobiales bacterium. Taxonomy (GTDB): domain Bacteria; phylum Verrucomicrobiota; class Verrucomicrobiia; order Verrucomicrobiales; family Akkermansiaceae; genus SW10. The sequence continues at coordinate 155,742 of CALGJQ010000014.1, forward strand.
CCGGTGATAGGTGGTGCGGAGGGGGGCGTCTTTGAGTGCTTGGAAGGAGCCGACGGTGGAGGGGATATCGAGGTTGTTGCTGGTGCCGGAGGGGAGGGTGTGACAGGCGGAGCAGTGGTTGTCGAAGAGGGTGAAGACGGCGATGCCATCGGTGGGGTTACCGCCTTTGATTTCGGCAGGGAGGTTTCGGTCGAGTTGAAGGTGGGGGTTAGGGTGATGGCGGAGGTTGAGGAGATAGGTGGCGACTTGGTCCATGTCCTCCGAGGGGAGCGGAGGGGCGGCGAGGAGATTTGGGAAGGTGGAGTTGAAGGACTGAATGCTGGGTTTGTCGCCGCGCCAGTGGAGTTTGGTTTGCTCCGAGAGGCCGATGAGAGTTTGCGTGATCATGGGGCCTTTCATGGGGTGAATGTCACGGTCGATGATGGAGTTTGGCGAATGCAGGGAGAGGAGTGCGCCGGGGATGGTGAGCATGGATCCGCTGGGGTCGCCGAGGTCCCAAGCCATGCCATCGCGCTCGAGGTCGATGTGGCAGGAGGCGCAGGAGACGGTGCCGTTTCCGGAGAGGCGGGCATCGAAGAGGAAGCCGCGGGCACGTTTGAGTGAGGGGGTGAGATCTTGGTGAGAGGAGAGGGATGTTTCGGAGAGGAGGGTGAAGTTTTCGGAGTCGATGGTGGTTAGGGTGTGAGAGAGGCGGTTGAGAACGAAGAGGCGTGGGAGGGTTGGGTGAGCGGCGAGTCCGCGTGGGCCGCGGACGGTGTCATTGTCTTGACGGAGGTCGATGAGGTGGGTGACTTGGTTGGTGTTTAAGTCGAAGCGGGCGAGGCGGTCGGTGCCGAAGGAGGCGAGCCAAGCGTGAGAATTTGTGTCAGGGAGGATGGCGAAGATCTGGGAAAGGGCGGAGGAGTTTGGCGTGATGGTGGGGAAGGTGAGATCGGGGTCGGGATTGAGATTTGTGTGAGTGATATTGCCTACCGAAAGGCGGGCGAGACGGGTGAGGGCGAAGCGGGCGCGGAGCTGGGGTTCGAGCGCGATGAGGTTGCGTGACTCGGTGTTGCCGATGAGGAGTTCGCCATTTGGAAGGGTGGCGAGGCTGAGGAGATTGGTGCCGAGGTCTCCTTGGTAGTTGGTCACGGAGTGGGTTCGGGCATCGATGGTGGCGAGGTCGTGGTCGAGGACGGTGTAGTCGATGGCATCGTGATCAGTGGGGACGATCATGCCGACCTGTGGAGGTGCGGGGAGGGCGGGGTTGAAGGTGTCGGGGATGTTTTGAGGTGGGGCTTGGTTGCGCGGGAGGATGGTGGTGCCGTTGCTGGTGTGGAGGAAGATGGTGTGGAGGGAGAGGCCATCGGGCGAGGCGATGATGCTGCGTGGGGAGATGCCTTGGAGGGCGATGGTGTCGATCTTGAGACGGGTGAGGGGATCGAAGACTTCGATGGCGTTATCGCGAGAGCAGGTGACGAAGGCTTTGCCTCCAGCGAAGGCGACGTCGGCGGGTTCGTCACCGGTTTGGATGGTGGCGAGGGTGAGGCCTTGGGAAAGCGAGACGATGGAGATGGAGTCGGAGAGTTCGTTGATGACCCAGACTTCATCGGCGGTTCTCAGGCGGACGGAGACGGGAAGGAGCCCAACGGGGATCTCAGAAGTGAGGACGGGGCGGTCGTCGGCTTGGTCGCCGATGGTGAAGACGGAGAGGAGGCCCTCGGCGGAGTTGACGGCGAGGAGGCGCGAGGCATCGGGCGTCACAGTCAGAGGATGCACGTGACGGGCAAAGAAATGCTCTTCACTCCCGAAAAGAGATTGGGAGAGGAGAATGAGGATGTAGATTTTTTTAAGAGAAGACATGGCTCTCGTCGGAGAAGAAAAGATGAGCCTAGAAGGTGCTCAGCGAGTGGGGTGAAGACGATGGCGCGAAGCTGATCGAGTTCAGGGGCAAGGGGATCCTGCGATCTAGCAGGAGGAGTTGCTTAGGCGGCGACGAGATGCCGGGGCGGAGGAGTGGGAACGGAGTCCTCAACGCGGGAAATTTTTAACAAGGACTGCCCAGCGCGAGGGCTGGCGAGAGACTGCCGCCAATGTTTGATGGTGGGGAGATCAGTGGTGGCGAGCGGTTGGAATTCGGGGCGAAGATTTTGGCGTTCTTCGGTAGGGAGCGGGGCTTTTTGAGAGTCCTGCTCTTCAGATTTTGCGGCAGCGATGGAGAGGCACATTTCGCAGGGGTGATCTCCGCTGAAGGTCATGGCGGCGGCTTCTTCGAGAGTGCGGTCGCCAGAGTATTCGTGAATCATGTTCGCCCAAGCAAAGATCTGCATGCAGTTCAGCGAACCGACAGCGATGTGTAGGCAAGCGAGAAGCAGAAAGATGGAGCGAAGGAGCTTCACTAGGTTGGGGTTAATTAGGAGCAGCTTGTGAAATGCGCAATGTTTAATTGGGCGGGAGGGCGATAGTCGACTAGACTTTATAGGGGAGGTCCGAGAAGATTGGAGATGACAGTGCTTTTTAACCAATGAGGGGGATTAGGATGAGGCGTAGAAGATGAGGGGGTCGGGTTAGGGGGTGATTCCGGTCCCGGATTTTTTTACGAGTTCGGCTAGCTTTTTAAGGGTGTCTTTATGGGCGGGGTTGGCGGCGACGTTTTCGTGTGGGTTGCCTTGGAAGTCGATGAGAGTGATGTCTTCGAGTTTTCCAGTGTGGTCCTTTTTACGCCACTCGGTGTAGCGGAAGCGGTGGGTGCGGAGGCTGGTTCCTAGGACTTTCCCTGCGCCTTTTTTGTTTTTGAAATACTGGCTGAAAGCTCCTGCTCGCCATTCTGTTGTGGGGTCTTTGAGGAGGGGCTTGAGGGAGAGGCCGTGGAGTTTTTTTGGGGTGGGGTTTCCGCTGACGTCGCAGATGGTGGGGAAGAGGTCGACGAGTTCGGTGAGGGCTTTGGTGCGCTGGCCGCCTTTGAGTTGCGGGGAGGCGATGATGAGGGGGACTTGGGCGGCGACTTCGTAGGTGGTGTGCTTACACCATTCGCCGTAGTCGCCGAGGTAGTAGCCGTGGTCGCCCCAGAGGATGATGATGGTGTTCTTGCCGAGGCCGGTTTCATCGAGTGCTTTGATGACGCGGCCGACTTGGGCGTCCATGTAGCTGACGGAGGCGCGGTAGCCGTGGATGAGTTCACGGGTTTTGGCGTCGTCGAGGACTTTGATGTCTTTTGAGATGTCGGAGTAGTTTTTGAGTTCACCCCAGGTGGAGCGATCGTAGGGGAGGCCGTTGATGACTTTGTCGCGTGAGGGGACTTTGATTTTTTCGCGGTCGTAGAGGTCCCAATATTTGGCGGGGGCGTTGAAGGGGAGGTGCGGTTTGGAGAAGCCGACGGCGAGGAAGAAGGGCTTTTCATCTTTGGCGAGTTTTTGCAAACGCTCGACGGCGGCCTTGGCGACTCCACCGTCGTTGTAGATGTCATCGCTCATGTCACCACCGTTTTCGATAGAGGGGCCGTTGCTGCGGACGCCGGTTTCTTTTTGGATGCGGGTGGCTTTTTTGTGAGCCGCGATGCCGGCGGGTGAGGCGTATTGTTGGCCGAGGCCGCGGAGGGGTTTTTCGGACCAGCCTTGTGGGAAGTCGTCGTTATGGGCGTGGTAGATTTTTCCGATGGAGAGGGCGTGGTAGCCTTGGGCTTTGAAGTGTTGGGGGAGGGAGAGGGCATCGGGATTTTTTTCACGCATGGGAGTTTTGTAGTTCCAGCAGCGGGTGGTTTGGGGGCGGAGGCCGGTCATGAGGCTGGCGCGGGAGGCTCCGCAGACGGCGACTTGGCAGTAGGTGCGCTCGAAGAGGGTGCCGCGAGCGGCGAGGGCATCGATATGGGGGGAGTGGATTTCTTTGTTGCCGTAGCAGTTAAGCTCAGGGCGGAGGTCATCGACGGCGATGAAGAGGACGTTCATCCGCTGCGCGGAGAATCCTAAATTCGAAAGTATGAGAAATCCTAAACAGGGGAGGAATTTTTTGAGAGAAGTCATTTTTTTGAAGGTTGTGGGTGTGGCTGCTGGTAGAACATGAGGGTAGTCCAGGGGACGAAGCAGTGGCGGCGAGATTCGGGGCGATTTTTTTCGGCGGCTTTTTGGGTGAAGGGGGCGTCGAGACCTTGGCGGAAGTGGTAGTGGTTGAAGACTTTCTCGTAGATGTTGTGGAGGCGACGAGCTTTACTGGAGAGGGATTTGTAGTGGTAGCGGCCCTCGAAGCTGCGGTAGGGCTCGTAGGGGACCTCGTAGCCGAGGTTGTATTTGGCAGTGTATTCGAAGCCTTTGAGGAGGCGGTTGTCGAGGGCGCTGTAGAAATCGACTCCTTGGATCCAAGCGGTCTCGGCGGTGTTGGCGAGGAATTCGAGGCCCATTTGGGCGTGGGCTTGGTCGCGGCCGCTTTCTTGGCATTGGCCGCTTTCTTTGAAATACATTCCGATAGCTCCGTTTCCTTGTCCTTTGAGGAAGTAGTTTTTGGCGCGGTCGAAGATGGTTTGGTCGTCAAGGAAGACGCCGATGGAGATCATGGTTTGGAGCATGGCGGCATCCCAGTTGCCATTGGCGGTGGGGTGAAAGGGTTTGATGATGGGATACCAAACGTTGCGAAGCATTATTTCGAATTGCTCTTGTTGATCCTGAGTCCAGCCCTTCCATCCTCCTTGGTAGTGGCGGAGAAGTTCAGCGGCGATGATATAGGGTTGCCCGCTCATTCCGACCAGAAGGCGGGCGTCGTGATCGGTGACGGCCTTCAGAGTGCTCGACCAAGCGTTGAGAATTTCGGCTGACTTTTTGGCGGAGGCTTCTTCGCCAGCGAGGACCCAGCGAAGGGCGTGGGTGTAGGAGGCGCGGCCATCATCGGTGAATTCGGAGGAGCCGACGTCAGGGTCGTTGTAAGGGCCGCGTTCGACTTTCGGAAAGGCTTTTGGTTTCCATTGAGGGCTGGCGTAGCGGGAGTCTTTGAGTTCCTTCCACGCTTTTAGCCAAGGTTCTTCTTTGGCAATGAGTTTTGCTTTAACGAAGTCGATGCCTTCTTGGCTGTGGATGACGCCGGGGTGAACAAAGTCGGCTTTTACCTGGGTGAAGAGGTAGGTGAGGAGGAGTGCGCGTAAAAAAAGAGCCATTGCTGGCTCTCTTTTACGGGGAGAGAGGGCTCTAACTTTCGGGTTTACTTGATGGTGAATCCGAAGCGTCCTTGTGGTGGTCTCGGTCTGAGAGGATTTTTTTCTTTAGTAGGCTGCGAAGAATCCATTAGAACTTTGGCAATCTTATGATCCGTATTTTCCTCATTCTCTTCTCAATGATTCTTAGTTCACTTGGGCATGGTCATCACCATAAGGCGCGTACTTGGACTTCTAAGGAGGGGATTCAGCTCACTGCGATTCTGGCGGAGATCGGGGAAGAGCAGGTTGTTCTTAAGGACCGGAATGGGAAGGAATATCGATTTTCGCCCGCTGATCTCATTGAGGCGGATCAAGAATTTGTGGAGAAATGTCGGAAGGAACTCGAGGAGTTGGAGAAAAGTTTTCAGGCTCCAGGAAAGCGTAAGTTGCCGGAAGAATTGCCACTTCGTCTCTGCCGTTTGGCGATCGATATCAGTTCTACGTGTTTAAATACGACCTTCGATGGCTCCGAGAAGAAGGCGCGGGCTGCGGCTGATCGTATCCTGGCGGAGTTGAATCGGGTGTGGATCCCGGAGGTGGGGATTCAGTATGAGATCGGGAATCTGGAAATCCGGACGGACAAGGAAACGGATCCTTATCTGGAGACGCGGGAGCCTGGGGCATTGATGGGAATTTCTCGTCGCGTGAACAAGAAGCATGATTGTGATGTGATCATTGCTCTGTGTGCGAATGCCGCTCATGGCGGTGGTCTCGGGGGAGGTCGAGCGGTGTGGATTGCTTGGGGAGGGGATGCATGGGATCTCCTTCATCATGAATGTTCTCACGCTTTTGGAACAGGTCATGGGCATGGATGGCCTTTGGAACATGGGACGATGAATATTGCGTCGCAAGGGTCGCGCTATCCCCGTGAGCGACGTCATAAGCTGAACTACAAGGAGGTTGAGATCATTCGCGAGAACTCCAAGAATCTTGAGGAGATTTCCTACCCGGAAGAGAATGTGAAACCCTATGCGAGGCTCGATAAATTTGAAATTCCACCTCTTAAGCAAACTTCAGGTCTGAAGGCGAATACCACTTATGATCTCTTTCTTGATCCTCTGGCCAATGACTATGATCTCAATCGCGATCAAATCTCTCTGACTGAGGTTGATAAGAAATCCCAGCGAGGGGCGAAGGTTTCTATTTTGAAAGATAACCGTGTGAGGTATCGGCTTGAGAATCCTTTTAGCCAGTATCTCGATTATGATTTTTTTCATTACACCATTTCTGATGACAAGGGGCTGGAAAGTAAGGGGGCGGTGTTGCTGAAATTTCCAAAGAGTACGCTGTTGGTGGAGAATGGCGACTTTGCAAAGGGGAAGCGGCGGTGGAAGTTTTCGGATGCGGAGATCGTGGAAAACGGCGAGGCTCCGACGAGTATTAAAGTGGACCAGCGAGCTCTTTTGCAGCCGGGGGGAAGCATCATGCAGGAGGTCGAGCTGAGCGATGGTCTTTCGGAGAAGTATGTTCTTGAGGCGGTGGTGTATTGTGGCCCTGAGCGTAACGAGAAGGGGCAGGTGGTGAGTCCTGAGTCTGATCCGAAACTTACGATTGGTTTGTTCAGTGACCGACAGGAGATGAAGCGTCGGGTGACTGAGAAGGATACGACGTTCTCAATGCCGTTCCGGCTTCAGCGTTCTTCTGATACCTTCGAGTTACGCATTACGAATGATGGGAAAGTCCCGGTGAGGGTCGGACACATTGTTCTTTTGCCCGTTGATTGAGGGATCACTTGATCGTGATTTCGTCGAGGTAGAAGGCGAGGGGTTTGCCGTTTGCGCTGGTGGTGAAGTAGAGGGCGGATTTGATTCGAGTGAGATTTTTTTCGGTGAGGTCGATCTCGAATTGCTGCCACTCGGTGGTGAGGGTGAGTTCTTTTTTGCCGGTGAAGGTGTCGTGGTAAACTTTGGGCGGGGCGATGTTGCCGATGCCGAGGGTGACTTTTTCGCCGCCTTCATTTCCGCGGGCCCAGAAGGTGAGTTTGGTGGCTCCGGTGAGGTCGAAGCCGCCGGGTGCGTCTCCCCAGTCGCCGGCGGGGTGTTGCCAGACGACGCCGGCCCATCCGGAGTCGCTGGCGAAGGTGACTTTGGTGCATTCTTTTCCGACCTTGGGGTTTTCGGTGGAGTCTTCGTCCATTTTGAGTTTTTCGGTGTTGCCCATCCATCCGCTGGCGGTCCAGGGGCCGTTGGTGGCGGCTCCGGTGATGACGACGGGGGTGGCGAGTTCTTCGGCGGGGACAGGTCTATGCTCGCCTTTAATTTTGATGGAGATGTTGCCCGTGGCAGCGCCGCCTTGGCCATCGCGGATGAAGGCGTAGATGCGGTAGGTGCCTCCGCTTTTTGGGAGTTTGATATTGGCGGTTTCGTTGCTGGAGTCAGGGAGGATGGCTTCGGGGAATTGGGGTGGCGCGGCGCGATGGTCTCCGCCTTCGGCGACTTCTTTCCAGTCCTCGGTGAGGATCCACTGAACTTTTAGCGGGTCATTTTCGGGGTCGCTGACTTTGAGGTTTACTTTGATGGTAGCACCGGGGTCGAGTTCTTCATTGGGCTGGACGAGGGTGATGGACTCGATGACGGGGCAGAAGTTTTCGGGGTCGTTACCGGTCCAGAGTTTGGTGAGGACATCGACGGCGGCGGTTTTTTCTCCGGTGGAGAGAAGCATGCCGAACCAGGTGGCGGAGGCTTCCTGCTTGGTTCCCCACATGAAGGCGAAGCTGCCGAGGCAGAGGGGATCGGCTGCGAAGGCTTCATAGGATTTTTTGTAGTCGGAAGCTTTTGCGGTGCTGGTGGCTTCGTCTGGCATGCCCCATTTGTTGGCGGGACGTTCCCAGGTGCCGGCGGGGCCGAACTCGGTGATGAGGTAGGGTTTGATCCCCCCTCCTGCTTTGTAGCGTTCAGGAATGGAGGGGCCGCCGCCGTAGGAGTTGATGCCGTGAATATCGATGGAGGGGCAGAAGCGGTTGAGGCCTTCGATTTGTTTTTTACCGATCTCGGCGGTGACGGTCATGATGGGGTGTTCGGGGTCGAGCTGTTTGACGGTGCGAGCGAGGTATTCGATCTGGGTGTAGATTGCGGGGTTTGAGGATTCCTTGAAGCCTTCCATTTCATTGCCGAGGGCCCAGAGGAGGAGGGCGGGATGGTCTTTGTATTTTTTGACGGCGGCGAAGAGGTTTTCGGCTTGGGTGATGTTGGAATCCCAGTCGGTGTATGAGAAGCCGTGGCGCTCGTGGCCGAGCCAGAATCCGAGAGCGACTTTGAGGCCCTTGGCATGGGCGTCGTCGAGGATGGCTTGGGTGTTGTCATCGATGCCCCAGGTGCGGATGGCGTTGCCGCCTTGTTTTTTGAGAAGTTCAAGGCTACCTTCACCGCCGACTCCGTGGACTTTGTAGGGCTGTCCATCGACGAGCAAGGTGGCTTTGCGGCCTTCTTGCTGAAGGGTGACCTTCCCAGCGAAAACGGGACCGGAGAGAAGGAAGGCGAGTGTGAGGAGGAGAATGGTTTTCATGAGATCGGCTAGGTGGTGTGCATTAAATTGCACGTAAGGATCGGGGAGTCAATCGATTGTGTGGTCCTGTTTTGAGATTGTTTAAAATAGAGGGAAGCTTTGATTGGGGCAGACTTAGAAGAAAGGCTCCTTTTCTCGTGAAAACTTACAACCACTTTTTAGGATGTTTTTGAGATTTCAAGCAATCGCGTCTCGGTTGATTCGAGTTATTTTTTTCGGCTTTTAGCCATTGCTGATGACTTTAGCTTGATCGGGTTGCGGGACTGTTTTTTCGCGTGGATTTTACCGGATCGTTTTTCTGACGAACGGAACGCGAGAGTGACTCTAAGGTCTCCGAGATAACTATTGATGGCATGGCATCTTTTATCGTGTTTTATTAGAGCCAACTCCCCCCTAATTCATGTTCTTGAAAACAATCTCTCTCTCAACAGCCTCTCTTCTTTCGCTCCTGTGTTTTGGCTCAGCGCACGCAGAAGATAAGAGGAGCTTAAGGCTAACTTGGGAAAACGACACCTATCTCAACAGCCTCTTCAATGGCCGCTATACGGATCGACATTACACGCAAGGACTCTGGTTCGACTATATGCACCGTGATGATCTCGCCAATGAGCACTCAAAGGGCGGCTTTCTCTATGCCTCTACCATCATGAGATCCATTTGGAATTTTGGGATGGAGATTGAGAGAACACGAGGCGGCTTTTCCTTTGGGCAAACTTTTTCCACTCCTGAAAATATCGGGGATGCGAATTTTTACTCGGGGGTGGGCACTTCTTTCGACGCTCACCTTCTGCAAGAGGATGACCGGCCCTATGCGGGATACGCCTTTCTTGAACCGAAATGGGAGAGGCGAGGTCGCTCTGGTCTATTTTCTTTGCGTTCTGTTCCGACCAAAGACCGCTTCAGTATTGCCCTTGGTATTGTCGGACCTTCGGCAGGAGCCGAAGCGGTCCAAACCAAATGGCATGATTTTTTTGAAAATGGTTTAGAGCCTGTCGGGTGGCGTCATCAGTTGAGCGACGAATTCATTTTTAATCTGCACGCCGACCGCACCTGGCTTTTCACGACAGACACAAACACGGGCGGACCGCAGATCGATTTCATGCCTACGCTTGGAATTGATCTAGGGAATCTTTCGACCCGACTCACCGCACGAGCGGAGCTAAGGTTTGGAATCGGTGATATCCATGACTTTTCACTGCCATCCTTAGAGAGCTCAGATAGCGATTACGGAATTTTTGCTTTTGCCTCGGTGGAGGGCTGGGCAGTCGGCCATAACATTTTTCTCGATGGGAATACCTTCAGTAACAGTCATAGCGTTTCGAAAGAAAACTGGGTGGGAGAGGTGAGCCTCGGTGTCGGATTGAAACTCGCGCAACTTGAAGCTCAGATGGCTTGGGTCCGGAGATCTGTGGAGTTCAATTTGCAAGACGTTCCAAATTCTTACCTCTCGGCTGAGGTGACTTGGAAGTTCTGATTTCTCTAGGGGGCTATTTGCATGTTGCTCCTGCGGAGCTTTTGAAAGGGTTTCGTGGTTTACAGTAAAGTGACTTTAACGCGGAAGAAGCGCTTTGGAACTGAGGTGGGGAAATTGGCGTTGGTGGCGGAGCCGGCTTCTTCGAAGACGAGGTAGACATCGTAGGTTCCGGCGGTGTTGGTGAGGCTGGCTTCGATGGTTTCCCAGTCTTGCCAGTCGGTTGTTTCTGGGACGTTGATTGTGTCGACGAGGGTTCCGGTGGGGCTGCCGAGGCGAACTTGGATTTGTAATTGAGGGGTGCCGGGCTCGAAGTGATGAGGAACAGACTCGGGTTCTTAGAAGTGAATTGGATGACGCTGTTAGTGTTGAAGACTTTCGAGCGGCGATAGATCGCCTAAGATTTCGAGCAGATAAGACGGAGGAAAATCTCCGTCACGATATTTTGCGTGTCTCTCGAGTTTTTGAGGGCTGGGCTTTTGAAAATCCGATTAAGGTACGACGTCTACTAGATGAAGTTCTGGATCGTCGACAGAACGATCCTGCTACGCGACCACCTTTTCTCGATGGAGTTGACCCGCCGGAGGAATTTGGGGCCTATCTTGAAAGTCGGCCTAATTTGCCCCGTGCCCTTTATGATTTTGGGCGGTCGTTTTAGGCCCTTTGAGAAAGGCTAAGCTTCTTTTTCTTTCTCGGCCTTTTCGGCTTCCTCTTCTTTGAGGAGGGTTTCGAACTCTTGCTCTTCGGGAGTGAGGGCGTCCCAGCGGGCTTTTTCGGTAGCTTCTTCTTCAGCGATTCGGGCGGCTTCGGCGTCAGCAGCTCTCTTTTCTTCGCGAGCAGCTTCGCGGGCCATGCGTTTTTCGAGCTTTTTCTGTTCACGCTCGCGGCGCTTGTGATCTTTGCTTGGTGTAAATGCCATGGGTCAGTCCTTTCTCTGATGGGTTGAACGGGTGGGCGATTGTCTCGCTCTCAACGTGGGAAGGGTGTGGCCATACAATGCGAAGGGGATCTGAGCCAATAGAAATATTTTGTAAATTTCACTTTGATCCCAATTTTCGAAAATCTTCGCGTGGTCAAGTTGGCTGATTTGCGTCATTTTCGGTACCGTGAACAAAAAATATCTACTTTGGGCTATTCTTTATGGCTCGATGATGGGGTTCGTGATGTTCCGGGCAATCGAGCCTCGTGAAGAGAGTTTTGTTTTGAGTCCTGATTCAGAGGGGCAGTATTCGAGAGTCATTGATGAGGATGATTTTCGGGTGGAGATTGCGGATTTTGGAAACGGGCGGCTGGACGTCTCGTTTGAACCGGCGACCGGATTTGGTCACTATCTGATTTGGCTGGTCGTTGCCTTTCTCGTGGGGGCGCAACATTACCGAAGCCTAAAGCAGCCGACGGTGGAGGTTGAAGTGGAAGATGAAGGCTTCGCTCTAAAGTCGAATGAGCCTCGGAACGAGGATCCGCTGTATGAGAATTTTTTGCAGGAGGATGTAAATCGGCGACTTTTTCCAAGACCTCTGATGGAAGATGAATTTGAGGCGTGGCAGACAAATCGTGGCGGGTCTGAAGATTCGGAATGAGGACCTTTTTTTTCAAAGAAGCCCTCTGAAAAATGCCCAACGGGTGTTTTAGATTTATGGTCAAATTGGTGCTGGTCGAGACGATCGGAGAGGAGTTTTTGTTAACACAGATTTTCCTGATCTAGCTGACACGTTTTGATTGAAGAGGATTGCACGGATTTTTCTTCAGGAATTTTGGATGGATGACGGCGTAAAAAAAGCCCCGCGCTCGGGGTGAGCGGGGGCGATTTGAGAAGGGGTGGTTGTTGCCGCTCAGATCACGCGGTCGTTGCCGCCGTCGATGGGGATTTGGGCGCCGGTGGTGGCGCTGAAGACGGGGCCCGCGACGGTGGAGACCATGGCGGCGACGCCGGGGGAGGTGATCTCGGTGCTGAGGAGGTTTTTGGTTTTGTATTCCTCGACGGTCATGTTGTAGCGCTTGGCTGATTTTTCGAGCGCTTCTTGGGACCAGATTTCGGTGTCGAAGACGGCATCGGGGTGGATGATGTTGACGCGGACGCCGTGGGGGGCGAGCTCGAGAGCAGCCACTCTTGCGAGTTGGGTGACGCCGGCTTTGGTGACGGAGTAGGCGGAGGCGCCGGGTCCGGGGGCGGCGAAGTTTCGCGAGCCGATGATGATGATGCTGGCGGAGAGCTTGCTCTCTTTGAGGTAGGGGATGGAGAATTTGAGGAAGCGCTGGGTGGCGGTGAGGTTGATCTTGAGGTGGAGGTCCCAGGAGTCTTGGGGGGCGTCGATGTATTCGCCGGATTTGAAGATGCCGGCGTTGGCCACGATGAGGTCGAGGCTGCCGTGTTTAGCGGCGGTGTCATTGATGATTTTTTTCAGGGCGGCGTCATCGGTGATGTCGCAGACTATGCCGGTGAGGCGCTCGCCAGTGAGGTTTGTGACGACGTCGGGGTTGATGTCGAGACCGACGACGGTGGCTCCGTCGTTGCGGAGGCGTTCGGCAGTAGCGCGACCGATTCCACCGCAGGCTCCGGTGACAATGGCTACTTTATTGGCGTGGATGGGCATGTTATTGGGTGATTGGGTTAAGAGGTTATTTGGGGGCTTGGTTGAGGGGGTGGCTCACGCAGAGGCTTTGTAGTTGGGTGATTGAGGAGGTTTTGACCACAGAGTGAGCGGAAGGGAGCTGAAGCTTGGTTGAGGGGAGGTCTCACGCAGAGCAGCGGAGCAGCAGAGGCTTGGTTGTTAGGAAGAGTGAGCTTGGTTGAGGAAGTTTTGATCCGCAGATTAATAAGATTAGCGCAGATTAGTTGAGGAGGTTTTGACCACAGAATGAGTGGAAGGGAGCTGAAGCTTGGTTGAGGGGATGGCTCACGCAGAGCAGCAGAGGCTTTGGTTTAGGGTTTCTTGATTTAGAGATTAGGATTTCACCCCAATGGTTTTGTTGAAGAAGGTGAGGTTTTCGGCGGGGTCTTCGTTGTTGAAGATGGCGGAGCCGGAGACGACGAAGTGGGGGTTCATGGCGGCGATTTGGGCGATGGTGTTTTTGTTGACGCCGCCATCGATGCAGATGAGGAGCTCGGGCTTCCACTCGAGGAGCTCTTTGATCTTGGCGGGAATGTCTTCGAGGAAGGTTTCTTTGCCAGAGTAGGGGCCGACTCCGAGGAGGAGGACGTAATCGATTTGATCGAGGTATTGCTTGATGAAGCTGGGGGAGGTGCCGGGGTTGAGGGAGACGCCGCGGACGATGTCTTGGTGGGAGGAGATGCGGGCGAGGGTGTCGTCGATGTGAGCGGTGTATTCGACGGAGAATGAGATGAGGTCAGCTCCGGCGGCGGCGAAGGAGTCGATGTGTTGCTTTGGTTTGTTGATGAGGAGGTGGACGTCCTTCAAGAGGCTGGTTTTGAGCCCGGCGACGAAGGGAGAGCCTACGGTGATGTTTGGCCAGATGTTGCCGTCCATGACATCGAAGTGGAGGAGGTTGACGTCGTTTTCCAAAAGGGTTTGGAGGGCGGCGTCTTGATTGCCCATGTCGGCACTGAGGGTGGCGACGGAGAGTTGGGGGCGAGAGCGGATGAGGTCGATTTTTTCGGCGCGTGTCATGATGGTTGGTCGTTGGGATTGGAGAATAATTAGAATTAGATCGCCCTTTCAGGGCTTGGATTTTCTGAGGACGTGAATCCTAGGGCGATGCCCTAGGCTACGTTAGTGTGCCCCGTTGGGGCTGGGAATGAAAAACCCCGGGACTCTTTTTGGGAGGCCCCGGGGTTTTTGAAGGTTGAGAAGTGACCGGGGCGGTCACGCCACGAGTTGTTAGCCAGCGTTGTAGATTTCGATGGCTTCGGCGGGTTTGGCGCCGTTGTGGACGACTTCTTTGACGGCGCGCATCATGGCGAGGGGTTTGTCGGATTGGAAGACGTTGCGGCCCATGTCGACTCCGGAAGCGCCACATTGGATGGCGTTGTAGCAGAGTTCGAGTGCCTCGAGCTCGGGGAGCTTTTTTCCTCCGGCGATGACGACGGGGACGGGGCAGGCGGCGACGACGTTTTCGAAGCCTTCGGTGTAGTAAGTTTTGACGATGGAGGCGCCGTTTTCAGCACAAACGCGGGAGGCGAGGCCGAAGTAGCGGGAGTCGCGAGCCATGTCCTTTCCGACAGCGGTGACACCCATGACGGGGATGCTGTATTTGTTGCCGATGTCGACGAGCTTGGAGAAGTTGGCGATGGTGGAGGCCTCGGTGTCGGCGTCACCGATGGCGAGCATGGCTGCCATGGCGGAGACGTTCATGCCGATGGCATCGATCTCGGAGATGAGCACGTTGTGGTTCATCTCGGTGAGGATGGTGGTGCCTGAGTCGGTGCGGAGGCAGATGGGCTTGGTGTTTTCCGCAGGGATGCTGGTGCGAATCATGCCGCGGCAACCCATGAGGCAGTCGGCTTCTTCGGCAAGGGGGGCGATGTTGAGGTCGATGCGCTCGAGACCGGAGGTGGGGCCCATGAGGAAGCCGTGGTCGAAGGCAAGCATGACGGTACGTCCGGACTTGCGGTTAAAGATGCGGGACATGCGGTTTTTAATTCCCCATGAGGCGCTGTTCATGCCTTTGAGGTAGAATGAGGAGGTGTCTGCGGGTGTGTTGAGACCGAAGTTGTCTCCGTCTCTGATGTCGTCTAGGTCAGCCATGGTATTAGTAGTTTAGTAGGTTGGGTTGTTTTGAGAAAATTTGAGGTGGTTTTTTGATTGAGGTGGTTTTTTGAACCGCTAAGTCGCTAAGACGCGAAGTTTTTTGAGGCTTGGTTGGGGGGCTTGGTTGGGGGGGAGCGGGCAGGATGCCCACTCTCCATATTTTTTTTTAGGCTTCGAGTTTGTTGATGAGGTAGGTGACGGCGCGCTCGACGAAGGCGGGGTCTTGGGCGGTGAGGTTCATTGATTCGACTTCGATGGTGCTTGGGAGGTGTTTTTGGAGGGACTTCCAGTAGGCGGCGTCGAGGTCTGGGTTGTAGAGTTCACCTCCTTCGGCGGAGTAGGAGGAGACGCCTTTGAGGGGCATGAGGAAGAGGGTGTCTTTGGTGGAGTGGGTGAGTTTTTCGCCGATGACTTTGGCGACGCGGTCTTGTTCTTCGGCGTTGAGGCGAGGGACGAAGACGTAGGGGGAGTGCCAGGTGATTTGGTGGTCTTCGTATCCGGCGGGAACTTTGGAGGGCTCGTTGACGAGGATGCCGAGGTGCTCGGAGCCACCGGGGACGATGACTTGGGGGAGGCCAAGTTGCCCGGCGACGGTGAGGCGGTCGGGGCCACCTGCGCGGAGGACGCCGAAGACGCCGTCGGCGATTTCGCCAAGGCCGTAGTCGAAGACGGCGTTGATGATTCCTTCTTTCATCATTTGTTCCATGGCGTCACCACCGGCGCCGATGGCGTGGAAGGTGATGACCTCGTAGCCGGCTTTTTCAAAGAGTTCGATGGCGTGCATGGCGCCCTGAGTGAGGACGCCGAGGTTGGACATGCCGATGACGCCCTTGGGGCCTTTGAGCTTGCACTCGCTCTCGCTCGTCCGCATGGATTTTGCGATGCTTTCTTGTGTGGATTGGGCCATGCCCCAGGCGGCGGCGGCGGCGTTTGCGAGGATTTTGCGGGAGAAGACGTTGAGGCCGAGGATGTCGGAGACGGCGAACATCATGGTGATGTCCTTGATGCCGACGAAGGGGGAGGTGTCGCCGGAGGCGGCGGTGGAAAGCATGACTTTGGGGAAGCCGTAGGGGAGGGCTTGGAGGATGGGGGCGCAGGTGGAGGTTCCTTGGGTGCCACCGAGGGTGACGACGGCGTGGATTTTTTTGGACTCTTGGAGGTCGAGCAGGAGCTTGGTGGCTCCGGCGACGATGAAGGGGTTGGATTGTTCGCGGTTGGGTTTGACGAGGAGTTCGTGGAGGTTGCCGCCGCCAGCGGAGATGACTTCTTGTTTGGTGACGTCTGCTTTGAGGTCGGAGTCGCCGACGAGGGAGAGGTCGATGAGGAGGGCTTGGCCGCCGAGGGTCTCGATTTCGGTGCGCATGAAGTTGGCTTCATCGGCTTTGGTGTCGAGAGTTGCTAGGATGGCGACGGTTTTCATTGGTCTATGGATACAAGAAGGCGGGAGAAGTGTCTTGAAGAAAACGGGGTGTTTTTTGAATGAAATCGTCAAAGAGCTTCTTGGGTGAGATGGATCTTGAGGCCTTTAGGATTGCCGGAAGAGGGGGGCGGGGGTTTAAGTGGGTTTATGAAAGAATTGAAAATTCTTTTTTTGTATGTGTTTTGCGGAATGTCGCCATTGTGGGGGCAGGATGGTCCGCGCTTGTTTTGGACTGATAAGGATGCCAGTACTGTGGAGTCATGGGATCTAGATGGTGGGAATCGGGAGACGATTGCGAACGGTCAGGCTGATCCGCGGGGGATCGTGGTGGATCGGGAATTTGATCTTCTTTTTTGGGTGACGAGGGGGGATGGGTCGATTCGGACTTCGAATCTTAATGGATCGGGGCAGGCTGTTTTTTTGAATGGTTTAAATTCTCCGGCTGATCTCGCGATGGATCGAGTTGGACGGGTGCTCTACTGGGTGGAAGAGGATGCGGGGAGGATTCGTCGGAAGACGGTGGATGGAGATGAGACGCCGACGGATGTGATCAGCGGATTGAATGATCCCTACTATCTCGCGGTTGATGGTGGATTTATCTACTGGAGTGAGTTCGACAATACTGTGATTCGTCGCTGCACTTTGGACGGGCTGAATCAAGAAGTGGTGGTGTCTGGTTTGTTTCAGGTGCGGGATGTGGAAGTGGCGGATGGGGTGATCTATTGGTGTGACCGAGATAGTAGTGATGTGAGGAGTCGGGCGGTGGATGGAATGGAGAGTGGAGAGGTCTTGTTTTCAGGAGGGGGAATGGAACGTCCTCATGGTTTGGTTTTGGATCCGGAAGAGGGACAATTGTATTGGACGGATACGAGGGCGAAACGGGTGAGCTCAGGAGCAATGGATGGATCGGGAGGTGAGACGATTATTGTTTCGAGGGTGCTGGATGGAGATTGGGTGAATGGGCCTTGGGCGATCGATTTTTGGAGAGCTCCGGTTGATGTTTTTCAGGAATGGCGGGAAGAGAATTTTACGAGTGAGGAGCTGGCGGATGCGGGATTGGAAATGAGTGTGTGGGGGAACTCGGCGGACCCGGATGGGGATGGGCGGGAGAATTTGATGGAGTATGCTCAGGGGACTGATCCAAAGGTGAGCGGGGGAATGCTGATCGAGACAGCTGCGAGTGAGGGGAAGTTTCAGGTGAAGGTCCGGATGCGGAAGAATGATGGAGCGCTGCAGTATGCGGTGGAGTCATCGCCGGATTTATCGGCTGCAGTCTGGCAGACTGATGAGCTGATGGAAGTGTTGCCACGAGAGGTTGATGAAGATGATCCTTCCTTCGAGTATGTCACGGTCGAGGTGCCCTTTACTGATGTTAATGGGGCACGGCTATTTGCGAGACTTCGGGTGGAACGCTAGATCCGGTAGCGGGCGCGGTAGGCGGAGGGTGGTTCCTTGAGGATGCGGGAGAATTCGCGGGAGAAATGGGCTTGGTCGGAGAAGCCGCAGTGGTGGCTGATTTCAGCGAAGGTCTGGGTGGTGCGGACGATGAGGTGGGAGGCTTCTTGGACACGGAGGTGGCGGAGGTATTCCTTGGGCGTCATGTTGAAGGTGGACTTAAATTTGCGGAGTAGGCTGGAGAGGGAGAGGTTGGCAGTTTTTGCGAGTTCGGTGATGGGGATGTTGTCGCGGTAGTGTTGGTGAAGGAGCTGGAGGGCGGGGCCGAGTTCTTCGTTTTTTGAGAGGGAGGTGGTGCCTTGGTCGAAGGGCCTGGTGATTCCGATGATGCCACAGATGTCTCCTTTTTGATTGAAGAGGGGCTTTTTGGTGGTGGTGGACCAGTCGACGAATCCGCTGCCGCGGGGGACGAGTTCGACGCGGTTGATGATCGATTCTCCGGTGTCGAGGATGCGGAGGTCATCCTTGCGGATGTCTTTTAGGATATGGGCGGGGATGAAGTCGTCGTCTTTTTTACCGAGGATATCGTCTGACTCGAAGATATCGCAGAGGCGTTGGTTGTAGGCGACGTAGCGGAGGTCGCGGTCTTTGACGAAGTAGATGAAGCCGGGGAGGTCATCGAAGATGTTGGCGAGGTGGTTCTCGACGTGGTTCTTTTGAAAGAATTGGTCATCCTGCACGGAGGAATGGTGAGTGGTGAAGGGTGACTTGTGAAGTCTGGGGTTTTGAATGGTGACTTGTGAGTGGTGAGTGGTGGATTCTGGGGTTGAGGGGCTTTGGTTGAGGAGGTTTGAACCGCTAAGACGCGGAGGCGCGAAGTTTTTTGAGACTTGGTTGGTGGCTATTTGGAGGGGGTTAGGTCTTGGAGGGTGGTGCTGAATTTTAGGTGGTCGGGGGAGGTGCCTTTTTCGGTGACGCAGCGGTAGGTGACGGAGGGGTTGGCGGAGGTGAAGTCGAAATCTAGGAGGCCGAAGAAGTTGCCCTCGTTGTGGGAGAAGAAGGAGTGAGGGTTGGCTTTGTGGGTATGGATGTTGGTGACCTTGGCGGAGTTGAATTCGTAGAGGGGGTAGCCGAGGTCGAAGCCGAGCTTGAACATTTCGTGGCGGTGTCGGTCGCCGGAGAGGAGGAAGACGCCGGAGATTTTTTGGTCTCGGATGAGGGAGAAGATTTCGTCTCGTTCGTGGGCGTAGCCTTGCCAAGAGTCTTTGCCGCCTTTGTCGGCGTGCTCGGTCCAGAGGGTGCCGGAGCAGAGGACTTTGAATTTTGATTTTGAGTTAGCGAGGGTTTCTTTGAGCCAGTTTTTTTGGAAGTCGCCGAGGAGGGATTTTCCTTTGCGGTGGCGGTAGTAACGGCCATCGGTCATGATGAAGTGGACGTCGCCGATGGTGAAGTCGAAGAAGGTGCCGGGGTGGTCTGAGCCACCGGCGTAGGGTGGGTTATTCCAGTTTTGAGCGAAGACTTCGAAGTTTTTGACCTTCCAAGCGGGTTTGAAGATTTCGGGGCCGCCTTCGTCATCGTTTGCGGCGAAATCGTGGTCATCCCAGATGGAGTAGATGGGAGTGGTGGCGGTGAGGGTGCGGTAGGCGGGGTGGAATTGGCGGCGGTAGTAATGGACGCGTTGCTTTTGTTGGTCTTCGGGGAGGTCGATGTAGAGGTTGTCGCCGAGGGTGAGGTAGGCGATGGGGTTTTGGGCTGCGACCACCTTCCAAATGTCTTCGAGCTGGGGGACGTAGCGGGAGCAGGCGCCGAAGGCGATGGAGAATTTGCCATTAAAGTTGGCTTGCGGTGCGGTGCGGAAGCTGAGGTTTTTGGGGAGGGGAGAGGCTGGTTTGTCGTCGATGAGGAGTTGGTAGGCGTATGAGGTGTTTGGTTTAAGTCCGGTGAGGGTGATGCGGCCGGTGAGGTCGCTGGCGAAGGTGGTTTGCGTGGGGCCAAATTTTGTGCCGTCAGGGAGGATGACGGTGACTTCGGCGGGTTGGGCGGTGCGGAACCAGATGGAGGTCGAGGTGGGGCTGAGTTGTCCGAGAGCGGGGCCGCCGAGGAGGGTGAGTTTGTGTTTTTTAAGGAGGGCGAGGTAGGCCGGGTTCTTGGCGATGGTGGCGAGGGAGGCTTCGCGATCGTTTGAGTCGTAGATTTCTCGTACTAAGAGAGGTTCGAGTTCGCCGAGGATGGGGAAGTCTTTTGGGGTTGGGAGGAGGGGCTTGGCTAGGGATGTGGAGATTAAGAGAAGGGCAAAGATGGACTTTAGAGAATGGGTGAGCATTGAATGATGGGATGGGGCCCGAGCTTGGTTGGGGGCGGGGAGGACACTTTCCAAAGTGTCCTTCCGTTTCGGGCTAGAGCTCGTAGCACATGAGGTGGTTTTGCTCACGGAGGTAGAGCTTGCCATCGGAGACGACGGGGTGGGCCCAGGATTCTTTTTCTTGGTGGGCAGGCATGAAGGAGCCTTTTTCTTCGTATCCTTGCGGGGTGGCTTTGACGAGGACGACGTGTCCACTTTGGTAGCGGTAGATGAGGTGATTATCGACATAAGTGACACAGGCTGAGCCGTGGCCGATTCCTTTTTCGGGTCCCCATTTGACTTCGCCAGTTTCTAGTTCGACGCAGATGGGGTCTCCGCCGTTGTGCTTGTGACCGCAGTAGATGTGGCCATCGATGAGGACCATGCCGCCGTGGTGGTTTTGGAGGGTTTTGGGTTTGAGGAAGTAGACTTCTTCGGCGGATTTGCCATCGAGCTTCAGGAGGGCGGATCCGGTGCCGTATCCGGTGGAGCCGAAGACGTGGTCGCCGCTGACAATGGGGGTGGGAATGTTCGCAGTGGAGTTGGCGACTTTGTTGTAGTTCCAGAGGAATTTTCCGTCTTTGGCGCGAATGCCTATGAGGCCGCGACCGGTCATTTGGACATATTGTTTTACGCCTCCGGCATTTGAGATGACGATGGAGCTGTAGCCGGCGCCGTCTTTTCCTTTTTTACCGACTTCGCCGAGTTTGGTTTTCCATTTGGTGGCTCCGGTTTTTTTGTCGAGGGAGACGATGAATGCTTTGTCTGAGCCGGGGGTGCAGACGACGCGGTCGCCATCGACGAGGGGAGATTCGGAGAAGCCCCAGCCGGACATCATTTTGCCGTCCCATTCTTCTTTGAAATCTTTGGACCAGAGGACTTTTCCTTTGGTGGAGAGGCAAGCGATGAGTCCGTTTGAGGCGGTGACGTAGAGGCGGTCGCCATCGATGGTGGGGACGCAGCGTGCTCCGTCATAGCCGTGTTTTGGAACTTCGTCGGTGACGGGGGTTTGCCAGAGGAGTTTGCCGTCTTTTTGTGAGATGGCGGAGACGCCTTGGCCGTTTTCGAAATTTCCGGTGGTGTAGATGACGCCGTCTGCAATGGAGACGGAGGAGAACCCTTTTCCGGTGCCTTCGACATTCCAGAGGAGTTTGGGAGGTGACTTTTTCCAGTCCTTGATGATTCCTGTTTCGGTAGAAAGTCCGGTGCGATCAGGACCGCGCCACTGGGGCCAGTCTTTGGCTTGCAGGAGGGGGGAGGTGAGGATGAGGGCGGTCAGGGCAATTTTTTGCATGTCCTGTATTACGCCTACTTTCATCGGATTCTACGATGAAAATTTTCCTGTTATTTGAATTTGGATTTTTCCCAAGTGCGGTTGGTGAGACGGGGTGGGAGTGGTGAATGGTGGAGGCTTGGATGAGGGGGATCTCACGCAGAGCAGCGGAGCAGCAGAGGGGGGGAGGTAGGGGAGGTAGGGGAGGTAGGGGAGGTTGGTGTGCTCTTTGTTTTGTTCCTTTTTGGGCAGAGTGGGCTGGAGAGTGGCTGGGGCTGTTGATCCTTTCTTCATTCTTTGCGGTGCATATTGCTTTTGTCACTTGTGAAGCGGGCTTGGGTTATGAGCTGAAATATCGGAATTGGACGATGGGCTTGGTTTGGGGGACGATTGTGGGGTTCCCAGTTTTGGCTTTCGTTTTTGGGGTCTTGTCAGGCTGACTCTCATTGATCATCCTTTGCGCCATGACTAAGGCTTTAGGAATAATGTTTGCGATGATCGGATTGGTGGTGGCAGAGTCGATTGAAGAGATGAAAGGAGAGGTTCATGAGAAGGATGGGAAGTCTTTGCCGTTTCGGTGGGCGAAGGTGGGTGAGTCTGAGAAGCCTGCTTTGGTTCTCTTTTTACATGGGGCTGGAGAGCGAGGATCAGACAATAAGGCGCAGTTGAAGCATGGCGTTTCCGATTTGTTGAAGTGGATTTCTGCGAACGATGAGAGTGCGGTGGTGATCGCTCCCCAATGTAATACTGGGGTGTGGTGGGCTGATCTGCGTGGTTCTTATAAGTCGCCGAAGGGCGGGAAGTTAGCGGAGAAACAATCGGCGATGATGACGATGGTTTTTGAGGTGGTGGATCGATTGGCGAAGGAGCAGAAAGTTGACCCGAGTCGGATTTATGTCACGGGGCTTTCGATGGGAGGCTTTGGGAGCTTTGCGGCGGTGGCGCGGCGTCCTGATTTTTTTGCGGCCGCGATGCCGGTTTGTGGAGGGGGTGATCCCTCGACAGCTGCTCAGATGAAGGAGGTCCCTTTCTGGGTTTTTCATGGAGATGCTGATAAGGTGGTGCCCTTACATGCTTCACAAGTAATGGTTGAGGCGCTCAAAAAGGAGAAAGCGGCGGTGAAATTGCAGGTTTATCCCGGGGTGAGCCATGATTCTTGGACCGCGACTTACCAAAATCCCGAGGTTTGGAAGTGGCTTTTTGGTCACAAGAAAAAGTAGGAGTTGCTCGCTTTCTTTCGATCAGCACTTGATCACGGCTCCTAGGTGGGGAAACCTCTTATTCTCTTTTATGTCAGAAAACTCCACGTTCGCCGAAATTGGTGAGGCTTTCAAAGCTCACAATTCATTTGCTGTTGTCAGTCACGTTCGTCCAGATGGTGACGCTATCGGCTCGATCTTAGCTTTGGGCCATGCGCTGGAGCAGATGGGGAAGTCGGTTCGCTATCTCAATAACGATGGCTGCCCCGAGAGTTTGGCCTTTCTTCCCGGGTCGGAGAAGGTGGAAGTGTCTTCAGAGGCGAAGGATGTCGATGTCGAGGTTGCCATCACTTTGGACACCGCTGCTCATTCTCGAGTGGGTGAAGGGAGTCTCGAAGCGATTAAGGACGCCAAGTTGATCATCAATATTGATCACCATGTTTCCAACCCTGGCTATGGTGACTTGAACTACATCGACTCGAATAGTCCAGCGACGGGGCAGATTATTTATGACCTTCTCATGGCTTTGGATCTGCCGATTTCCGAGATCACGCGTGACTCAATTTACGTGGCAGTTTCGACCGATACGGGTTCCTTCCAGTATTCGGGAACCACACAAAGGACTTATGAAATGGCGGCGGACCTCGTGGCTCGTGGCTTGGACGTGGGGAAGATCAATGAATTGACCTATGACAGTCAGCCCTATCGAAAGGTCGAGCTGATGAGAGCTCTCCTGAATACGCTGGACCGGAGTGATGAAGGGAAATTGGTTTGGTGGGATCTGAGTCTTGAGACTAAGAATGAACTTGGTTTGGTCGATGATGACACTGAGGGAATGATCGACTTCATCCGCGCGGTGCAAGGGGTTTTGGTGGCGGTCTTCTTTGAAGATCTCGATGGAGGTAAGGTGCGAGTTTCGATGCGTTCCAAGGATCGTCGTTTGAATGCGAGTGAGATCTGCGGCGTCTTTGGCGGCGGTGGTCACGCACTTGCGGCGGGGATCCGGATGTCGGGGCCGATTTCGGATGCGCGCGAGAAGGTTCTCGCTGAGATTCGCGGGAGAATGAAGAGCGAGGGTCTTTCTTAATCAATTTATACAATGCAAAATCCACAGAATTCAGAGGACCTGCCAAGCGGGGTTCTCTTGATTGATAAGGCTTCTGGCATGACATCTCATGATGTTGTGGCGATTGCTCGCCGCCAGCTAAACATGAAGAAGATTGGCCACTGCGGGACGCTTGATCCGATGGCGACTGGTTTGTTGATGTTGGTGATCAACCGGGCCACTAAGATTCAGGACCTTTTGATGAGTGAGGATAAAACCTACACGGGCACGATCACGCTTGGCGCTACCACGAGCACGCAGGACAAAGAGGGAGAGATTGAAGAGGAAAAGGAAGTTCCTGATGTGAGCAAAGGCGATATTGAAACGGTCTTTGATGAATTCATGGGCGACTTTGAGCAAATCCCGCCGATGGTTTCGGCGATTAAGAAGGATGGGGTTCCTCTCTATAAGTTGGCGCGTAAGGGACAAGTGGTGGAGCGGAAGCCTCGTGCGATTTACGTGAAGAAATACGAGGTTTCTCGAGTGGAACTTCCTGAGATTGATTTCACGGTCGATTGTTCGAAGGGTTTTTACGTCCGCACTTATGCTCATGACATTGGTCAAAAGCTGGGTTGCGGGGCTCACCTTAGCGCTTTGCGTAGGACCCGCTCTGGGAAGTTTAATTTGGAACGTGCGGTGCCAGTCGATGCTCTGAAGGTGGCAAGCCGCGAGGAATTGGTGGGTTCGTTCATCAGCCTTGCTGAGATTTCGTTGATGCGAGGAGCCTAGTTTTTAAATTTCATCACCATCCAGTATGAATCGTATTCCGAAGCTCTTTTTGATTCTCTCGCTGCCACTCTATGTGCTCGATCAGGTGACGAAGTGGTGGGTGGTCTTTAAGTTTCATGAGCCCATCGGAGGCGATTTTGCGACGCCGGATCCTCCTGTTCCCGTGATTGACGGTTTCTTGTGGTGGTGGCGGGTTCACAACCAAGGCGTGGCTTTTGGCCTCGGCAATGGGACCACTTGGGCTCCCTTGGTCTTCACCTGCATCTTGATTTTGGCTTTGGTCATCATTACCGTTTTTTGGAGGAAAGGAGCTTTCATGAATCAGTCAGCTCGATTGGCAGCGGTGCTTTTGGTGGCGGGAGTCTGTGGAAATCTCACGGACCGATTGCTTCAGGGATTTTGGTTAGAGCAGCATGAAGAGAAGTCCTTTGTGACTCGGCTCTCGAAGGGATATGTGGTCGATTTCATCCGAGTGAAGCTGCCTTGGTATGACAAGATCGTGCCAAAGAGTGGGGGCTTCTTCCCGACCTTCAATGTCGCTGATTCCTGTATTTCAGTCGCGGCGGCGCTTTTGTTTATTTCAGCCTTTCGTCCGGAAGACGAGAAGGATGAGGGTGTTCGCGAGTGAACTCACTCTTTTGCCGCTTGCGCTTCTTCCTTCTTTTGCCGGGCGATGACCTTGGCTCGGGCTCGCTGATAGCGGGTCTTTGGGAGGAGGCGGGGCATGAGTGCGGAGAGGAGATAGACGATAGGAAAGGCTAAGATGAAGAGGAGGAAGCCGAGGGAAAGGAAGCCGAGGATGAAGCTTCCTCCATTGAGAGACTCGCCTTCCATGCCTGGGATGAATCCGAGAGGGACTTGAATTTTTTCTAAAATGGGATGAATCGGAATGTGGAGGCTTTCGCGGAGAAAGTCGCCAAAGCTCTCTTGAAAGAGCATCATCGGAAGCTGGGTGAGTGGATTGGTGACCCAGCAAGCGGCAAGTGCGATGGGGATATTGGCGCGGAAGAAGACGGACCAAATTCCCGCGAGAATCATTTGTCCCGGCATGGGCAACTGGGAAACGAAGAGGCCGATGGCAACGCCGGTGGCGACGGAGTCTCGGCAAGGATGCCAGAACTCTCGTTCAAACATCGGGGCGATGGTTCGCTGAAGCCATGCTCGTCGTTTAAGGCTTGGGCTGCGCAGGAAGCGATAGACCTTTCGGACTACGCGGAGATAGCGACGTTTAAATTCTGCGGCCATGGAGGGTTTCTGATGAATAGCTACGACTGGACCTCGATTTTTTCAAGACTTACCAGAGAGCGTCAAACTCACAACTGTCTGAGATTAAACGGATCTGAGCGAGCCGCTCTGTCACTTGATCGGTCCAAGGATGAAATTCTGGGGGAATGGGGGCTTCATTTTGGAGCCACTCGTCAGACTTAGGATGCTTCACGCCGAGACGCCAAGCGTGGAGCATGAGGCGGGTGGCATTGCCAGGCTGGCGAGTGGGCTTGGCGTAGATGGGGTCGCCGAGGAGCGGGTGGCCAAGAAAGCGATTGTGAACGCGGATTTGATGGGTGCGACCGGTGTGAAGGGCGCAGAGAATGAGCGAAGTGCCATCGTCGCGGGTGTGGAGAAGGTGGAGATCGGTGATGGCGGGTTTCCCCGAGCCGGGGTTGCAGACATCCATTCGTTGCCGGTGGACGGGGTGGCGGGCGATGTTGTTGAAAACGGTTTGGTGGGTTTGTGTTGGGGGCGATTGCGTGACGGCGAGGTAGAGTTTGGCAGTCTTGCGATCGGCAAATTGTCCGACAAGGTGCTTGAGCGAAGCATTGGTCTTTGCGGCGACGAGGCAGCCCGAGGTGTCTTTATCGAGGCGGTGGACGATGCCGGGGCGTCCTTCGCCACCTTCGCTGGCGAGTTCTCCTTTGCAGTGGTGGAGGAGGGCGTTGACGAGAGTGCCATTAGGGTTTCCCGCAGCTGGGTGGACGACCATGCCGGGGGCTTTGTTGATAACGATGACCTCTGAGTCTTCGTGGAGAACCGAGAGGGGAATGTCTTCAGCCTCGGGTTCGAGCGGCTGTTCTTCGGGGACCTCGATCGTGATGACATCTCCCACCTTTAAGGCGGCGCGTGCTTTGACCTTGGAGTCATTGAGAAGGATGTGGCCCTCTTTGATGAGGGCTTGAATTTTAGAGCGCGAGAGCTCTGGAAGCTGGCCAGCGAGGAAGGCATCGAGCCGCTGACTAGATTCGTCTGAAACAGTGAGGGTCATTAACCGCGGAAAAGAATCAAGACTCCTACAAAGAGGCAGCCGATCAGATTAGCGAAGAGGTCCCAGCAGGTATTTGCGTAACCATTGACTCCAATGTTGGCCATGAATTCGACGATTTCATTCATGGCCCCAATGCCCATCGCCGCAAAAATACAAAGGAAGATCATCCCCATGGAGGGATAGAGCTTACGGCCGAGACGTGATTGAATGCTGGCTCGGAGTGATTCCCAAATGAGCCAAGTGCAGGTTCCGAAGCCGAAGGCGTGAATGAGGTGATCATACTTCAGCCAAGTGCCGAGAACATACCAAGAGTAGAGAACTTGCTTCTCACCTTTAAAGTCCCAATCGTCCGGGATTAAGACAAGCGCGCCGGCGAGGTGTAAGGCGCCCCAGAGGGTGAGTGACCAAAGAAGGGCTGAGGAGAAATTGACGCGCCGGTGGATGAGGGAAATGAGAGCGGCGATGGCGATGAAGAAGGGGATATAGATCTTCAAAAACTGCCAGTTTTGAAGGGTCACCGCAGCACTTATGGCAGCGACAAGATAAAGAACCGTAACGAGGATGACGGTACGAGGTAGGCGGACTTTCTTCATATCTCAGGTAAAATCTAGGGTGAATTATCGCTGAGGGCGAGATGAAAGCGATTCTCTCTGAGTGAGTTTTATCAAGTGATAGGAGAGATCGCCGCGCTGGTAGGCAAGGCGGAGGAGGGGGAAGGTCCAAAGAAGGGCGGGGCGTTTGAGGATGGATAAGAATAAGGTGGGAATGAGCTTTGGGCTTTTGAAGGGGAGAAAGAGGGCCTTTTTGAGGAGAGAAGTCCAAGTTTGGGCCACTTTTTGGGAGAGATCGTCGGTAAAAGAGACTTCGAATCCCTGACGTCGGGCGAGAGAGAGGAAGGAATCGAGGCTACGCCACGGTGGGAGGTCTCCGGTTTTGGCGAGGTGCGCAAGGAGGGGGCTTCCTCCGTGGTCGGAAAACCAATCGCAGATAATCCACGGGGCTCCGGGTTTGAGGGCTTGATGGTTTTTTTCTAGGAGCGCTTCAAAATCCGCAAAGTGTGAGATGCTTTCGAGGGCGATTGCTGCGTCGAAGCTTTGTGGAGTGAACTTTTGGTCAAGCCAGTGGCCGCTGAGGATGGTGAGGTTTTCGGAGGGTGAGATGGCTTCAGCTTGGACTTGAGATGAGGTGCAGGCCGTGACGAGGCAGTTGAAGTTGCGGATCAAGCGATGGGCGAGGGTTCCATAGCCGCAGCCGATGTCTGCGATGTGGCCGTGGAACTGTCCGTGTTTGAGGATCTCTTGGATGAGGTTTTCTTTTGCTTCCTCAGTGCCTTCGTTCCCTGTGATCCAGAAGCCATGGTGGAGCGATTCCCCCCAGATGGCTCGATACATGGGGTCGAGGTCGTCGTAAATTTGGCCGGGCATTTTTTAGAAGAAGGCGAGGAGGCAAAGGGCTCCTGCGATGGCGTCACGGAGGCTGAAGCGATTTGAGCCAGCCGATTTCCGGAGGAAGTTGAAGAGGGCTCCGGTGGGACAGCCGTATTTGCAGTAGGCGAGGGGGACGAAGAGTGAGGCGAGGAGGCCGAGGATCGCGATGAGGAGGGTGGCGAGACCGGCGGAGCGCCATAGCCAGGCGTCGAAGCCTTCCCAGTCGGCGAGGTTCCAAGTGCTGCCGAGAAGCATGGAGGCGACGAGGATGACTAAAAGGAGGGAGGGGAGATGTTTGAGGATGCGATGCAGAGCGGGCGGGACTTTGATCGGTTTTAGGGGGAGTTTGCCGAGCCAACGCTGGAGGAATCCGTGAGGGCAGAGTTGGTGGCAGTAGAGTTGGTGGCCGGTGGACCAAGGGATGATGAGTGCAGCACTGGCGAGGAAGATGAGTCCCCAGGAATCGGCGAAGGGGAGGCCGTGACGGGCCCAGCCGAGGAGGAGGGCTTGGGAGAGGAGGTCACCGAGGAGGAGGCCGAGAAGGAGGACGGCGGTGATTTGCCAAAGGACGCGGGCGATGGGGTTGCCTCGGAGTTTGGTGAAGGAGAAAATTGCGGCTCCGAGAGTGAGGGCAATGAGGGCGATGTTTCGCCAAGGGGTTTTTGTGGGAACGGGGGTGATGTCGGATTGGAAGCGGGCGAGCCGGCGGGCCACGCTTTCGGCGATGGCCCAGGAGGTGTGGGTGGCTCCGCTGACGCCTTCGATTTTGGACTGATCGACTTGGAGGACTTCGTCGATGGTCATGCCGTTGTAGAGTTCTAGGAAGCCGGGTTGGTCTAGGATACGCTCGTAGTATTCTTCGTTATCGTAGCTTTTGCGGAAGCGGAGGCGGGTGACTCTGGTGGCGGTGGGGTCGAGGACGATGAGGACATCGGTGGGGCCTTGGTAGCCGTGGAGGTATTCTTGGGAGGGGGCGGTGCGGAGGGCGTGGCCGATCAAAGTGCGGGATTCATCGTACATTGATTGCACGCCGGGCCAGCTTGGATGGGGTTCGATGGACGAGGCTTCAGGGAGTTCGGCGAGGAGAATTTCAGTGGGGAAGAGGCGGGAGGTGGTGAGTCCGCCGAGTCGCTCGATGATGCTGCGGGTGATGGCGCTGCTAGTGAGGGTGGAGCCTGAGACGGCATCGATCTCGGGGTTGCCGGGGGATCCGAGAGCGAGGCCGAGGTGGGCTATCCAGAAGGCCTCATCTTCGATGACGGAGCGGAGGTGATCCGGGGTGTCTGCTGAGTGGATGACTTTGGCGGCGGTGATTTTGCCGGTGCGGTTTAGGGCTAGGGCTACGTTGGTGGGACCGGAATAGCCTTTGAGGTGATCGCTGCTGGGGGAGGTGGTGAGGAAGTAGCCGAGGGGTTTGTCCTCGGAGTCGAAGACTTGCTCGTTCTCGATGCGGGCTCCGTCGGGGAAGAGAAGGCGGAAGTCACCTTTTGGTGGGGTGACTTCCGCTCGCTGAAAGATGAGCCAGGCGATGGCGACGATGATCGCGAGGCGATAGAGCCGAACCCAGAGGTGTCTCAGTTTCGGCATGGTTGGCTTATTCGGCTTTTAGGAGCTGGACCGCGTCGATGTGGAGATTGCCGGCGGCTTTCGCAGAGACGGAGAGGCTGGCAGGGAGGACATCGACGAACTCGAAGGTGCCGAGTGAGGTGTAAGTTTTTTGTGCGGGTGCTTTGGTTTGATCGATCGTGATCGTTTCCTTTCCCTTGGCGTGAGTGAGGGTGATCTCGGCAGCGGTGGTGCGGTTTTCGTGATTCACCCAGTGGTAGCGGACTTCGTATTTTCCGGAGTTCTTAATACGAATTGGGAAGGTGGCGTTGGAGGGGGCTGGCGCGTATTGGTAGCCTCGTCCGTGGTTCGGTTTGAGGTTGTCGCTGGCGGACCATTTGCCGCTGAGTTTCGCTTTGCTGTCATCGACGACGATGCCTTTGAGCTTGATGGCTCTGATTTTTGGTCCTGCAATTCTTAATCCAGCTTCTGGGATGGGAGGGACGGTGAGTGGGGCATCGATCGAGGCGCGGCGAGCGCGGCCGGGTTGCTTCATGAGGTCGATGAGGACGGGCAGGTAGTTTTGGTAGACGCCACGCGGGGTGGTTTTCTGGGTGGTGGCGATCCAAGCGGCTTTGCCGACGACTTCGCCCATCATGCCACAGGTGCGCATGACGCGGGTGGTGCCGAGGGCGCGGCGGTCGACAGAGATGCAGCGTCCGGCCATGAAGAGGTTTTCGATATTTTTGGAGTAGAGAGTGCGGTAGGGAATGTTGTAGCCGACTTTGCGGTCGATTTTTCGGTCATGCACTGCGATCGAGATGAAGGGGTTCTCTTTGGCGACGCCCTTCATGTATTCCTTTTTTGGATAGTGAAGGTCGATGGACCAAGTGGTGGGGACGGAGGCATCAGGGAATTCTCTCCCAGCGCCGATGTCGTCTCCGGTGAGGATGACATCACCTTCGAGGCGGCGGGACTCGCGGTTTCCTCCGATGAAGGCCATCCACATGAGTTGGGTGTTGGGTTCGGATTTTTTGATGTCGGTGAAGGCTCCGAAGTTGGCGCGGAGGTTCCAGTCGCGGATTTCTTCGAGGTCATCGATGGGGTGCTTGTCGTAGCCGCCTTCCCAAAACCATTCGGCTTTTTTGAAGGTGGCGTAGGGGCCACGAGATTTGTGGAGGGCGGGGTAGTCGGTTTTTCCGAGGGGGAGAGCCCAAGGGGTTTCTGGCCAATCGACTTTTTTACCAGCGTCCTTGGCTGACCACATGTTGGACATGCCCATGTGTCCTTTTTCGGCCATCATGAATTTTGCTCCGGCTTGGGCGCCGATCGTGCCGTGGCCGGTGGCGTCGCAGAAGAGGCTTCCGGCGATGCGGACAAAGCTTCCGGTGGTGGTGTCTACGGCATCGACGGATGAGATTTTATTTTCTTGGGCGTTGGTGCGGAAGGCGAAGTGGTTGAGGTAGAGGTCGAGGTTGTCTTCGGCTTTCGCGACCTTGGTTTTGAGGTCATCGACGAATTCTTCGATGAGGCCGGGGGAGTCACGGGAGAAGTCGGAGAACTCGTTGACGATTTCGCCGAGGCGGGGGAATTTTCCGAGTTGGGTTCCACCCATCGCCCAGACTTGGACTTCGGAGGAGCCATTGCCACCGAGGACGGCGCGGTCGTGGATGAGGGCGACTTTGAGTCCGTGACGAGCAGCCGAGATGGCCGCGGCAAGTCCGGAGTAGCCACCGCCAACCACGACGAGGTCGTAGCCGTCTTTGATGGGAGGGATAGCGGGGAGATTGAGTTTTTGACGGCGGAAGTCGAAGAGGGCTTGTCCGTCATTGGGGGGGATGTCCGTGGCGTCTTTGGTGAAGTAAAGGGCGTCACAGCGGCCATTGAAACCGGTGAGGTCTTGGAGCTTGAGGGTGGTTTTAGGCGAGGTGATTTCGACGGTGCCGCCATTTTGCCAGTGCCAGTCGGCTCCTACGGTTCCGAAGGTGGTGGTAGTGGAATTGTCTCCGATGCTGACCTTAAATTTTCCGGGAGCTCCGGGAGCCTCCCACTTGGCGACCCAGTCCTTAGTGCGGACATGGAGATGGTAGGTGCCGGTGGAGGGGAAGGTGACCTCGGTGCTGGCATTGGCAACGGGAGTGCCAAGCCCGTGGGCCATGAGGTAAGCGGATCCCATGGTGAGGATGAATTGAGAGTCGGTGGCCCAGCCTCCACGATCCTGGAAGGCTTCTGCTTCTACGAAAAGGGAATGGGAGGCCTGAAGTGAGGAGATGAGAAGAAGAGGCAGGCAAATACGCTTCATGAATAAATAGATACGAGGGTAGTCTGACAAATTTTACGGCAAAGTGGAGGGATTTCAGTGACAAGTTAGTGAGGGGATAGAATGATTCGACCATGAGCTGGGAACTATCGACGTTTGGAAAGAACCTTTGTGAAGGGAGTGGGATTGGGGAGCTGATGGATGATCTTGGCGAAGCTCTAGCTGGCGGAGGTGAGGTGAAGATGTTGGGGGGTGGTCAGCCGGCGCATGTTCCAGAGATGGATGCGGTTTGGCGTAGGCGGATGGAGGAGATCATGGCCGAGCCGGGAGGGATGGAGAAGATGTTGGGGAACTATGACGTGCCGGCGGGGAATGAGGCTTTTCGGATGGCGCTGGCGGATTTGTTTCGGAAGGAATTTGGCTGGGAGGTGACGCACGAGAATTTTGCGGTGACGATGGGAGGTCAGACGGCTTTCTTTTTTCTCTTCAATGCGCTTGCAGGGATTTTTCCAGATGGGTCACGGAAGAAGGTGATGTTGCCACTGCTGCCGGAGTATATCGGCTATGCGAATCAGTCGGTGGGGGCGGATTTTTTTGAGGCGATTCCGGCGCGGATTGAGAAAACGGGGGAGCATGAGTTTAAGTATCGAGTGGATTTTGAGGCGGTGGATCCGGGTGATGAGATTGCGGCGATTTGTGTGTCGCGGCCGACGAATCCTTCAGGGAATGTTTTGACGGATGAGGAGATTGAGAAGCTGCGCGAGATTGCGCGGGCTAAGGGGATTCCGCTGATCGTGGACAATGCTTATGGTGCGCCTTTTCCGAATGTCATTTTTTCGGAGGTCACGCCGGTATGGGATGAGGGGATGATTTTGACGCTGAGTTTGTCGAAGATCGGCTTGCCGGGAACGCGGACGGGGATTGTGGTGGCGAGCAAGGAAGTGTGTCGGCAGGTGTCGTCGATGACTTCGATCGTGGGCTTGGCAAATGCCAATGTGGGGCAGGAGATTTTACGGCCTTTGGTGGCGAGCGGGGAGGTTTTGCGGTTGAGCAAAGAGGTGGTGAAGCCGTTTTATGAGGAACGGTCAAAGATGGCGCAGGAATGGTTTGCGCGGGAGTTTGAGGAAGGGGTGCCTTACTACATTCATAAGAGTGAAGGGGCGCTTTTCCTCTGGCTGTGGTTTGAGGGTTTGCCAATTACGGCGCGAGAGCTTTACGAGCGACTGAAGAAGCGCGGAGTGCTGGTGGTGCCAAGTGAGTTTTTCTTCTTTGGACTGCCGGACGATCTCGATTGGAAGCACACGCGGGAATGTATCCGAGTGAGTTACACGATGGATGCAGAGACGGTGGAGTCAGGAATCAAAGTGATCGCGGATGAGGTGAACCGAGTTTATGGGGAACTTGGTTGAGGGGAAGTCTCACGCAGAGACGCTGAGGCGCAGAGCTTAGGTCATGGTTTAAGATCGGCTTCGGTGGTTTAGCCCGAGGAGGATAGACATGGCTAGCAAAAGGAATGATGAGGGTTCCGGGACGTTCCCTGCTCGGATGGCTTTTCCGGGTTCAGTTTCCCAAGCGACTTGGGAAATTCTCATGCCGCTTGGGCTAAGGGACTCCAAATAGGCATATCCATAGTGGGTGCCGTTGTCTGCCTGGAATTCAAAGCCAAGATATCCTCGTTGAAGATAAAACGAGCCACTTGCTTGGCCCTCGGACCATGAAGAGAGTTGTGGACCGAACCCATAAAACCAGGAGTGTGTAGAGTCCCCCAACGTGTCGCCAATTAGAGTTCCGGCACTCAGTGGGAAGATACGAGGGAAATCCCCCAATTCTAGAGTTTGATAGATGAAGCCAGTCGTAGGTTCGGCGAGGGCATTGACACCGTTCCAACCAAATATTTATAAGTTGGCGACAATGCTCCAATCCGTTTGATTGTCGTTGTCTACATCGAATTCATAGGTGTTTGATTCAATTTTAGTATGTGGAGCTACGGCGAGAGTGGAGGTGTCGTTGATGATGACGGCTGCTTCACTTTTGAGTTCCGTGATCGCGAAAACTAGAATCCTTAGTCGTGTCATCTCGTTTTAAATTCGTTTCCTCAAAGACACCACTGTGCAAATTGAAAGGACCAGCAGCAGCGAAGTTGAAGGTTCAGGGACGTTCCCAGCTCGGATGGATTTTCCGGGTTCAGTTTCCCAAGCGACTTGAGAAATTCTCATGCTGCTTGTTCCTAATGATTCCAAATAGGCATAGCCATAGTGGGTTCCATCGTCTGCTTGGAATTCGAAACCAAGGTATCCTTTCATTAAATAAAAAGGTCCGAAGGTTTGAAAGTTTGCCAATGATGAGAGAGGGGAATCGAATCCGTGGAACCATGAGTAGGTTGGACCGGGCAGAAGACTTCCGATTTGAGTCCCTGAGTCCAGTGGATTAACAAGAGGGAAACCACCTATACTGAGCGTCTGGTAAATGAAGCCTGTTGTGGATGCTGCAATTGCGTTCACTCCGTTGGAGCCAAATACCTGTGTTTGGGATTTGATGCTCCAATCAATTTCCCCATCGTTGTTGACATCAAAGTCAAAAATATTTGACCCGAGTTCGGTTTGAGGAGGATTCGCAACGACGATTGTATCGCTGATCAGAACGATGGCTTGACTCGAGAGCGCAGAGGTAAAGAAGAGGAGAAAGTGTTTGGTCATGTCATTTCAAACGCGTTTTCTCCGTGTTGCGGTTAGGCAGATGGAGATAGCTAGTAGGAGGGATGACGAAGGTTCTGGGACGTTCCCAGCTTGGATGGCTTTTCCGGGTTCAGTTTCCCAGGCAACTTGGGAAATTCTTATACTGCTTGTGCCTAATGACTCGAGATAGGCATAGCCATAGTGGGTTCCATCGTCTGCTTGTAATTCAAAACCAAGGTATCCTTCCTTTAAATAAAAGGATCCGAAATTTTGATTGTTAGCTCTAGAAGAGAGTCCTTGCCCAAATCCATGATACCAAGAATAGATAGAATCTTCTAGAGAAGTCCCAATGAGAGTGCCAGCAGCTAACGGAATGATACGAGCAAAATCTCCTACGGTAAGGGTCTGATAGATGAAGCCGGTCGTAGACTCCGATAGGACACTAACTCCATTAGAACCAAATACCTGTGTTCTGGATGTCATGCTCCAATCGATTTGCCCGTCATTGTTGACATCGAAGTTATAGATGTTCGATCCAATTTCGATTGGAGCAGAGGCGACTGTGGAAGCTTCGCTAATAATAATGGCAGCTTTAACTGGTATTATAGTGAGAGCAAAGAGGTGAATAAAGTGTTTTGTCATGATCTTAGTTCGTTAATCAGTCTCGGGTACAATTTCTTTCACTCGGTAGAAGCGATGTGAGGCCGCGCTTTGGGTGAAGGTCAATGGGTAGGGGGCGTCGGAAGGAAGAGTGAAATCAATAGTATCGTTACCAGATAGTTGATCTGTCCAATCATCTGGATGGAGAGTGTTTGAACCTTCAAGGCGATATTGTAGTCCTGTAAACCCGCTTACGAGAAGGGTGATGGATTTCTGGTTGTTACCCTGGTGGACTGGATCTAGGATTGCCAAGTGATAGGGGTGGGTCCAAGATTTCCTGAGATGGCGAGAGAGAAGGCCTGTTCACGACCTGAAATGTGGCGGTAGGTGGGTGCGGTATTCGGATCATCATCAGTAAAGCCGTCGAGGGTGCCGGTAAGGAGTTCGGAAGCTTTCAACTTGCCCTTGTGGGAAACTACGATGGTGTATGTTCCGGGGATGGGGGTGTCGATGATGACTTGCTCGACGTTGTCTCGGTTGTTTTCGCCACGAATGGCAGGAAGAAGCGGATTGAGCCAATCGAGAACCCATGGACGGTGAATGTTCCCATTTGGATCGACTACCCAGAGGTCGAGGTTATTGACGAGGCGGGAGGTTTGGTCATCGGCTGGTCCGACTTCTGGGTCGACGGCACCAACGGTGATCGCTTCGTCTTGTAAGTCTTGATAGGGTGGATCGGTCCAGCAGATCATGACGCGCATTTCTGGGGAAGTGCCATCGTAGGTGATCGGGATCTCGATTTTGAGATTGTTGGTCTGATCGTTGTCATTAGATGGGTCACAAAGGTAATGCTCAGAAAGGTGGTTGGAGGCATCTCCACTCAGGAGGTCCTTAATCAGGAGATCGGCAGCAGCTTCCGCGTCGATCAAGCCCCAGCCATAGAAGTAGTCTGGACCGGTGAGGGTGACAGAGTCCGCGACAGGGCCGAGGTGACTAGGGATGACGCGGGTCCATTCGAAAAAACCGAGAGGGTCTCCATTTTCATCGAAGTCCCTCTCGTCAAGGAAGGAGATTTCCGTACAATCAATGGCGGTGTTTAACACGAGGGCTTTCCAAGTTGAAGCCAAGCGGGAAGGGCCGCCATTGTCATGGTTGATCTCTTCAAGAAGGGCGAGGGTGCCGGTTACGGCAGGGGCGGCTAAGGAGGTGCCGCCTCCTTGAATTTGTCCTTCGGTAGGAGATACGAAAGTGGCGGGTCCTACGAGGTCCGGTTTCACCCTGCCATCATCAGTTGGCCCTCGTGAAGAAAAGTGGCTGAGACCAATCAAGCTAGGAATATTTTCTCCGTCACGGCTGCCGTAAACCGCTCCGACGGCGAGATTGTTTTTCGCACAAGCAGTTGAGGGGAGGGTGTCGGAAGCGAGGCCGTGAACCTCATCTTCAATTCCTCCCGTAATGTATGGGTTGACGTCCCACGGAGTCGGAGAGGAGACCACGGCTGATCCACCATCGTGTGGATGCATAAGATTGGAACGATTGGCGGTATCACTGGGGAAGACGTAATTAAGTCCGACACCATAGGTGAAGTCAGAAGGTCCATCAGGTGAGAGGCTCTGATCAGCAGCGTCATTCCCAGCAGCGTAGACAGGGAGGTAAGTCTGGTTGTGGTAGATGATAGTATCGATGGTTTTAGAGTCCCAAGTATAAGCTCCAAATTCGGGGTCTTCCCCAGCTAGGTCTTTTGGTCCTAACCAATTCGTGTAGAAGTAAAGATCATCTCCGATCCACTGACTGGACTCTATCCATCCGGCTGGAGGACCGTAAGAGTGATTTGAAAACCGCATCTTTAGAGGCTTGCCAGTGCTCGAGACAGTGGACATTCCGGCAGCTTCGGCAGCCATTTCTGGATAGGTATCGGTAAAATGGTAGAATTTGAGCTTTGCTTCGTAAGCGATGCCTCGGGATTCAAGGCTTGGGCCAGGATGGGCTAGGGCCTGTGCAACGTCAGTAGTGTGAGGTTCTGGTTCCCAGGTCTGGTTAGCCCCGAAGAAAATACGGTTGTTGTACCCAGAAGGATAAGGTTCGAAAATTCTCCCATCGTCCCAGACTCCGATTGGCGCGAGGGGAGAAGCTGAAGAAGGTTCGGCGCCTGTGGCATCGTGGAAGGGAAAGCTGCCTCCGGGCCAAATATGGTCCGCTTTGGTCATGAGGGCAGGGTAACTGTATGGGATGAAGGGGCGACGCTTGAGGTCTTGATAGGCTCGCGATTTCTTTCCTTTGGGTTTGTGGAGATCTTTGAGGATGGCTGCGACATCACGAGCTTCTTTGTGTTTCTGGGTCTTGGTTGGGACCGGAGTAGGCGGCGAGGCCTGAGCCAGCCTCATGTTGTAAACGCCTTCTAAGATGGTCTTACGATATTTCTCAGGAATCTTGTTGGCGTTTTGGTTTTGTTTTATTTTCCGGTCTCGTTCCTGCTCCATTTTTTCGCGGGCGGTAAGATGACGAGGGAGAGGATCGACGAGATTAGGGTCTTGCATGAGGACCATTTCCTCGTAATCGGTCATGCCATCACCATCGCTGTCTTGACCTTTTATTTTTGGGTTGTTTGGGAAAAGAGCGCACCAAAGATCACACCAGCCATCGCCGTCGGTATCGTGCAGAATCCGTGATTTTTTGAAGCCTGGGATGCTGAAGGTGGCGAAGGAGGGGGTGTTCTTTCCGTTGCCAAGAGTAATACGGTTCTCTTGAGTCTTGATCTTTTCGGCGCTGACAGGGAGAGCGCTAACAATGAGAATGAATCCGATTTTGGAGCAGAGTGATGAAAGGTGAGGAAGGAGTCCTGATAATTTCATTCTTCCTAAGATAAGTAGCCAGAGAATTGGGTCAAATGAATCAGCGATCCTTTATTTATAGATTTCATATCAGCGGCTGACATTTCTTGAAATCTGAGGGGTGGAGCCAAGTGAGTTTTTCTTTTTTGGGTTACCGGAGGATCTGGATTGGAAGCACACGCGGGAGTGTATCCGGGTGAGTTATACGATGGATGCGGAGACGGTGGAGTATGGGATCAAGGTGATCGCGGATGAGGTGAATCGGGTTTATGCGGAGCTTGGTTGAGGGGGAGTCTCACGCGGAGCAGCAGAGCAGCGGAGGGACTTGGAACTTGGTTGAGGGGAAGTCTCACGCAGAGACGCTAAGGCGCAGAGCTTAGGATGATGGGTTTAGTTTTTTGACGAGCTCTGCGGCGGTGAGGTCTTTTGCTTCCCAGTCGACTTTGGAGAGGGTTTCTTTTTCTGCTGCGGTGAGGGGGAGGCGCCATTTTTTGACGAAGGTGGGGGCTAGGTCTTTTTGGGCGGCGACGGAGGCGGCGAGATACCAGCCGAGGGATTGGGCGCGGGTGCCTTCTTTGGTTCTGTTACTGTGGCCGGGGAGGGTGTGGATGTTTTTGTAGAAGGCGGAGAGCCAGTCGTCGCCGTGGGTTTTCCAGAGGCTGAGCATGGCGGAGGCATACATGACGGGTTGGTCAGTGGGGCTGGTTTTGAGGCGGTTCTGCTTTTCGGTGAGTCCGTGGGTGTTGGCAAAGGTTTTGAGGAAGCCGAGGTCGCTGGCGGCGTATTCGTCGATGGCTTTGGTAATGGTTTGGCGGGTGCGTTTGTCGTTGTCGACAATCTGCAGTGTATCGATGCAGACGTAGCGCATGAAGACGGCGAAGCCTGTGGTGAAGGCGTCGTGTTTGTTCCCGAAGGTGAAGAAGTTACGGCCCATTTCATAGAAGTAGAGGTGAGGGACGGCTTTGGGGTTCTTTTCGAGGTTTTTGTAGGTGGAGGAGTAGAAGTAGTTGGCTTCGATTCCGGTTGCTCCGACGCGGCCGCAGCCTGCTCCGCAGGTGAGTCCACCATCTGGGATGGCTGCGATGGGGGTTCTCTTCTCAACATGGCGATACATGCGCGGGGCTTTGGCGGTGAACTTGAGATAGGTGTCCCATCCTTTATCGAGAGTTTCGACGAACTCGGTCATGACCTTGGGGTCGAAGGCGTCAGTGATGGTGAGGAAGGCGACGTTTTTGCCGATCCAAGGGAACATCACGGTGTCGACTTTTTTCTCTTCCCAGCGTTTGGGGTAGAAGGCGAGCTTTGAGTAGTCGAGGCCATCGCCTGCTTTGATTTCGGCAGAGGTGAGCGGAGAGAGGGAAAGGAGAAAGATGGAGCAAAGAATGCGATACATGCAGGACAGATAAGCGATGATGACGATGTATCAATGTCGAATCGGTGATAATTTCGACTTTTTTGGGGGGGCTTCTAGTCAAGGGGAGGCTTGCGGTGATCTTCGCAAATTTGGAAATAGAAATTAGGGGACTGGGGTTTGTTCGAGGGCCGAGTTTAAGAGGTGGTCGGCGTCGGGGGTGTCTTCCGAGAGGAGGCGGTGGCGGAGGACGTGGGGGAAGATTTTTTGGACGTGGTCGGGGAGGACGGAGGTTTGGTTGTCGAGAAGTGCGACGGCTTGGGCGGCGCGTTGGAGGGCGAGGGTGGCGCGGGTGGAGACGGTGTGGTCTTGGCCGATGATGCTGCGGACGGCTTGGCAGAGGGCGAGGAGGTAGCGTTGGAGAGTGTCGGAGACGGAAATCTGGCTCGCTTGTTGTTGGAGGTCCTGAAGTTGTTCGAGGGAGAGGATGGGAGAAGGAGTCGGGGAGGTTGATTTTTGGGAGTGGAAGCGGAGGACTTCGAGTTGGGTTTGGTCGTCCGGGAGGGTCATGGGGATGGAGACGAGGAAACGGTCGAGTTGTGGCTCGGGGAGGGGGAAGGTGCCGGTGGAGGAGGTGTCGTTTTGGGTGGCGACGACGAGGAAGGGATCGGGGAGTTCGTGGGTTTGTCCGTCGATTGTGACTTGGCGTTCGTTCATGGCTTCGAGGAGCGAGGACTGGGTGCGGGGGGAGGCGCGGTTGATCTCATCGGCGAGGAGGAGGTTTGCGAAGACGGGGCCGGGGATGAATTCAAATTCGCCATTGTGGGGGCGGTAGAGTTGGTAGCCGAGGATATCAGAAGGGAGAAGGTCGGGGGTAAATTGGACGCGCTTAAAGCTGCCACTGAGTGAGAGGGCAAGGGTTTGGGCGAGGGTGGTTTTGCCAATTCCGGGAGGGCCGGTGACGAGGGCATGGCCTCGGGCTAGGAGGGCGGTGAGGAGGAGATCGACGGCTTCGTCTGAGCCAAGAACGGTCTCGAGAAGTTGGGTGCGGAGAGCTTGGAGGGGCATTGGGTTACTGGGTTATTGGCGGAGGCGGAACTCGGAGTATGGTTCTTCGGCGGGAGTGACTTCGCGGATTTTTAGAAGTGGGAGGACGGTGCCATTGATGGTTTCGAAGGTGAGAGTGCCGCCAGCTTTGACCCAGTCTTCGGGTTTTGGGCGGGTGGCGCCTTCGGGGAATTCCATGGAGACGCCGACGACTTGGAGGTCGGCGGCGCAGCAGGTGATGATGGAGCGGAAGATGCGGAGGCGGTTTCCGGCTTCGTTGTTGACTTTTTCGGGAGCGACGCGGCCCTCGAGCTCGATGGGGAGGCCATCGAAGATGTCTTGGATTTCGCGATCACCGGCGGCGTAGTAGGCGGTGATCATGCGGAGCTCGAATTCGCCGTGTTCGTTTTTGGGAACGCGTTTTTCGAGGTCTTCGCGGGTGAAGGGTGGGATATCGGCGGCATTGGTGAGGGAGGGGGCTTCGTAGAGGCCTTTTTTGGAGAGACCGGCATTGGAGAGTTTGTCCTCGGTGAAGTTCATCGCGATGGCGAGGGGGACGATGGTGAGAAGAATGGTGATGAGAGGGCCGTGGCCTTCTTCGTGGTCGTGATCGCATACGGCGCAGTCATCATCGTGGGAATGATCGTGGCTGTGATCATGCGAGTCTTCATGATGGTCGTGATCGTGTCCGCAGGAGGCCTTTTTTTCCTGAGGATTGATGATGGAGTAGACCCCAAGAATGAGGATGCCGATGCCTCCGAAAAGGATGAGGTGATGGAAGTCGGGGGCGAGATACTTTTTGATCCGAGTGGAGTGATAAAAGTAGATGAGGAGAGCTCCCCACGAGGTGGCTAAGAGGCCAAAGAGTCTGGTGTGGAGTGAGGTCATGGGGCGAGTGGGATTTCAGCGTCTTGAGTCATCCAGATGGGGAGGATTTGGGTCTCAAAGAGGAGGCTGAGGGCTCCGGTGAGGATGAAGATCGCGACGAAGAGGAAGGCGATGAACTTCCATTTAAAGACGGTGGAGTAGAGGAAGATGAGCTTGGCATCCATCATGGGGCCAAAGACCATGAAGGCGAGTTTAGGGCCGTATCTGAAGTTGGCAAAGTTCGCGGCAATGAAGGCATCTGAGGTGGAGCAGAGGCTGAGGACGAAGGCGAGGATCATCATGCCTGCGCCGCCGAGGATGGAGTTGTCGGCGAGGTCTTTCCAAAAGTCATCGGTGGGGTCGATGATGGTGGTTTTGAGGA
Source organism: uncultured Verrucomicrobiales bacterium (assembly GCA_937928545.1). GTDB lineage: Bacteria > Verrucomicrobiota > Verrucomicrobiia > Verrucomicrobiales > Akkermansiaceae > SW10. The sequence goes on from CALGJQ010000014.1 coordinate 197,291, forward strand.
TGGCGGTGAGGACGACTCCGATACAGAAGTAGAGGCCGACGTCCATGAAGTCGCGCAGGGAGTTGTTGAGGGCGGAGTTGAGGTTTTTGGGATGTTGGTGTTCGTGGTCTTCGTTCTTTTTGGCGGAGGCCTTGAGGAAGAGATCGTGCGCGATGCGTGAAACGATGAGGGCGATGATGACCGCGATGATGTAACCCATGGCGAGGCGGGAGATCGCGATTTCGTGAGAATTATTAAAGGCCTTATAGGTGCTGATGGCGGTGACCGGGTTGAAGATCGGGGCGGCGAGCATGTAGGCGAGGGCGCAGCCGACGGGGAGGCCATTTTTCACGAGGCGGCGGATGACGGGAACGACGGCGCATTCGCAAACGGGGAAGATCGCTCCGAGGAAGCCGCTCATGAGGATGGCGAGGGTGCGGTTTTTAGGGAGGAACTTCTCGAAGGCTCCGCGAGGGAGGTAGGTGCCGAGGAATCCGCTAACGAGGGTGCCGAGGAAGATGAAGGGGAGGCCCTCCAAAAAAATGGAGAGGAACTCATAAGAGCCATCGGCCAGTTGGTCCTTCGTTTGCTCGGTCACTGGGAAGAGTGAAGCGTAAAATGGGGGGATTGCTCGATAAAAAAGAAGGCCGATTGCAGGCTTTTGAAGAAAATGGTTCTGGAAGGAGATTCCTTCAAGAAGGGGGGAGTCATAAAAAATCCCCGACTTCGAGATCTTGAGAAATCTTGAAGTCGGGGAGGTGAGTGAATTTGAAGAGGTGAAACCTACTTCTTCATGGTGAAGATGGAGTCATCGATCTCGGTGTTGTGTTCTACTTCGCCGTAGGTCATTTGGATTTTTTGCCCCATGACATCCATGCTCATTTTGCTGGCATATTTCACCCCGTCTTTTTCTTTGTAGTCGGCCATGGACATGGTGACTTCCATCGATCCGTCAGGGCCGGTGGCAAAGCTTGAGGTCATTTTGCTGAGGAGCTTGGTGGTTTTATCAAAGTAGAGGGTGCGTTCGGGAGCATCCTTTGAGGTGACTTTGATGACTTGGAGTTTTTTGCCATCTTCTTCGACTTCCTCGAGGAGTTTTGCGGAGAGGAGATTGTCCATGATGACGAGTTCAGGAAAGATCGCTGCTGACTCGATCGCTTGGTCAAGCTCTGGGCCCTTGAGCTCACGAGATCCCTGAATGCTGTCTTTTGACCATGCGGTTTCCCCATCGTAGCCTTGTTCCACGGTCATGACGTCGGGGATAACCATTTTGGTGTAGGTTTTGTTGGGAGCTTTTTGGATTAGAATGAGGCTCATTTTCATTCCTTGAGCAGGCATGAGCACTTCTCCTTTCCCATTGCGGCTTTTAATTTTGTTCATCGCCTCGCGGCCGCCGGTTGCGGTGATGGATTCTTCGAGCACGGTTTTAGCGGCGGGTTCGATGACGGCGACGGGCTCCTTCGCGAAGAGGCTGCCTGAGGCGGCGAGGGCGAGAAAGAGGGTGAGGAATTTTTGTTTTTTCATGATTCTATTGGGTTGCTTGTTTCTTGAGCCATTTCAGGGCGGCTTTGAGATCAGGATCGGTCCCAGCTCGGAGGAGGGCGGGGTCGAGAGTGATGATTTCATCAGGAGTAACGCCTTTGCCCTCGAGTTTTGTTTTTTTGAGGGCGGTGACAAAGTCGCCAATGGCGTATTGAAAGAGGTCTCCATTCGGGAGCTCTTCGATGTAAGAGGGGAGGACGGCCGCGGCGGTGGGGCGGCCAAAGATGCGGGCGCGATTGTGTTCTTGAAGGGCGGCGGCGAAGATTTCTGAGGTGGAGGCGGAGAAGGAATCGACGAGGACCGCGATGGGGCCGAGGTAAGCTCCTTCTTGAGGGAAGGCATGGAAGGGGAAGTTGCCGGTGGTGTTGTTCATGTCGCCGAGATCGAGTTCCTTGTCGATTAGGCGGCCGATGAGTCCGGTGGCCATGATGCCAATGCCCCCGGGGTTTCCTCGGAGATCGATGATGAGTCCGCTGGCTTTCTCGCTCTGGGCTTGAGCGATGGCTTTGTTAAGGCGGAGCATGAGTTGTGGGAGAAACATGTCGAAGGCGATGAGGCGGACTTTTTTGTCTTTTCCAAGAAGGCGGGTTTTAAAGGAGAAGGGGAGACTGGTCTCATTTCCCATGCGTCCGCGCTCGCCTTGGTAGAAGCCGGGTTTGAAGTCGAAGGTGTTGGTTGAGTGGGCGGTTTTGAGGGTCGTTTTTCCGTCGGGAGGGCTGGAGAGCTTTTCAAGGAGTGAGCGGGTTGCGATCAAGCGGCTGAGGCGAGTGGAGTCTGGAGTGAGCTCGAGTTCGTCGATGATTTGGGCCATGGGCTCGTCTTCGAAGCTGGTGAGGATCATGCCGGGTTTGAGGCCTGCGCGCTTGGCGGCGGATTTTTTTTCGACCTCGAAGATGACGACTTTTCCCTCGATGAGGCGGATTTCGATGCCGAGATGATCTCCGCTTAAGTTAGTGGCTTCGTCATCTTCGCCGAAGGTTTTTGAAATGCCAAAGTGGCTCAGTTTTAACTCGTTGAGCATCTCATTGAGGATGGTGCGGAGTTCTTTGCTGGATTTGGCTTTTTTAACGCGGGTCTCGTAGGTGGTCTTTACCTGGTCCCAGTCAACACCGTTGAAAGTCTCCTCGTAGAAAGAGTCATTCACCTTGTTCCAAACGTGGAGGAAGGTTTTTTCTGCGAGTTCGGGAGAGTGTTCCCGAGCATGAAGAGGGAGTAGGAGGAAGAGGAGCAAAAGAATACGCACAGGGGGAGCGTAGCGGTTTTTTTGCCGAACGGAAGGATTGGTGTTTGGAATTGTTGTCCTTGGGATTGTGAGTTTGCTCGTGAGGGGTTAGTTCTTCACTAGAAATGCCTTCTCGTGGACGCCATCAATCGACTTCTAAGGAGTGTCGTGTCTTGATCCGGAAGATCGAGGCGATGGATGGGGTGGTGGGAGTGATTATCGGAATGTCCTACGGGGGGAAGTCGTTGGGGAAAGGTGGGTCTGCGGGAGCGATTCGAATTCAGCGGGAGGTGTCTGGTGGGCTGAAGGCGGTGATGCAGTCGTCGAAGGGATTGCAGGAGGTTTATATTCGGACGGAGAAGGGGATGGCTGAGGGAGTTGGGGGGAAGATCGCTGAGCTTTGACGGTTTGTTTGCCCTGAGGTAAGTGCTACAAATTGAAGGATGAGATGATTCTGTCTGTTGGTTTTTTCCCGGTGAAGATGCCGGTGGAATAGACGAGGATAAAGGTCATGCCACGTTTGGTGGGGGAGATTACGCGAGGATTGGTTTCACGATGTGTCCGTGGACGTCGGTGAGGCGGTAGTGGCGTCCTTGGAATTTGTAGGTGAGCTTTTCGTGATCGACACCGAGGAGGTGGAGGAGGGTGGCGTGGAAGTCGTGGACGTGGACGGGGTCTTTGGCGACGTTGAAGCCGATGTCGTCTGATTCGCCGTAGGTCATGCCGGGCTTGATTCCTCCTCCGGCCATCCAGATGGAGAAGGTGTAAGGGTGGTGGTCGCGGCCCCATTTTGGGCGATTGTTAATGTCTCCTTGAAGGAAGGGAGTGCGGCCAAATTCTCCTCCCCAGATGACGAGGGTGTCATCGAGGAGGCCGCGTTGTTTGAGGTCTTGGACGAGGCCGGCGGAGGGCTGGTCGGTGTCGCGGCATTGCTTGTAGAGCTCGGTGGTGAGTGAGTTGTGTTGATCCCAACCGGCGTGCATGAGTTGGACGTAGCGGGTGCCGCGTTCGAGGAGACGACGGGCGAGGAGGCAATTGCGAGCGAAGCTGCCGGGCTCGTGAACGCCGGGGCCGTAGAGGTCGAGGGTGGACTTGGATTCGCCAGAGATGTCGGCGAGTTCGGGGACGCTGGTTTGCATACGGTAAGCCATCTCGTATTGCGCGATGCGAGTCTGGATCTCGGGGTCGCCGACGGAGGCGTGTTTCGCTTCGTTGAGAGAGGCGATGCCATCGAGCATGTGGCGGCGGAGGGTGGGGTTGATGCCTTTGGGGTTTTTGAGATAGAGGACGGGGCTTTCGCCAGCGCGGAGTTTGACGCCTTGGTGTCGGGAGGGAAGGAAGCCGGAGGACCAGTAGGAGTCGTAGAAGATTTGTCCGCAGCTTGACCCTTTGGAAATGGAGGTCATGGCGACGAAGGTGGGGAGGTTTTCGTTCATCGACCCGAGGCCGTATGAAAGCCAAGCGCCCATGGTGGGGCGGGAGGCGAGTTGGAAACCGCTGAGGAAAAAGTTGATGGCAGGGGCATGATTGACCTGCTCGGTGTGCATGCTTTTGATGAAGCAGAGCTCGTCCGCGATCTTGGCGGTGTAGGGCATGAGGGAGCTGACGGTGGCTCCGGATTGGCCGTGTTGTTTGAAGGGTTCGAGCGGGGCTAGGAGGCGTCGCTTATCGGCAGCGGCGGACATGGTGGAGAAGCGTTTTCCCTCCATGTATGACTCGGGAACTTTTTCGCCGTGGAGCTTGGCGAGTTGCGGTTTGTGATCGAAGAGTTCGAGATGAGAGGGTGCTCCGTTTTGGAAGAGATATACGACGCGCTTTGCCTTAGGGGCGATTTTTTGAGCGGCGGCGAGGATGTCGTCTTCGGATGCGGGGGCCTCGGACGTGAGGAGGTGAGCGAGGGCGGGGATGCCGAGGCCGGTGGCGGTTTTGCCGAAGAAGTGACGGCGGTTGGTTAGGAGTTGGGATTCGAGAATGGGGTTCATTGGAAAACTCTAAATGCTAATTTTGAAACTCTAAACAAATCTGAAATGGGAAAATTCTAAACTTGGGACTACTCTTTGGTTAAGGTTTCGTCGGTGTTTAGGAGGGGAAGTATGGTAGAGGTTAGGGCGGCTTGAGTGAGGTGGTTGATTTTTTCTGAGATGGGGAGTTCTCCGGTGGCTAGGAGTTTTTGAATGTGGTCTGGGTTTTGTTCGAAGTGGGTACGGGATTTATCGTGCATGGAGGTGATGATTTTTGATTCTTCGGTGGTAGGCTTGCGGGAGGTGATGATTTGGAAGGCGGTTTCGAGGGGGGAGGTGGGGTTGATTTGATGGGAGCGGTAGGCGAGGGAGCGGGCGGCTTCGAGGTAGTGGGGATCGTTGAGGGTGGCGAGGGCGTGGAGGGGAGAGTTGGTGTGGTAGCCTCTGACTTCGCAGTTTTCGCGTTTCGCATTGTCGAAAATCATGGGCGGGGCGGCGATGCGACGCCAGAAGGTGTAGATGCTACGGCGGCGGAGGTCATTGCCGGTGCCGGGGGTGTATTTCTTTTTGCCGAAGGTGGCTTCGGACCAAAGGCCGGGAGGTTGGTAGGGTTTGACGGGGGAGCCGCCGAGGTCTCGGACGAGAAGGTCGGAGAGGGCGAGGGCTTGGTCGCGGATCATCCAGGAGGGGAGTCGGTAGCGCGGGGCGCGGGCGAGGAGTCGGTTTTCGGGGTCACGCTCGCGGGTGAGAGAATCGACCGTGGAGGATTGTTGGTAGACTTGGCTGGTGACGATGGTTTTGATGAGTTTTTTGAAATCCCAGCTGGTTTCCATGAAGTCGGCGGCGAGCCAGTCGAGGAGTGCGGGATGGACGGGGATTTCGGATTGCACGCCGAGGTCTTCGGGTGACTTGATGAGGCCAATGCCGAAGAGTTCTTGCCAGAGGCGGTTGACGGTGACGCGGGAGGTGAGGGGGTTGTTTGGAGCGACGAGCCAGCGGGCGAGGTCGAGGCGGGTGAGGGGTTTGTCGGAGGTGAGAGGTGGGAGGATGTTAGGGGTGGCGGCTTCGACTTCTTCGCCGCGGGCCTCGTATGAGCCAACGGCGAGGATGTAGGTTTTGCGGCGGTCTTTTTGGTCGGCCATGACCATGACGCGGGGGGCTGATTTTTTAAGATCGCTGATTTGTTTTTCGAAGCTTGAGAGTTTGGTGGTAAGTTTTTGGTAGGCGGGTTGGTCGTTGAGATAGGTGGAGGTGATGCGGGTTCTTTGGGCGGGGGTTCGTTTTTCGACGGGGATGGCGAGGGTGTCGCGGAGGCTGCGGTCGCCAGTTTCGAGAGAGGGTGACTTTGAGGAAGAGGTGGAGAGTTTGAAACGACCGAGGAAGTGGTGTTTATGTTGGGAGTCGTGCTTTAGGATCACTTCGATTTCATCTTCAGCGGTTGGTTGAAAGGGATGGGTGAGATGGAAAAGGGCGGCGTGGTCACGATCGACTGATTTACCATTGAGAATGGCCCAGCCGGTGTGAGGGCTGCCGTCGATGGCGTTGGTGACTTTGAGGGAGCCTTGTTCGAAGGTGGCAGAAGGTCGTTCGAGGGTGAGGCGTTTTTTTTGTTCTCCTTTGCGGATGAGGTAGGCTTCGATTTCGGTGAGAACGAAGTTGCCGCTGTCTGAGCGGGCGATGCCGCCTTTGGTCATGCTGGGATGGCGGAGGGCGTCGAGTCGGAGGGCGGTGATGGGGTCCTCAGAAAGAGGGGCAGTAAAGTTAAAGCTTACTTTGTTAGGGTTGCTTCCGGTGACGAGACTGGATTGGTCGGGGAGGGTTTGGAATTTGAGGCCTTTGTCGGTGGCGGTGAGAGATTTGGCGACGAGGGGAGACCATTCAGCTTTGGCGGGGTTTTGTTTCTTTTCCCAATCGGCTTGGCCGGGTGCGAGGGTGGTTTCGAGAGTTTTGAGTTCAGCTTTTGTTTTTCTAACCTGAGCGCTGAGGTCTTTTTCTTGGGCGAGAGATTGTTTTGAGGGAACTGGGATGACGGGTTTGGTTTGTGGGTCGCCGCCGCCGCCGTTGACGGGGGTTTGGTTGAAGAAGGCGGTGAGTGAGTAGTAGTCTTTTTGGCTGAGTGGGTCGTATTTGTGGTCGTGGCAACGGCAGCAGTTAAAGGTGAGTCCCATCCAGACGGTGCCGACGGTTTCGGCCATGTCGAAGACGTAGTTGACGCGGTTTTCTTCGGGGATGGATCCGCCTTCGCCATTGATGGCGTGGTTACGGAGGAAGCCGGTGGCGAGGATTTGTTCGTGGGTGGGGTTTGGGAGGAGGTCGCCGGCGATCTGCCAGACGGTGAAGTCATCATAGGGGAGGTTTTTGTTGATGGCTTCGACGACCCAGTCACGCCAAGGCCACATCGTTCGTTCGCGGTCTCCTTGGAAGCCATTGGAGTCGGCGTAGCGAGCGGCATCGAGCCAAGGCCAAGCAAAGCGTTCGCCGAAGGCGGGGTCTGCGAGGAAGGTATCGACGAGGGTGTCCCAAGCTTGCGGTGAGGTGTCGTTTTGGAAAGCGGTGAGTTCTTCTGGGGTGGGTGGGAGGCCTCGGAGGTCGAAGGAAAGGCGGCGAATGAGAGTTTCCTTTTTTGCGGAGGGAGAGAGTTTTCGGTCGAGGGATTTGAGCTTGTCGGTGACTAGGGAGTCGATGGGATGGAGGTCTGGGTCAGAGATACTGGGCTTTTTTACGGGGATGAATGTCCAGTGTTCTTCGTACTTTGCTCCCTCTTGAATCCACTGGTGAATGAGTTTTTTCTCGGCTTTATCTAATTTGAGATGATGGTCCGCAGGGGGCATGACATCGTCTGGATCGGTGGAGATGATGCGTTTCCAGATGAGGGATTTTTCGGGATTTCCGGGGACGATACCGTGTCCATCTTTGCGGTTAGCAAAGGCTCCTTCTGGGGTGTCGAGGCGGAGGTCAGCCTCACGGGCGGCGGGGTCAAAGCCGTGGCAGGCGAAGCAATGGTCTGAAAGGAGGGGGCGAATGTGAGAATTGAATCCGATGGACTCCGCTTGGCAAGCTAGCACGAGAGCGAGCTGAAGCGTGGTGAGGATTCGGATCATATTTTGGGCGTTTTAGAGGAAAGGTGCAATAATACACTACCCGTTCGATCTTGAGATCCTTACGCGAAAATCCCTGTCCTTTTTGGGCTGACCCACAAAGGAGGGAGGGCTTTGGTCTGGATTTCGATGGCCTGTCAGATTAGAATTTTGGCTGCGCAGCGGGAGGGGCGAGTGAGGACGCACATGGGGTTGACGCGGAAGTTGGAGAAACGGGTGCCTTAGGTGGCGAGTTTGTCGAGGTGAGGTTGTTGAGGGTGGATCCGTAGCAGGAGAGGTCGGAGAGGCCGAGGTCATCGGCCATTATGACGAGGATGTTGGGGCGTTCTTGGGTATGGATGGAGCTGAGACGGGCGATTAGGAATCTGTTCATCTAACTTGAGGTGGATTTTGTGGGGGATGGATGGAAATATAAGAGGGAAATTGTTTGACCACAGAATAGGTGGAGAATGCTGGGGTTTGAGAGCTTGTTTGCGAGTGGGAGAATGATAGTTCTTTGAGATGAAGTGTTTTTTGATCTTTTTGATTCTACTGCACGGAGCGCTTTGTGGGATGGAGGTGCGGAGTTATCGAGTGGGTAAGGAGATGTTTTTTGGGGCTTATCACCAAAGTTTGCCTCGTAAGGCGGACCAGGATCCGTTTGCGCAAGGGGTTATGGGAAGTGATGAAGTTTGGGAGGAACCGGGGCAGGTTTTAGGGGAGGCTCCATTTGAGAGTCGTTTTTTTGAAGGGGTGGGGTCCTTTTGGGGATGCTCGAAG
>CALGJQ010000015.1 GCA_937928545.1 uncultured Verrucomicrobiales bacterium
CGAACAAAGCAACGAGACCCCGTATGCGGAAGTCGCACCGTCACAGAATCGAGCCCATTCCCTTGAGAAACTCGTTCCAGTTCAGGTCCCAGATTCCTCTCCCAATTCACCAGATCAGAACTGACCTCAACGATGAGATCAAAGCCATTCAGGTCCGACCTCACCGAATACGAAAACTCTCCCGGCGCAGGAGCATCCAAGCCGTTGAAAACTTGATCCGATGAACCAAGAGCCCATTCCAGAATCGCACTCAATCCATCGCCATCCTCATCCTTTCGGCTATCACCATTGAAGCCAGGATTTCTTCCACTGTAGGTCTTGCTATCTCGAATGACTCCTTCCTCGTCGTGGAGGTCCAAGGTCTCCCCTTCTGCCGCAAGATTTCCCGAATATGGCCCCACCACAAATCGTTGCTCATTCCCAGTTGGGCTAAGGTCACGAGTTCGGAAAGCCGCTTTATCGGGACTAAGAAAAAGTGAACTGCCAGCCGGAATAACCGTCCCCTCGGGAAGCGTAAAAGCGATCGCACCACTCACGGACCAACCTGAAACGTCAGCTGCAGTCGGAGATTGATTGATGAGCTCCACGAACTCTTGATCCTGATCATCTGAGATCGGATCAAAGTCCAAGGTCCCGATCATAATTGAAGGACTGGCTTGAGCGGCGGGAAGGTCTGGCGTGTTCTGATAAATCTCCAACCTCCGCAAAGGTAACCATTCGTCAACCATCCGGGTCACGGCTTCCTCCATCGATTCCGAATCCGGATGTGTCGAGGTGAAAGGCTGAGGAACAGGGTTATTGTCATACCAAGTCCCCCATCGAAATGAATCGCTCGCCGCATCAGAGCCAATCACCACCGGAGAAAGTCTCTGCAACTGTTCAGTCGTCCTTTCACTCAAATAATCAGTCTCAATAAAACGGTCCGCAAGAGTCCTCACCCTTCGGAAGAACATCGCTCTCGTTGCCGCGTTCCCATCGATTAAAAAATCAACCAAGCTTATCACATCCGCTGACTCTTCATGCTCGGTAAATCCCTCCCAAAAGAGATTACTATCAAAATATCCCGCTCTATCGGTAAAGCTCCGCCCAAAGGTCAGATCCAAATCCCAAGGCAAAATCGACCACTCATCATCCCCACCAGTGTCCCGATAAACGTAGTAGTTCTTATGAAACATATCGGTCTGCATGGTCACGATCAAACCTGCGAGCGTGTTGATCGTCGAAGGCAGATCCACATTGTCGAAGATGTAATCCCAACGATCCTCTCCCTGAGCGTTAATCCCTCGAATAAAGTTCGCCAAGTCAGCGTAGTCACCATCCTTACGAGTCAATTTCCGCACCCTCGTGAACAAGGGACGTGAGAGGTCGAGATCACTAAGCTCAAGAGTGGTATCAACCGCCTTGTAAAGCGTCCCCTCAGGATTCAATCCTGCCCGCTCGAGATACAGATCATCCGCGTCTTCGACCATATCGGTCAGGCTAAAAAATCCCCCATTTTGTTGCAGCCTGATGGTCTCCGCAAAATGAGTTGGCACCCCCGACTCCCGCATAATCCGATAAGCCAGTTCATTCCGGCTCTTCGACTTATCCCCCCAATTCGTAAGAAGATCGAGATCCTTGACCCGGGCCTCTCCCTCTTTCCAGCGGAAGCGCTGGGTCTTATTAAAGTCCATATTGAAGCTCTTCTTATCAAAAAAGAGCGTCGATTGACCATGTAGGGTAAAGCGCACGTTATCGTAGTACTCGCCCAGAAAATAAATCCCTGCTCTTACCTCCTGAAAAAGGGTCAAGCGATTGTAATCCGCCGGAGAAATAAACCACTCCATCACTTGTGCATTCGAATCCACCGCAGGATTTTCTACCGAAACTCCATAATACTCATGCGAGTCATCGGGGTCCTGAAAAGGAGGCTCTTTAGTCACTCGACCATTCAGGTCCTGCGCCACAAAACGCCACCGAATGAGCTGACCCGCTCCGGCTCCGGGAATCGTCACTGAATAATTTTGCCCATCCCCGCTCGTCATCGCGACCGCTTGCTCGTCTTGAAAATCCAAACGATAGAACAAAGTCACATCCTCCGCTCCAATCACAGATGCCGTGATAACTAGACTCTCAGCAATTACCGGCTGCTCACCTCCCGTCCTCACCTCCAAGAACTGGGGGCCGGAAACTTGACCCGCAGAATTTGAGGCACCCGGTGTTGGAGAATCAAAATACCCGACCCCAAAATCTCCCACCCCGTAGCTCTCATCCTCAAACTGAGGCGGAAATTTCACCCCAAAATCTGAGACGACCGTCGCTCCATCTGGGTCCACTAAAGCCAAATATTCCCCACCGGCCGCCAACTTAAAATCTGTGTGTAGTTCACCCACATCTCGATCCTTTCCCGAAGCAAAAACGACCAGCCATTCCCCTGCTCCCAATACTGTCGGAGGGAAGACCCACTTATTCAAAATGACTGAATCATCAGTCAGAAAATAGCCACCAAGATCAAGCTCCTCATCGTCGGGATTATAAATCTCAATCCAGTCCGTGAACTCGCCATCTTCATCAGCTAGCGTCGTTTCATTCGATGCCATGAACTCCGAAATCAACGGAGCCGCCGCCACCGGATAGGACAGGAGCGAAATTAAAATAACCAATAACGCCTTCATCGCTCTTTGAATATAATCCTTTCTGCCCACGCGTCGAGCGATGTTCTTAACTTGGCTCTTCCTGCTTCCTATTCGTTTTTCTCCTTAAGCGGAATGAACTGCACCGCATCCACCACCACATAACCTTCCCCCGCTTGATTCGAAATTTCGACCTCCGCGTTCTTTCCTTTCTTAAGCTCAAATTCACCCAGTAAAAAACCTAATCCCTCCGCCAAACCCGGCTTGGTCTGATCCACCGTCACGACCTTTAGGATCTCCCCGCCAAGTTTCACGGTGACCGGCACCTTCTTTGCTCGATTAGCAAAGGCCGGATAGATAATGCGAACCTCATACTTCCCATCCTCGGGTAAATCAGGAACAAAACGAGCGATCTGCTTCTCTCCGCTTCCCTTTCCACCATGACGATATCCCTGATCCACAAAGGGGCGGGTCGATTGGCTCTGGCTGCCAAAGCCCACCAAAACCGCATCAAGATCATCGACAACGATCCCAGCCATCTTGCCCGAATCCAATGAAGCGGATCTTTGAGATCTCATTGGCCCGTCATACTGAAGAACCTGCTTTAAAGCGATCAGCCGAGGCTTCAATTTCTCATAAGGGACATCCTGCACCGTGAGTCCATCATCAATCGCAATCGAGGCCGCCACCGCAGCACTTTGCCCCAAAATCATAAAAACCGGCTCCATTCGGATCGAACCATAAGCGATGTGAGATGAGGAAAGACAAACAGGTACGAGTAAATTCGTACATTCTTCCTTCTTTGGCCGGATCGAACGATAGGAAATCTGATACGGCCCACCAGGCGAGACCTGCACATCTCCTTCGTTCTTCACATGTCCATTCTCATCAATGTAACGCTGCACGTTATGAGAGTCCATATTGTAGGAACCCATGCCAATCGACTCCGGAGTGTCGCGCTTGCGAAAGCAATCGAGCTCCGTATTCACGTAATCACTCACCATCCGGCGAGCTTCGCGAATGTAAAGTTGATGGGGCCAGTTTCCGTTATCGGTAAATTCATCCTTTGCTAAGCCCCAACTGCTGATCTGTTTCCTCAAGTCCTCCGGCACTCGTGGGTCATTGCAGAGAAACCAAAAAAGCCCCTTTTGATAAACCTCATGCTCTTTGATGATCTCAGCTCGCCTCTCGTAGCTCGCCTCAGGATAATCCCAGTTCATCCCGATATTGTCGGTCGAAAAACCTCCGTGATTATTGGTGTCCGTTTTGCGATTGGGCATCGGCTTGTGATTCCCCCACACGGTCCGCCACCCCGCTTCGATGTAGCGAAGATACAACTCATAGCGCATCGGGTCATAACCTTCCGGCTTGGGAAAAGTGACCCGATTCTCTGGATCATCAGTCAGACACATCCGGAAGCAATAGGCCTGCACCTTTTGATCTCCGTCACCCTCTCGACCTGACCCACCCTTCATAATTCCCGGCAGCAGACCACTCGATGGCTCACCCTTCTTCACATAGCCATCAATTCCGTCCATGAATTGATGCTTCGTCGCACGACGAGTCTGGACCCCATTCAAGCTTTCACCGTACTTCGAATTCGGCTCGCGACCAACGTGATAAGTCACCCCCGCCGCCGCCATCAGGTCACCCTCGTAGGTCGCATCCATGAACATCTTCCCTTTGAAAACACGCCCCGACTCCATCGTGATCGAGACAATCTTAGCCCCATCCTTCTTCACCCCTGACACACGATCTAAGCGCTCCCCTAAAACCACTTCGACTCCTGCCTCAGAAAGCATTTCACGAAAAACCATCTCCGCAATTTTGGGCTCAAATCCCCAGATCGCATCGTCCTTTGCACTGTAAGCAGAGTAATCTTCCTTCTTCTGATTCTTCCATGAAGCATCGTCCGAGTAGTGCTTATGAAGTCGTTGATAAAACTCCCGCGACATCCCTCCAATCACCCGCTTATTCCCCGAATCAGTCCGGCCCAGTCCTCCCGAAGTCAAACCACCAACATGCTGGGAAGGCTCAATCACAATCACAGTTTTTCCCTCCCGAGCCATCTGCACTGCAGCCGTCACCCCGGCCGAAGCCCCCCCGTAAACCACCAGATCATGAGCCGCTAAAAGAGGCAGTATCGAAACACTAAACGCGACGAAAAATCGTAAGACCATCTCATGACATTGGCATTCCTAAACTCGTGGTCAACTCAAGATCTCCAAACCAGATCCAAAGAAACTCAAAAAAATGTCCACCCATCTCCTCAAGCTCCCAAAAGAGAAGAGGAAGTAGGATGTCCATCTCTTCTGATGGCATCATATTTGCTTAGCCACTGATGGAGAGTCACTTCGGGAGTAATTCCGGAGTGACTTCCATCAAAATATATCAGAGTCTCATCTTTCCTACTCGTCCAAACCATGTCCCAACCTTCAGATTCGGAAGATCAATGCCAAAAATGCGGGGCACGCTTGGATCAATCTCTCCCCGGCGATGGATGCCCAGCCTGCCTCTGGGGAGACCTCATCCCAAATGACTCACCAAGGACCGAATTACCCCTGATCCCAGGGCACGAAATTATGGAACAAATCGGGCACGGCGGCATGGGCCTCGTCTATCGAGCTCGCCAGCTCAGCCCTAACCGAGATGTCGCTCTTAAAATCGTGGCCCCTTACTCCCTTCGTGCGACCGAAGCTAAACAACGCTTCCTCATGGAAATCGAGGCCATGGCCGCCGTGGAGCACCCCTCCGTCCTCCCTCTTTATGAAGCCGGCGAAGACGAAGCGGGCCGACCTTGGCTCACCATGCAGCTCATGGAAGGTGGGACCCTCGCTGACACCTGCACCTCCTATTCCGGTAAGTGGCGTGAAGCAGCAAAGCTCATTCAGAACCTCTGCCATGCCATCGCTTTTGCTCACGAACGCGGAATCATCCACCGCGACCTCAAGCCCTCCAACATCCTCTTCAACAGCCAAGGCCATCCTCATATCGCCGACTTCGGCCTCGCCAAATGGGCTCATACTGACAGCGGTGTCACCCAATCCAGTTACCTTCTCGGATCTCCCTCTTATCTCGCACCCGAGGCCGCCACCAAAGGCTCCAAAGCCACCACCACCATCAGTGATGTCTATGGCCTCGGAGCCATCTTCTACGAACTTCTCACTGGAGCCAAACCTTACGATGGAGACAGCGCTGCCGAGATTCTCACCCAGATCATCAATCAGCCTCCCGCCCCCCCAAGGAAGCTGACCGCCAAGCTCCCCCGCGACCTAGAGGTCATCGTCCTCAAGGCCATGGCACGTGATCCAGCGAAACGCTACCACTCAGCCAACGCCCTCTCAAATGACATTGATCGTTGGCTCGAAGGCCGCCCCATTCAAGCCCGCCCCGTCAGCGCCCTAGAACGCACCATTGCCTGGGCCCGTCGAAACCCAGCCCTTTCCACGGTCTCCGTCCTTCTCATCGCCAGTCTCATCACCGCCGGCATTCTTCAATGGCGAGCAAATCGTGACCTCACTATTGCACTCAACGACGCCGAAGATCGCGTCGACTTCATGACTCGCGAACTCCCAGATGCCATCGAGCCCCTCGGCCGCCTTGACGTGCTCGACAGCGTCTTCCTCGACGTCTCAGAACATTTCGAAGAGAACCCTAGAAAAGATCCCGAAACCCTCGCCCGCCACGCCGACTTCCTCGGTCGCTGGGCCCAAATCCTCCGTCCACGCGGGCTTACGATTGAAGCCGTTCAACGACTCCGCAAAAGTCACCAAAAAGCCCTCGCCGCCACTAAAGGAAATCAAAACCCTTCGCTTCCCATCATCCGCTCGCGTGTCTCCTCCGGGCTCAATCTTGGTGAGGCCCTCCTTGAAGAAGGATCCATCGACGAAGCCCGCGAGATCCTTGATGACACCAAACTCTACGCCGAAACCTTCACGAAATTTCATCCCCACGACATCGAACTTAAACTTCGCCGCGCCGAGATCTCAATGGAAATCGTCATCGCTGATCTCAAAAAAGACAATCCCGATTCAGCTCTCGAAACCAGCAAAGAATGCCGCCAGCAATGGGCTGAAATCAAAAACATCCTCCTCGCAGATCCCTCCCTCAAAAATCAAAGCTCCCTCGCCGACGCCGCCCGCTACTTTTACTTCGAGGCTGGCATCTTCGCCCAAATCGAAGACCCCGAGTCACAAATGCAATCCCTCCGGATGTTCCAAACCGAGGCCGATGAGCTCAGAAAACGCTTCCCCGAAAATCTCCACTTCCGCAGCGAATCCGTCGTCGCCCGCACCCACCTCGCCAATGGATACCACGACACCGGCATCGGTGACCCCGATGAAATCCGCACGCTTCTCGAAGAAGCCGATCGCGAAGGGGCCATCCTCGCCGCCACCGATCCCAGCAACATACGCTGGGCCAACGACAACGTCTATACCGCTTTCGCCTTCGCCCAAATCGCCCGCAAAAAGCAAGACGCCGAAGACTTCACAAAATGGCACACCAAAGTGGCAGAGCGCATCCTCCCACTCTACCAAACTTACACCACCGACCTCACCTTTCTTAAAGCTCAAAGAAAAGCCTCGGTTTATTCCATCGAAAGACCTCTGTCGCACGATTGGGAACTTGAACGCCCCCACTACCTCGGAGTCGTTCAGATTCAAAAAGAGATCGCCACCCTTCAGACCGCCACCAAACCGATCCTCAATCTCGCCCGCCTCCTCGAGCGCAGCGCATGGCAAATCTCACAAAACGACTCAAAAGATGAAGCCGCAACCTTCCTCTCAGAGCTCATCGAAAAACTCAAAAACAACCCCGGCAGGAACGCCAAAGAACGTCACCTCTGGAATTGGGTGCGTGCCTTCACCTACCGAAGACTGGCCTCCTATCAAAGCAACGGAGAAGAAGCACAAACCCGCTCTCACGAAATCCTCCTCACTTCAACTCCCGCCATTCGCGCCCTCTTTCACGCCCCCACTGCCCAGTCACACCGTCCTCTCCGCCTCCTAAAAAACCTCCTCAAAGCCGGCGCCTCCGACGCTCCCCGCAAAGACAACGACGAATGGACCACGCTCATTCTCGAACTCACCCCTCTCCTAGAAGAACACGAGCAGGACTCAATTTCCGAACTCATCATCGAGCGCCTTCCCGAAACTGACCCCCGCTATCAATCACTTAAACCTCTCATCAAACCATGAGTAACACCACTCTCCGCATCGATATCCCCCGCCACCTTCAAGACTACAATGGCTACTGCGGTCCCGCCTGTGCCCTCATGCTCGTCGACTTTGCTGGCAGTGCAAAGTCACCCCCAGTCTTCGCACAAAACCAACTCTTCAAAGAAGTGCGCGGTCACGCCCGGGAACACCGCGATCGCCGCCCCGTCAAATCCCCTGCCGAAAGCCTCCTAGCCATCGTCAACGATCATACTGACGGAGCTTGGGAATGGACCAAGGTCTACAATCCCGATCCGCGACCCGTCGCTCATCAAATCTTCCAAGCCATCGAAGAAAGAAAGCAACCCTGCCTCATTCTTGTCAATGAAGGGATGCACTGGGTTGTCGCCTTCGGTTTTTTGCGCGGAGACGATGGCAGTCCAAGCGGCCTCCTCATGCGTGACCCTGCCTGGACCGGTATGCCCAGCTTCTTCGGCCTCACCAAGTTTCCTGATACACCACGTGTCGAGCATCGCCAAGAAGACTGCCCCTGCATGTCTCCCAAAGGAAAAAATAGCCCCGGCACCGTCCACGAACGATTCTTCACCGCCAACGAACTCATCTCCCACCGCGGACTTCAGGGAGCACCGGACCACGAAGGAGAAGGAGCGATCGCCATCGTTCCGCCCGGCGAGGCCATCGCCCCCATCGTTCTGCAAACAAGATCCGCCGCTCCGGCAGTCCCCGATGCCCGCGCCAAAGCCGGAGCCGCCGCCCTCGCCGCCGTCCAAAAAAGTGGCTTGGCAGGTCGTCCCGATTCCCCTCCTGAATGGAACAAGGCCCTCACCGGAGCGATCGCCGGCAAACCTACCCTCGTCAAACATCCCACCGACGAACGCGACGACTTCTTTCTCGTCCCTCTCAATCCCGCCGACCCATCCGCCCGCCTCGGTGCCTGGGCCATGCTCGATGCCAAAACCCTCGAACTCCGAGAAGTCTCCCTTCTAAAAGACTGGAAAGCCCCCGCCTTCCCCGATCCCGACAAAGACATCCAACAACTCTCGGAATCCCAAACAACCCTCTCCGACGGCACCGTCAAACAATTCAAGCCATCCGAGATCACCCCCAACCCCAACAACCTCGTCTGGGCCGCCTCCACCGCCGCTGTCCTCCCCTACTGGCCCGTCAAAGAGTTCACCGTCCCCCATCCCACGACCGGAACTCCCGAAAAAATTTACCTCAACCAAGACGGTGAAATCCACAACACCCTCGGCCCTGACGATCTTCCCGAAAAACCAGCGACACCCTCGGCTCCTTCAAAGCCAACGCCCAAAACAGCCGGCTTCAGACCACTTGCAAAAGGCCTTGCGGGAGCGCTCGCCCTTGCTGGGGGAATTTACGGCGCAAAAAAACTCATCGAAGATCCCCCAACAAATCGTCCAGAACCACCCTCTCTTGCAGAAGATGTTCAGGAAGACGATGAGCGAGAAGATGTCGTAAACACTGAGGAGGTCATGGACACTGAAGAAATCGTAGACACTGACAACCCACCTTCACCTGCTCCCCCCGAGGTCATTATTCAAGAAACCTTCAGCCATGGGAAACTCGGCGTTGCCGACACAGGTCAATCATGGGAACCCATGGTTCTTAAAGAACAAGGAGGCAAAGGCGTCGGTATACGAGCCCACCGACAAGGAGGGGCAACTTCCAAAATCACGAACATTCAGTTCCTCCCAAATTCTGTCTATAAGCTCAGTCTCGAGTGCCTCTTTAACTCCTCGACCTCACCTTCCATCAATCTTGGACTGTGTAATAGCTCACCCTCAAATCACCAAGTCCGCTATGTGAGCCTTCGTTCACTTGGAGATGCGATTGAAATTCGTCGCATCGTTGGAGTAGATGGTTACCCAAAAAAAAACATCGCAAACCAAAACGGACCTACCGTAGCCACTCTAGTAATTAAAATAGGCTCGAAACTCGGAGAAGCCACGATCGAGATCAACGTTAATGATAAAACCTGCTTCGCCCCAGTTCCTGTCAATATTAGCCAAATGAACGCCGTCCATTTCACCATATCAGGGAACCCAAGAGGGGCAGGAGAAGTGACTCTCGACAACTTCAGTTTATCTCGTACTTCAAAGTAGCCCATCTCATGCCCTCCCTCCTGAATTACTTCGACCGCGTCACCGTCATCTCCCTCCCCGAGAGAAAGGACCGCCGCGAGCGCTTGCTCAAGAACCTCACCACCTGCGGTCTCGCCCAATCCGACGACCTCACCTGGCTCGATGCCGTCGATGGCCACAAGGCCGACCTCCCCTCATGGTGGAAAGCCGGGGCCGGAGCCTGGGGGTGCCGCTTCTCCCAACTCGCCGCCATCGAATCTGCCCAACGCGATGGTCTCCAAAACATCCTCATCCTTGAGGACGATGCCGTCTTCCATCCCCGCGCCGGAGAATGGCTCGATGACATCATGAAGATCCTCCCCGACGACTGGGGCCAATTTTTCCTTGGCGGTCAACACATGCAACGTCCTCACTCCTCCGATCACCCCAAGCTTTTGAAAGTCCGGAGCCTGACCCGAACTCACGCCTATGCCGTGAATCACACCCTTTTCCAAACCCTCATCGACCTAATCAAGAACGACCAAGATTACCAAGACAACCCAGGCCGCCATGTCGATCATCAGTTCGCCGAACAGCAATCACAAGGAGCCTGGAAAACCTACGCACCCGCCTGGTGGCTTGCTGGCCAGGACGAAGGACTCAGCGACATCGCCAATGACACCCCTTTCCCTCGGCGTTGGTGGCAGGAAGGAAAACACTACTGGAAGCTCCCCTTCATCAAAATTTCACAAGATGCCGCGCCCCATCTTCAAGACCAACTTTACCAGCCCGAACAAGCTCCTCCATCCAACCATCTCAAGCGAATGCTCTGGTTCCGAAAAGTCGCCAGCGAAGCATGGGAACGCGGCCTTCTTCCCTCCTGCCCTCCCCTACCAGACCTCACCGACGACCTCTGGCCCGGCGGATTCTCCGAAGCCGATCCAGCCCGTATTCAGCACCTTGCCGACTACCCCTCAAATGGACTCTTCCCCCATCCCTTCTCTCTAAGCTAAAAAAATGAACAAAGAATACTACACATATCTCGGCTGCTCTTGCGCTGTCGAACACCTCATTGCCAACATCGAAGACGGAGCCACTCCGGAGGTCGCCTTGGTTGCTTCCGACCTCGCCCAGGTCCGTATTGACCTCCTCAATGGAAGCACCAACGACCCATCAATGGCAGCCTTTGAAGAACTCTTCAAAAATCAAGTCGTCATCATTATGGAATCCATTGAAGTCCTCCGCTCGTCCGATTGTTTTGCCAACGTCGATGGTGTCCTTAATGAACTGCTGGAGCACTATTACCAAATTGGTGACTCCTTGATGGGCGGTGGAGGCAGCTGCTCTTGGGGAACCAGTCCCGTAACGAGCTACTACACTCCTTAGCTAAGCCGATCTTCCTTCCCTCCACTTGGTAGACCTGCTTTCCTTTGACCGATGGCAAGTAACCGTGATCGCACTAAAGCAGGCTTTCCGAGCACCTGCTGGACTCTCGTAGTCTCATTAAAGGAAGGTCAAAAGACCTCGAGCCGCGACGAAAGTCTCAGCCAGATCTGTGAAACGTATTGGTTCCCCCTCTACTCCTTCGCGCGGCATCGTGGTCGCTCTTCTCATGATGCCGAAGATGCCGTCCAAGGCTTCCTGACCTCCGTCGTCACCGGTGACTACCTCGCCCGTGCCGATCACGAAAAGGGGAAACTCCGGACTTTCCTTCTTACCGGATTCACCCGCTACCTCAAAGACCTCAACGTCCAAAAAAACGCCCTTAAACGAGGCGGACAAAACTCAATTCTCTCACTCGACCTCATGCAGGCCGAGGAGTGGCTAGAGGGCGAAGAAATCCAAGACACCGAAACGAGCCTCGACTTCGAACGCGAATGGGCCCTCACCACCATGCGCACCGCAATCTCGCAAATTGAAAAACAAGAGAACCAAAGCGGCAAAAGTAGCGCTCGTTTTAAAATCCTCAGTCGCTTCCTGACGCCTCAAAGCTGCGACGGCTTCACTCGTGAAGAAGCTGCCAATAGACTGGAGATCTCGCCCGACGCCTGCGACAAAGCGATCCAACGCCTGCGCCTTACCTTCCGCGAAACAGTCCGCGAACTCGTCGCCGGCACCCTCGTCGATCCCTCCCGCGACGCCATTAAGGAAGAAATGGAGCAGCTCCAACGAGCGCTCCTTTAAACCTCAATCGGAGCCAGTAGATCTTCGAGCGTCTCGGTATCAAGCCGCAACTTACTCGTCTTCTCACTGAGCAGAGCTTCCACCAATTTCGATTTCTTGGCCTGCAAATCAAGAATCCGCTCCTCGATTGACCCCTCGGAAATCAGCTTATGGACAAAGACCGGATTCGTTTGTCCAATCCGATGAGCCCGATCCGTCGCCTGATTCTCCGCCGCCGGATTCCACCAAGGATCGTAGTGAATGACCGTATCTGCTGCTGTCAAATTCAACCCAGTCCCTCCCGCCTTTAGCGAAATCAAAAACACCGGCGTCTCCCCTTTTTGAAACTTCTCGACCGGAGCCTTCCGGTTTCGGGTTGCCCCCGTAATTTTCACAAAAGCAATTTTCTCCTTCTTCAAATGCTCCTCAATCATCGCCAGCATCGTCGTGAATTGTGAGAAGAGCAAAATCCTCCGCCCCTCACCCACCAGGGTCTCCAGCAACTCGACGAGGAAATCCAACTTCGCCGATCTTTTCGCCTTTTTCGCAATCTCAGTCTTAATGAGCTTGGGGTGACAACAGATCTGTCGAAGTCGCAGGAGCGCATCCAGCACAATGATCTGCGACCGCGCCAAGCCCTTATCCGCAATCGCATCACGCACCTTAGAGTCCATCGCCGAACGCACGCTCTCGTAGATTTCCTGCTGCTCTTTGGTCAAAGCAATGCGATGGATGATCTCAGTCTTCGGAGGTAATTCTAACACCACCTGATCCTTCGTCCTCCTTAAAATCAGATTACTCATTCGAGCATTGAGACGACGTTGCGCATCCTCATCGCCCTGCCTTTCAATGGGATGACGAAAGGCCTTATTGAAGGTCTCCAGACTCCCCAACAACCCCGGCATCAAGAACCTCACCAATGACCAAAGCTCCCCCAAATGGTTCTCCATCGGGGTTCCCGAAAGGCAGACCCGATGCCGCACATCCAGCTCACACGCCGACTTCGAAACCTTCGCCACCGGATTCTTAATATACTGAGCCTCATCGAGAATCGCGAGATGGTAGGTGTGCTTCAAATGCTCCGCCTCATCCCGCTGAAGCAAAGCGTAGGATGTGATCACCAAATCAAAATCCCCAATCTCCCTAAATCTCTTTTTGCGCAATGGCCCGTGAAGTACGAGAACCTTCAGACTTGGCGCAAACTTTCGAGCCTCCATCTCCCAATTGGGAACCACACTCGTGGGAGCAACCACCAAACTCGGCCTCCCCTCAGCTCGACCACTCTCCACCTCTGCCGCGAGGTGAGTCAGCGTCTGCAAAGTTTTCCCCAAGCCCATGTCATCGGCCAAGATTCCATGAAGATGATGCCGCGCCAAAAACTGCAACCATTGAAATCCCTCCTTCTGATAATCCCGCAGCTCCGCCTTGATCATCTTGGGAAGCGGAACCGGCACGTGCGGCTCTTTCTTCTTCAGCTGCTCGCCCAGCGCCCGCAGGTCAGCCAGCGTCTTCGATTCATCAAGCTCCAGACTCTCACAAAGACAAGCGGCATCGAGCGGATGTAGCCCATCCTCCGGCCGATTATACAAATCTCGAACCGACCGCACGATGCGAAAGAAGCGCTTCGCGGGAAGATTGAAAAATGACTTCCCCAGTTGATCCGCCACCACCACTCGTTGATCCTCATCAATCTCACTATCCTCCGGAATCGACGCTCCCGATTTCAAAAAATTCGCAATCAAATCCAGTAAGCTTTGCCGCTGCCCCTCCGTTGTGACAATCCCCGTATCAAATTGAAACCAATCAATCCCCGGGGCCGAATCTTCTGAGAGCTCGGCATACATCGAATCCGCTTCCACCACATTCAGATCATAGCTCGGCTCCAGTCGCACCTCCCAACCGGCCCTCTCCAGTTTCGGCACTGTGCGAGCTTGAAAATCCGCCCAAGTCACATCCCACTCATTCGGCTCCTTACTCAGCCCGAAGTGATCAAAGTGCTCTTCTCCCACCACCTTGGCATCAAAAAGATCTCGCACTAACTGCAAGCCCACTCGTTCCAACTCAAGTCGGCACTCTTTCTCAGCATCCAGATCACGCTCAATCACCAAGAGCATATTCTCCTTTGCCAGCTTCGTCACTTGCCGCTCTTCTGACGAAAACCACAACTCCTCCTCTCCATAGCGAAAGGCAAGTCGCCCCGTGATCACCGGCGGCACCGCAAGCGAAACCGCACTACCAAACGAGGACGGCATTCCACTCGGCAAGAGATCCACCCGCCCCAAGGTCAGCACCGGCTTTGGCCCCTCATGGAGCAAAACCTCTTCTTCCAGAGTCACCGGCCGTGGCACCGTGAGCGGAATCCCTCGCCCCTCCATCTCCATCGAAAGCTGCATCGCCTTCTCAACATCCACTCTCGGCCCCCGCAACCAAAGCTGCAGAAATTCTACCGACTGCCCCGGCATCAACTCTACCGGCCCCAGAAAATGACTCTCAGGATCCAGATAGTAGGGCCCGTCAATCTCTACCAACAAGGCCTCTCCCGACGGTAAGCCAATCGAAGGCGCATACTCACCTTCACCCGACACCTCCCATTTTGCCCCCAACAAAATCGGCGGACCATCCTTAAGCGACTCGGGAAGCGGATCCCCCTTTCGCCCCACTTCCTGCCCCATAAAGAACCTCCCTGATTCAAAAAGCCCCGGTAAAAGGCTCAGCGCATAAGCCCCCTGCAAAACCCTCACCTCATACCAATGGAAATTTGCGTCCGGAGCATTAGGCAACCTTTCTCTAAATGCCGTAATCAGCTCAAAGTCACCCTCCTGCATGTAAGCCGGCCTCAGTGCAGTCTGCCCCGGCGAAAATGAAGGGTTCTCAATCCGAGCTTCCTTCGTGGCTGGATATGCAATCTTAGCAAAACCAACCTCCAAAAAACCGTCGTCTCGTGGAGTTACCAAAAACGCCACCCCCTCAGTTCGCCGCTTCTTCGCAACTTCCTCCACCTTCTCCTCTGGCTTCACCACCTTCGACAAAGCCGAGAGCCACCGATCATGCGCACCATCCTCTTCTCCCTCCTCCTCGGCCCCATCGATGGCCTTTTGCAAATCATAAACAAAAGCCGCCACATGCTTACAATCCTCACTCACCGGACAGGTGCAACTCCCCCAAAAGATCCACCCCTCGCGCTCGCATTTCCCAGTAATGCTCACCTTGTAGGGTTGCGACCTCGTCCCCTGCACCCGCGCCGTTCCCACGAAACCCGACTTGCTCCCTATGAAATGATCAATATCCAAAACCTTCCCCTCATCCGATAGCTTCCGACCTCTCGCCAGATACTGAGACGGAAAATCACGACTCCACCCCTTGCTCCGCAAAAATTTGCAGACCGCAGGTAGACTAAGGAGAGTATCAAGCCAGTTCATCGACATGGAGATCTTCTCATAAACTTTAAGAAACTTAACGATAGAAATACTCAACCCTTGTAATTGAGCACCCAAAAGAAGTTGGCTATTTGGATGCAACTGACCCCTCGATTGCTTCTTTTTTCCTCGCTAGCATTTTCTGCCAGCCACGCTGCGACAATCACTGAATTCTTGGCTAGCAATAACGAGGGCCTCGTCTCCTCAGACCTTGGCGAAAATCACCTCGCCATTTCCTACCAGCAGAACATCAACGCGACCGACATCGACTCACCCGTCCTCGTCGATGAATTGACCAATGCAGCCGCGCAAACCAAGCAAGTCATTCAACGTCTCGCAGACTCCGTGACCACTACCCCACGCCGCTTCCTCAAAGTTCGCGTGCATCGCTAAACGTCACTTCGCCCCCAAAAAGACTCGTGGCTGACCTCCGTTATTTGCAGTGATCAAATCGATCACACCATCTCCATTCAGATCCTTCGCGATCAATCCGCGAAGGTCGTCACGCTGAATGAAGCCACTCTGAGCAGGCCACAACTCGTGGAACTCTCCTTCAGGACCTCCCTTGAGAAGAACCCCCAAGCCCGCATTCATTCGGCCAGTCTCTCGCTGTGCTCCATTGAAGTTCTGCCCTAGGGCCAAATCAACCGCCCCATCTCCATCGAAGTCTCCAATCGCAATGTCCATCACTGGTGCCAACTGGCTCAAAATCGGTAAAGCTTCTCCTTTAAAGCCCCCCTTCCCATCATTCCAAAAAACCATCGTGGCGAGTGTATTGGCCTCCAAACGAATCGCCTGATCGAGAGCCTTTGGCGTGTAAAGATCCTGCAGCGATTGACTCGCAAAAGCGGCGTAGGATGGGGCGTTTTTTAGCAGGTGTGGCATCGCCGAAGTCGAACAACTCCGCCCCCGCACCGGGAGTAATTTCCCATCCTTCGACTTCGCTTCAACTAACTGCAACTTCCCTTGCCCCCCAAAGTCATGCGCAAATAGTGTCGCCGGATGCTCCGCATCAACATCGTATTTCGTATTCAGCCCAAAGTTCCCCGCCACAAAATCCAAATCACCATCCTGATCTAAATCAGCGACCCGAACCGAAGTCCACCAACCCGTCAATTCACCTAGGCCAGCCTCTCTTGTTTTCTCAACAAAACCCTCAGGAGTATTCTGAAAAAACTTCACCGGCCCCCATTCACAAGCGACGAGTAAATCCTTCCTCCCATCGCCATCAAAGTCTCCCCATTGAGACCCTGTCACCAAACCAGGCTCACTCAGAATCGAATCCACCTCTTCAAACTTACCTCCTTCATTTCTGAGCAGAGCAGAACGCGGACTCGTCGGATAACTTCCGGGAACGTGCCGCCCTCCCACAAAAAGATCGAGGTCACCGTCACCATCAAAATCAGCCGCCTCCACACAACTTCCACTCTCGCGGAGATCTGGCAATGCCTCCTCGGGAGCCCTTTCCAAGACACCCGAGCCATCATTCAAATAAAGCCGATCGCGATAACGCATACTGCCGCGCTCACGGTTGGCTCCACCAGACACCACATAGAGATCCAAATCCCCATCTCCATCCGCATCAAACATCCTCGCCGCAACATCTTCATAAACGGCATCTTCTTTTATGACCGGCTGCTCACTTTTCCGATAGCTTCCATCCTCTCCTTGAAAAAGAACGGAGCCTGCGAAACCATCCGCTCCCCCAAAATACAAATCAGGTCGGCCATCCCCGTTCAAATCGCCCACCTCCATCGCCGGCCCAAACTGCGAAAGCCGATTGGGCAACAAGGGCTGGGAGATAAAATCATTATAGTCATTTTCCTGATGCTCAAAATCGATGCCCATCTTTCCCCTTTCCTCAACAAACAGCGACTCCGAACTCTCCTCATTTTTCGCCGACTCTCCACCTTCACTCACGCGATAGTGATACCCAGCCTTCACATCAGAGAATCGCTGCACCTTCCCGCTCGGCCAGTGCACCATAAGCTCTTTCGCTACCTCCTCGTCGCCCAATCCAAAATGCGCCACCGCCTCGACCCCGCTCATATACCCACGTGAACTGGTCATGATTCGCGAGAGCTTCTCACCAGTTGAAAGAGTCACCTCGATTCTCGCTCCAAGACCAAAGTGATTGCTCTCCTCGCCTCGCAAACTCACCAGCATGGCATTTCCTCCAACAGAATCATTCCGATAAATCCCCACCGGATCATTCATATTATTCACCACCAAATCTAAGTCACCGTCGCGATCGAGATCCACTAGGACAGCACCATGGCTCACCGTCTCATCACCCAGGCTCCACGCTTCACTCACGTTCTCAAACGACAAATCCCCCTTATTCCGAAAAGCCAAATTACGCTCCAAAAACCTTGGTCCCGCCAAAAAAATTTCCTGCAATTCTTCCGCCGTCGCTCCCTGATTCTTTGCCTCGATGACCTTTAGCGTCGCATCAGAATCTTGCACGTTCCTTTCGATCCCATTTGTAAAGAAGGCATCCTCTAAGCCATCATTATCCAGATCGCCAAAAATCCCAGACCAGGTCCAGTCCGTGCTATCCAGACCTGCATAGAATGCGACATCCAAGAACTTCCCCATCCCCGTATTCACCTGCATGGTGTTACGCATGTACTGCCGCGGCTCGAGGTTATCGAGGAACCAAGCCGTATCGGCCATCGCCCCCATCATCGTCTTCGCCTTATAGTGCGTGGTTGCTGACATGTCCGTGCTCAAGTAATCGAACCAGCCATCGTTATTGATGTCGGCAAAGTCACTCCCCATCGAACTCCAAGAAGTATACGGCAACGCCGACTCCGTCATCTCCGCAAAGCCACCCTTCCCATCATTTCGGTAAAGATGATCCGGCGTGTGGAAATCATTCGAGATGTAGAGATCAGGATTCATGTCATTGTTAAAATCCCACCACACTGCAGCTAGCCCATGCTCTTTCTCAACTGACATCCCGACCTCCTCCGTAACGTCTTTATAGTTGATCGGCTTCCCTGCCGTCGCGTCATTCCGAAAGAGATAATCTCTCGTCCCCATCTCTCTCGGCAGCCCATCTACCACCACGAACTCACCCCGATATTGAGGATCAGCCTGCCATTCCCCAAACTCATCCTTTACCATCTGGACCTTTGGACCAAACATCTCATCCAGACCAAACATCCGCGTCTCTGTCCGATACAAATCGAGGTCACCATCCCGATCATAATCCGCCGCCGCCACCATCGTTGGAGCCCGGTGAGTCACATCTCCCCCTCCATAAAAACTCCCCGTAAAGCGACCCGTTCCATCATTCAAATAGATCTCATCCAAGGCTCCCTTATTGCAGATGAACAAATCCAAATCGCCATCATTGTCTAAATCCACAAAAGCCGCACCCGCACCCCAAGACTTCGTATCTAAGATCCCTGACACTTCGGTGGCATCTTCAAACTTCCATGGCGCCACCTGCTTAAACAACCTATTCGGGCCATCTTGTGAAACGAGAAAGACATCCGGAAGACCATTCCCATCAAAATCACCCACGGTTAGACCAGCACCCGTCAGAAGATAATTCTTAATATTCTCTCTCTTGAGGAGGTTTTGAAACTCCATCCCAATCTCTTTTCCCGTGATCTTGGTATATCGAAATTCACCTCCTCTCGATTGCTTTGTGAGCATTTGCTTTTCCAACCCATTGGCCACTTCATCCCATTCCCCTGCCAGCCATTGTTCTCGAAGCTCAGTAGAGGTTGTCTCCTGAGAGTTAGGCCTGCACGACACGACTAAAGCAGTCAGCACAATCAAACCGGATAAAAACAAAGGCGAAAAATTCATCGTTTCACTTTAGAAAAGCTATCAAAGGAACCCCTCAGCTCAAGCGAAGGGACAAAAAAAAGCCGCCGAATTTCTCCGGCGGCTTTTGAAAAAAAATTACAGGAACTAGCGTTTACGACGAAGTCCAAGCACTCCAAGACCAAGCAAAGTGGCAAGGCTAGAAGATGGCTCTGGAACGGCAGACTCAGTGACCGAAAAACTCCAATCATCAATATATGCAGCGATTCCTGCACCCGCTTCTGCATTACCCGGATCAGGATTTCCATTTCCTAGGAGTGCCTCGCGATCATAGAAGCTGAGAATTGGGGTCAGACCTGTCACTGGTGTTGTCCCGTCAGTTTCAAGTGCCGGAATCGTCTGCGTGTTCGTAATCGTGTGCCAAGTATCAAGTGCCAAACTATCCCAAACATTATTAGTCGCCCAAGCATTTCCATTGCCGTTCGTGTTATTTCGACGAACAATTAGGTTTACGCGATCAGTCCCAGTAAAAGTCGTCGTAGAAGGAATAAACAGACGAAACGTAGCCGTAAAGGTATCGGTTCCAGCAACAACCCCGGCTGGTATCGCAATAGTACTCCCTGGAGGGTTCACTGCACCCCAAAAATTTCCACCACCCACATCGATCGCAGCAACTGTCCCGTTAGAGCCTGCAGGAGCAGAAGCACCGCTCACTTCGGTAACCGTAGCACCATTATTTCCATCGTTGAGGCCATCAACCACATCCCAATCAGCTTCGCTGAGTATAGTAACTCCATATGAGGAGGTCGCGGCAATAAAGCTCGCGGCAATTAGTTTGTTTTTCATGTGTCCGGAAACATGTCTCGCAGGTTTCTCTCCGTCAATATCTATTTTTCTTGCGGTCACGCTCCAAAATTCATCGAGCTTAAATATTCCATAACCCCTAACAAAATGATCCGTTCCTTAAAAACTCTCGGGCTTGCTCCACCGAAGTCTCCAAAAGACGCCTCAACTCATCAGTAGAGCCCTGAGAGACAAGCTCTTGCTTACACTCCGCTTCCATTTCGCAAACTTTTTCACAGAATCGAAACAACCCCAGCGTCCCTGACGATCCCGCGAGCTTGTGCAGAATCCCAGCACCTTCTCCGAACTGCGAATCAGTCAAAAAACTCTCTAGCTCATCGAGATACTCCAAAGCCTCGGTTCGAAAATCCTCCAAAATTTCCAAGACAAGTTCTGGAGCTCCTTGAGCTAGGGCCTGTAGTTGACTTGTATCAATCATGAAAGTGGGGCCGTTTTGGAATTTAGTTTGGACTCTCGCCCGATCCTCCTCATCTTTCGGTATGGCGATCGGAAAGGCCCAGTTGCTTGTTGCGGACGATGACAAGACCATCAGACGGCTCCTCACTTATCAAGCAGAGAGAGCCGGCTTTGATGTTCTCTCCGCGTCAGACGGAAATGAGGCCATCGAACTCGTCTCCGATCACACTGAAGTCGTCGTTGTTGATTTAAACATGCCGGGAATCGATGGCTTTGGATGTTTAGAAATCCTCTCCAAAAATCATCCCAAAATCCCTGTGATCGTCTTGACGGCAGCTAACAACGCTGAAGATGCCGTCGCCGCCATGAAACTTGGCGCCTTCGACTACATCACAAAGCCCTTCGATCCTGACGAACTCGTAGCCATCCTTCTCAAAGCCAAGCGACTTCATCGCGCCGAACGTGAAAACGAAGACCTCAGAGAAACGATCAACGATAGCGGCACCGTCGAAATGGTCGCCACAAGCAAGGAAATGCTCAAGCTCATCGAGCAGGCCAAAAAGATTGCGGATCTCGATTCCACCGTCCTCATCACCGGAGAAAGCGGCGTTGGAAAAGGCGTCCTCGCCCGCATGATCCACTCTCACGGAAAACGAGCCACCAAACCATTCATAACGATCAGCTGTCCCGCCGTTCCCAGAGAACTTCTCGAAAGCGAACTCTTCGGACACGAAAAAGGCGCCTTCACCGGAGCAACCAAACGAAGGATCGGAAAGATTGAAGCCGCCCAAGGGGGCACCATTTTTCTCGATGAAATCGGCGACCTCCCCCTCGACCTCCAACCAAAACTCCTCAACGTCCTCCAAGATCGAGAATTCCAACGAGTCGGCGGCGAAGAAACCATCACCGCTGATGTCAGGATCATCGCGGCGACCAATGTCGACTTTGAAGAGAAGGTCAAAGAAGGGAGCTTCCGCAGTGATCTCTTCTACCGACTCAGCGTCATTCCCTTCGAGATCCCCCCACTCAGAAAACGCCTCGATGAGATCAAATCACTTTGCGAAGGACTCCTCTCAAAAATTGCCAAACGCCAAAACTCCAGCACCCAAATCTCAGGCGAAGCGATGAAAGTGATGCAACGCTTCGACTGGCCCGGCAACGTTCGACAACTCGAAAACATCTTAGAACGAGCTGCCGCCTTCTGCGAAGATGGGATCATTCAAGTCGATGACCTCCCTCCCGAAGTTCTGAATACTGAAAAAAGTGACTCCTCTCGGCTTCAACGCATTGGAGGTATCACTCTCGTGGAAATAGAAAAGGAGGCATTGGCCCAAACTCTCGATCTCTGTCAGGGCAACAAGGCCGAAACCGCTCGCAGGCTCGGCATCACCGAAAAATCAGTCTACAATAAAATTAAACGCCATGAGCTATAGAACATTATGAAAGGAGTCGTATTCACCACATTTCTCGACATGGTCGAGAAGACTTGGAATTTAGATATGGTTGATACCATCATCGAAAATTCAGAACTAGAATCCGGTGGAGCCTACACCTCGGTCGGCACCTACGATCACACCGAAGCCGTCGCTCTCGTGAGCGCCCTTAGCAAAGCCACCGACATCGGCGTTGACACCCTCCTCCAAACCTTTGGAAAACATCTCTTTGGTGTGCTTATCGATGGACACCCCGAGTTCGCTGCCGGGGTGGAACATCCACTTGATTTCCTCGAGGGAGTAGAACGCTACATTCACGTCGAAGTCCGCAAACTCTATCCAGATGCCGAACTTCCAAAATTCGAATGTGACCGAAAATCAGACGATGAACTCATTATGATCTACTCTTCCGGTCGTCACCTTGAGGACCTCTGCGAAGGCCTGATCGAGGGATGCCTCAAGTTCTTCAAAAGGCAGGCGCAGCTCTCCCGCTCCACCCTCCCTGATACCCGTGAACAGTTTACGATCTCACTGGTGTCCGACGACCGATGAAGGAAAAACCCGACAAATGGCAGGTCAGATTTGAACGCGAGCGCATCGCCCGGAATGAATCCGAACAGCTTCTTGAAGACAAAAGTCGGGAACTCTTCCAAGTCAACCGGAAGCTCGAAGAACAAATTCGCAACCAAGGCAGCCAGCTTGTCGAACAAGAGGAACTCTTCGAATCAGTCTTCCACGCCTCCATGGACGGCATCATTCTTCTCAATGGCCGTGGAAGAATCATAGAGGCCAATCACGCCTCCTTGCGAATGCTAGGCTATTCTCGAGAGATCATCATCGGAGCCCCCATCCCCCGTCTCATCGCAGAGAACGATAAGGAGACCGCCAAGATCGCTCTCCGCCAAGTTGCCAGCACCGGCTACTGCCGCTATGAAGCAGAATTGATCCGGGTCGATGGAACCACCTTCCCCTCTGAAATCGTTGGGAGCCGCGCCTTAGTTGGAGGAAAACCCATCATCATGGGAATCCTCCGCGACATCACTCAAAGACGTCGAGCTCTCGCTGACCTAAAACAAGCCCGCGATGAAGCGGAAAAAGCGAACGCTGCGAAATCGCTCTTCCTCGCAAGCATGAGCCATGAAATCCGGACCCCTCTCAATGGAGTCCTCGGATTCACCGAAATGGTATTGGACACAAATCTTGATGATGAACAAAGGCAGCATCTCGACCTCGTGAAAAGTAGCGGAGACATCCTTCTCCACATGATCAATGACCTGCTCGACTTTTCTCGAATAGAAAGTGGCATGCTCCTTCTCGAAGACAAACCATTCTCACTGCGCAAAGTCTTAAAAGACGCCGTCGCCATGCAGTCAGCGATCAGTCAAAAAAAGGGCCTCACCCTTTCATCCCAAGTTGCCACCAATATCCCCGAAGTCATCAAAGGGGACATCGTCCGAGTGCAACAAGTCATCACGAACCTAATTTCAAATGCCCTCAAATTCACGCACGAAGGGTTCGTGAAAATTTCGGTCACTCGATCCGATGATACCATTAGCGTCGCAGTGAAAGATACCGGCATCGGCTTTGATGAATCAATGACCGAAGCACTGTTTGAATCCTTCACTCAAGCTGATGTCTCCACCACAAGGAAGTACGGCGGCACCGGACTAGGTCTCTCAATCTGCCGAAAGCTAGCCTCACAAATGGATGGGGATATTGAAGCACACGGAAAACTGGGAGAAGGTGCCCAGTTCACCTTTCACTTCCCTCTAGTGGAACCCTCCGATGTTGATCAGAAAAAAGATTCTTCTTCTCAAAAACTGACCGCTTCTGAAAAGCAGTTACCCAAAAATCAGCGCGTCCTTGTTGCCGAAGACAATCAAGTCAACGCCCGCCTCGTCGTCCTCATGCTTAACCGCCTTGGATATCCTTCCGAGGTCGTTGCCAATGGGCTAGAAGTCATTGAAAAACTTAAAAACGACCAAGATTTCGCAGTCATCTTAATGGACCGCCACATGCACGGCATGGATGGAATCGAGGCCACCTCACGGATCCGTAAAGGGGAAGCAGGACAAAGCTGCCAAAAAGTCCCCATCATTGCCGTGACCGCTAGCACCCTGACCGAAGACCGCGAAAAGTGCATTTCTGCCGGAATGAACGGATTCCTCTCAAAACCCCTCAGACCAAGTGACCTCGAAGCTCAGCTCTCAGTCATTCTTGGAAAAGAAGATCTCTAAGAGATTCCGGAGGGAGACTTAAACACTGTAAAAATTACAGTGATTGAACAAGGTTTTGTAAAATTTACAGGATCTGGAGCCTTCCCTCAAAATAGAGCCGTCGCCCACCGGATCTTTATAAAGCGCTATAAATAAGCGGATTAAGTATTTTCTAACTCTCTAGAAAAGCACCTTGGCATGCCCTTGGCTTCTCTGGAGGTGTCATGAAAGTAAATTACAACCCTATCAACTTCGGCCTCGTTCTCTTCACCTTGAGTGGGATTTCAAGCAAGGCTCTCGCAAGCGAAGCCAAGCACCGCTCAGCTTGTCACCCCATCGAAAATACAGAGAGAGCTCTCGACCAATTCGCTACCGAACAGGTGATCGGCGAAAACGCCTGGAACTTCAAGTCATCGCTCCCGACCACAATCCACTTCTCTGACGAAGAAAACGCCCTCGTTCCTAAACCCTAGAGAAGAGTCAACTCTGCGTCACCGTCCTTGTCGTCATTGTCAGCTGGAATTTTCCACCGACATCTCCTCACCACTCATTGAGACCATATCAAAAACTAAAACTTATAGAACCATGAACCTATTTCATCAAAAAGCATCCAAACAATCAGGATCCGAAATCTTAACCGGACAACTTGAGCCTTCTTGTTACGCCAGGTCTATGGCCGAGGCAGATGGTAATCCAACTTTAGCAATGAGTATTTATGCCAAGAAAAGAACCGCTCACCTCTTCCAACAATACACCCAGGCTCACCAGAAAGATCATAATCGATTCAAGGCGATGCCCATAAAAGAGAGGGTCATATTCTATCAAAAACCTTCGAACAAAATCCTCTCAAGCTTACTATGCCTCGTTCTTTTCATCGGAATTTTGAGCGCTATTACCGCACTCATATCGGCAAGCACTGGGGAAGTAAGCATTCACAGCCTTTCCCAAGGCACCCTAGTCGCAGCGTTTGGATCCGCCTGCTGTATTTCCTTTGGAGCATGGATGTTACATCTCAACCCCCATTATAGATTCGCTAAGATCATGATCATCTTCAGCACTTTCTCTGCCACCGCATCCTTCGTTTCCGGAGTCTATTTAGCCAAAAATCGCTCACACATCGAATGGGTAGCTAGCACGAATTTAGACTCATCGATTCTCCAAAAAACCGGACTGATTTATCGTTAATAATAATACGAACAGCCTCCCCGTAAGGAGAAAAAAGAACCCTAATCTCGCCCTACAAAAGGGGCCTCGGTCTCAACGAAAAGACCTCGTTATTACTAATATAATGAATCACCTCGCCAAAACCGAAAAACAAAAACAAAAACAAGAAAAACAAAATATGAAAACTGAAATTATCACAATCGCAAGCCTCGCACTTCTCTCTAGCGCAGCCCACTCCCAATCTTTCACCTCAACCGTTTTCGCGAGCGGACCTGGTGATAAGACGGGGACACTCACAGACGGAAGCTCCGTAACAGTTACCAATACATCAGGTGGATTCTTCTATTCCGCCAATAATCCCACATGGACTTCTGAATACGGGTCGACTGTTAACTTCTTCCGTGTCCCTGTATCTGACACCATGGACATCAGCTTCAGTGGCGGAACTGCCCCAAGCGGAACACGGCTAGTTATAATCGATGTCGATAACGCAAACGAATCAGTCACCTTCTCTGGTGCTCCCTCAATCACCCCCATGTCATTCTTTGACAGCACAGACGTAGGGGGGGGCGGGCCTCCAGCAATTGCAAGTTGGGATGCTGGAACTTCCACCCTAAGTCCCAGTTCCATTGCTGGAAACCGAAACGCAACAGTTTTCGATCTTTCAGGAACTGGCAGCTTCACCATGACCACAGGATCCAATGATGGTCTCGTAGTTGGGGTCTACTCATCAGTTCCCGAACCATCAAGTTTCCTCCTTGCGAGCTTGGGTGCACTAGGCCTCCTAACTCGACGCAAGAGATAGATCGTTCTGTATTAACCCAAATATGAATTAGTGTGACTTCCCCGTCTAGGAAACTAGGCGGGGACTTTGCGTCCAGCCGGAGGACTCATCAAAACAGTCGCCTAAACCGAATCGCACCTGTCGGATTCCCATTTCCCCAACCCCGACAAGCTCCCATCAGGAGGGAATTTTCTGATTCCAGATAATTTCGGGGACAATCCGGTGTCATAAACCATCGAATTTTGATTCTCATCCCTAGCTCACTCGACTACTCCCTCCTCCGTGCTCGCCGTCAAAAACCTCCGCGTGGAATTCGGACCCCGCGTCATCTTCAAAGATCTCACCTTCTCCATCGGGGATAAGGAACGCATCGCCTTCGCCGGGCATAATGGTGCCGGCAAGTCCACCTTGATGAAATGCATCGGCGGTGCCCTCCAGCCTAACGCCGGTGAAATCAACAAGCCAAAGCATCACCGCATCGGCTACCTCCCCCAAGAAGGCATCCACATCAAAGGCATCTCCCTCTACGAAGAAGCCGAATCCGCCTTCGCCGAAACCAAGGCCATTCAGGAAAAAATCGACCGCTACGCCGCCGAGCTGGAAGACCTCGACCCCCGCTCCGCTCCCTTCTCCGACCTCCTCAACAAAATCGGCGAACTCGAACTCCTCCTCGACGGCCACGACCCCGCCCGCATGCGCCCCAAAATCCAAGCCGTCCTCACCGGGCTCGGCTTCAAACACGAGGACTTCGACCGAGACTGCGGCGAGTTCTCCGGTGGCTGGCAAATGCGCATCGCGATGGCCAAGCTCTTCCTCGCCGAGCCCGAAATCCTCCTCCTCGACGAGCCTACCAACCACCTCGACATCAACGCCCAGCGCTTCATGGAGTCCTACCTCCATGGCTACAAAGGCGCCATCGTCCTCATCTCTCACGACCGCTCCATGATGGACGGCCTCACCACCCGCACCATCGCCTTCCACCACGGCCGCGCCGAGGAATTCACCGGAAACTACTCCTCCTACGAAACCCAACTCAAGGAACGCCAAAACAACCTCCGCAAACAAAAGGTCAACCAAGACCGCGAGATCGCCAAGACCGAGCAGTTCATCAATCGCTTCCGCGCTCAGGCCAACAAAGCCTCCCAAGTCCAATCACGCATCAAGCAACTCGCCAAAATCGAGCGTATCCAGATCGATGCTCAGGATGCCGTCATGTCCTTCCGCTTCCCGGATCCACCGGCCTCGACCCACCTCGTCGCAAAACTCGAGAACGCCGCCCAACAATACGGCGACCTCACCGTCTTCAAGGACCTCGATCTCGAAGTCACTCGCGGCGAAAAAATCGCGATCGTCGGGCCAAACGGAGCCGGAAAATCCACCTTCTGTCGCATGATCACCGGCGAGGAAGAACCCTCTTCCGGCAATCACGAACTCGGACCAAAATCACTCCCCTCCTTCTTCAACCAAAACCACGCTGACGAACTAGACCCCACCCTCACCGTCATCGAAACCGTCGAGCAGATCCAAACCCGCGGAGCCACCATGACCGCGCGCGATGTCCTCGGCTGCTTCCTCTTCAAAGGCGATGACGTCTTCAAAAAAATCGGAGTCCTCAGTGGTGGTGAACGCTCCCGCGTCGCCCTCGTCCGCATGCTCGTCCGCCCCGCCAACTTCCTCATTCTCGACGAGCCCACCAACCACCTCGACATGCAATCGCAGGACATCCTGCAAAAGGCCCTCATCGACTACCCCGGCACCCTCCTCATCGTCTCTCACAACCGGAACTTCCTCGACCCCATCGTTGAAAAAACGATGGAATTCCGCCCCGGAGAAGACCCCCGCACCTTCGCCGGCAACCTCACCTACTACCTCGACAAAGTCGAAGAAGAGGAAGGCGGCTCCGCCATCCCAACCGCCGCTGACGCTTCCCCAAAAGCCGCCGCAGTCGCCAAAGCAAAAGGCCCCAAACTCAACCCAAAGGAACGCCGCAAACGCGACGCCGCAAATCGCGAAAAGCGCAACAAGATCCTCAAGCCGATGCAGTCCGAATTCGAAAAGGTCGAAGTCACCATCGCCGAACTCGAAGCCTCCCAAGCCGTCCTCACCGAGCACCTCGAATCCCCCGAAGTCTCCTCCGATCCCGAGAAACTCCGCGAGACCACCAACGCCTACGAAAAGCTCTCCAAAAAGCTCGAAACCGCCTTCTCCAAGTGGGAAGACCTCAGCGCCCAGATCGAGAAACTCGAAGCCGAACTCGCAGTGTGACCGACCTCTTCCAGTCCGTTCCCATCGGCTCAGAAACCTTCTCCCTCATGAACCTCACTCACCCTCGGGTGGAACAGGAAATCATCGCCGAAATGAAAACTGGCGTCGCCGTCTACTACGACCAACGCTGGGAAGCAACCGGCATCCTCACCGACTGGCTCGCCAAAAACACCGACCTCTTCCGTGATAAAAAAGTCCTTATCCTAGGAGCAGGAGTCGGAGCCGAAACCCTCATCCTCGGTCGCCACGCAGCCCAGATCTGGATCAACGACCTCTCCCCCACCTCCCTCACCCTCTGCCAGGAACAGCTTGTAGAAAACGACATCACAAACGCCACCTCCCTCTGCGGTCGCTATGAAGAACTCGACCTCCCCGAAGTCGACCTCGTCGTCGCCAGCTTCCTCGTCTACAACTCGGACACCTACCGCGCCATGTCCCGCTTCATGGATGATCACAAAGGCCAAATCATCCTCGTCAACGAACGCCTCGCCCCCTTCCCCAAGCTCCTCAAAGAACGCCCCCACAAAATCCTCTTCGAACAAGACGCCGCCCTCGGCGTTTTGTTTTAAGGAGCGTGGGCATTCCTGCCCGCTCCAGAGCCTAAGCTAAGCGGGCAAGAATGCCCACACTCCTTACTCCGGCTTCCAATACCCCGGAGCCCATCTGATCCCCTGCGGCGGAATCCGATCCCGCGCCAGCTTCCCATCTACCAAGCGAAACACCTGCCCCTGCGGCGTCTTTCCCGGTCTCGATCCCTGCGTATATCGCCCCTCCCCCCAATGCTTCCCGAGCACCAGTAGATCAAATTTCGTCAGCACGCCGGCTTGAATCGCTAGCTCACCCGAAATCTCACCTTCATAGCCCAATCCACCATCAGCAGAATCGATCAAAAATCCCCCCTTCACCTTCCCTTTCCCATCCACCGCCAAGGCCCACTCTTTAATCTCCTCCTTCTTCCAATCCCGAGGCTCCCCCCGCGTATTATCTCTCAGATAAAATTTCGCAATTCGCAGTCCCAGCCACTCCGGAATTTCGCCCCCGCCATCGGCGATCAGCTTTCCCAATTTCTCCACCTCAGACTTCTTCAACCAGAGATGATCCACCGCTGCCTGATTCCCGACCTTCCCCTTTTCAAGTTTCTGTAAGCGCCCCTCCCTCTCCTCCAATGAACGGGTAAACACCTTCACAATTTGAGCCCCTTCCGGAAACTCTGGGCTGAAATCCCGATCACTCTCACCCTTCTCTTGAACCTCACCCTTCTTCTCAGCTTCGGACAATTCACCCCACTTTTTCAAAGCCTCTTTCATCATCTCGATCCGCTTCTCAGGCCCGCGATTATTATTGTAGCCTAGCAACTTCCCCTGCGCCGTTAGCACATAGTGACCTTGCTGAGTCCCCTTCGGATCACGAGGGCCCTGACTTGCCACTTTCCAAAAAAACTTCCCCGTCGCATCCTTCCGCCGACGGTTATACCAATCATCTCCAGCCACCGCCACGAACTCCTCATTGAGTAACTTCTGCACTTCCTCATTCGCAAAGACCAACAACCTGTCAGTCACCCCATTGTTTCAAACACAACCCAGCGGATGCCCATCCATCTCCCAAAGATAAATCGGCTTCCCCTCCTTCGCCGCCACTTTCCGAGCTTCCCAAAGATCCGTCTTCCAAGCAATTTTCTGCCATCTCAATTCATCTTCCGAAGGTAAGATCTCTTTCATTAAGCCTGTTTGAATCTCTTCGCTACAAAGCTTACCCAACAAGCTAAGAAGTGGCACCAGAACTAAAAATAGTCTCATCCTCGGAGCCTATC
Source organism: uncultured Verrucomicrobiales bacterium (assembly GCA_937928545.1). Classification (GTDB taxonomy): domain Bacteria; phylum Verrucomicrobiota; class Verrucomicrobiia; order Verrucomicrobiales; family Akkermansiaceae; genus SW10. The sequence goes on from CALGJQ010000015.1 coordinate 30,162, forward strand.
TCAGAATCTTTAAGCCTTCAAACCCTCAATTATTTTCTCAATCTGGATCCGGTGGATCCGCATGTGAATCGCACTCAAAGAATGCCACCTCTTGGCATTAAAAGGGCCAAACCAAGGATGATCATGAGTAAGCTCAGTATCTAGATCTTCGACTCCTGCGACCGCCTTTGTCAAAAGTTCTGCCGATTTTTGAAAAGCCACGAGTGACTCCAATCCACTTTCTGGATCTGGCTTCACATCCTTAATTTTCACAATCACCTCAGGTTTTTCTCCACGGCTAAGCTTACGAATCACCCCCATGATTGAGCTATTCACAATATGAAGGTGGTGAAGCGTCATGTGAACGGACCAATGACGACTACTATCTTCAATCCCCCTAATTCGATCAATCAAGACCCGCTTTGAGCCTTCATCTTCACTCAATGAAGCCACAAGAGTGTTGATCTTCACTAACTCGCTCTTGAAGAGCTTCGAAAAACTCTCGCGTGAGACAAATCTCAAAATCAATGGAACAACCTTGCCCATAATAAAACGCTCTGTCGCTGGGAGACCAGCTCCTGGAGCTTCTAGCTGCACATCTTCTCGCTCGGTAATCACTTGCAAAGTGAAAGTAATTTAGTTGTGGATTGCAAGTAATAATCTGAGATCCTTTTCATCATGTCCCTTTCAAGTAATGACAATGACTGGCGATCACCCTGTCCCGTGGCCCGTATCCTCGACATCCTTGGCGATAAATGGTCAATGCTTGTCATCCGTGATCTCATGCTTGGAAAAACTCGCTTTAAAGAATTCATTTCTTCCCCAGAAAGAATCCCAACAAACATCCTAACAGATCGACTCAATCGTTTTCTCATTCACGGGATCGTAGAAAAGGTCCCCATATCAGAAGGAGGAAAACGCTTCGCCTACCAACTCACGAAAAAGGGGAATGCTCTCCGCCCTATCTTGAAAGCCATGGTGAACTGGGGCCTTAAATATGAGGAAGGCACGCGAATCGGGATAAAAACACAGAAGTAATTGTGTTCAACTTTCACCACACGGTCTCTTCAAAAAAAACTGTTCGATCACCCCTGCACCTAGCCCCCCACAAAAAGGCCCAATGAGATAAACCAGCCACCACCCCTGGCCGTTCGTCGCAAAAGGAACCTCTCCCCAACCTGCCATCGCCGAAAAAATCCGCGGCCCAAAATCGCGCGCCGGATTAAATCCTCCCTGCGTCATCGGTGCTAAAAGCACGATCAACACCGACACCGTTCCCCCGATCAAGAAGGGCAGAAAACGCGCCACCCATCGACTCTTCGACTGCGTCAGAACAAAAATCACCAAGACCAACACCGCCGTTCCGCCTGCTTCCACCAAAAAAGCCTTTCCCAAACTCATCGAGGCCATCGCGTCCTCACTCAACGGCTTCCCACCCGGGTTCGGAAAATACTCCCCATAAACCATCGCCGAAGCCTCACTCCCCGCCTCCCCTCGGACAATTCCACCCTCCTTTTCAAAGTCCCCAATCGCCCCTCCAAAAATGACATGCAAAAGCGCCGCCGCACAAAAAGCACCCATCAGCTGACATCCAAAATACCCAATCACTTTCCTCTTCTCAAAACCCCGAAAAACCGCCAACGCCAAAGTCACCGCCGGATTCAAATGCGCCCCGCTCATTGAGGCCGTGGCATAAATCGCCAACGCAATCCCCAGACCCCAAACCAGCGCCACTTGCACCAAACTCAACTCCACCCCCGTCACCACCGCGACACACACACTCCCACATCCAAAGAAGACCAACAAAAAGGTCCCTAAAAATTCCCCCATCACCCATGCCGGCAGCTTCACTCCTGAATCCAAGTCCCGACTGAAGCAACTTGCCAGACCATTTTTAATATGGAGCGCGCGGCTTCCAGCCCGCTTACCCCCTCTCCTCCTTTTCCCAAGCGGGCTGAAAGCCCACTCTCCATATTCCCCTCCGACTTGCCAGATGCCCTGCCCAAGCCCAAGCTCATTGTATGTCCAATCTCAACGTCCTCGGCGAGGAACTTGCCACCTGCTCCACCTCACCCATGACCGGCTTCTTCCGCGATGGTTGCTGCCGGACCGGCGCGGGCGATCGCGGCCTCCACTGCGTCTGCGCCGTCCTCACTGAAGAATTTTTAACCTTCAGCAAGAACCAAGGCAACGACCTGATCACCCCACGCCCCGAGTTCTCCTTCCCCGGCCTCAAGCCTGGCGACCAATGGTGCCTCTGCGTCCTCCGCTGGAAGGAAGCCTTCGACCACGACTGCGCGCCCAAGGTGGATCTCAATGCCACCTCCGTCGTTTCTCTCGAATTCGTAGACCTCGAGGATCTTAAAAAACATTCGATATGAGCAAGCCCCTCATCCAAGCGGCCGATGAGCTCCGTAAGCAACTCCACGGCCTCAAATTCCCCGACCCCGTCGCCTGCACCTATAACCCGCTCGACTACGCCTGGGATCGCCACTGCGATTACCTCACCCGCTTCGGCAAAGGCAAAAAGAAGGTCCTCTTTCTTGGAATGAATCCCGGCCCCTACGGCATGGCCCAAACCGGAGTTCCCTTTGGCGAAATCCCCCACGTCCGCGACTGGATGGGAATTTCTGGCCCCATCAACAAGCCCGAACCCGAGCATAAAAAACGTCCCGTCACCGGCTTCGATTGTGAACGCTCTGAGGTCTCCGGTCGACGCCTCTGGGGACTCTTCGCCGAACTCTTCGACTCAGCCGATCATTTCTTCGAGCATCACTTCGTCACCAACTTCTGCCCCCTCGTTTGGATGAAAGACACCGGAGCCAACATCACTCCCGACAAGCTCCCTCGCGACTGCATGGAACCCGTCGAGAAGGCCTGCCTAGCACACCTCGCCCGCGTCATCGAAGTCCTCCAACCCGCCAAACTCATCGGCGTTGGAGCCTTCGCCGAGAAGCAACTCGCCGCCGTGAAAAATGACTCCCAGGAGCTCGGAAAAATCCTCCATCCTTCCCCAGCCTCACCAGCCGCCAACCGCGACTTCGCCGGCACCGCTACTCGTCAACTCGGCGAGCTAGGGGTCATTTAACGACGCCTCGCCAGCAAGATGCAATGCCGCATCTGCTTCGATTTCTCATGCGGCTTGGAGGCTTGCTCCTCGACTTGAAAACCGCATTTTATAAGAAGCTTTTTGAACTTCGGCGCAGGCTCAGAAAGCCAGTAAGCAACACAGCCTTTCGGCGTGATGACTTGGCGCAACTTATCCAAAAAGCCCGGCGAATAAAGACGGGCATTCCCAGACGTGATGAGATCATCGGGCGTATTATCAATGTCGAGTAAGAGCGCATCGTAGTGCCCCTTCTTTTGCTCGGAGACGATGTTGTAGAGATCACCTTGGATAATCTTAGTCCGAGGGTCATCTAACAGAGGTCCGTTGTGCTCCACGAGGAAGGTCTTATTCCACTCGATCAGCGGAGGCATGAGCTCCGCGACATCCACCGTCGCCGGACTCCCAACCAACTCCAAAGTCCGCTTTAAGGTAAAGCCCAGACCCAGTCCTCCGATCAAGACCTTCGGATGAGGCGGGCGAGATCCTTTACCCTCCTTCAAGGCATGACATCCCACATCGGCGAGCATTTGCTCCGAGTATGTGAGCGAGGTGCTCATGAGTTCGAAGCCGTTATACTTGAGGTAGATTTTCCCGTCGTGTTTATGAAGAGAGTAGTGCGTGCCATCAGGCATGGTGGACTCCGCAAGCTTCAAGTAAGGCTTCATACGCCTGACCATGACTCATTCCTCGCGATCCCAAAACCTAATATCCGTGCAAATTCACCTCACTCCCATCGAGTAGCTCGACGCGTTTCCCCATCTTCTTTTGGATGACCTTAAAGTGATGACGCTCCTCCGGCGTGATCAACGAAATCGCCTCTCCCGGACTGTCCGCTCGACCGGTGCGCCCGATGCGATGCACGTAGTCCTTCGGCGATCGCGGAAGCTCATAATTGATCACACAAGGGAGTTCTTGAATATCGATCCCTCGCGAAAGCAGATCCGTCGCCACCAACACGCGGACTTCACCCGAGTGAAAAGCCGCCAGTGATTCCCGCCGACCACCTTGACTCATTTTCGAATGAATCAGCGCCGCCGAAATGCCATTTTTCGTCAACTTATTAAGAACGCGATCTCCACTCAGGGTCGATGACACAAAAACGAGGACCTGCTTCAACTCACCATGCTTAATCAAGTAGCGCAAAAAAGGCCCCTTCCGCTCATCGGTCACCGAATAAGCAATTTGATGAATGAGTGTCTCTTCCTCCTCATTACTTTCGATCTCGATCACCACTGGCTCGCGAAGTTGATCACTCAAAACCTGACTTGCCGTCGCAGAAAAGAGCAAGGTCTGCCGCTTTTGCGGAAGCAGGGCTAAGAGTTCTTCGATCTCATTCTGAAAACCGAGATTCAGCATCTTATCCGCCTCATCCAGCACCAAGGTCCCCACCGCCGACAAAGTCAGCGCGTTCTTTCGGAGGAGATCGAGAAGACGCCCCGGCGTCGCCACGAGCAAGTCCACCCGCCCTAGATCCTGCATTTGTCGATTAATCGATACCCCACCAAACACGGCCCGGCATCTCAGCGGAGAATCCAAGCCTCCCAACAACTTCCGCGCGACGTGATGAACCTGATCCGCCAGCTCACGAGTCGGCACTAGGACCAAAACTGAAGGCTCCCGATGCTTCGCCACGGCCTGCTCACTCAATCTTTGAAAAATCGGTAAAAGATATCCCGCAGTCTTTCCCGAACCCGTCTTCGCAATCCCCAAAACGTCTCGTCCTTGTAAAACTGCCGGAATCGCCTCTCGCTGAATCGAGGTTGGCTCGGTAAATCCGCAGGCCTCGATCAACGAAGGAGAAAGCTCAAGATCAGCAAAGGACATGTCCTTCCCTTCTTATGAGACCATAGACGAATAGCAAGATCCGACCCTTGACCCTCATCAGAACTTCATAAAAACCATGCTCTGACTTGACGAAGAAGAAATCGGCAACAAGGTGCCCTCTTCCCTAGCCAATCCTTCATGTCCATTTCCCCCCAACTTAAAGACAAGGCCCTCCCCACGGTCAAAGAATGGAAAACAATTGTCGCCCCTCACACGCAACCTTCTACCAAGAAGGCCACGTGGCAGGTCATCAATTCCTTAGGCGCCTACGTGGCCCTCTGGGTTGCGATGTATTTCACCCTTTCCATCTCTTACTGGCTCACTTTCGCTCTCGCTGCCATCGCAGGCGGCATCTTAGTCCGAGTCTTCATCATCTTTCACGATTGCGGGCATGGATCCTTCTTTAAATCAAAGCGCGCCAATACCATCACCGGCTTCATCTCCGGCGTCCTAACCTTCACCCCCTACCATCACTGGAGTTGGGAACATGCGGTCCACCACAGTGCCTCTGGCGACCTTGACCGAAGAGGCACCGGTGATGTCTGGACCATGACTGTGGAGGAATACCTCTCCTCTTCATTTTGGAAACGCTTCGTCTACCGCACCATTAGGAACCCCTTCGTTTTATTCATCTTTGCCCCTCCCTTCCTCTTCATCATTCGGGAGCGCTTCTCTTCGACCGGCGCTAAGCCGCGCGATCGACGCTCCGTCTACTGGACTAATTTTTCCCTCATCGCTCTCGCTGCCGCTCTCATCGTGATCTACGGCTTGGTTCCCTACCTTCTTATTCAACTGACCACCATGCTGGTCGCCTCGATCTCAGGAGTCTGGCTCTTTTACGTGCAGCATCAATTCGAAGGCGTCTATTGGGAACGCAAAGACGACTGGGACTTCACCGCCGCCGCCCTAGAAGGTAGTTCATTTTACAAACTCCCCAAAGTCCTCCAGTGGTTCTCCGGAAACATCGGATATCACCATATTCACCACCTCAGTTCGCGCATCCCGAACTACAACCTCGAGAAGTGTCACAACTCACACGAGATCTTCAAAAGCATCGAGCCCGTCACCTTCAGAAAAGGCTTCCAATCACTCGGCTTCCGCCTCTGGGATGAAGAACAGCGCAAACTCGTGGGCTTTAAAAACATCCGCAAGAAAGCCTCCTAAAGCATCACGCTCCAAACTTCAGCGCGATCCCCGTCGGCTGCACCACCATCCCGCTCAGAAAGCGGCTCGCGAGCGAAGGGTCCAGCGTATGAATCGGACGTTTGTCCAATAGTCCCGGCCCAAACATGTTCACCAACTGGCGGAAGGGATCCATTAAGGTGGACGAAAAGTGATCGATCTCGAGCTTCTCCAAGACCGGCTCCTTCAAATAGATTCCACGAGTCTCACGATCGTAACGTAAGCCACACGCGAGCTGACAAGTCCCTCCTGAGCTCATCCCAGCCATCTGCTCGAGCGCGGGAATCCCCGATAGCTGACCCAATCGCGAGCCCACCATCATTCCGGTCGTTAAGCCAATGCGGACCTTATTTTGATCAGGCACCATCGAGAAAACCGGATTGGACAGCATCAGCTGCCCCACATCTTGGTAACCCCTCCGGAAAGGAAAGTGCGGTTTTAGCTTCGCCGCAATGTGAGTCGTCGGAATGAAAAACTGCGAAAGCAGCGCAATATCAGAAACCGTCTGACAAGCAGGCAGCGCGAGCGCAGGTGAAAATAAAGCGGCTTTACGGAGGATCTCTCTTCGATTCATAAAGGAAACTTAAGCAGACTTTCCGAAAAAAGCGAACTTACAGCCCCTTCAGGTAGGCGATGCTTTCTTTGATACTCGCAAGCGGGTCAGGAGATTGATCCTGCTCCACATGGCAGTGAACCACACCCGCCTCTTTAGCCGCTTTGATGATCGGCTCCATGGGAATCATCCCATTTCCAAGTTCTTTGAAGGCGTCTTTTTGAATTCCCTCATAGATTGGAAGTTTCAACCCTTTCTTTAGATCCTTCAAGTGAAGCTGAGAAACACGACCACTTAATTTCTTGATCAACTCAAGAGGATCATGACCGGCCGCTTGAACCCAAAAAACATCGAGCTCGAACTTCATCTCAGGAGAAAATTCCTTCACGAAGATCTCAAAACCGTTTGAATCCTCCATCGGAAGGTATTCAAAGGAGTGGTTGTGATAAGCGAGTTGAATCCCGGCCTCTTTCGCGATCACGGCCGCTTTGTTCAGATTGCCCGCAACACGCTTATAGTCATCGAGAGTCTTGCGATTTTTCGCTTTCAAATACGGAACCACAAGGTGAGTCAATTTGATCTCCTTGGCCTTCTCGATGATCTTCTTAAAATCAGAAAAGCTCTCGTCTGAAGGCTCCACTGCGGTCCCCCAATCGAAGTGAGTCGAATTCATCGCCAAGCCATGCTCACGCGAGGCCTTGATGATCTCCTCACAATTCGGGAAGCCATACATCTCACCCTGATGATACCCAGCATCCACGATCGCCTTGATCGTCGCTGAAGCATCCTCCTTCATCGACTTACGCATCGTGTAGAGCTGAATTCCGATGTTTGCGCGGTAAGTATTGTCGGCGGCGAGAGCACTGAGAGTCTGGGCGGTTCCGGCAAAGACCGAGCTTGCTGCGGAAGTACGAAGAAAGGAACGTCGATTCATAAGACCTCAAGAAATCACATCACTGATCCCGAAGCCAACGAAAAGAGACACAGAAAATTGTCCTCCTTCCAATTCATTCAGACACCGAGAGAGATTCAAACTCCCCCCTCTATCGTTTCCGGCGGAAAAATACGAGAGACGCAAACATCGTCCAAACAGTAGATGGAAACGAAGCAATCGTCGTTGCGCTCTGAATTGGCAGAGTGAGAAGAACTGAAAAATTGACACCTTCAAAGAAATGGTGGACCTCCAACACATTTTGAAAATAAGGACTTAGATAGAATATGCTCAAATTCTCATCAGTCGAATTTGGCAAGCTCATAAGTATCTACAAACCAATCAGTAAAATGAAATCAGCAAGCCGAAAAAACCGGCCGAAAGAGCAGCCTCGGAAAACTCACCAAGCTTGATTTTCAAGACCCTCCGCGATCTTAAGGAAATTCCGCATTGCCCATATACCCGACCTAGCAAAGAATCCACCACCCCAAGACAAACTATGAAGTCCATTTTTTATCTCACCATTCTCGCTCTCGCCTCACCTGCTCTCGCTCAGTCAGTCGACGACCTTCCATCAATCACCCCGAAAACAGGCGGCGATTCTATGGATAGGCTCAAGAAACGACGTGAGGAAAAAGAGGCCGAAGAAAAGAAAGCAAAGGCCGCTGAGGAAGCTCTCAAAGCAACTGAAAAAGCCCGCAAAGAAGCTGGCCCAGAGCAAGTCACAGTTCACAACATCAAGCCCGGAGGCAGCTTGACCGCCGTTTCCGAAGAAGCCTACGGCCGGACCCGTTACTGGCGAATCCTGAAACTCTACAACAAGGTCGATCCTTCAAAACTCCAAGTTGGCCAAGAGATCAAAGCTCCAAGCATTCCTTGGCTCCTCGCCAGCTCTGGACTTAAAGAACGTTACCCCAAAGCCGTCGCCAACATTCTCGAAACCAAAAAAATCCTGACCGAAATTCAGGACAAAGGCGCAAAACCATCGGACGAAGACCTTGCCAAAATCAAAGCTGCCGCCGCCCTCATCTCAGAAGCCCAAACCGAGCTCCTCAAAAAGCAAGACGGGATCGCCGGAAGACCTGCCGCCACCGTCAAACAGCTCCAGACCGTCCGCTCCCACCTCCTCCACATCGCAAACAAGACAAAGAAAGGTCGCACTGACCCGAATAGTCTCGCTCACGAGCACATCAGCAACGCCATCGTTTACGGCGTGCTTTGGGCACAAGGTGGCTTCAAATAATCTCAGATGAGATTCCTTATTCTCCTGTCATGCTTCGTTGCAGGCTCAGCCTTCGCTGCTGAGCCCCTCCGCGACGTCAAGTATGACACCAAGCATGAGCGAAACGTCCTCGATTTCTGGCCTGCCAAAAAGTCCGATAAACCCGCTCCGGTTTACGTCTGGTTTCACGGGGGCGGATTCCGGAATGGCGATAAGCGTCAGATTGAGAGAAATAAATCTCAAACACTGAAGGCTTACCACCAAGCTGGCTACGCCGTCGTGAGCTGCAACTATCCTTTCCTCGGAAAGGACATGGAGTATCGCGACATCGTCAGCCACTGCGCACGCGCCGTTCAGTTTGTCCGCTCCAAATCTAAAGCATGGAATATAGACCCCGCCCGACTCTGCTGCGGCGGAATTTCAGCAGGAGCACTCATCAGCCAATTCCTCGGCTACCACGACGACTTCGCTGACCCAAAATCGAGCGATCCCGTTGCCCAACAAAGCTCTCGCCCAGCCGTCGTCATCGGCCTCATGCAGCCCATCGGAACTCAGGAATTTGCGATCCGCTACATGGACAAAGGCGAGGCTCCCCTCTTCATCTACTCGCACGCCTCCCCAAGAGACCTCATCCACCCTCCCGCGATGGCCAAAAAAATCCATCAAAAGGCGAAAGAACTCGGCATTCCCACCGAACTCTTTGGCAACACAAAGAACGACCTCCCACAGCTCCCAAAAGGACAAACTAGGATCGGCCTTCAGCTAGCGTTTTGTAATAAGCACCTTCCGAAGTGATCCACTTCGCACGCGAAACAGAGCTTCCAATTTTCTCAAAGCTCCGTATTTCAGTGTCGTATGAACCGACTTATTTTCTGCTCCCTCGCGCTCGCCCTCCTCTCCCCCCTTAGCTCTGCAAAAACTCATAAAGCTTGGACCTTAGCCAGCGAAGTCTTCGCCACTGCAAAGCCCGCTCAGTCCGACCGCTCACCCAAGGCCCAAGTCGCCGCAGCCGAAGCATTTCTTGCCACCCTCTCTGAAGACGAAAAAAAGCAAGCCCTGCTCCCCCTCGCTCACCCCGAGCGCCAAAAGTGGACCAACGTCCCAACTAAAGCAGACGATGGAGGCATCCGCCTCGGCGACCTCACCAAAACCCAACTCGAAAGCGCCTGCGCCTTCCTCTCCACCGTTCTCAGCGAGAACGGCTACCTCATGGCTCGCAACATCATGCTCGCCGATGACCTCCTTCTCCGAAATGAGAAGCAGGCCAAACGCCGTGGCGGCTTCGGCTCTGCCAACTACTGGATCGCCATCTTTGGCACCCCCTCAGAAAGCGAACCCTGGGGCGTGCAGTGGGACGGTCACCATGTCGCGGTCAACCTCACCATCGTTGGCGAAAAGATGACCCTCTCCCCCGCCTTCATCGGCACCCAGCCTCACAAGTTCATGCTCGGTGAAGAAGAAATCATCCCCATGGAAAACGAAATCGCTTGGGCCATGGACTTCATGAAAAGCCTCGACGAAAAACAACGCGCCAAAGCAATCATCACCAGCAAGCGCGGCCGCATGCAAGCCGGCGCCGGCAAAGACGGCTTCATCCCAGAAGCCAAAGGTCTCCCCTGCAGCGAGCTCACCGAAAAACAACACGCCCTCCTCTTGAAACTCGTTGGCCTTTGGGTCGATGACCTTCCAGCCAAAGCCGCCAAAGCCCGCATGACCGAGCTTAATGAACAACTCAAGAAAGCCCACTTCGCCTGGTATGGTCCCTTCACCCCTGGCAGCGATGCCTCCTACCACCTCGTCGGCCCAGAGATCATCGTCGAATACACCGGCCAAGACCTCGGCGGTGACCCACTCGACCACATCCACTCCATCTACCGGAACCCCGCCAACGAGTACGGAGCCCAGTGGTTGAAAAAGTAGAATCGGTCCGCTGTTCCAAATTACGATCTTCGGGAGCTTTCTCCTCGCCGAAATCTCCCCACTCCGCTTGAGTGGATAATCTCATTATGCCAAAGCGTTACCTTCTCGTCTGCGTCACCTTTTTCCTTTCGCTTCTTCTCTACATTGACCGCGCTTGCATCTCGGTGGCCAAAGGAGATATCACCTCAGATCTCGGACTCAACGACAAGCAAATCGGCTGGGTCCTCGCCATCTTCACCCTCGGCTACGCCCTCGCCCAAACTCCCTCCGGAGCCATGGCCGATCGCATGGGACCCCGAAAAGTCCTCGCCGTGGTCGTCGCACTTTGGTCCATCTTTACGGCCGTCACCGGAGCTGCTTGGAACTTCATCAGCATGCTCATCGCTCGCTTCACCTTCGGAGCTTGCGAAGCCGGTGCCTTCCCCGGCATGGCCCGCGCCTCGCTAAGCTGGTTCCCGGTCAAAGAACGTGGACTTGTCACCGGCATTAACTTTTCCGCTTCCCGACTCGGGGGAGCTGCCGCCCTTCCGCTCATGGTCTGGCTCATCGAAGCCGCAGGCTGGCGTGGAGCCTTCTACATCCTCGGCGGCATCGGCGTCGCCTTCGCCGCCTTCTGGTATTTCATCTTTCGTGATGATCCCGCTGACCACCCCCTCGTCTCAGAAGAAGAAACGAAGCATATCCACGAACACCGCCAACAAATCAGCGCTTCGACTGAACCTGCTCCCTCCTTTCGCACCATCATCGCAGCCAGCCAAACTCGACTCGCAATGGTCCAGTATTTCTGTAGTAACTTCACCTTCTTCTTTTGCCTGAGCTGGCTCTTTCCTTACGTGAAGGAAACTTACAATCTCACCTCCTCTGAAGCTGGCATGCTCGCCGCTGTCCCCCTTCTGGGAGGTGCGGCCGGAAACTGGTTCTCAGGCTGGCTCGTCGATCGACTCTTCGTTTCAAAAGGCCTTGTGATCTCTCGCCGCCTCCCAGCCATCATCGGTTTCTCCTGTGCGGTCATCGGCCTACTTGCCAGCCAACAAATGGACACCCAATTCGGATCCATCGCCTTCCTAACCCTCGCTGTCTTTGGAGCAGACATGACTCTCAGCCCATCTTGGTCCTTCTGCGTTGATATCGGAGGACGTGCCGCCGGCGCTGTCTCCGGCACGATGAACATGGCCGGAAACATTGGCGCCTTCGCCACCGCGCTCGCCTTTCCTTATCTCAAGGATGCCTTCGGCTCCGTCACTCCTTTCTTCTACATCGCAGCCGCCCTCAACTTCGTCGCCATCATCATGTGGCTCCGTATGGATGGACGAAAAGAGATTGGCTAGGGTTCACCATCAAACTGCCATTCGAAAAAACTCCAGAGGCTGACGAATCGAACGAAGCTTCCGCTTCCATCCTCTCTCCGATGTCAGAAGATGAGGAACAGTCCTGGTCCGCTCGAAGCAAAACTGTTTTGGCAGAGTAGTGTAGAGGGACTTCGGCGGCTGAGTTCCATCGATCCCTTTCAAAAGACGCCCTGATTCATGCGTGTGATAAAAAATCGTCTTCATCCCGATTTCGTCGACCAAAAACGTCAGCGCTGCCGAAAGCATGGCCTCGTGCCAGGTCTTCTCGTGAGAAGAGAAGTCTTCTTCCCAAAAAGCAATCAAACGCTCGGTGTCAAAATCGCCTCCAAACATTTCAAAGCGGCTCTCCTTCGCCTCTCGACTTTCATAAGCGGCACGCGCCACAGCCCGCATCTCCCGTAAGAGATCCGTTTGAACTTCCTCGATGAGTGCCTCACCACTTTCCAAATCAAAATCAAGGCGGCACCAACCTAAGGAAGGAAATTTCCCCTCCCTCGCAGGATGACCCACAACCCAGAACGGATCATGATCACTTAAGTCGACACAACGAGCTAAGTTCCGATAGTGACTCAAATTAAGATTCAGCTGCAACACCAAGCTCACCCCCTTTCGAGACACCTGATTGTATCGCCAAAATTGGACATCATCTCCCCAGATATCGAGGGACAGTCGATAGGCTCTCCCTTCTCGGAGGTGCTGCTGACGGGGAATCACAGCAGGATCGATCCGACCATCATGACAAGAAGCCAAATGAGCTTTCACCGAAGGCTTTTGAAGTAACTTCCCAGCAGAAGTGCCCCGCAGCTTATGAATGCGATTCTCCTTCTTACTCAGCATGTGCAGGAGCAAGAAAGCGTAATCGTCTTTTGAGTAATGAAAGAGCGTCCGACCTTTAGGAAGACAGGCCACGACCTCTTTCGCGAGTTCATGTTTCATCAAATATTTCAGAGAGATCACTGCTCTCTCTGGGCAGAAAAAATTACATTTCAACGAGACCTCTAGGCACAAAAACGCCTTAAGACTGAGGTCTCAAATTCAGGAAAATTCATCTTCGAGCGCCGAGATCATCAATCGATCAGCGCTCTCCAAATTCCTCACTTATTAATAAATACAAACATAACGAAATCGCGTTAAGCTAGGAGCGAGATAATCAATTCCCCATCTTCATCAAGCTCATTTTTCTGCTTATGAAATAAAGCGATCTTCCCTAAGCTCTACAGCATGCGCATCCCACTCCTCATCCTTTCTCTCACCGCCCTCCTTCCAGCAGAGCCCCTCTTCAACGGAAAAGACCTCAATAATTGGCGTGTCGAATCCAAAAGCGACCACCCGCACTGGACCGTAAAAGACGGGACCATCCACTGCCAATCTGGCCCCAAAAACCAGGCCTCCCTCCTCTGGACAAAAAAAGAATTCACCGATTTCACGCTCACTCTTGAATTCAAAAACGGAGAAGGAAAAATTGATTCCGGCGTCATGCTCAAGCGCGCTCACGATCAAATCCAGATCGGCATCTCCGGCTCTCTCAAACGCGACCTTACCGCCGCTCCCTACATTCCAAAGAAAGGATATCCCTCCGAAAGCAAGGAAGCCATCGCAGCCGTCAAACCAAAGGACTGGAACACCCTCAAAATCGAAGTGAAAGGAAACACCTACAAGACTTGGCTCAATGGAGTCGAAGGCATTACCTACACCTCAGAAACAGCCATCAAAAAAGGCCCCCTCGGCCTCCAACTCCATGGTGGCAACACCATGGAAATCTCTTTCCGAAATATCGAGGTGAC
>CALGJQ010000016.1 GCA_937928545.1 uncultured Verrucomicrobiales bacterium
TTCAAAGTTTTCGGGAAAGCCGCCGGAGTAGTCGATCTTATTTGGATTTCTGGGCATCCAAAGAGCTTAAGGTGTCTATATATCGCGTACAGATTAAAGTTCGGGAACTACATCTTGTGTCTCCCTTGTGTAGGGACCCTGCATAGAGCAGTGATACCTGCTGACCAAAAAGAAACGACCGCTTTCCTAAGAAAGCGGTCGTGAAAACAAAAAGTAAAACGATTGTCGTCTTGTGTGTAATCAATCGATTAGCGACGACGACGGACTGCAAGAGCAAGTCCTGCAAGTCCTGCAAGAAGACTTGTGGATGGCTCAGGGATACCAAGAGCGATTCCCTTCTCGAAGGTGACTCCGAGACCTGTGTCAACGTCAGTGAGGAGTGTGCCCAATACAAGGGAATCTTCAGTAACAGTAACATTAGAGAGATTGAGATCCAATCCGCCTGCGCCAACTGCATTTTCAGTTCCGAAGACCATGCCTGGGTCGAAAACCGCGAAGTTCGAGGAAGTGGCAAGCGAAGAACCGTCACCAATCACGAGGTAAACACTCTGACCGACAGGTGCAGACACTGTGCCCGCAGGAATCGCGTCAGATGAGCTATTATCGAAAAATCCATCCGCATTGATACCATTTGCGAAAGCAGTGGCGCCTGAGCCAAATACGTTGAATGCTTGAACTCCGGCATTGTCCGTAGGAACAACAGCGAAAGTTCCTACAGCAACAAATCCTGAACCTTGAGCAATCGGGGTGCCCGTGTTGTCAAGAATTGGAACAGCCGTTGCATCTGCAGATGCAATGTTGAGGAATGATATAGTGTAAGCATTAGACGCTGTTGAAAGCGCAAGAAATGCAATGCCGGTTGATAATATTGTTTTCATTATTTGATTTTTATGAACTTATTTTGAGTTTTCTAGAGAGCGCTGTAGAAATCAGGAGCCTCGACGCCGACTGGCTGATCTGAGGCACCACGATTTTGAACAACGATGCCTGAGACAGAGTCAAGAGAGACATCTGTAGAAACAACATCAGTGCTCGCGTTGGTGTCGAGATCAAGCTGTTTCCAACCTGCACCTGCTCCACCGAATCCACCGGTTGAATACCAGTAAACATTGAAGCCTGCACCACTAGGGACGAAGATCAAATCAGCAGCACCTGCACCAGCAGCACCGTCAACAGCACCGTCACGGAGAACGCCAGGGTTACCTGGTTCATCGAATGCGCTTGAGAGGGTTGCTCCAGCGGGATAAATCGTGCTGAGATAGTTAAATTGTGTCGTCAAAACTTGTGTTGAAGGAGTGGTCTTCACCGCACCGCTTACGATCAACTCGTTATTCGCTCCTCTGTTTTGCACGATGATTCCATCGGTATAAACAAGATTGACGGTCCCAGTAACATCATTACTAACACCACTGACTGGATCAATTGACTTCCAACCAGCTCCTACGCCGCCGAATCCACCAGTAGAATACCAGTAGGTCGCGAAACCACCGTCACCATCTGGCACGAGGATAAGATCTGCTGCACCAGCTCCAGCTGCTCCGTCGAGGCTCTCGATCGGATCACCAAAGATTGATCTTAAAGTTTGAGGAGTGCGGACAGTAACCGAGTTACCTACTTCCAAATCACCAAGGATGCCAGAGGACACGGTAATAACGCCACCTGCTGCTGTTCCAGTGATAACAGCTCCGGCAGCATCGCCGTCATTCGCTTCGATGATGAAGTCTCCATCAGGAATGGTTGCGCCGTCCAAGGTAATGTCACCAGTAGGATCTCCAGCAACAACTGATTTAGTGAGAACCGCACCTGTTGCAACAGGAGAGCCGACAAGACGGAGGCCCATGTAATTGAACTGCTGGTTGATCGTGATCGTCTCATAGCCTACTGGCTTAGACACTGACTGGGCTGCGGCACTGCCCATGAGAAGGGCGGTAAGCCCTACAGCGGCAGCTGCTTTGAGAGTATTTGTTTTCATTTTTGTTTTCGTTTTCTTTTGTTTGTTGAAGACCCTTCAAATTTCAAATGCAAATTTGACGAGTGTCCGCAGGCAATCCTTAGGAAAGTTACGGCTAGGTAGGGGGGTCCGTCAATCCCTTTCTCAAGAGTTTTTTGGTGTTTTTGCAATTCTTTTGGGCATTTTAAGGATAAGTCTTAGAGGGCTTGATTCTCCAAGACCTGCACTTCGGTTTACCAAGTGGAGATTGCCTCAAACTGCTGTAAACGGTCCAAAAAATCGTCATTCCGAGCCGTTTCGAGCGATTTTGTAGAGAAATTTTCACAGGTAAATGAGGCTAGAATCGATCCCTTGACGATGGCTTGCTTCAATTGGTCGAAAGTTGGGGCGATCGCGGATTCGGCAGCAAGGCTCCCAACCAGTCCACCCAAGAAGGTATCCCCTGCCCCAGTTGGATCAGCGAGTTCACGTAAAGGCCAAGCACCACAGCGGAAAAAAGAGCCTTTGGGACCAAAAAGGAGAGCTCCAAACTCACCTAGCTTAATAACGACGTATGGGGGTCCTTTTTCCAAAAGCTTTTCGCCAGCGAGCACGAGATTGTTTGTTCCTGCGAACTCGCGAGCTTCTCCTTCATTGATGACGAGGAGGTCGATCTTTTTAAGGACCTGGTGAAGCTCATCGTTCGCAACGGTGATCCAAAGATCCATGGTATCTGCCACCACAAATTTTTCGGCCGCTGTGCATTGCTCCAGCATTTGAAGCTGATTAACCGGAGCCATATTCGCCAAAACAACAAAGGGAGAATCGGCAAGTTCCGAGGGGACTTTCACTTGCCAATCTTCAAGAACATTGATGGCCACACTGTGCGTACTGCGGTCATTCATGTTCTCATGATATTCCCCAGTCCAGGTAAAAGAAGCCTGCTCTGAACGCTCAAGACCAGATAGATCGACACCATGGCCTGCAAGCATATCGAGATGTTCTTGAGGGAAGTCATTCCCAATGATCCCGATCAAATGAACGGGCGAAGAAAGCTTGGCTGCAGAAAGAGCGGCGTAACTGGCGGAGCCACCGAGGAGATTTTTTTCATCTGCCACCGGGGTTTTTACATTATCAATAGCGACGGAGCCGCCAACGAGGATTTTCATAGGGTTGGTTTGTTTAAAAGAGGTTTAAGGATGGCTGCTGTCGATGAGCACACATCCGTGGACGTTAGTAAATAGGAGACGATCACGACTCGCTGAGCACCTGCGGCGAGAACATCGCTCAGGTTGTCCGCTTTGATTCCTCCAATACAAAAAGCAGGGATCTCGGACCCCACCTCTCTTTGCATTTTAGCAATATCGTTTAAGCCGATGCCAGGCCGCCCTTTCTTAGTCGGCGTGGGAAAAAGCGGACCAAAGCCGATGTAGTCGGCCCCTTCCTCAAGAGCGGCCCGAGCTTGTGCCAGCGAATGAGTGGAACGACCTAAAATAACATCTAGCCCAAGACGCTCGCGAGCATCGGAAAGCGAACCATCGTCTTGCCCCAAGTGCAGAGCATGAGCATGTGACTCAAGCGCCAGCTCAATGTGATCATTCACCACGAAAGGAACTTTAAATTCATCGCAGAGAGCTTTGAGCTCAATCGCAAGCGGCAGGAGCTCTTGAGGGTCATGACCCTTAGCCCGGAGCTGAAGGATCCCAGCTCCACCTTCTAGAAGCTGTCGCGAAACAGGCAGAGCTTGCTCAAGAGACAAATAACCGAGGTCACAAATCCCGTAGAGAAGGGCATTTTGAAGAGCCGTCTTCACTCGAGATTTTTCTCCTTCAAGAAATTAGCAACCCAAGCGATGTCATACTTACCCGCAATAAAGTCTGGATGATCAATAATCTCCTGCTGGAAGGGAATGGTGGTTTTGATCCCTCGAATCGTAAACTCGGACAAGGCCCGCTTCATTCGGGCAATCGCAACCTCTCGACTCGAGGCCGTGACAATGAGCTTCGCAATCATCGAGTCATAGTAAGGCGGCACGGTGTAACCGGAATACACATGGGTATCGACACGGACCCCTTTACCACCGGGAGCATACCAAAGATCAATTGTTCCGGGGCTCGGAGTGAAATTATTATAAGGATCCTCCGCGTTGATTCGGCACTCAATCGAATGCCCGCGAGGCTCGACCCCAAGAACATGCTCCGAAACTGATTCCCCAGCCGCGATCCGGATCTGCTCCTTAATCAACTCACAGCCCATCACTTCTTCGGTCACGGGATGCTCCACCTGAATCCGGGTGTTCATCTCCATGAAGTAAAAGTCAGTGGCATCTGCATTCACGAGATACTCGATCGTTCCCGCATTGCGGTATTCGATCGACTTAATGAGCTGAACCGAAGCATCCCCCATTCGCTTCCGAAGTTCGGGAGAGATCAAAGGACTCGGGCATTCCTCGATGATCTTTTGGTTCCGACGCTGCATTGAGCAATCGCGCTCTCCAAGGTGGAGATAATTCCCATGATCGTCTGCAAGGACCTGAAACTCAATATGATGAGGCTCTAGGACCAACTTCTCAATGTAGCAATCGCCATTATTAAAACAGGCTTCAGCTTCCTTCGAAGCCGCTTGAAATTGAGATTTAAACTCTTCCTCGTTCATGGCGGGCCGCATGCCACGTCCCCCACCTCCTGCGGTCGCCTTAATCATGACGGGGAAGCCCACTTCCTTCGCCACCTTGAGACCATCGTCGGCATCTTCGACAATACCCTCCGAACCGGGCGTTACCGGAACTCCGTTGGCAGTCGCAGTCGCACGCGCGGTGTTCTTGTCACCCATTGTCCGAATGACCTCGGCCGACGGCCCAATGAAAGTAATATTGCAGCTCGCACAGATTTCGGCAAAGCGGGCATTTTCAGAGAGAAAGCCATATCCGGGATGAATCGCTTCAGCACCCGTGATCTCGGCCGCCGCGATGATGCGATCGGGCTTGAGATAGCTCTCCTTACTAGGACCTGGGCCGATGCAGACGGAATCGTCTGCCAGCTGGACATGCATCGAATCAATATCCGCCTCAGAATAGACAGCGATCGATTTCACCCCAAGCTCACGACAAGCTCTGATGATCCGAAGGGCGATTTCGCCACGATTGGCGACGAGGACGCTCGAGAACATAATGTCAGAAAATTGGTTTATTTAACTCGGAAAAGAGCGTCGCCAAACTGAACTGGAGTTCCGTCATCGGCACAGATTTGAGTGATCGTGCCGGAACGTTCGGCCTTGATCTCATTCATCACCTTCATGGCCTCGATAATGCAAAGAGTTTGGCCCTCGCTGATCGTGTCACCAACGTTCACAAAGTCCGGATCTTCCGGAGTAGGCTTCCGGTAGAAAGTCCCCACCATGGGAGAACTGATTTCTTCTCCATCCGGAGCACTTGCAGCTGGAGCCTCAGAAGGCTGAGCCGCAGGAGCTGGAGCTGCTGCTGGCAATGCCGCCGGAGCAGCGCCACCTCCTGATGGGAGTGAGCCAAGAAGCTTCTGAAGCTCTTCAACATCAGTTCCCTTCTTAAGCTTGAGGTTAAAATCTTCCTTTTCAAATTGAAACTGGGAGAGCCCGTGCTCGTCCATGAGTTTCACGATTTTGCGAATTTCGGTAAGGTCCACGTAGTTCGGTGAGAGGTTAATGAGCTCGTGCTCAGAAGAAGTATGACGAAAATGTTCCGTTGGGCAACTCCGAAGCGTCTCCCTTTTATATTCTGATACAACCTACGATTCAGACTTTCTGACTTTTCTTCTAAACTCTTTTTCGGCAAGCTCCTCCGGCTCGATCAGGATTGCTGATTGCGCGAACAACCTACCATCAACCCAACGCCGCAAGTGCTCGAACTGAAAGACGTTTGCTTCACCATCCAAAAGGACGGTGAGCCCCTGAATCTCGTAGATCATGCCAGCCTGAAAATCCCTCGGGGCCACTTCATGGCTATCGTCGGACCCTCAGGCTGCGGAAAAACGACCTTGCTCAAGACAATCGCGGGTCTCAATCCCGAGTCCGATGGCTCCCTCTGGTGGAATGGCCGAAATCTCTCCGAGGACGGCGACTTGGAACCCTGGGAAATTGGCTACGTCCCCCAATTTTCCATCGCCTACGACCAACTGACGGTCGATGAATCGATCGAAGCCGCCACCCGCCTTCGCGTCAAAACCAAGAATGCCGAAGACCTCGATGCCCGCATCGACCGTGTTCTTGAAGAAACCGGCCTCGCCCCCATCGCAGACCGCCCCGTCAGCGTCCTTTCCGGAGGACAAAAGCGACGCCTTGGGCTCGCCATGGAGCTGGTCTCCCACCCCAAGCTCCTTCTCTGCGACGAGGTCACAAGCGGACTCGACCCACGGTCCGAACGCGAAATCGTCAACCTCCTTCACGACATCTCCCGCAAGGAAGGCCGCATTGTCCTTTCCGTCACACACTCGCTCGCCCACTTGGAACTCTACGATTCCATCCTCGTCCTCCACGAAGGCCGCGTCGCTTACCACGGCACTCCCGAGCAACTCACTCATTACTTTTCAGTCGATCATACCGAGCTCGTCTACCCTCAGCTCGCCAAACAAGCTTCGGAAAAATGGCGCAGTTCATGGCTCAAACATTCCGAGACCTACTACGCAAAGCTCGAGCGCAATCGCCAAAAACTCTACGACCAAGGCCTTCTCGAACTCCCCGCCGACGAACTCGAAATCGAGGAAGACGAAGAAGAGCAAGCAACCCCCGAAGACGAAACCCGCTCGCCCGGCCTCCTTAGCCAATTCAAAACGCTCCTCGGACGGCGAATGCGCATCTTCTTCCGAGACCGTGGCCAAGTCTTCCTCCAACTCGCCATCCTCATTTGCTTCCCCCTTCTCGTCGTCCTCTTCTCACCAAGAGCGAACGAGAACATGCGAAAATTCACCGATGGCTCCGGCTCCACCCTTCAACAAAAGCTCGAAGAACAAGCCGGCGTCCAAGAAGACCGCCTCAAAGTCGGCTCGGCCGTCTCAGGCATCATCATGTTTCAAGTCGTCCTCCTCTCACTCATGGGCTCTAACAATGCCGCCCGCGAGATTGCGGGCGAACGACAGATCCTCGAAAAAGAAAAATTCGGCGGCGTCAGTCCGCTCGCCTACTTATCGAGCAAGGTCGTTTTCCTCTCCGGCCTCATTCTCATCCAGTCACTCTGGATGGCAGGCTTCGTCGAACTCTTCTGGTCCTTCGAGGGCGACTTTGCCCAACACGCCATTTTCCTCATCCTCGTCAATGCCGCGATGACCGCGATCTGCCTCGGCATCTCCAGCCTCATGCGCACTGCCGAAAAAGCCTCCCTCCTTTCTGTCTACCTCGTCGGCTTTCAACTTCCTCTCTCCGGTGCCGTTCTCGCCCTTCCAGAGAAAATCGAGCCCCTCACCCGCCCCTTCATCTCCGCCTACTGGGCTTGGTCTGGCAGTGTCGATTCCCTCTCCGGCCAATACCGCTCCGCGCTCGCTTCAATCAGCGAAACTCAAATTTCTTCCGTCAACCTGTGCTTTTTTGTCCTCCTCATTCATATTACACTCGGGCTCATCGCCTCATGGGTCGGCACCAGCCGTCCACAATGGGAGCACTAAACTGTCTTATTCAAATCTCTATCTCATATGGCTCGTCGCGCTAGTTCAGGTGTAAACACAAAAGCCCTCCTCTCTGGAGCAGGTGCCCTCGTCCTCCTTCTCGGAGGTGCTTTCTGGTTCATCAATCGTGACACCAGCGGCTTCGATGCCCCTCCTCTAAGTATTTCTCGGGAAATTGACCAATACCGAAGCCTTGCTGGAAACACAAATACGATCACCGGCATTCTGCACAAACGCCCACCTACTAAAAACGCTGGCCAAATGGCCACCCTCAAAGACAGTGAGAATAACTACATTTTCATCATCATCCCCGAAGACTTCAAAGGTGGAAACTTGAACCTTCAGGACGAATACACTTTCCTCGTTAAATTCAACACAGACGGAGTTCCCGTCGCCCTAGACGTCACCCAAAACTAAACGCCATGAAAACACCTCTTCTCTACCTCACTCTGGCCCTCCCCCTCTTCGGCCAAGTTTACACTCCCCCCGCTCCCTCGAATAACAACAACTCCACCCCAACGGACACCGTTACTCGCTCCCCATCTTCACAATCTTCCAATAACAACGCCAACGGTGGCCTCCTGGGAAACGAAGTTGGCTTCTTCAACCCCACCAACGATACCATCTCTTGGAACGGCTCCACCTGGGCCGCCAGCAATAACCGCCTCGTCGCGGCCCGCTTTGAAAAATACCTCAACGAGCCCGAAATCGTCACCGCCGAAGCCAAAGTTTATCGCGATACCATCGACGAAATCCTCGCCTACCTTTCTCCTCACCGTAAAGGCGGACCCGTCTTTGCCGACGCCGTCGCCCTCCTTCCAAAAGCCGCCCTTTACCCCGGCGATGCCAAGCTTTGCGACTCACTGAGCAACGCCATTTACACCGCTATCCTCTCCAAAAGAGACGCCAACCGAACCAAGGCACTCATGGCCGCCATGGAACGCGAAAAAAAGAAGGCCATCCTCGATGCCGACTGGAAAGCCCGCACCGAAAAGGACCCCAACGTTGGTAAGACAAACACCGGCGCTGGCAAAGGGGATGACGAAGGGACCACCGAACAATCAACCCAAGTCGGACGTGGCGCCCAATCCCTCGTCTATGCCGAGCACCTCCGCCGCATCGCCGAAATCGAAGCCTCCAAAAAGACCCGCGAAATGGAAGGCAAAGTCAAACGCGAGCTCTCCAAGGTCCAATACCAAGCCCTCATGGTTCAGCTCTTCGCCCAGCGCCGCTTCCAACACGTCATCATGGCCTCGCGCTTCTACAACATGATTTGGAAAGAGGGAGACGGCACTCTTTACATCGACGAAGATTCCGACATTAATAAAATGTTCAGCGAAAGCCTCGGCGTCAGCCCCACCGTCTCCACCCTCGACTCCCTCGCAAACGAAGCGATCCGCGATGTCGATAAGGGAGTCGAAGTCTTCTCCTTCCTCGTCGAGCGCGAAGAACTTGAATCCGCCTCCAAGCGCCTCGCCGAATCATTCATCGTCGGCGAGTTCATGCCTTCGATCAATACGCTCGAACGCGCCAAGAAACGCAAAGTCCTTGAGTTCGTCCGCGGCTCCAACGTCCTCCTCAACGCCATCGACTCGAAAGACTACGTCAAAGCCTCCCAACAAATCAAAGACCTCAAGGGAAAGGCCAAAGACTTCGACGCAACCAAAGCAGAAGCCGCCGTCGCCACCTTCACTCGCGCCAGCGACATGCACATCATGATGGCCAAAAACCATCTCGCTGCTCGTGATATGGAAAAGGCCCAACTTGAAATTCGCCAAGCCATGGAAATTTGGCCTCAAAACCCCAAGCTGGTAGAGGTCGATCAAATCATCAACTCCGGCGGCTCCGTCATTCAGCTTCGCAATGACTTCGACCGCCTCTTCGCCGAAAAGAACTACCGCGAAGTCTTCAAACGTCAGCACGAACTCGCTTACGCCATCAAGGATGATGATGATCGCCAAGCCAAGTTCCGCCAAGTCCTCGAAAACATCACTGCAATTGAAACCGCCGTCGGCGGTGCCGCCAAGATGACCAATATCGGCCAAGACTATGCGGCCTGGGAAGAGCTCTCCGAAGTTCACCAACGCTTCCCTGACGATCCCGACCTCAACCAAGTCATGACCAAGCTTGCTCCAAAGGTTGCCGACTTCACTATCGCTCTCAACAAAGCCGAAAAGCACGAAGAACAAGGGAACCTTGGCTCCGCACTTTCTTGGTATTACAAAGCTCAACACCTTCACCAGGGGAGCAAAAAAACAGACGAAGCAATCGAACGCCTCGTCAATCGCGCGCTCGAAAGCAACACCCTCTAGGCCGCCAACCTGCGCAAATAGTCGTAGGAATAAATCCCAGTGCTATGGCCATCCGCCCAAAAGAGCTGGATGGCATAGCCCCCCACCATCTCGTGACGAAGGAGCTCAAAACTCCGCTCGTTGTGCACCACCTTCGGGACGATCACCATCCCTGTAACATCCGGCTCTCCCTGACAAGCCGCGCATGGGCAACCCTTTCGCAAGGCTTCAAAAGTTAGATAACTTTCACTGCCATCGGCCCACGCTAAAGCGAGCTCATTCCCCATCGTCGCCAGATTCTGCAGTTTGATCACACTCATAGTTTTTTCAGTCGGGGTCCAAAAATTGCCGATCCCACTCGCACAATCGTCGAGCCCTCCTCAATCGCCACCTCAAAATCTCCACTCATTCCCATACTCAATTGAGGAAGTTCTCGTCCCGACTTCTCTCCCACCTCCTCTTGCAACTCTCGTACTTTCGCAAACCAAGGCCGCGCCTCCTCTGGAGTCGAAACCCGAGGCGGAATGCACATCAGCCCTTGCAAAGAAAGATTCTTGAGTTCCAAAAGCTGATCCAAGTCTTGCCGTAAATCATCAGGCGCATAACCACCCTTACTTTCTTCCAAGCCAATATTGATCTCCAAAAACACCTTCGGCTTTAGCTCCAGCTCACCCGCCACTCGGTCAATAAATCGAGCCAACTTCGTAGAGGACACACTATGAACCACCGGAAAAAGCGGCAGCACTTTGCGAACTTTGTTCCGTTGTAATCCACCGATGAAGTGCCACTCCAACTCCTTCGGCAAAACGGGAATCTTCTCCTCCCCTTCCTGTAAACGATTCTCGCCAAACAATATTTGCCCAGCTTCGACCGCCTCATGAACCACTTTGGCTGGCCACGTTTTAGAGACCACCAGCAACTCCGCAGATTTCCCAGAACGAGCCGACGCCGCGGCCACTCGTTCCTTCACAATCTCCAAATTCCCTCGGATGTCGGACATGAGTTTCTTACTCGCCGTTCTGAACTCCGGCCACCTTGCTCGCTTTCACCTCAGTGACAAGATCGCGCAAAACTGAGAGACCTTCCCGCTTCGTGGCATCAATCCCACTCGGCCACTCCGGAGTATCATCAAGATCAGCAATGGCATCTTCAGCATGTCGCATATGACGCTCAGAATCGCTTTCCGAATCAACCTCAGGAAGAGCCTCCAACTTCACATCATCTAAAGTCAGTCGGAACACCTTAAAAGTCTCCGCATCCTTCTTCTCCATCATCGCAAAGCGCTTCAATCGCTCAGCATTCCGCGCCTTCCGACGAGTATCGGCCTCCGCAATTTCAGTCTTACGTTTCTCTACCATCAAAGAAACCTCGTTTTCCTTCATCCGCTTTTCCAAGCGCTGAGTATCATCGACGATGTATTTGAAATCCTGGCTCCCGGCCACCCGAGTTTTGCTCTTATCCTTCAATTTCGTAACAAAAAGATTCTGACGATTTAATGGCTCGAACCCACCAGCCCGATAAATCTTGTCGTATGGCAAAGCATGATCCGCATACTTCTCACCAACTTCCAAAGCATCCCTCACCGAGGGCACAATAATATCCGGAATCACTCCAATGTTTTGAGTCGAACTTCCGGCAACCCGATAGAACTTTTGGATCGTCAACTTCACCGCGCCAGCCCGATCACTATCAGCCAAAGGAGCCATGTAGCGACCAATCTCAAGTGGCTGCTGCACCGTTCCTTTACCGTAAGTCGAAGACTCACCCACAACCACCGCTCGGTTATAGTCTTGTAATGCTCCCGCAAGGATCTCACTCGCCGAAGCGCTCCCTTTGTCGGTTAGGATGACAATTGGGCCATCGTAAAGGGGCTTTCGGAACGGAGAATTCAAAGCCTTGATTCCGCCACCAGTCGTTTTGATCTGCACCACCGGTGCTTTATTTCCAACAAAGAATCCTGTGATTCGGCGAACCTCTTCCAACGAACCTCCACCATTCCCACGAAGATCAATCGCCAGGCCATCGATCTTTTCCTTCTTCAAGCGATCCATCAGGATTTCCATATCACGAGAAACTCGGACATTCCGGTCATCGGGATCAAAATAGAATGAGGGCATTTTGATCACCCCAAGCTTCATCTGATTCTCGCCTTTCGTATAATCAATCACCTCAGCCGTGGTAAGCTCGTCCTTCATCGTCACCTCTTCACGCTTAATCACAATGATCCGTGTTTCACCCGGCGCTCCGCCAGCTGGCTCGACCTTAAGACCGACTTCAACCCCATCCTCACCACGGATCATCTCCACCACTTTATCAAGGGGCATGAACATGATATCGACCCAATTTCCGTCATTCTTAGAATCTACTCCCACAACTCGGTCTTTCAGCTTTAAGTCACCTTGCTTGTCTGCAGGACCATTGTTCACGATGCCCTCGATTTTAGTCGCTCCATCGTCTTCAGCACGAAGCATGGCTCCAATTCCGACGAGACGATTCTGAATATTCACGCGGAACTGCTGAAGCTCCCGAGCACTGAAATACTCCGAATGAGGATCATGAGCGCGCGCGACTGCACTGAAAAAGTAATTCGAGATGTCCTCAGTATCGGTGCCCTCAATCGTTTTGAAAAAGCGCTCATAACGCTGCAAAATCTTCTCTTTCCCAGCTGGCTTTCCTTTTAGCGGATCTTCCTTCCCCTGTTCCGCAGCACGGCGAGCAATTTCCTCCCGGCGCAAGTTCTCAGAGAGAAGCGCTTCCTTGAGTTGTAATCTCCAAAGATTTGTCGCCTCTTCGGTATTCTTGGGCCAAGCCGCATCCTCTCGGTCACGTTGGATAGACTCATCTTTGTCGAAAGCGAATTCATGATTCTTAAGAAGATTTCTCAGAGTTGCCTCCCGCTCTTTGACCCTTTTTTGGTAGCGCTCGTAAATCTCGGTAGCCGCAATCATCGACTGCTTCCCCTTAAGCATGTTGTCCAACTCCTTACCATATTTGGCTTGGAATTCATCAATGTCCGACTGCTCAAAATACAGGCGTGAGGGATCGAGGTCTCCTAAATAGTCATCAAAGATTCGCGCACTAAGGGCATCATCAAAAGGCAGCCCAGCATAGTGAGCATTCTCAAGAATTCGGGACATTTCTGCACCCACGGAGTTAAAGTCAGCAGCCATCGTCGAGCAGCTCGGCAGCAGCCAAATTGCAAAAGCCGGAGAAAGGAAACGCATCAGAGTCTTCTTCATAAAAATAAAAAGGGTGGAGAAACAAAGGTCCTCGCGGGGAGGAATCTAACCTACAAGCGGCGATCAGCGATGAGATTTTTTCGATCCTTTTCGATTTCTTTGGCTAACCAAGCCTGAAAAGTCGAAATCTCAAGCTGGAGACTCGTAGGTAGGAGGGCACTCAGGCTGTCAGTCCCGGCACGAAGAGTCCTCGCTCGGGCACTCGGGATGGGGAGGATTCCTAATTTCAACGAAAGGGTAAGGATCTCTTCACCTCTCGCGATTTGCAGCGAAATGGGAGTCCTTGGAGGATGCTTT
Source organism: uncultured Verrucomicrobiales bacterium (assembly GCA_937928545.1). Taxonomy (GTDB): domain Bacteria; phylum Verrucomicrobiota; class Verrucomicrobiia; order Verrucomicrobiales; family Akkermansiaceae; genus SW10. The sequence goes on from CALGJQ010000016.1 coordinate 13,388, forward strand.
TGGATCTGCTCCGAGACTTTCGTAGTCACATCGGCACCACCTTTAACGGTCCACTGATTCACTTTCAAAACAATATCATCCACTCTCAGACCACTCAGCTCGGCCGGAGTGCCTTTCCCAACATCAGTGATCCGCACTCCGATCGCGAGTTTGTCCTTTTTCAACCGCCCCAATTGATCCCATAAAGTCGATCGCATCGTAATCCCCACAAAACCTCGAATTGGAAAATAGGATCTCTCCAAAAGCTCCAGCAGCCTCACCCTTATCTCTGGGTCTGGGCAACGGAGATACTTTTCCAAAAGAACCTTCTTCGCTTTCGCTTGATCGCTCAAAACCCAAGCCTCGAGACCAGCCATTGCCTTTCCCCGTTCAACAAAAGAACTAGATCCTAAGGCGTCTAGAGCAGGAAGTCGCCCAAAGACCACAAGCCCAGAGCCTAAAAAAACAAGCGACAGAAGAAACAGCTTCACCTTTGATCACTCTACGATGTGCCATGCCTCAAGCAACCATACAGAGCACAAAAAAGCGGATTCCCAAAAAAGAGAACCCGCTTTTAAAAATCTAAAGTCGCCTACTGGCCGTTCCACTTCTTCTCTGGAACCTCAATGAGATCATTGGGGTAGATTTTGACTCCCTTATGCTTATCGACCTTAAGGTTGTAGGTATAGACCTGACCGTTTCGGTAGAGCTTCACACGATTGATTGCTCCAAACGGGGTTTCACCACCCGCCGACTGAACGGCAGCAAAGAGATTGATCCCGTCTGTCCACTGAATCTGGCCACGTCTATTGACTTGGCCACCAACCGTAAACTTCTTAGTATCCTTAACTCGCTCTGCGTCTCTGATTGCTTTATCCTCTGCGGCTTGTTTGGCTCTGTTTGTTTCTGCCACTTCATCCGTATTCATTACCTGAAAGACGGGACTGGAGTAGATCTGAGCAGCCTTGAACTTAGCCGCAATACTCGTTGCAAGCTGAGAAGATTTGTAGCCGGCTGCTCGCACTTTCCCGATTTTCCACATCTCAATATAACCATCAGCCGAAACTGGATAGTTGCCATTCAGGCGGCCTTGCTCAGATATAGGCACGCCAGTGATTTTTATGTCTAAGGTATGCTTGGCTTTGATCTGGCCATAAGCGGATGCGACTGTGAGAGCCGCGAGGAGTAACTTGATTACTAATTTCATTCTATTTCGTGTAGGGGTTTTGGAGCAGAGCTCCGAGGGTTGCTAGGGTGAATTTGTTCTAATAAAGATCGTCTGATTTGGAATCTTTTCCTCCTTTGTCAGAAGAGCTCGATTGGTGAGCGGTCATTGGCTGAGGAGTTGAATTTTCCTCCATATTACTTGGAGCATAGTAAGTGTAGTAGCTGGTGTAATACTGATATTGGCTATCACTACGCACATCCACGTTGTTTAAGACAACTCCAATCACTTGGCCACCTACATTCTCAACCGCTTGCTTAACTCGCATCAGCATATTTCGGGGAAGCTTTCGGTGCTGGACCACTACCATGGTCAAATCAACTTCACTCGCAAGAACGGCTGCATCACTCACTCCAAGAATAGGAGGCGAGTCCACCAAGACGAGGTCAAAGCGCTGCTTCACGTCCTGCAAGAGCTCAGACATTCTTCGCGAGTTCAAAATACCCGCTGCATCAGCTGGAAGAATACCAGAGGGTAAGAAATAAAGGTTATCTACAGGAGTTTGAAGGATCACATCTTCCAAGGCCAGATCAGTGGTCAGGTAGTTCGTAAGACCGACTGAGTTGTTAATGTCGAAGAAGGTGTGAAGACGAGGGCGTCGAAGGTCAGCATCGATCATCAGGGTCGTGTAGCCACCTTGTGCACAAACATAGGCTAGGTTCACAAGAGTCGTAGATTTACCTTCACCTGCTCCACCTGAAACCACTGTAATCGAGTTATCTTCAGGATTCTTACGGTTGAACTCAATATTGGTTCGTAAGATTCGATAGGCTTCCGCATCTGGGCTCATCCCGCTCTGTTTGTGAAGAACACCAACATCCTTTGGAATCACGGCAAGAACCGGAACTTGGAGATAACGCTCTACATCCTCAAGGCTCTTCACCGAGGTATCCATGTGCTCCAGCAAGAAGGCAATACCAATTCCGAAGAGCAAGCCAACACCCGCTCCAAGAATAAGGTTCAAGGTTATATTGGGAAACACGGCACTCTTGGCTCGCTTAGGCTTTTCATGGAGAGTGATTGGATCGCGCGGCATCTTGAGAAGAACCCGAGCTTCTTGCTGTTTGATCTTCATCTCACGAAGCATCTCCCGTGATTGCTCATAAGTCTCCTTAGCCTGAGTATAGGTATGTTGTTTCAGGGACAGGTCAACTGTGTCTCCTTGGCGATCATCCACCATCTCCCCCATTCGCTCAACCTGTCGGTTGATCAGCTCAAGCTTTGTCTTTAAAACAGCTTTCAGCGATACGGCCTCTTTCTGAGCGTAACTCATCGCACCCGCAGCTCGTTCCTCAACCGCGATAATATCTGGATGTTGCGCAGCAAGTCCTTGCGCAATCATTGTCCGCCTACTCTCGAGGGCTTCACGATACTGAGTGAAATAGTGCGTCACCTGATTTTCAGGGAGATCCAAACCGGCTGCATAAGTCACCAGATCCTGGTTATCCATATCAACCAACTTCTTAATCTGAATCTCAATCTGATCTCGCTGTGTCTCAAAATCAGCCAGCTTTTGACGAGCGTTCCGGAACATGTCCTGTTCAGTTGCACCAAGAGGGTTTGAACGATTCCCATCAAAATAGGGGATTCCATACTGCTGAATCAGAACGGTAAGATCCTTCCGGTGATCTTGAACCTTATCACTTTGAGAAATGAGCTCTTCATCAAGAGCATCTAAAGATTTTTGGGCGCGTTGAACTTCGGTTTCTTTCCGTCGCGTCATATAGGCATCAGAGACTGCATCTGCGATCTCTTTTGCGTCATCAGGCTTCGCGTGACGCACCCGGATTTCAATAAAGTCAGTCCCTCGCATTGGACTGGCTCGCACCACTCCTTTGAGGTTTGAAATGACATCATCCATCTCCATTGACCACCGAGTGGGGAGACTAATTTTTTCAGCTGCCATTTTTAACGTCTCCGCAGCAACAATCGTTTGGAACTCGTTCTCCATATAGTTACGCGTCATTTGCGCGCCAGGATTAACTCCGCCAGAGGCACCAAGCGGATTAATTGTGATCATCGACGGATGAACTTGAACGACCGATGTGCTCTCAAACTTACGCGGCATCACCGAGGTAATCACCGCGGCCGTCATAAAAACGAGTAGGAAAGTCAGTAAAATTACGCCGTAGCGGTTCTTAATAACCTGCCAGTAGTCAATTGACGCTCCAGTCTCGCTACCTAGTTTACTGTTGTCTTGCATTTATTTAAGGGGATTTTGGTGGATGAATTGGGGATTTACAAAGGTTTGTCATCTAGACAAGTGTCAGCCCTCGCAATGAAAGACACCGCGAGGGCTGAATTTGTTCAGATTTTTCTGAAAATATTAGAAGGTAGTCGAAACACCGAGGCTGTAACGATTACGGTCGTAGTCACGATTACCAACGTCCGAAGAGAGATCTTCGAAGTTGTAGCGACCATTCACGCTAAGATTGTCAGTCACCTTGAGGTCAAAGCCTACAAATGCATTGAACAAATCCTCTTCTGGCGAGGAAAGTCCAGCAGCACCAATACGATCTTGATAGGTAAGCATCGCATAGTTAACACCTGCGGTAAGACTCAATGGCTGGGACACACGATAGTTGGCAGTGAAACCCACTCGAAGAGCTTCTGAACCTTCGTAGATGACTCCTCCAAGAGTCCGAGCGTAATCTTCTACTCCGTAGCGAGCATAGGCCCTAAGACCGAAGCGCTCATTAACCTGAGTGCGAAGTGATGCTTCAAGATAAGGACTAGAGCTACTACTCCCTCCATCAACATCACGCAACTGAACACCGGCGCGAATAATACCAGTCGTTGACTGGCTGAATCGGTGCTCTAGACCAGCAAGGATATACTGATTGGTGGAGTCTGAAACCGCTCCATCACCTTCAGTTTGGCTGTAGCGGTAGGTCAAAGTAGCAACGGTGCGCTCACTCAACTGATAACGGAAGTCGTTATAGAGAGTCCAAGTGAAGCGGTCTGCTCCATCAAGGTCATCATAAGACAGGCCATTAAGACGAAGTCCTGTGTAGGTAGCGAGGCGCTCACTCCAACGGTAGCCGATCGCATTGTCAGTAGACCATGTAAGGTAGTTGCCAACCTGACGCTGTGCTTGAAAACCAGTTGAGTAATCAGGCTCAAGCTCATAGGAGAGGCGGTTACGGCTTACAAAGCGAAGACGCTCACTAATACGATTCGTGTAGTTGAGGTAAACTGAAGCCGTGAAGCTTGTGTCATCAACATCTTGACCAAGGACGTCAAGATTGTCGAGGTAATGAATCACCCCTACTTGCGCTCCGAAACTGAGAGTCGTTTGTGGAGTATTCGTTAAAAATGTCGCACCAATGTATGCCTGAGCGTAGAGAGACTCATCCTCGTTACCCAAGAGTGGAGTTGGGTTGTCGTCATATCCGACATTAACTCCAGCAGTCCAAGTCAATGGGAGGCCATCAGACTCAGCATCATCAGGAGCAAGGTCGTAAAGCGACTGAGCGCAAAGAGAACCCGCAAGGCCCATTCCAACCAAGGTGATTGCAGTAAATTGTTTTTTCATGAAATTAAATAAATTTTAATAAACAGTTAAAGCCTATCCATTGATGACCGTGCTCTTAAGGTCGGTCGCACCAGGATCCTCTTCGAGAGGTGAGAAGCCAAACTCAGGCTGCCAACGGTTGTCCTTTTCGATAGGATCATTGATGTTCTCGAAAGGATAATCGAGAGGATTCGCACCGTCAGGTGTTACTCTCTGTGGCCCGTCACCCTTAGCATCTTTGCTATTATCAAGACCTCCTTTGACAGAGTATCCGTCTCCACCAGCAGCGTCATACTGCTCAAGCACTGCTTGGACATTTGAAACAGCATCAGGAGCAGTGGCAATTGCACACTGAGCGATGATGCGGATTTGAGAAGGAGCTTCAAGAATCGCTGCATTCACGATCTTGGCAACCTGCTTCTTGTTTGCATCGGAAGCGATGATAGCAGCTTTGACGATCTCGCATGCGCAAGACTCGTTGGCGGCTACGTTGGATGCAACAATCTCAAGCACGCGGCTTGAATCTGCGGCAACGGCGACTTTAACGGAATTACTCAGCTTGACGCAATCAGCCACATCAGCAGATGCGATTGGTGCGGCGGCGAGCAAAAGAGCCGTGAGTGCGAATTTCAGCGTATTTTTCATAGTATTTGAACTTAGTTTGTAGGGTGAACCTTTTCGGAAATTGGTTCTGTTTGGAGCGGGTAGAGGGAATCGAACCCTCATGATCAGCTTGGAAGGCTGGAGCTTTACCATTAAGCTATACCCGCGTCACTCCGAAACAATTACCCACCTTAGACCACCTCTGCAAGGTTTTTTTTCATTTTGATCGAACCCTTCAAAATCGAGCGTCCTCCAATTCGTTCGAAAATGGGCTTCGATCTTTAGAAAGTGGCTCAAATTTACAATTCACCTAACAACCCTAAACTATTTTTAGGATTTTATAAGCCACTTGGGAAATCGACGAACTCATCTTCAAGCCTGAAACGTTGGGCCAAGAGCCTACCCAAGGCCCTCACCCCAAAGGTCTCCGTCGCATAGTGACCAGCATACAGGACGTTCAAGCCCAGCTCCTCTGCTAAGGGAAAACTCCAATGAGGCCCTTCCCCGCTCACAAAAGTATCTAGACCTTCCTTTGCCATCGCCTCGATCTCACTGCCTGCTCCTCCCGTAATCAAGCCCACCTCACCAGCCGCGCTCTGATCTTCGCCCCTCATCACCACCGTTCCATTTACGACCGAAGACAGTAATTCCCGCAATTCACCCAAGCTTCCCTCAAAAACGCCCTTCCTCCCCAATTGAATCCCTTTCCAATCAAAGAATGGTTCCCCGTCTCCCAAACCAAGCTCACGGCTTAAGAGCACATTGTTTCCGTATTCAGGATGTATATCCAATGGAATGTGCGAGCTATAAATCGCTAAACCTCCATCCATCGCGATCTTTAACTTCTCATACCCAGCTCCGGTGATCGGCCTCACCCCCTGCCAAAAGAGCCCATGATGCACCACTAACAAGTCAGCCCCTCGCTTCACCGCCTCGCGAATCACCGACAAGCTCGCATCTACCGCACAAGCAACCTTCCTCACCTTTCCTCCGTTCTGCAACTGCAGGCCATTATGCGCTCCGGGGTAATCTGGAATCTCCGAAGTCCTGAGCTCCCCTTCTAAAAAATCAATCACTTCGGTCAAATCAGCCATACCCGAAGCAAAATCTCTCCCTTCACTTCACGCAACACAAAACCCTCCCCCTCTGTGCACCCCTCCCTCACTTAATCTCTAGTCTTCCTCGTACTTCAAAACCAATCTCGTTCACCTCCCCCTCTGGCATCTCCAAACTCACTCATCCATAAAATCCCTTTTCAAAATCCTCCTCCAGTCTAAAACCCCGTCCATGTCCCACATGGAGCACACGCTGGCCTCAGAAGCCACCCTCGAAGGCACCTCCCTCCACACCGGAGAAAAAGTCACCCTCACTCTGAAACCCGCCCCCGAAGGCCACGGCTTCAAGTTCCGCCGCGTCGATCTCCCCGACAAGCCCTTCATCGACGCCTGCGTCTCTAAAGTCCAGACCGTCGAACGCGCCACCACCCTCGCCGAAGGCTCCGTGCGTGTCCACACCGTCGAGCACGTCCTCTCTGCCCTCGTCGGCCTCGGCGTGGACAATGCCCTCATCGAAATGGACGCCAACGAGCCCCCCATCGGCGACGGCTCCTCCCGTCCCTACGTCGAGCTCATCAAAAAAGCCGGCCTCGAAGAACAAAGCATCCCCCGTAAAGTCTGGGAAATCCGCGAGCCCATCCACCTCGAAACCGGCGACGGCTCCCTCATCACCATCGTCCCCTCAAAGGAATTCCGCGTCTCAGTCACCAACGTCGGAAAAGACGGTCGCTTCGTGCAATACTTCTCCTCTGTTGTCACCCCCGAGCTCTACGAAAAAGAGATCGCCCCCGCCCGCACCTTCACCTTCTACGAAGACATCAAGCCCCTCCTCGACAAAGGCCTCATCAAAGGCGGCTCCTTAGAAAATGCCGTCGTGGTCCGAGGCGAAGAAATCATGTCAAAAGAGCCCATGCGCTTTGACAACGAATTCGCCCGCCACAAAGCCCTCGACCTCATCGGCGACCTCATGCTCTCCGGGCGCAAGTTCAACGGCCACGTCATCGCCGTCAAACCCGGCCACGGCCCCAACACCGAAGCCGCCAAAGCCCTTCAGAAAAACTACGCCGCCATGCAGCGCATGGTCCCCAAGGTCAAACTCCCCGAAGCCGAGGCCGTCCTCGACATCACCGACATCCTCAAAATCCTCCCCCACCGCTACCCCTTCCTATTAATAGACCGCGTCACCGGCTTCTCCTCCGAGATGAAGTGCACCGCCATCAAGAACCTCACCATGAACGAGGAATTCTTCCAAGGCCACTTCCCCGGTCACCCCGTCATGCCTGGCGTCCTCCAACTCGAGGCCATGGCCCAAGCCGCCTCCATCCTCATCATGCGTATGCCGGATAACCAAGGAAAGATCGGCTACTTCCTCAGCGCCGATAAAGTCAAATTCCGCAAACCCGTCGTCCCAGGCGATACCCTCTTCATCGACGCCGAGATCCTCTCCTTCCGTCGCACCATCGGCACCGCCGTCGCCACCTGCTCCGTCAACGGCCAAGTCGTCTCCAGCGCAGAACTCAAATTCGCCGTCGTCGACGCATAAGCAAACAATCCCCAAAAGCCCGTCCGCCCACCTTGGCCGACGGGCTTTTTCGTCCCCTCATGTTCCAAGGATTTACACCGGCACGTGAAATGTTACTCATCCCTTAGTGAAAACCATCGATCTCTCGCACCTCGGACTCGAATCAAAGAACATCCTACGCAACCCCGCGGCATCTCACCTCTACATGGATGCCATTCGCTACGAGCCCTCCACTTCACTCTCGGCATTCGGAGCTCTCATCGCCTACTCCGGCGAAAAAACCGGCCGCTCCCCCGGTGACAAGCGCATTACCGAGAACGCCTCTTCAAAAGATCACGTCTGGTGGGGCGACATCAACATGCCCATCAGCGCGCACACTTTCGAAATCAACCGCGAGCGCGCCAAAGACTACCTCGCCACCCGCGATCAGCTCTATGTCATCGATGCCTTCGCCGGCTGGGACCCCGCCAACCGGATCAAAGTTCGCGTCATTTGCACCCGCCCCTACCACGCCCTTTTCATGTCCATCATGCTCATCACCCCTACCAAGGAGGAGCTTGCCGACTTCGGCGAACCAGATTTCACCATCTACAATGCCGGCCAATTCCCCGCCAACCGCCTCACTCAAGGCATGACCTCCAAGACCTCCATCGATGTCTGCTTCGAAGAAAAAGAAATGGTCATCCTCGGCACCGAATACGCCGGCGAAATGAAAAAAGGCATCTTCACCCTCATGCACTACCTCATGCCGATGAAGGGCCATCTCTCGATGCACTGCTCCGCCACCGCATGCCCCGAGACCAACCGCTCCGCCATCCTCTTCGGCCTCTCCGGCACTGGTAAAACCACCCTCTCCGCCGACCCCACCCGCAAGCTCATCGGCGACGACGAACACGTCTGGACCGACACCGGCGTCTTCAACATCGAAGGCGGCTGCTACGCCAAAGCCATCGATCTCTCCAAAGAAACCGAACCCGACATCTACAACGCCCTCCACTACGGAGCGGTCCTCGAAAACGTGGTCCACGATGAAGACTACAACGTCGATTTCCACGACACCTCGCTCACCCAAAACACCCGCGGAGCCTACCCCATCGAGTTCATCGACAACGCTCTCATCCCCTGCATCGCCGGCCATCCCACCGACATCATCTTCCTCACCTGCGATGCCTTCGGCGTCCTCCCCCCGGTTTCAAAACTCAGCGAGGAGCAAGCGATGTATCACTTCATTTCCGGATACACCGCCAAAGTCGCCGGCACCGAAATGGGCGTCACCGAGCCCACCGCCACCTTCTCGGCCTGCTTCGGCGCCCCCTTCCTCGTCCTCCACCCGTCTCGCTACGCCGAGCTCCTCGCTCAGAAAATGAAAGACCACAAGGTCAACGTCTGGCTCGTCAACACCGGCTGGATCAAAGGCGGATACGGAGTCGGCGAGCGCATTAAGCTCAAATACTCCCGCGCCATCGTCGAAGCCATCTACAATGGCAAACTCGCCGCCGCCCCCACCGCCACCGACCCCCTCTTCGGCTTCGAAACCATCACCGAAGCCCCCGACGTCCCCTCCGACATCCTCGTCCCACGCAACAGCTGGGCCGACCAAGGAGAATTCGACAAATCCGCCCGCCAACTCGCCGACCTCTTCCTCGAGAACTTCAAAACCTACCAAGACGGCACCAGCCCCGAAATCCTAAGCGGAGGACCGAAAGCTTGATTCATTTTTTGAAGCAATTTAGAATTTCATCGCATGAACGAAGAGACCTCGGAGGAAGCCCTGGCCAAAGGCCGCCTCCGAGCTGAAGACCGCGGTGGCAGAATTGGAGAACAATACCTCGACCCAGAGGAACACGCAGAGGTGCTCGCTCTCCAGGACCCCGAAGAAAACTGGAAGGAAGAACCCCGCGACCACCGAGGTCGCCACATCATGCTCGCCTTTGCGATTGGCACCGTCCTCGCGTCGATTGCCTTTCTTGTCTTCTTTTTTTCCCTAAAACCAAAACCGGCCATTCGGAATCATTCCACCAACACCGCCCCCCCTCCCAGCTTTGTTGAAAAAGCCAGTCCCATAGAAATCGAACGGGCGATCGAGGACTGCGTCAGCGGGTTCATGAACGCCACCACCAACGAGGAGCGCTGCCGCTTCCTCATGGGAGGAGACTCCCTGCTCGCATCACTCGACGAATACTACGGCCGCCCCACCGAATTCCCTCCTAAAGACTACGGAAAGATCTACCAGAGTAATCAAGCCGCCTTCGGGGGAGTTCCCATTCACAGCATCTTTGCCCTTGAAAAGGAGGGGACCTCCGGCTGGGTTTTTAACATTCTCCCCACCCAAAGCGAAATGAAAATCGATTGGGGATCCTCCGTCGGCTATGGTGATCGATCATGGGAAGACTTCACCACCAGCAAGCCTCAAGAATCCATCACCATGCGAGTCTATCTCGCTCGTGCTACCGCAGAGAGTCAGGTCGCTGATCCACGCAAATTTGGATTTTGTAAAATCTACACCAGAGGAAATGACGAGAGCTTTCCCGGCTTCTTCCTCAGAAAGAGCAAGATTGCCTCGTCTTTAAAATATATCATTCCTCGGGGTGGACGCCAACCCGTGAAGGTCAAGCTGCGCTGGAATACCGATGGCAGCGCGATAGAGATCCTCGAACTTGTCCATAATTTCTGGATCGACTTCGAACGCTACCAACAAGAATTCCAAAAAGGTTCCGAAATAAAAAACTGAGCCATAGGGCCTTATCTTATTGCCTTACGATAGATCCTTAATAAGGTCTCCCTTTCTCAATGACACACATTCTTAGAAATTCCTTCCTTCTCACCTCACTCTGCGCTCCGCTCCACGCCACGCTCACTTTCGCAAACTCCTTTACGCCACAAGCTCTGAGCGATCTCTCTGCTGCTGACCAAGCACTTTTCACAGATGCCCTAGACTTCTGGGATGACGTCATCGATGGCTATCAAGACGGTGTCAGTCGAACTTGGCTCCTAAACATCGATACCTTCTCCACCCCCTCATCAGGCGGCGGAATCACCCTCGGCTCGGCTGGCCCATCCGGCGTAATCCTTTCTAACGTCGTTCCCGGCTCAGGCCTAGGTGGACCGTGGCCTAATCGCTTCGTCCTATCGTCAGGTGGAAACGCTAGTTTTAATGTTCACCCAGATGCAGGGCCGCTTCAGGCAGCCGTCATCCGGCACGAGATCGGTCACGCCCTAGGCGTCGGAACTCTCTGGGAACACAACGAAGTCTATAACGATGGTGATGCTAGCACTAGTAATCAACGGACTCTGACTGGAGGAACACCCGGCCAATACACCGGCGCTAACGCCCTAGCCGCCTACCAAGCCGAATTCGACGCAGGCGCTACTTTCATCCCGATCGAGCTCGATGGTGGCCCTGGCACGGCCCACGGTCACTGGAATGAAGTCACCGATAACTTTTCGATGGAGAATCAGGCCGGCTTTGACTCCGACCCCGGTGATGGCGGCCCAGCCCCAACCGACAGCTCAGGCAACTCACTCGACGACGAACTGCTGAGCGGTGTCCTCAGTGGCTCCGCTTTCTTGTCAGAAACTAGCAGACAAGCATTCGTGGACATCGGCTTCACTCTTGAGACCGCCATCCCTGAGCCCTCCAGCGCCCTTCTTGCCGGCTTGGGACTTCTCCTTCTTGGCCAACGCCGCCGATAAGACGGATAGGAAAAAACCAGATCCAAAAAAAATCCCCCTCCTGCATAAGCAGAAGGGGGATTTCTAGTTTAAATCAAAGGAGCTTTTTATGCCTCATCTTCGTCCGAATTCAGGAAGCCATGAATCAAAGCACCGATCACGGCACCAATGATTGGAGCGACCCAGAAGACCCAGACTTGACCGAGAGCCCAATCACCTTGGAAGACTGCTGTTCCCAATGAACGAGCTGGGTTCACTGAAGTGTTAGAAACTGGGATACTGATCAAGTGAATCAGCGTGAGACAGAGACCAATCGCAATTGGAGCAATCATGCCAGGAGCTTTCTTGCTCGTCGCACCGCAAATCACAATTAAGAAGACTGCCGTAAGAACAATCTCGGTGATAATCACAGACGCAAGTGAGAAACCGTGGGGAGAATGGTCACCATAACCGTTTGAAGCAAAGCCACCCAGTTTAGCGTCAGTTTGCCCAGTCGCAATCAGGTAGAGAATTCCAGCACCTGCGATTCCGCCAAGCACTTGAGCCACGATGTAAGGCACGAGATCTGCCTTTGGCATTTTGTTCGCCACAAAGAGCCCCACAGATACGGCTGGATTGAGGTGACATCCCGAAATATGACCGATTGCACACGCCATCGTAAGGACAGTAAGACCAAAGGCCAAAGAAACACCGACATAACCAATCCCTAGATCAGGGATGCCCGCGGCGAGCACCGCACTTCCGCAGCCGCCCAGGACTAGCCACATTGTTCCAATAAATTCTGCTGTATATTTTTTCATTTAGTAATTTGGTTATTGTTCCGAGCCTTAGACTAACAAAAGAACTGTTAGATTCATTTTTTTGCTACAAGACGACCCATAATTTATCCGCAAAAGCCTGAAAATCAAGAAAACTTTAATTTGGCGAGGGCTAAATCGCAAGAATTGACCAAATTTCCGGGCCAAAGTTGCCTCGTAGCGAATCGCGAGGCTCCCTCATCATCGCTGGAATCAAAAAATCCCCGGATCAGCCTCACCTTTCGACAGATAAAGACGCCCAGGGATCTGTGATTCGCTTCCGTTCTCTACTTTTCAAGCGGAACAGCACGGAAGGCGACTTCATCGAGGCCAATCGAGTTCCCTCCTTGGCTTCTCGCATTAAGACGAATCGTCGCTTTCTTCCCTGCTCCAAGCTCAAAGGCCGGAAGCTCGATCAAGTGAGGCGTGTGAGCTCTGTTTGCAGCTGGCAGGAAGCCCTGCAGGGAAGGCTCCTTTGGAAAGCCCTCGCCGGCATCGATCAGAAGCCTAAAGGAACCAAGCCCACGGTTACTCATCTTTTTCTGAGTGTAGTTCCAAAGCACCAGATCAGTAACCGAGACCGGAGCAGTCCCAGGATTGGAAATCACAAAAGTGAACGAGCCATTTTTCTCGCCTCCCTTTTCACCGCTGGGGGCATTCGAAAACTGAATCTTACCATCGTATCCTTTGGCATGTTTCGTCTTACGAACGGTCTTGTCAGTGAGACTCGCAACGTCAACCGAGAGGCCAGAACCGTTGATGATATTGTCAGCATTCGAACCATAGGTCGCAGGGACATTCGCTGAAACTGACTCAGGGCTCATGTAGATCGCCTTGGGATTTTCAGCGCGCATCGGGTGCTCTTTCAAGAGGACGTCGGGATTGTAGAATCCCTCCTGCCCTTTCGTTTCAGCGCGCACTTCTTTGACAAAATCAGAGGAGATCTCCGAAGCAACATTGCCCCAGCTTGAACGCACGTAGGTCAGCACCGCAGCCATTTCATCGTCCTTATACATGGCACCTAGAGCCGTCATGGGCGGAACTCCCTTCGCAGGGTCATACTCGACCCCTTTTACGGTAATCTTTCCCCAAAGCCCATGAAGCGCGAGCTTCGTCAAACGAGCGGGATCCCCCGTGACCCATTCACTCTGATTGAGAGGCGGATAGATTTTAGGAATCCCCACGCCCGTCGCTTGGTGACAAGTCGAACACGAACCCTCGCGAGCATAAATCTCGGCACCATGATTGTATTTCTTTTTGAAAACCTTGTCGGCATTCAAACGATGAGACAGAGCACCACTAATGGGTGCCTTCGGCTTCGGTGGCAGCACCGGCAACTTACTCGCTAACATCAAATCCAGATCAGGAATGGACTCCTTTTTGACCTCTCCACTTTCTAAGAGGGCGCTGACGTGAGGGTTTAGAAGGAGGATCGCTGAGTTTAGCGAATTACGGATCCACTTGTCATTCTTAGCACCATGAGCCGCAACAGCGAGAAGGATACGGGCACCCTTTTCACCACCGAGCCAAGACCCGGCAGAGAGAGCTTCGAGACGCACTCGCAGGTGCTCGTCATTCGCGGCATTGAGAAAGTATTGCTCAGGCTGATCGAGGATATGGAGACAATGCCGGACCACGCGCACCGCCGCAGAACGGACCCGATGATCCTTTGCGCCAAGGCACTTTTTCAAGAGATCAACATCCGGCTTTTGCTGTCCCCAAGTCGCCCAGAGAGCTTCGAGAACGAGACGTTCGTCGGAGGCATTTTGGGAAGCAAAATCCTTCGCCGCAGCAAGCACCTCATCAGCCTTACGGCCACGAAGTTCAAGATGAGAACGCCTCCGCGTATTCAGCTCGGGAAGCTTCATGTTCTCAAAAAGAGCCGCAATGCTCGCACCGGAAACCTGAGAAGGCTCCACGAGAGAACGCGATGGGTAGGTGATCCGATAGATCCGCCCGTAAACACTATTACGTAAAGGATCACGTGCGTTGTGCTGCATGTGGCCAATCAGGGTATTGTGCCAATCCGTAAAGTAGAGGCTCCCATCAGGCGCTAACTCCAAGTCAGCAGGGCGGAAGTTGCCATCCGATGATTGGATCAAATCTTGGCGATGCTTGCCCTTGATTTCTCCGCCATCTTCGACTGTTTGATACTGCTTGATGCCGAGGAAACCAATCGAGTTGGCGTAGAGGTAATCACCTTGCACTTCATCCGGAAAATGGCGGGAGTGCAAAAACTCAGAACCTGAGGAAGGGCGAATGTGGTGCTCGTAGTTGAACTTTTCAACATGCGGGATTTCGAACGCGTGAGGAACTTTCACACTGTATCCGAGCATCCAATACTGAGACCCACCAGAGGCATCATTGAGGAAATTCTGGCCATACTCATCGTGAGCGACTCCCCAAGGATTACTCACATCGCGCTGGAGAACTCGCTCAACTTTCCATGACTTGGGATCGAAGCGCCAAGCTCCCCCATCGGCCATCCGTTGAGGCCCCCAAGGAGTCTCAACTTGTGAGTGAAGGAAGCGTCCCTCACACATAAAAATGCCACCGCCATTATCGACATCGAAGGAAGAAATCGCATGGTGCGTATCGTGGGGATCAAACCCATCGAGGAGATACTCCTTGGTGTCGGCACGGTCATCGCCATCCAAATCTTTATGAAGAGTAAGGTAAGGCTCCTCTGAAATGTAAACTCCTTCCGGAGCGATCTCGAAGCCGATCGGAACATGCAGACCCTCCGCAAAAACCGTCTCCTTGTCAGCACGACCATCACCATCGGTGTCTTCGTAAATGAGAAGCTTGTCATTGGGCAACGAACCACCCGGCTTGTAGTGCGGGTAAGAAGGAACGGTAGAAACCCAAAGGCGCCCTTTGTTATCAAACTGCATCTGACAAGGGTTCCCAAGATTCGGGAACTCCTGCTCAGTCGCAAAGACCGAAACCTCGTAGCCTTCCGGAAGCGTGAATTTCTTCATCGCTTCTTCTTCCAAAAGGAAGTCTGGGGTTCCGTTTTTCTCAGAGGGTGTATAGTTCGTCTTGATCGGAGTGAGCGGACGAGTCCCCGTGTCATCCACCTTCAATGAGGTCGATTTCCCCTGCGCGATGGCCCAGAGATTTTGATCACGGAGAACCGTCATTTGACGAATTTTCTCAATCTCCTCAGGGTAATTTTCATTTCCGTAGGGAGCCCAGCGCTGACCGTATGCGTGAACGCCATTGAGCATGCGATAGTCATTTCTCCAGAACCACGACTTATCGTAGATCGCCTTACGAAGAAGCCCCCCGTCCTTCTCGACGGTCGCATCTTTGCCAAAGATTCCCTTCATCAGAAGAGGAGCCATCTTAGCATAGCCTTCTCCGGAAAGGTGCACTCCATTGATCGTTAATTTCCCCTCAGCCGCCGCAAACCACTCGCGACTTGGAGTGAAGAGATCGAGCACTCCCACTCCTTTTGCTTGGGCCACTTCGGTGACCACCGCCGCATACTGACCGAGAAGTTCCGTCCGCTCCTTCGCATCAGGAAGAAGGTAAGATGGGTGTTGCTCCATCGCAATTGGAGTCGCCAGCACGAGGCGTGGAGCCTTACCACTTCCATCATAAGAACGAGTTAGGGTATGATCCACAAATGCCGAGAGCTCCCCACGAAAATTCTCAATTCCTGCCGCACCATCGAAGGACTCATTGAAGCCAAAGAAAGCGACGATGGTCGAGGCGTCGATAATCTTAAGCCACTCATCTGGCATCGGGTAATGCCCCTTACCATTGTGCTTGTTGATCTCAGGACGATACTTCTTAGCATCCGGAAAGGCCCAAGGATTTGGCTGACCGGACTCAGGCCGGAAACTCGGAGTATGACCGGGGAATCCCATATTACGGAAGGTAATCTCAGAAGTGGGGAACTGGTTGTGCAAGAGAGTTTCGAAATACCCAAAATGCTCCATGCGCTCAGCCAATGAGTTTCCAAGGAAGACAATCGTCTCACCTTTCTTCGGAGTCAGAGGAAGAACGGTCTTTTCAACAGCTCCCTCGATCTCAACTGCTTGAGGAAACTTCGGCCGAGTTCGGTTTTTCTGCTGTTCTTCGACCGATGTCTCCGTCGTATTGATTTTTGGGCCGGGGAGGTTTTCGGCCTGAGCGATCAGTGGGAGCATCACGCTCGAAAGAGAGCACAAAAACTTCCGAGATTGGTTTGAAAATAGAGAAATCATAAAGCAGGTCTTGATGTACGCGAAGATTGAATCTTCACCAGCTCAAACGCTACTCTCAAGCCTATTCTGTCATACAGTTTTTCGACCTCCCCCTGACAACCCAATTTTTCTCGCAAAAAACTCACCACAACTTGTCACCCAATCGACGAAAGTTGCCGCACATCTGCCTCGTAAACCTTCACGTTACGGGGCATTAGTTCCGGAACTACATCTTCCTCCTTTCACTGCCACTTCGCCCTCTTCAATGCGTTTCCTTATTCTTTTCATCGCTTTCACGAGCCTTTCCGCCGCCGACCGCCGAAAGGAGCTGGAGCCTTTTTTAGATCAACATTGCTACGCCTGTCACGATGACCTCGATGCCGAGGGCGATCTCAACCTACTCGATCTCCCCTTCAATCCCTCCAACGAAGCCAATCGCAAGCTTTGGGAAAGAATCTTCGAACGCGTCGAAAACGGCGAAATGCCTCCTAAAAAGAAAAAACGCCCCGCTCACAAAGACCTCAGCTCCTTTCTCACCACCCTCGAGCCCCCCCTCATTCAGGCCGACCGCCTCGACCTCCAAAAATCAGGGCGCGTCAACGCCCGCCGCCTCACGGCTCAAGAATACGAAAACTCCCTCCACGACCTCCTCGGCATCGATATCCCCCTCGCCGACGAACTCACCCCCGAGGCTGAAGACGGCTTCGACACCCATGCCAACTCTCAGCAAATCTCCCACTTCCACCTCAATAACTACCTCAAAGTCGGCGACAGTGCTCTCGAAGAAGCTTTCACCCGCGCTCTCAAAGGAGATCAAACCTTCAAAAAGGAATACTCCGCCAAGCAAATCACCAAGCCAGACCGGGGTAACAACCGCGGACCTCAATTTTGGAAAGGCAAAGCCATCTCATGGGCCGCCCGTATACAATTCGCTGGCCGTATCACCAGCACCCGTGTTCCCGAAAGCGGCCACTACCGCGTCACCATTCATAATCTCGATGCCGTAAATCCCGGTCCCGATGGATACACTTGGGGAACTCTTCAAACCGGCTCAGGATATTCGAACGAACCCCTTCTCTTCTCCATGGCCATTGTTGAGGCCACCACCAAGCCCACCACTCACAGCTTCGAAGGATGGATCACAAAAGACCACCTCCTCGTTTTCAAACCAAACGAATCCGGCCTCAAAAGCCCGCCCAATCAAGGAGGCGGATTTAAGTATCGCAAAAAAGACTTCGGCAAAATTGGATTAACTGGATTCCGCTTCGAAAAAATCACCATCGAACGCATCTACCCAAATGCGAGCCGCAGGCTCGTCCGCACCCTCCTCTTCGGCGATCTAGATCCCAAACAAATCCAAAGCGGCGGCCCTGATCCACAAGCCACTACCAATCGACTCATCAAACGCTTCGCCTCCCGCGCCTTCCGCCGGCCCCTCGGCCCAAACCAACTCGCCCCCTATCAAAAACTCGCCGCCACCCAACTCAAAGCGGGCAAGTCCTTCCCCCAAGCTCTCCGCGCCGCATACCACGCTATTCTTTGCTCGCCACACTTCCTCACCTTCGTCGAAAAGCCCGGCCCGCTCGATGACCACGCCATCGCCACTCGCCTTAGCTTCCTCCTCTGGAAAACCCTCCCCGATGGCCCCCTCCGCAAACTCGCCGACGCCGGACAACTCCGCCAGCCCAAGAACCTCCACGCCCAAATCTCCCGCCTCCTCGCCGACAAAAAATCCGAACGCTTCATCAAGGACTTCACCGACCAATGGCTCGACCTCCGCAACATCGACGCCACCCAACCCGACCCCCGCCGATTCCGCAGCTTCGAACTCCCCCTCCAAGAATCCATGCTTCTTGAAACCCGCGCCTTCATCACCGAGCTCATCAAAGGCAATCACCCCATCACCCAAATTCTCAAATCCGACTTCGCCCTCCTCAACACCCGACTCCGCGATCACTACCGCCTCAAAAATGTCAAAGTCACCCCAGGCGGTGGCCTTCAAAAGGTCCCGCTCGAGCCCCTCCACCGTTCCGGCCTCCTCACCCAAGCCTCCATTCTTAAAGTCACCGCCGACGGCTCCGTCTCCTCCCCCGTCCTCCGCGGCGTCTGGATTAATGAACGCATCCTCGGACGTCACATCGCACCGCCCCCGCCGAACACCCCCGCCATCGAACCAGATATCCGTGGCGCCGTTTCCATCCGCGACCAACTCGCCAAACACACTAAAGCCACCTCCTGCGCCAGCTGCCACTATAAGATCGACCCACCCGGCTTCGCCCTCGAAAGCTACGACCCCATCGGGAACTACCGCGCCGCCTACGGAAACAAAAAGAACTCCGCCAAGGTCGATCCCTCCGGCGTCACCTACGACGGTCAAGAATTCAAAAACTTCCAAGGCTGGCGAAACATCTACTTAAAAAAGGAGAAAGTCCTCGCCCGCGCTTTCGTAGAACAAGTTCTGCGCTACGGTTCCGGTGGAGAAATCCGCTTCAGCGATCGCCCTCACCTCGCCGCGATTCTCAAAAAGTCCCAAGCCAAAAACTACGGCCTCCGCACCTTGATCCTCAACGCTCTCACCAGCCCCACTTTCCTCACCAAATAAACTCCTCCTGACATGTACATCTCCACCCGCAAGTCTCTCCCCCGCCGCACCGTCCTCAAACAAGCCGGCATCGCCCTCGGCTTGCCCCTGCTCGACGCCATGTCCCCCGCCTTCGCCGCGTCCCCCACCACAAATCCCAAACGCTTCGTCGGCGTCTCTCTTTCCCTCGGACTGCACAACCCCTACCTCGTCCCCAAGGACAAAGGCCACTCCTACACCCCATCTCCCTACCTCAAATCTCTCCAAGACATCCGCGACAAATTCACAGTCGTCTCCGGCACTTCCCACCCCGGCGTCCAAGGCGGTCACACCGCCGAGGCCTCCATCTTCTCAGCCTGTCCCATGGGTCGCGGCTCCAATACCAAAAACTCCATCTCGGTCGATCAGCTCATGGCCAAGCACCTCGGAGACCAAACCCGTTTTCCCTCCCTCGTTCTCAACACCGGGAACAACAGCTCCCCCTCCTACTCCGAAAACGGAGCGATGATCCCCGCGATCAAAGACCCGCGCAAACTCTTCGCCACCCTCTTCGTCGAAGACAGCCCGCAGGCAAAAAAACAACAATCCGAAATCGCCCGCAGCGGAAAATCCATCATGGACATCGTCCGTGCCGAAAGCAAAGCGCTCGAACGCCAAGTCGGCCCCGGCGACCGCGAAAAACTCGACGAATGGTTCACCTCCGTTCGCGAACTCGAGCTCCGCCTTCAAGCCAATGAAGCCTGGATCAACAAGGCGAAACCCAAGGGCATCAAAATGCCCGCCGCTCCCGATCGTAACAGCGCGCCCGACATCAATCGCGCCTTCCTCGACACCGTCTTCCTCGCCCTCCAAACCGATTCCACCCGCTTCGTCACCCTCCACTGCACCGGCAATTCCGTCCGCGCGCTCGAAGGCGTCGAAGAATCCTACCACTCCCTCTCCCACCACGGACAAAGCTCCGAAAAACTCGACCAGCTCGCCGTCGTCGAACAAGCCACCATCGACGGCTGGGCCAACTTCCTCCGCAAGCTCGAAGGCGCCAAACTCCTCGACGAAACCATGGTCCTCCTCACCTCGAATCTCGGTAACGCCTCCTCCCACAACAACCGCAACATGCCCGTCCTCTTCGGCGGCGGCGGCTACAAGCACGGCCAACACCTCGCCTTCAGCACCACCGACAACTACCCCCTCCCCAACCTCTACCTCTCCGCCCTCCAAAACCTCGGCATGGAAGCAGAACAATTCGCCACCTCGTCCTCGACCATGACCGGGCTGGTCTAAATCGACCTACTCCGGCACCTCGTTCGCGGTGTAATAAAAGAGGGTGTTCTGAATTGGCACCCAATCCTTCGACTTCACTTTCCTATTTACGTTCAATTGATAAATACGACCTCGGCTGAAGTCTTCCAAGGAAACCGCGTAACTCCGATCCCCCGTTTTCGTCAAAGCGCTGATCGTATTCTTTTGCTTATCTTCCGGCTCAGATCCGAAGGTCCAGCGGGGTTGATAAATGAAGGACTGAAAGCTGAGATCCTCCTTCTTAAGCCTCCGAGCGAGGTCTTGACTGAAGGTGATTTCGAAACCGTTCGATAAGATCTTCAAAGTTAGAATATCGAAAGGCATCTCCTTCTTCTTCGGCGTAATCCGCTGCAGCCCTTCTTTCTTCTGCCCCAGGTAGATCTGCTGACCATCTGGGCTAAAGCGAATGCGATGACTCCCGCTCCGCAGATCCTTGCTCTTCAAAAAGTGGGTGCAAGCTCCCTGATAAACCCCATTCACCTTCTCCAACATGATCCTCGTAATTCGCTGACCATCGCCATCCGGCAAAAGCATTTGCCCCGGAAAGTGCGGGAAATTTTTCGGAATCTCGCAAGGCTCCCCCGCCGCACCATTCATCTCCTCATAAGGCATCTGCACCGCTGGCAAAGTACGATGTTTATTGTACGTTGCGAGATCACTCCGATACGCATCCTGTGGTTCCCGCTCCTTTGGCCATCGCGTATCCCACACCAGAGAACTCGGGTGCCCATAAAACTTCCCTTTCTGAAGATGATAAAGCGGGGTCACCGCTCTCCAGTCACCGCGCTGATCACTCGCCCACAAGTCCCCTGCTGAATCCCGGTGAATTCCATCGGCCACGCGAAATCCATAGCAAAAAGGCGTTAAGCTCCCCCCTTGATCACAGTGAAGCACGCAACCTCGCCACTTCACCGCCGCAAAACTCCGCCCCTGTCTCCCCACTCTGGAAAACTCCCCCAAGGTATGCTCCGAAGTTGGCTCATTGTCCGATGCCGCTCCCAAAGCGAGGTAGTATCCCCCCTCCCCATCATCCGTGATCGTGCTCGCCTCCTGAGAGTTCCCCGAAAGCCCCCAACCAGAAGCGAAGACTCGATACTCATCCGCCCTGCCATCTTGATCACGATCCGTCGCCTCGGTGAACTCAGCCATCTGGCTCACCCGAACTTGCTCCTGCGAAAGAGCATCAATCCCGGAAGCATTGTGAAAGCCCGTCGCAAACAACTCCCACTCCCAATCCGCTGCCTTGACCGTCGGAGCCGCCAGCAAAACATCACCACGCCGCAGCACCACAAACAAGCTGCCATCCGGCGCAAAATCCATCGCTCCAACTTCCCCCGGCACTCCTTCGGGAAAAGGAATGTCGACGATCGAATAGGGCGCCGCAAAAAGCGGTGCCACACACAGGGAGAAGAGAAGAGCTTTCATTCGGCAAGGGATTTCAAGAAAAGCATGAGAGAGGCCACCTCCATGTCGTTCAGTTTATAGGGAGCCATGTATCCCGGCGGGTAACCCTCAGCCGTTTTAGCATTGGGCTTGGAAATCGACTCTTTCAAATAAGCCTCGTCCGCCAAAACCGGATCGCCTTCCAAGATCGGGCGAGTGCTCCCATAAAGTCCTTTCAGACTCGGACCATGCCCTTTCGAGCCATCGTCCGAATGACAAGCCACGCATCCGTAGGCTTGGAAAACCTCTTTCCCCGCTTCCGTCGTCGCTTTCTTAAACTTCAGGTCTCGGCTAAATCCATGATGCCTCGAGACCAACTCGCCGGTGTAAGTCGTGCTATCGGATCGCTCGCCACGCGAGGTCGTGACCTTGAAAGTGAAGCTCCGATTCACCGGCTCTACCGTCTGCGTGTATTCCTTGGCACCCAGCTTAAACTGAAAGGTCGGAACCCCTTCTTTCGAGAGCGTGTAGCCCAAGAACTTCGGCTTCGCTCTCTCCGCCGGCTTCGCAACATAAAACAAAGACCCCACCAAACGCGGAGTGCCATCAAACGAAAGACCCTCATTCTTTCCCTCATCGCTCCAGGTCGGATAAAAATCAAGAAAGCCTCCCTGCCAAGCATAGAGCATCCGACACTCCGTCGTGTCCCAAACGTAAGAAAGACTCGGCCCATGATTCACCGCAATCCCAGCCGGCACCGCCTTGAGCATCTTCGACTCACCCTCCGCCTTCTCGCCTTCAGTCGACCTCTGCTTCGCGACCTCCTCCGCCTTCCCATGATTCACAAACACCCCCGCATCCATCTCCGGATCAGGAAGAAAGGTCCGCATCACCAGCGGACGATCCTTCGTGCCCAGCGGAATCATCTCAGAAGTCAAAGGCCCTCCAAACCCAGTGGAGAGACCCATGAAAAGAATCAAAAAAGTACGCATGTTTTAGGGGGTATGAGTCAGGTCCTTTTCGAAGAAACGTGCTGCGGCGGCACAGTCATCGGCGAGGCTCGCTCCTACCTTAGCCTCAACTGAGATCCCACCGCGATACCCAATTCCCGCGAGTTGCTCGAAGAAGGGAATGAGCCCCGGAATCTCCTGACCACTCTTTGGGAAGGCTCGCCCCTTCGGATCGGCCAACTGCACCGCACAAATCAGATCCGCCGCCTCCCTCACCACCTCCGTCGCCTCGCCCTCCATCGCGAAGTGATAAAAATCCGCCGCCAGCCCAATCTCCGGCCGGTCAATCTCCCGCGTGATCGCCAAGGCCTCCGCAAAGGTATTCAGAAAATTCGTTTCGGTATGATTCACATGCTCCACCGCAATCCGCAAATCCCACTCCCCTTCCTGAATCACCTCCGCCGCCAGTCGGCAAAAACGAATCATCTGCTCCCGTGCCTCCAGCTCCGCCCAACCCACTGGGATCGACCGCGAACCCGGACTCCCAAAAACCACCGCCTTCGCCCCCAAATGAGCCGCCCGTCCCAAAGCCAACTTCAAAAACTCCCGCGACTTCACCTCATCCACCTCCGGCCCCACCACCTTCAAAGTCGGCGGCAAAAACCAATTCGCCGACAGCACCGGAACCCCAGCATCACTCAAGCGCCCCGCCGCCTTCAAAAACTCTCCCTCCGGCATCGCCGCCGCCTTCGCCAATCCCGGCTCAATAAAATCCAGCCCACTCGCCTTGATCAACTCACCATTCAACAAAGGCTCACTCGTCGAAAAATCAGAAACACCAAAGCGCCACAGAGAGGAAAGAGAACTCGTCATCGAGGGCATTCTACAACGATCCAGTAAGGAGACCGAAAGAAATTATTCAGCCCATAAAGAAGTCGCGGCGCCCCCGCCGCTTCGATTCGCAAGCCTTCTTTTACCATCTACAGATCCCTACCGTTCAAGCGCATTGAAGACACAGGGAAATCACGATGATAATTGGTAAGCAATATCCCCCCACCACGACACTCATAGCAGGAATTAAAACTCTCTCAAGGGAGACTGATCTCTCGGAAACTCACATTTCACATCACCTAAATCATCACTCCCAAGAGCCTCGAGGAGACTCATGTTCCCACCCTTATCAGAAAGTCTCTCGCGAATAAGCACATCAACCCATGCGGAGAGCGACAAGCCAGCGCCTGCCGCTTCATCCCTCGCCTGTTTCGCTAGCGTATCACTGATCTTTATTTTCACGTTCATTACGTTTCCTCGTCGCGCCGGTCGATGGGTTAATTTCTCATTTTAGTATCTTGTTCGCTGGAGTTTTGCACCTCGAGATTAGCATTCCTTGGTCCAATATCGAAGTTTTCCAGACTGAAGTCCCAACGCATTTTGCCAAACGAGGGCAATGAGTGCGATTGGGGCAAGCAGCAGGCCGAAAAAGAACCAGAGCCATGCAGATCGTCGAGTGTATTGAGCCCAAAGCGCACAGATGATCCCAGATAGAAAGACCGCGATTCCTGCTATTTCAAGATCGTCTTCTAGGCGATTTACCTTTCGTTCGATGTCGCGGGATTCAGAGGAAAGATCGTTTTCGAGGGCAGATTGATTTCTTTCGAGTTTCTGAATGCGCTGCTCAATATCATTGATTTGGGCCTGAGGGCCATTCTCTTGACCGATGAGGGACAACGCCAACCCGATTGTGATTACCAAAGATAGCCAAGTCATATTATTCAGAGAACAGTTTTATGCTGTCACCTTAAGTGTCTTTATTCAGGGCCTTTCTTCAAGAAGACAATCCAGCTCAATAAAATCCAGCCCACTCGCCTTGATCAACTCACCATTCAACAAAGGCTCACTCATCATCGAGGAAGTTCTGCAACGAATTTGACTCCTTACCGATAAAGAAGAACACCTGCTCTCCTGACCCTATACTTTTCAAGCTCCTCCTCCCAAGATTCCACAATCTCATCTCGGCTCCTAAGCTCCTTAATCGCGGACTCCGTCTTGGGATGCCGTAGCAGCGTATTTAACTTCTGAGTCTCCCACTCTTTCGCATGAAGCTCGCGCAAGCTTTGCGCCAATAAAATGCCCAGTTCCACCGAGGGGCATTCTTTCGGATCAGTCACGATGATCCTCACGCCACCGCATTCCACCCTCTCAAACTTACTCGCCTTAGGTGTGAAACGGATCGGAACAAAGTCGAGCCCGGGAAGCTTCGCCGCTTTCAACGTCTTCGCAAAAGCCGCTTCATCAAGGTAAGGCGCGCCAAAAACTTCGAAGGGAAAATCGGTCCCCCGTCCCACCGAGACATTCGTGAATTCCAGCAAACCAAGTCCGGGATAAAGAGTGGCCGCCGTGAGGTTTGGCATATTGGGCGATGGCTTCACCCACGGCAGGCCCGTTTTATCAAAGCGCATTCCACGCTTCCAATTCTCCACCGCCACCACGCTCAGCTTCAACTTCGGGCAATGTTCCTTTTGATAAAGAAGGGCAATTTCACCCACCGTCATGCCATGCTGCACGGGGAGCTTGTGAAACGAAGTAAACCTCGGCTCCCCATCTCGCAAGGGCCCCGCCACCGTCACCGCTCCAATCGGATTCACCCGATCTAGGACGAAAAACTTCAAGCCCGCCTCTTCCGCCGCCTCCATCGCCAAGCCCATCGTCGAAATATAGGTATAAAAACGCGCCCCAATATCCTGCATATCGAAAACCAGCGCATCGACCTGCGCCAAGTGCTCCACCTTCGGCTTCCGCCGTTTCTCGCCCGCATAAAGACTCACCACCGGCAACTTCGTCCGATCATCCACCCCGTCCTCCACCTGCTCATCAAGCGTCCCCCGAATCCCATGCTCCGGCCCAAAGAGCAACTTAAGATCCACCACCTTGGACCGATACAGCAGGTCAATCGTCGTCACCCGATCCCGATTGATCCCAGTCTGATTCGTGATCAAGCCCACCCGCATCCCTTTCAAAGCGACAAACTGATCCCGCTCCAAAACATCGATCCCATTGAGCACCGGAGGAGAACTTTCCTCTCCAAAAGAAAACAAAGAGCTAAGGAAAATGAGCAGAAATCGAACGGCCATCTCAGTGTTCTTTTACGGAGAAATCAGGAGCAGTCTTCCGTTGGATTGGCCGTTCCACACCCGCCGCCCCTTGGGCAAACGTTAATCCAAAAAAGAACTAAAGTTACGGAGCAATCAGCTCCTTAACCGCTCGATCACTTGCGCTCCATCCTCTGCCTTCATTTGCCCATCATGGAACGCCGCCAATCTTTCTTCAGACTCTTTCTTCCACGCCTTACCGAAATCCTCGGACCTCTTTGACAAACTCTCCAGTAAACGGTCAGCCAATAAAGCGCGGTCTTCCTCTGGCAGCAGCAAAGCCTCTTCCTGTAAAACGACTGCATCCATAAGGTCAGACTAGGGTATATAAGATCATAGGAAAACTGCTCGTTTGAGAATTTTTACTAAGGCAAATTGAATTCTCAGCTCAACATCTTGTTCTGCTACTATTCTGGCTTAATCGCGAGTCCGTCGGAACGCTCAATCAATCGTTTGTCGAAGGTATACAGCTGTAAGCCCAAGTCCTCTGCCAACGCCAAATACTGACTATCGTAAGCAGTGCAACCTGTTCGCCTTGCGGTAGAAAGTATGCGATAGGCGGGAACATCGTAGGAGCAGTCAGACATCAATTCTGTTGCGTCTGAGAGAATCGCATCTGCCTCGAAAGAACTCAGCTTCCCATTTCTCTCAGTGGTGGCTAACACGTTTAGAAATTCGTCCAGCCATAAGCATGGAGCTATCCAATCGGAGTCTGACGCATAAAGGCGGTCCACGACCTCGGAATACTCACCACGAATCATGAAGTATGCTAAGATATTAGTATCAACAACGATCATGCCCTTCCATCCTCAATTCCTTCGAGCACTTCCGCTGATTCAACAAAACCACCTAGTCTTCCTCGACGTTGCTGAATTCGCGTCACTAGTTCGTCTTTGGAGGCCTTGTTCGGTTCCAGGGAAATCTGAAGCATGTGAATAATCTGACGGTTAAGACTTCGACCAGAACGCGCTGCAGCCTCCTTGATACGTTTATGGAGCTCTGGCGGAATTTCTTTAAGCGTGACGTTCATGGAACCATAATGGTATCAAAACGGTTTTTAGTCCAGCTGATTTTTGCAACGTTTAGGAACTGCGGCACCCCACCGGGGGTATCTTATCAGTTCCGATTGGCTGAATTTATCCCGACGAACCCAAAAACTCCAAAACAAACTTACTTGGCGGTGGGGTGTCGGTCAGCTTCCTTTTGTTCGGCGTTGATTCGGTCCACTATCGCCTGCGTTATTAGATCGCGAGCGTATACCTGCGCCAGATAATCGGAAAACAACTCATCAAGACCCTCAATTAATGGCCCAAATCCTTCGTGCAATTCTGCCCCGATGATTGCTTTCTCATTACCAATCTTAGCCTTTTGCCGTGCGGCCTTAACCTCGGTTTCAATTCTATGCGCAAGCTTAAGGTCTTCTGGCTTGCGCAACTCTTTAGGATTCACACCAAAGTATTTAGCTGTCGTAACCAGTTGCTTTTTGGCAATGTTTTGAAACGACTTGTCGGCCTGCCTAGCGTTCACGTAGCGATCAAGATCTACAATAGCAAACCAGAGAGTCTCACGTAGCTGAAACAGTAGCATCTCATGCTTTTCCGACTCGAACAATTGTAGAGCAATCCAACTGTCTACCGAACGGTCAAGAGGCCATCGCTCGGGATCAAATGCCCTAGGAATCGGCTGGGACTCCTTGGAGGGCTCCTCGGCTTTAATAGGGCCTAGAAAAACTGCTGATATGGTGGCGAGCCAGAGAATAAATTGCTTCATCGAGTGATATGGTTCTATGTTGTCCGCCTTAACATTAGAGTCGATGCGCGACTGAGCGAAGATTAAAACTGTGGATTCAAAAACAAACTACCAGAGCGAAAGGCGTCGTATCCCACGTCTTGTTGAACAGAGCCGCTACGCGGCGATTTCATGCTGCGGGATTGCAGGGGTGAAGTGAGTCGCCAATGCTCCGTGGTCGTATGTTAAAAAAACAACAGACATGACAGCCTCACTTCGCAACAGTGGTATCAGGATTTTGCCCGCTTTGTCCAACTCAAAGGTCTCCGCGAACCTTCCTCCAAGACCTACCTCGGGTGGATCAAACAGCTCGCTGCTTACTACCCCGCCCAGAACCTCCCCGCGCTCGATCGCAGTCAGGTTCTCGCTTTTCTAGCCCACCTCCAGAGCGAGCGCGAACTCGCTCCCTCCACCGTTAATCAGGCCGTTTGCGCCATCCGCAACCTCTACCGCGACCACCTCAACTGCAAATGGAAGGTCTGGTCCAAAATCAAAATCAAGCGCGAAGAACCACTCCCGCACGTCCTCACCCGCGAAGAAGTCCATCTGCTTTTGGGCACCTTTCGCGATGGCCGATACCGCGCCCTCTTCACCA
>CALGJQ010000017.1 GCA_937928545.1 uncultured Verrucomicrobiales bacterium
AGGCTTGGTTGGGGGGCTTGGTTGAGGGGATGTCTCACGCGGAGCAGCGGAGGGGGCTTGGTTGGGGGGATGTCTCACGCAGAGGCGCGGAGGTTTTGTTGGACTTGGTTGGGGGGGGACTTGGTTGGGGGCGGGGAGGGACACTTTCTAAAGTGTCCTTCCGGGGGGACGAAAAACCCCACGCTGCGGAGGCAGGGTGAGGTTTGAGAATTATATTATGAGAGGAGCGGGCTATGCGGCCGCTTCTTCTTTTTCCTTTGCCGTGAAACCCTTTTTCTCGAGGGCTTTGATGAGGTCTTCGACCTTTACTGAACTTTCGGCAGTGACGGTGGTGTCGGCGTCTGATCCGACCTTTTTTCCGACGACTACTTTGGAGACTCCTTTAACGCTTTTAAGTGCAGCCTGCACTTTTTTTGAGCAACCGCCCGCTCAGACGAGGCCAGACACCTCGAGGGTGACCGTTTTTTCATCGGCAGCGACAAGTTCAGCAGTCTGTGCGACGCCGGCAGCTACGGGAGCGGCCATGGCACCAGCAGAGAGCACCGCGAAGGCTGCAATCATAGTGATTTTGGTTTTCATTATTTTGTTGGTTTTAGGGGAGAGGATGATTCCCCTCGCCTAGGCCAAGAGATAGCACAAGTCAGGTGGACTTGCCTAAGGTTTATTTATTCCCGAAAAGTGGAATTACTTTTCGGGGTGTGTGTTTTTGGCCTTTCCGAAAGTGACCATGACGGCG
The DNA here is from genome assembly GCA_937928545.1 of uncultured Verrucomicrobiales bacterium. GTDB lineage: Bacteria > Verrucomicrobiota > Verrucomicrobiia > Verrucomicrobiales > Akkermansiaceae > SW10. The sequence continues at coordinate 737 of CALGJQ010000017.1, forward strand.
CGGTGGTCCGAGGCTTCGTTCCAATTTGGGGTGTCGCTGACGTAGGAGTTTTCCATGTCAACTTCTGGAAGGATGGAGCGGGAGGTGAGGACGTAGTCGAAGCGGGCGTATTGTTGCTGGTAGGACCAGTAGTGAGTCCAGAGGTGATCACGGGAGTCTTTTACGAAGACGTCGCCGAGGTAGTTTTTCGAGTTGAAGCGGCCCATGAGGGCGGACATGGGAGGAGTCTTGCGAGTGTCATTCATGTCACCGTAGACAACGATGCGGGCTTCGGGGTCGGCAGCGAGGATGGAGTCGCAATGGGCTTTGGCGAGGCGAGCCTCGTTGAGGCGGATTTCGGCTTCGTCCATTTCTTTGAGTGGTCGCTTGGATTTAAGGTGGAGGCCGACGAAGTGGGTGGGGCCGCCGGGGAGGTCGATGAGGACGCTAAGAATGCCACGACCCATGAGGCGTTCAAATTCGCCGATTTGGAAGGGGAGGTGATGTTCTGAGTTGTTCTTTAGGATGGGGAAGGCGGAGAGAATGGCAAGGTGGCGGACGGAGTCGAAGCCGCCGGCGTGGATGCTGTGTGGGAGATCAATTCCGGCTTCTTTGAGGCGGGATTGAAGTTCGGCGAGATCTTCGCGGGTTCCGATTTCGCAGATGCCGAGGATGTCTGGTTTTTCGTGAGCGATGATGTCGATGAGGGCGTCGATCTCAGCGGGGTCTTTCGGTCGCTTTTCTTTCACACCACCTTTGCGAAGGACTTCCATGGTGAGGTAGTTCTTGATGTTGTAGGACATGAAGCGAACGCCCTCGGAAGGAGAGGAGTCGTTTTTTTGGCCCTCTTCACTGACGGAGGGAGTCGTGACAGTGGATGTGTCGCCTTCAGCTTCAGCTTCTGAAGTTGGGGGACTGCTCTCTGGGGTCTCGTTCTTACAAGAAGAGAACAGAAAAAACGCCCCGAGAAGGATTCGCGGAGCGTTTTTGAAAAAGTGTTTTCTGAGAGAAATCATGAATCTTTGCGGCTTTCCGTGCCGGCAGCCTTGCTGACAGGTTCTTCAGCATCGACCGCTTCCCCGCCTTTGCGAATTTCGTCCTCGAATTCTTCGCGTGCTTTGCGGAATTCTCCGACGCTTTTTCCGATTCCGCGTGCGAGTTGAGGAAGTTTTTTGGCTCCAAAAAGAAGGAGCATGATGAGGAAGATGAGGACCATCTCCTGGGTTCCAAGAGGTCCAAAGAGTGGGAAGAAAGTAGTCATGACGGAAGTTTAGAAGGTTTCGCTTTATTAGCAAGGGATGAAACGGAGCTTCTGAAGGAGACATTTCAAGAAATCTGACGTGCGAAGTGGCTGGTGGGGTGTTTTTGTGAGGGAGTGAAGTTGCCAGTGCATGAGGTGGAAGGGGAAATTCGGGCAGCCGTTCGTTCTCCGCAGGGGCGGCTTTTGCTGAAGGCTCCGACGGGATCTGGTAAGTCGACGACGGTGCCAACGATGGTGCGAGGGGAGGTTGCGGGGCAGGTGATTGTGGTGCAGCCACGGCGGATGGCGGCTAGATTACTGGCGGAATTTGTGGCGCGGCAGGTGGGGACGCCATTGGGGAAAGGGGTGGGCTATGCGATTCGTTTTGAGAGTAAGGCGGGGCCGGAGACGGAGATTCTTTTTGTGACGGATGGGGTTTTGCAGCGGATGTTGCTGGATGATCCGGAGTTGAAGGGGGTGGGAGCAGTAATTTTTGATGAGTTTCATGAGCGGCGCTTGTCGTCTGATTTGTCCTTGGCGCGGGTTTTGGATTTGCAGGAGAGCTCGCGGGAGGATCTGCGAGTGGTGGTGATGTCGGCGACTTTAGAAGTGGGTGGCTTGAAGGAATATTTGGAGCCTTGTGAGTTGGTGGAGGCGGGCGGGAGGCTTTTCCCGGTGGAGGTGGAGCATCGTGGAGGGAAACCGGTGGGACGAAGGGGACTGAACCGGCATGAGGAAGTGTGGGATCGAGTGGCGGCTGCGGTGAAGGCGGAGGCGCGGGAGTTGGTGGGGGGAGATCGGATTTTGGTTTTTTTGCCGGGGATGCATGAGATTCGGAAGTCGCAGAGTTTGTTGGAAAACGCCTCAGCGATGAATGGTTGGGAAATTCTGCCGCTTTATTCGGCGCTGAGTCCGGCGGCGCAGCAGGCGGCGATCAAGGCGGATGGATCGAAGAGAGTGATCTTATCGACGAATGTGGCTGAGACTTCGGTGACGATTGAGGGGGTGAAGGTGGTGGTGGATTCGGGCTTGGTGCGGCAGGCGAGTTACGACGTAGGGCGAGGGTTTAATTCTTTGAGGATTGAAAAAATTGCGTGTGCGTCGGCTGAGCAGCGGGCTGGTCGCGCGGGGCGGACGGGGCCGGGAAAATGTGTGAGGTTGTGGAGTGAAACAGATCATCGGGGACGGACGGAATTTGAAACGCCGGAGGTGAGGAGGGTGGATTTGGCGGAGGCGGTTTTGTTTTTGAAGAAGTTGGGAGTGGGTGAGATTGGAGAGTTTCGTTGGTTGGATGCGCCGGAGAAAGAACGGCAGAAGGAGGCGGAGGATTTGTTGCATTGGCTGGGGGCTTTGGAGGGTGGGGAGTTGACCGAGGCGGGAGCTGAGATGTCTCGCTTGCCTTTGCATCCACGTCTAGCGTCTCTCGTACATGCGGGGGCGGATTGTCTGGGGGAGGTGTTGTTTGTGGCGGCGGCGGTGCAGGGGGAGGGAGTTTTTAAGCGGGGGGATCGTGGGAGTAAGTGGGTCGATGTCCTGGAGGGAGAACCGGGGTGGAAGAATGATTTTGCGGCGGAGTGGTTGGCGATGTGGTCGGCAAAGCAGGCGGATTTTAGGCCGAGAGAATGCGATGCGATGGGAGTTCTGGCGCGCGGGGCACGGGAGACGTGGAAGAATTTTCAGCAATTGGGGCGCTTGATGCAGAAGCGGGGCGCGCGGATTAAGGAGCCGGATTTTCGCCAGCGAGGAGAGGCTTGCGCGAAGGCGATGTTCGTGGCGTTTGGGGATCGACTGGCAGTGCGTCGGGATCAGGGGAGTGTGGTGTGTGATGTGGTTGGTGGGCGGCGAGGGAAGCTGCATGCGAAGTCGGTGGTGAAGCAGTCGGCACTTTTTTTGGCGACGGAGATCATTGAGGTGGAGGGTCGAGAGCGAACGGTGATTTTATCGCGAGGGGTGGAGGTTGATGAATCTTGGATTCCGGCTGAGGAAATTCAGAGGAACGAGAATGTGATTTTTGACGAGATTGCTCGTCGGGTCGTGGCGGTGAAGCAGCGGAGTTTTCGGGGGCTTGTTTTGGAAGAGAAGCGAGGAGGTGAGGTTGATGCTGATTTGGCGGGTGGCTTACTCGCGCAGCGGGTGATTGCGGGTGAGTTGGCCCTGAAGAAATGGGATGCAAAGGTGGAGAGGTGGATTGCGCGTTTGGCTTTTTTGAGTGCGGCGATGCCGGAGTTGGAATTACCGGGTTTTGATGAGGGGGATCGTGAGATGGCGATTGCGCAGATCTGCGCGGGTGCGACGACTTTTAGGGAGGTGAGGGATCGAGATCCTTGGCAGGTGCTGAGTCAGTGGCTTTCGGCTCCGCAGAAACAGGCGGTGGAATCTTTTGCTCCGGAGAAAATCACCTTGGCAAATGGAGTGAATACAAGAGTGCTCTATGCGGTGGGAAGTGAGCCGTGGTGTGAAGAAAAAGTGCAGCGGCTTTATGGAGTTAAGGAAACTCCGGTGATTGCGAATGGTCATCCCTTGGTGATGAAGATTTTGGCTCCGAACCAGCGGCCGTGGCAGGTCACGAGTGATCTGCCGGGCTTTTGGGCGCGAGGCTTTGCGCAGATGAAGAAGGATCTGGCTGGGCGCTATCCCAAGCACAATTGGGACGGAGGGTAAGCTATTCAGAAGTGCCAATGATGACGCGCTTCCAGTTGCGGAGGAAGTCGGGATCATCTTCGGCAAGTTCTTCGGCTTTTTCTTCTGCGTAGGAGATGAGTCCGACGAGTTGGGCAAAGGCGACGGCTTGGGTTTCAGGGCCGGTGTGTTCTGCGATGAGGCTTTCAGGTTTTAAATCTGACCAAGCAACGAGTGAGTCGTCGTCGAGAAGGAGGCCTTCGGTGTTTCCTGATTTTGGGGTGATTCTACTACCGTCTTTTTTTTCGGCGGACCAAGCGCTTTGCTTGGCGAGATCATCGAGGAAGTCGGAAGCTTCCTTTTGTAGGAATTGCCATGCCCAAAGAGCATTGGCGGGGGCATCGGAAGGAGGGTCGGAGAGGATGGCTCCGATCTCAGCAAAGCGGTAGGTTTTACCGTAGTCGGTGAGAATGGGGAGGACTTCAGACCAGTTTGAGGACTCGGAAAAGATGGGGCCTTGTTGGAAGCTTTTACGGAGTCGGGCGAGGTAGGCTTGGCGGGCGCGAAGGTTGTAGACGGCTCGTCCTTTGGTTTGGAGGAGTTTTAGGGAGTCGGACATTTGTCCGATTTGAGCGCTCGCTTCGTCGGCGTTACTTGGAGCGGGAAGGTCTTTTAATTTGGCGAGGACTTGCCCATCGGCGAGGTAGGTGTCGGCGATTGACTGGTAGGGTTTGAACCAAGCGAAGTCATCTTGAAGTGAGGCACTGCGGACTTTGGCAAAGATGGGCAGAGCGGTTTCCCATTGGCTTTGCTCCCAGAGTTTTAAGGCAACAGAAAATGAGCCTAAAGCAGCGGTAATGTTATTTGGTTCGCTGGGAAGATCTGAAGGAGAGGGAGGAGGAATGCGCTGGAGGAGTTGGCTGTAGCGACGAAGTTCGATGACGTTGTCGTCTTTGCTGTCGGAGCTCTTGAGTTGAGCGAATGATTGCGCGGCGAGGCTTCGTCCTTCTGCTGCTTTTCCTAAGAGGAGGGCATTTGTGGAAGCTTCGAGGGAAGCCCAAGCACGGCTTGTTTTGGAGAGCTGTCCGTTTTGAGAGAGCTGTTGGAAGTTTTTGCTGGCTTGGGAGAAATCACCCTGTTTCACGAGTTCTTGCGCGGACTTCCAAGCCTTGTTGATGTTCTCCTCGTCACTTTGAGTGGGTTTGAAAATCCGGGGTTCAGGGGCTGGCTCTTGTGGGGCTGGGGTTTCTGCGACGCTTTCTTTCTTTTTCCAAGGTTGCCAAAAAGCGAGGGCGGCCACGATGGCAAGGAGACTCAGGACCGCAGCGACGGCTTTTCCGCTTCCGTTTTTGCGACGTTTCCGGCGGGATGAGCCTTGGACTGGGGTGGAGGGAGTTTGGCCGATGTTGCGGCGGGCGTTTTCGAGTGCTTGGATGACTTCTTTGTAGCTACCCCAGCGGTGCTCGGGCTTGAAAGCCATCATGCGATCAATGACTTCGCCAGTGCTGGGGGTGACCCATTCGGCGACTTGGCAGAGTCGAGGAATGGTTTGTTTCACGCGGCGAAGAACGCTGTTTGAGGTGGAAGTGGTTTCGAAAGGGGGACGTCCGGCGAGGGCGTGGTAGAGGGTGGCTCCGAAGGCGTAAATGTCGCTCCGGAAGTCTTCGATGCCGCGTTCGAGGGCTTCGGGCGGGACGTAGAAGGGGGTGGCCCAGACTTCTTCGGCTTGAGCGCTGCCATCTTGGGTGATCAGGGCGAGACCGAAGTCGACAAGGCGAGCTCGGCCTTCGTTATCGATGAGGATATTCCCCGGTTTGACGTCGCGGTGGATCATGCCTGCGTCTTTCGCAGCGCGAAGTCCGGCGGCGACTTGTAAGGCGATTTCAAGGACTTCGTCTTCGGGGAGAGCGCCCCGCTTTGACATGATGCGCTCGAAGCTTTGTCCTTCGAGCAATTCCATGACGAGGTAAAATCTTCCGAAGGCGCGGCCGACGGCGTAGACTTTGACGACGTTTGGGTGGCTGACCTGAGCGGTGAGCCGGGCCTCGTTTTCGAAGGCTTGGATGCGGACCTCGTCGTTACAGTATTCTTCGTTGAGGACCTTGATTGCGACTTTGCGATCAAGAGTGGTATCACGACCAACGAAGATGACGCTCATGCCGCCGATCGCATAGCGTTGCTGGAGGCGGTAGGTGCCAAAGTCGCGTTTGACGCGAGTTTCGACCGAGCAGAGTGGGCAAATCGCGCTTTCGAATGGTCCAAAGCTGGTGACGTCGAGTAATTCCGCGCACCCTTCACAGGGTTCGTGGATGGGGGCCTCAGCTAAGGAGTCACTCACGTGGAAAAGATTACGTGAGCCGGCCTAGCGTCCTTCCAAAAGACCGCCCATGGCACCCGCGCCTTCGCCTCGTTGAGGGATGTTCCAAGGTTGTGAGCCAATTTGGTCAGAGCCTGGAGGAGGAACAGGTTTTCTTTCAGTCAGCTTAGGGCTGACACAGGAAACGAAGGCGAGGGAGATGAAAGCGAGAATGAAGCGCATGGCATTATTTTAGAAGGAAGGTCGAAAGGAGCAAGGGGCATTTTGAGAGAAAAGGAGGGCTTGTCTCAGTCTGAAAGGCCAATGTGATCGATGAGTCGGACGTCGCCGTAGAAGCATGCCGTGGCGAGGAAGGTGGGTTTGGTGACTTTGGAAACGGGTTGGAGGGTTTTGGCGTCGACGAGTTCGAGGTAGTCGATGGAGAAGCTATCGGGCGCGTCAGCAAGAAGATGAGTGCGAGCGGCATCGAGGTAGACTTGCGGGTTTTGTTCACCGGTTTTGCGAATGTCACGGGCGGCGATGAGGGCGCGGCGAATGCGGGGAGCGTCGGTTCTTTCGTGGGCTTTAAGTCGTGAATTCCTGGAGGAAAGCGCTAGACCATCAGAATCGCGGACCGTGGAGTGGCCTATGATGGTGACGGGGAGATTAAGATCGCGAACCATACGATCTATGATAGCAAGTTGCTGAAAGTCTTTCTTTCCGAAAATGGCAAAATCGGGTTGGAGGATGTTAAAAAGCTTCAGAACAATGGTGAGAACACCATCGAAATGGCCTGGGCGGGTCGCTCCGCAAAGGTGTTTGGTGAGGAGGTTTTCGTGAATGAGAACTGAGTGGTCATTGTGGTAGAGGCTTTCTTTCGTTGGGGTGAAAGCGAGGTCGACTCCTTCCTCTTCACAGAGGGCGAGGTCTTTTTCGAGCGGTTGAGGGTAGTTTTCGAGGTCGGCGGCTTTGTCAAATTGGATCGGATTGACGAAAATAGAGATCGCGACGGTGCCTTTAGGACCTACTTTTTGACGGGCCGCCCTCAGAAGTTGGAGGTGTCCTTCATGGAGCGCTCCCATAGTTGGAACGAGAGCGAGCGGCTTCGGCATTTTTTGCAACAATTCTCTTACAGAGTTGACGTTCGCGCTTCGTGTGATCATCTAAGGGAGTGTCCACGAGGTCCGCAAAAAGTGCTATGAAAAATCTCCCCGCAGTTCCCCTTTTCCTGGTCGTGTTCTTTCTGGGTTTCCCAAGTTTGGCTTTCGGACAAGAAGCCGATGATTTCAAGGTGGCTGGAGTTAATATCCAAAGAGTCTTTCAGGAGTTTTATAAAACCACAAAGACGGAGCAAGATATCAACGAGGAGCGCATTCGAATCCAAAAAACTGACCGTCAGTTGCGTTCTCAGTTGAGCAAGGTGGATAAGCAGCTGGCGAAAGAGAGCCAAAAAGCGAAAGACGACACACTAAGTGATGAGGAGAAAGAAGCTCACACCGCAAAGATAGAAAGGATGGTTGCTGAGAGGAATAAATTGAATCAAGATCGGGCAAGTCGCTACGAGGCAAACAATAGTCAACTCAACCAAGATATGATGAGTACGATGTCAGGTCTTCTGGGTGAGATTCAACGTTTTGTCGAAGCGCACGCCGAAGAAAACGGCTATGACGTCGTTTTCGACCTCTCCGGAACATCGACAAATCAAATGGTACCTGTTATCGGCGGGAAAGGATTGCTAGACATTACTGAGACCGTAATTGCTGAATTAAACAAGGTGCAGCCTAAGGTTGACCCAAAACAGTAGATTATTACACTCCATCTTCAAACGTTCCCCATCCAACCACTCATTATGAAACATTCTCTTTTTTCAATCCTGACCGGGCTTTTGCTCTTTTCTTCGGCAGCTAGCGCTCAGCAGCGTCTAAAAATTGCAACCGTAGACATGGAGCGTCTCTTTAATGAGTATCATAAAACTGCTGAAGTGCAGCGAGACATCAACATCGAGAGAGCTCGGATTCAGAAGGACAATAACAACAAGCTTTCTGGAATTCGAGAAATCGATGCGAAGCTTCAAGAGATTCGAGACAAGCTGGCTGGGGGAGAGGTCGGTGAAAAACAGCGCCGTAGTCTGAATGATCAATCCCGTGAACTTCAGCAGGATGGAAAATCTAAAGAGCGTGAGCGCACCGAATTCCTAGAGCGTCGAAACCGTGCTTTGACCGAGAAAATGCGAAAGAAGATGAGAGGGATTTTGGTGACGATTCAGCGGTCAGTCAGTGAGCGAGCCAAAGAGGGAAATTACGATTTTATCCTCGATTCGTCTGGTAAGAGTAACCAAGGAATTCCTTTTGTGATTCATGCTCGGGAGACCACTGATCTGACTGATTCTCTTCTTAAGGAGATCAACGAAGATACGGAGGAAGATGCGGATAAAGGCGAGTAGGCCAATTTAGATTCATCCAAAGTGTCCTTAAGTTGGCAACAACTGCATCATCTTGTCGGAGCAAGCTCGGACGAAGAGGTCTCGACTGTTTTTACCGGAATCGGGGCCCTCGATGATGCGGGGCCTCAGGACGTCAGTTTCTTAGGAAACCCAAGATATGAGCCGCAGCTAGCGGATACTGCAGCCGGAGCGGTCTTGGTTCCGGAAGGTGATTATTCGGTTTCTGATACATGCCGTTTCATTTCTGTTCCAAATCCCTCGGGAGCTTTTTCGAAGCTGATTGATTATTTTCAGCAGCAGGCCAATCCCTTTGTTCCTGGAGTCTCTTCTGGAGCGCATGTTGACGATGGAGTGAGTCTCGATCCTGAAAAGGTGAGAGTTGCTCCTGGTGTCGTGATTGAAAGAGGTGCGGTGATTGGCGACGGAACTAGGATCGGTCCGGGATGTCTGATTGGTTCGGAGGTGGTGATTGGCCGAGATTGCATCTTACATTCAGGGGTCGTGGTTCGTGAGCGATGCACTTTAGGAGATCGTGTCGTTCTCCAGCCAGGATGCGTCATTGGATCTGATGGATACGGATTTGATCTGGTGGAAGGTCGGCATCAGAAGGTCCCACAAGTCGGGATTGTCAAAATTGATGATGATGTTGAGGTGGGAGCCAATAGCTGTCTCGACCGAGCTCGTTTTGGCGCTACGGTGATCGGGGAGGGGACTAAAATAGACAATTTGGTCCAGATTGCTCACAACGTGAAAATTGGAAAGCACTGTCTTGTCGTCGCGCAAAGTGGGGTGGCGGGAAGTTCAAAGCTGGGAAACTATGTCACGATCGCGGCTCAGTCGGGAGTCGCTGGTCATCTGGAGATTGCAGATCAAGCGATTTTGTCGGCTCAGAGTGGACTTTTGAAAAATATCTCTCAGCCGGGCGTTTATATGGGAACACCAGCACGTCCGATGAAAGCGGAGCAGCGTAAAATGGCGGCGGTAGCTCGCCTTCCCAAATTACGTGAGGAACTCCGCGACTTAAAAAAGAAGCTGGAGGATTTGCTTCCAGAATGACACCTTTTGGCCGTTCACCACTTACCGAAACATGAAACGTTTTACCATTATGAAAAAATCCCCATTTCAACGTATCAAATCTAAGCTTGTCCCCGTTCTTTTGTCCTTGGGACTAGCGGGAGCTGCGATGGCTGGTCAGTTCAAGGTTGCGACCGTGAATATGACCACTCTTCTCAATGAATACCACAAGACCAAGGCTGCCGAGGAGGAAGAGAAAGTAGAGACTGCGAACATCAGGAAGCTGGATGCCGAGAGGGTGTCTACAATCCAAGCGATCGTCGAGGAACTTAGAAAATTGAGAAAGGAGTATACCGATCCATCCTTATCGGCCGAGAAAAAGAAGGAGATCGCCAAGGTTGCCAATGATCGTCAAGCGACCTTGAACGAGCTTCAGAAAGAGCGGCAGGAATTTATTGGTCGGAGCCGCCGAGCTCTGAACCAAAAAATGGTAGGCCTCATGGATGAAATCCGAGTTCAGGTGATCGAGGCTGTCAATGCTCATGCCGCAACTCAAGATGCTGATTTTGTCTTCGATGAATCGGGCCTGACAACCAACCAAGTTCCGTTCCTTGTCTATGTTCGCAATAAAATAGACATTACCCCTGACGTTTTGAAAAATCTCAATAAGGACGCGCCCGCTGCGACGGCTGCTTCTGAGTAAGAACAATCTTAACCATATTTATGACTATGAAAGCGCTCAAGATTTTCGCCCTTCTCTGTTTTTCTGCAATAATACCCGCCTCGCTCTCCGCTCAGGAGAAAGAGGATAGAATAGGCACAGTCAATATGCAGAAATTGGTGGATGGCTATTACAAAACAGCTCAAACCCGCGAGGAGTTCAAGGGATACGAGAAGGAGATCCAAGCCGACAATGATGCTCGGGTGGCCGTAATTAAAGCTCTCGTCGATGAGGCGCGTAAGCTCCAAAAACAAGGAGAAGATCCGTCCTTGAGTCGTGAAAAAAAGGACGAGCTCTTTAAAAAGGCAGCATCTAAGAATCAGGAAGCACAGGGTTTAGTGAATGCTCGCCAAGAGTGGGGTAATCAGAAACAGGCGGCTCTTATGGAGAAACTGAAAGTTGAGTTTAGTGCCTTGAGAGCGGAAATTATCGCAGTCGTTCAGAAGACTGGAGAAGAGCAGGGCTACGACTTCATTTTGGATCGTTCAGGATCGAGCGGAGCACAGGTTCCAATTTTGTCCTACGCGAAAGATGCCACGGATCTCACTGCGACATTACTTGAGATTATCAACAAGGATGCTCCAGCCCCTGCAAAAGATGGGGCGAATGGTTCTGAGTGATTTTCCTTTTCAGCTTAAAGATTGACGTTGCTAGGCCACTGGAGCGGGTGTTTGATACATGCCTGTGAAGGTGGTTTTCTTTTTTTTGGTTTTTGTGAGTCCGCTTTGGGCTTTGCCCAATGCGGTTTTAGGGGCGCTTGCGCAGAATGAGAGTCCTCTCGATGGGAGAGACCTTACTGAAACTTTTATGGGAGCTGCGCTGTGGGATGGTTCTGAGTCCTTACCCGGAGAATGGGAGGAGGAGGCGGGCGTCGCCACAACCCGCGCAGGCTACTTGATGGCTCGGCCGAAGGTTTTCGGCGTTGACGCTCTTTTTGTGCGAGCCCTTCATCGAGGAGAAAGCCTAGAAGAGCTTCAAATCACCTTTGCTGATGCCGGTTCCTTTTTTGGTTACCTAGCTCGCAGCCTCCCTTCAGGAATGAGCGCTGAGGAAGCGAAGGAGGACTTGATGAAGAGAGTGGAGTTGAAGAGGAATGAATTCACCACCTTGTATGGGAAAACTTCTGAGGCCTTGCTTCTGAGCCTAGGGGAAATCGATCAAAAACCAAAAGAGTCAAAGCGAGGGCGCACCCGCGATCTACGGGCTGATTTTAGTGAGTATCGGGACGAGAAATCTGGACTAACAATCAGCTTGCTACAGGCGGCTGATCGTCTCATCCGTGTGAGCATTTCTAAGAGCGAGCTTAAGGCTAAGACTTGGCTGGACCTCACTCAGGAAAAGCTTGCGGCTCGGGAGCGCTTGAAGCTTCTGGAAAAAAATGTCTCCAAGAACGAGCGGGGTGATCTGGTCTTGGATGGGGTCTCAGTTGTTCCTCAAGGTTTCCGGCCCTACTGCGGCTTAAATACGCTCGTGATGGTGGCTCGATACATGGGTTTGCATCTTGATGAAGATTGGTTGGCGGTGGCTGGGAAATTTCAAAATACGGGATCGTCTGCCGGTTCAGACATGTTGGGCCTTTATAGCTCAGTGGCAAAGGAGGCTCGTTTCAATTTAGACCGTAAGAGTCGCTATGATCATACCACGGTGCGCCGGTCGCTTCGGGCAGGGATGCCGGTCATCGTTTGGCGTCGTTGGGATCAGACGCGAGATCGGCTTCATAGCAAGGTTTCGCGTGAAGTCTTGCGGGGAAAAGAGAGTCGCTTCGAGCGTCCAGATGAAGAGGCTTTGCCATCGAAAAAGAAGCGCTCGCCGCTTCATGCTTCGGTGATCATCGGTTTCAACGATGAACGCAATGAGGTGATCTTCTTAGAGAGCTGGGTGGAGAATGCTGCTCCGAGGAGGATGCCTGTGAGTGAGATGGCTTTCACGGCCGATTTGACCTTTGCTTTTCGACCATAAAAAAGCCACCCGAGTGGGCGGCTTTTTCAAAGTTACAAGTCAGTTTCGCCGATTAAGCGAAGATCTCACCGTCATTGAAGAATCGCTTAAGCTCAGCTTCAGCAGCTTCTGGGCTGTCGGAAGCGTGACAGATGTTGCGCATTTTAGAGTCTTCCGCTTTTTCGCCAAAGTCACCTCGGATCGTGCCGGCGGCGGCTTCTTTGGAATCAGTTGGTCCGAGAAGGTCGCGCACGCGGGAAATGACGTTATCGCCGCTGAGAGCGAGTGCTACGACAGGGGACTCCTGCATGAAGCCGCGCACGGATGGGAAGAAGGGCATTTCAGCGATGTGCGAGTAGTGCTCTGCGAGAATTTCGTCAGAAAGGGTCATCATTTTGATGCCTTGGATTTTGAATCCCTCGGCCTGATAACGGGCGAGGACGGTTCCGACGAGGTCTTGTTTGACGGCATCAGGTTTGAAAAGGATCAAAGTCGTTTCTTGGGACATGGTATTTTGATTAAGCGAGCAATTCCTCGCTGTCAACTCCATGTCGGAAAAGGGTGCTTCGCTAAAGGCCTAGAATGACTTCAAGTCGTCCGTTTTTCACTTTGATCTTTTGGACGAGCATTTCGGCCAAGGCTCTTGGAGCATCCTTAGGTTTAATCGTGTGAACGACGTGGTCGTCGAGGTATTTCCGGGCGGCCGTGGTTAGGGCGAGGCGGATGGCGCCTTCGTATTTTTTGGGAAGGCTATTTGTTCCGATGCTTTCGACGGTGAGGTCTGAAATGCGGAGAGTTTTGTCCTCTTTCTCATAGCGGATTGAGCTGGTGCAGACCGCGACGACTTCTTCACTGCGGATGAAGGGAATTGAAATGGTCGCTTTGGCCGAGAGTTGAACTCGCTTGCTTTCGCCGAGAAATTTCACGACAGGTTCCTCGATCACTACTGGGATGTAGTTGAGGATTCTCTCGTGTTTGGGGAAGTCCTTCCCGAGCTTTTCCTGAATTGTAGCTTCGGTGAATGAAATGGTGATGCTTTCGTCTCCAGCTTTATTTTTTTTCAAGTAGAAGTAGCCCCCAATCACGATTATAGCTCCAAGGATAGAGCCTACGATCAGTCCGATTGCTAGTTTCATGGGGCGTTAGGGACGCCGTTTCGCAGGGATTTGAGTAGTGCGGCGACTTGGAGCCATTCTCCGAGGTGGCACCTGAGGAAGTTCAAGATTCTCTACTTTGGGGCGTAAGCTGAACGCTTCGCCGCAATAAGAGCATCGATAAGCCCCTTTACAGAGAACAGCGACGGCAATGCGGAATCGATAGCTGCCTAACAGTTTTTTCGCGTTTTTGTGATGACTGCACTTTAAAGAGCGCATCGTTGAAGCCTGGCAGAGTTGGCAACGACAGGTTCCAGAGACGATCATCGTGGTGGCCCACAAAAGGAGGGTCACTCCAAGAACGATCCCCAAGATGAGAAGTTTTTCCCCTGATCTGTCTATAAAAGTGTAAATGACCATCCCCCCAGCAACAAAGAGTGACAGGTAGGCTAAAACAAAGACGATACTTGCTCGTCGAAAGGCCTGTGCTCGAAATTTACTTTTGATGTAGTGCATTTAGGGTGGGGGGATTTTTTTGTCAACTATCTGATTGTCAATCGGTTAAAGGATTGATTCTGGAGAGTAGTCCGCTGCTCCGGGAAAGGTCGCTTTCAGTGTTTCGATTGCAGATCCAAAATGTGCCACCTGAACCTTGGCTTGTCCTACATTATTTCGACCTTCTTCAAGAATCGCGGCCAGTGAGGCCTGATCTAAGGGGAGGCGATCATCTTCAGCGAGACGTTGGAGAAGGTTATTTTCTGAAGCGATGCCATTTCGGAGGTCGTGAACCGTAGCAACCGCGTGTTCTTTAATCGCTTCATGAGCAGTTTCTCTGCCAACTCCCGATTTCACCGCTTCCATCATAATGGTGGTCGTGAGAAGGAAGGGGAGATAGTGCGCATTTTCTTTCTCAATCACGGCAGGATAGGCATCCATTTGGCTAAGGATGGTGAGGAAGGTCTCGAATAGGCCATCGATGGTATAGAAGGCATCTGGCAGCATCACGCGGCGAACTACTGAACAAGAAACATCGCCCTCATTCCATTGGTCTCCGGCTAGGTTGGAGGCCATGGCAAGGTGTCCTTTGAGGATAGCGTGGAAGCCGTTGACCCGTTCGCAAGAGCGCGAGTTCATCTTGTGAGGCATGGCGGAGGAGCCAGTCTGACCTTTCGCAAATCCTTCTGAGGCCGTCTCGTGCCCAGCCATGAGGCGGAGAGTTTTGGCGAGGGATGATGGGCCAGACGCGAGGTCAACGAGAGAGCTGACGACACGGAAGTCGAGCGAACGCGGGTAGACTTGGCCGACATTGGTCCAGGCTTTTGGAAGGCCGAGGTGCTCGCGGACTTGTTCATCGAGCGCCGCGACTTTTTCGGTGTCGCCATTGAAGAGGGAGACTTGGTCCATCTGGGTTCCCACTGCTCCTTTGAGACCGCGGACGGGGTAGGAATTGAGGATGGATTCGATGTTGTGGAAGGCGCTGAGCACTTCTTCGCCAAACATTGAGAGGCGTTTTCCAAAGGTCGTGGGTTGGGCGGCGACATTGTGAGTGCGCGCGGTGATCATGAGATCTTGCCATTGCGTGGCGCGCTCCGACATGCGGGCCATGACGGCGATGCTCTTATTCCGGATGACTTCGAGCGAGCGGTAGACTTGGAGTTGCTCGACATTCTCAGTGAGGTCACGAGAGGTGAGTCCTTTGTGGATGTGCTCGTGGCCGGCGAGTTCGTTAAATTCTTCGATGCGGGCTTTGACATCGTGGCGGGTGATGCGCTCCCGTTCATCGATGGCGGGAAGGTTGACCTGATCTTTGACGGATTCGTAAGAGGCGATCGCTTCGTCTGGGATATCCAGTCCAAGAGCCTTTTGAGCTTTCATGACCGAGATCCAGAAATCTCGCTCTAGGACAATGCGACCTTCGGGTGACCAAATCTCTTTAATTTGAGACGCAGCATATCGTTCGGCGAGGACGTTTGGAATCATGGCGGGAGAGAAGACAGAAAATTGGGAATTTGAAACCCTAAACAGCAAAGAAGCCGCTCTCCGCAGGTTCGGAGGGCGGCTTTGAGGATTTTTTACAGGATCCGAAGTTATTCGGCTTCTGCCGTGAACTTGGTCTTACTTTGGAGAGCCGCGATCACGTCGTCTGCTTTCGCAGAGCCGGAGTAAGAGACTTTTCCTAGGGAGACTTTCAAGTCAGAGACGCCATCAATATCAGCAAGTGCAGACTGCACGCTTTTGACACAACCGCCTGGTCATGTCATGCCGCTGACTTTGAGAGAAACGGTTTGGGCTTCTTCGCCCGTTGCTTCTTCGCCAGTGCTAGCGGAGGCTTCTTTTTCAGGAGATTTCTTATCATCGGTGCTCGCACCGTCTTTGTCGCCCTTGCAGCTTACGAGGCCGAAGCCCAGAAGCACGCTGGCGGTGAATGTTGTTAGTTTTTTCATAGTCGTTATTCTTTGATGGCGGCGTGTTGATTCACCGACGCCTAGAGACTAGTGAGCTTGTCGTCGATTTCAAGCATTCAAGACTCGATCAAGTGCCGCGATTAAGGACGCTCGAAGGTCTAGCCCTTGTCGATAGAGGCAATACTGAGCTTCTTCATACTCTTGTCGGCCTTGGGAGGTCTCGATTGTGATGGCGGGGTATCCGTAGCTTTCGAGATTGTAAGGGGAGGCTCTCATGTCGATCTCTCTCGCTTTGATTGCGAAGAGAAGGCTTTCCTTTAAAATTTCGGAGGGAATCCAAGGAGAGCTTTTGTAAGCCCACTTGTAGAGGTCCATATTGACGTGGATGCATCCGGGTTGCTCGTTTTCTTGTCGAGTTTCTAGGGTGGGGGACAGTCGATTGAGGGGAGCGGCCTCGGGAGCGAAGAAGCGATAGGCATCGAAATGGGAACAGCAGATGGGCCGCGACTTCACAAAGGAATCAATTTCCTGTTGGGATAATCGTAAGGGAGCGATCTCGCGATGCCGGACATCTGCTCCGGAATAAACCATGGCCCATTCGTGGAGGCCGTGGCAGGCAAAGTTGGGTGGTCGAGCTTGCGTGAGGGTCAAGATCTGGTGAATCCATTTGAGTTGCTGCCGTCCTTTGCTCGTGAGTTTTTCGGAGTCGATCCAGGCGAGTCCTTTTTCCCTTCGATAATAGCGATCTGAAAAATCGAGAGCTTCATCGTCTTCTAAAGTCACTCCCACCCCGGGATGCCAATGTTCCAACCTTCCTAGCGAGAATGAATAATAGGTGTAGAGGAAATCGTAAATGGGATGCTTTTCCTGCCGAGACCTGCGAGCGCGGATCGGGCTGGTGAACTTCTCGATTTCTTCACGATAAGCCCTTGCGCACTCCTGCCATTCCGAACGGGGAAGGAATTCTGAAGTCGGAGAAGAAGAGGGCACGGCGGGTTAAATTCATCAAATTAAATCTTGTCCGACCAGTGAAACCGTCCTAGTTTCCGCCCGCCTCGCAAGAGGTGGTAACTAAATCGCGGGTTGGAGCAGCCAGGTAGCTCGTCAGGCTCATAACCTGAAGGTCGTAGGTTCAAATCCTACACCCGCAACCAATGAAGGCCGGACTTGAAAAAGTCCGGCCTTCGCCTTTTTGAAGAGATGGGTTCAACGCTTCGATGTGGTTACAATCACAGTGAATTATTAATTTACGATTCAGGCATCATCGCGACTATTTCGCCTAGTATTGAGGTCATTTTCGTGGCTGAGGTTCCTTAGATGAGCAGTCCTTTTTCGATGTGGAGGGCTTCGGCGGATTTTCGGATGTGGTCGGTGTTGAGCTTTCGTTCGCCACGGAGGAGGCGGGAGGCGGTGGAACGATCAATGCCGATGAGTTTCCCCCAGTCGCTGGCGCTCATGCCGATATTCTCAAGATGGGCGGCGAGAAATTGGTGAGAGGTGAGTTGTGGGAGACTTTGCAGTCGCTGTTTTTCGTAAGCTTCGGAGAGTTCAGAGAGAGTCTCGAGATAGTCGGCTTGGTCTTTCGTAAGGGAGCGGCCAGCCATGTGGTCGATGATGGAGGTCACGGCATCATGTTCGAGGTCATCGTGAATGGTGCGTGGCATGAGAAGGGCGCAGAGCCCCGCGTAGCTTTTTGGCAACTTACTGAAGGGGGGCAGGGTGGGTTGATGGGTTTTCATAGCTCTTTTTTCCAACGGTTTTTGCTGTATTCGGCGTGGGTAAGGATTTTGAGAATGTAGATGATTCCGGTGTTGTAGTGGATGGCTGTGATTAAGCGGTGATGATTTCCGGCGATGTTGAAGACGGTGGCGGTTCGTTTGCTTCCGGTCGTGACTTGATCAGCATGAGGAAAGGTCTGTCTGAGATGAACGAAGTTTTCCCACGATGCGGAATCTGCGACTGATATCCATGCAGACAAGTTGGTTGCAGAATTGGGATGTGATTTGGCATAGGAGAGAATTCGATGCTTTGTGACAATTCTCATCTGTTGTCAAAATGGCACCATTTGATAATTTCGTCAAGTTTTGATGACTGAGCTAACGCCCGTAAGTAATGAAGGCCGGACTTGAAAAAGTCCGGCCTTCGCCTTTTTAGAGGGACTGATTTTCGAGCTTAAGCCTTTTTGGCTTCGTCGAGGCGGGGGTGTTCGTTTTGGAGATCGGCGCGGGTGAGGCCTTTGCCTTTGTTCATTTTGTCCATTTCGCGGAGGGTTGCTTCCACTCCATAGACGGCGGCGAGGACGTCGAGGGTGTGGCCGGTTTCGGAGATGGTGTGCATGTTGCGGATCGGGAAGCCGATGGAGGTGGCGGCGCTATCGATGCCGGCGAGGGCGGCGGCCATGGCATCGGTGCCAGTGTCGCGGCCGGTGACGTCCATTTGGTAGGGGATGCCAGCTTTGCGGGAGGCTTTTTCGATGAGGGTGTTTAAGAAGGTGCTGGTGATGGAGCCGGTGCTGAGGCTGAAGCCTTTGCCCATGCTGAGGCTATTCATGCGCTTGGAGGCGAGGCCGGGAGCGGCGTCGTAGTCGTGATTGACGTCGGATCCGATGATGATGTCGGGCTTCATTTCACCCGCGACGGCGGTGGCGCCGAAGCGGCCAATTTCTTCGTGTGTGGCGATGGTGTGGAGGACGCGGATGTTTTTGAGGGGCTTTTTGGCGAGGAGACGGGCGAGTTCGGCGACCATGAAACAGCCGAGGCCGTTGTCGAGGTAAGCGCCGTAGAAGGTGTCTTTGGTGAAGCCTTTGCGGATAGGGCGATCGAGGATGATGGGGTCGCCGGCACGGATGCCGAGTTTTTCGATTTCTTCTTTGGGGTCGTCTCCGTGCATTTGGAGTTCGAGGAAGAGCATTTCAGGTTTGATCCCTTCGGCTCCGGTGCGCTGGGCTGGTTTGGAGAAGTGGATGGCGCCGAGGGCCTCGATAGTGCCGCCGTTGATGGTGCGGAATTCGCCGGGCTTGTCGGGGTGTTGGGAGAAGAGTTTGACCTCGTGACCGATGAGGGTGCAGGGGAGGAAGGAATCGCTGTTGACCCAGATTTTTCCATCACTGCCGATGCTGCGGACTTGCAGGCGGATTTTATCGGCATGGCCGATGACCATGACGGAGGTTTTTTTGTCATCACCGGGGTGGGTGTCGAGGACGATGCCGGCGTTGCCTTTGAATTGCTGGACCGCCCAGGATTTTGGTTTGATCTCTTCGAACATGGGCTTGAGGACGCCGTAGCTCATCGCTCCTTCGAGGCCGATGGGACTGGGGGCGGCGAGGATCTCGCGCATGAAGTCGAATTGCTTGGCGGGCATTGCTTTTGCCCAAGGTCCTTTTTTTGAAGCGCTCTTTTTCTTAGCTGTCATTGGTGAGGTGATAATGGGGATTGGTGAAAGGGGCAAAGATAATGCCGTGATTTTTGCACACAAAAAAACCCACGGGCTTCCGTGGGTTTTTAAATTTTTATGGGGGGGATGGACTAGCCGAGATCAGTGGGGTGGATGTATTCCACCGGAGGAGTGGCGGGTTTGCTAGGGGTGTTGCTGCACGAAGCGAGGGCGAGAGAGAAAGCGACGAGGGGGAGGAGAATGACTATTTTCATCCCTGATAAGCTTAGCGAGGTGGGTTGATGAGTCAAAACATCTATAGCTCCTCTTCTTCCTCGCCGTCGTATTCAGGGACGGGTGGGAGGAGGTCTTCTCGTTCGAGGAGGAGGGGGATGGAGATGTCTTCGAGGAGGTCATCGGCGGTGCGGTTGATGACTCCGGCGAGGGGGACGATGCGGTCGAGCTCGGCGATGGCGCAGTGGACCATGGAGGAGATGATGTCGGCATCGTAGACTTCTTTTTCGAAGACGTTGGTGATGCGGAAGACGATGAGGGAGCGGTCTAGGTCGTATTCGAAGTTGCCAAGGGTGAGTTGTTTGTTGGACCGCATGATGAGTTCGAGGGCGTATCGCTCGCGCTCTTCATCAAAGCTCATGGGGGATTCGGCGACGATGGAGAGGGCGTTGAGGTTGGTGAAGGCTTGCGCGTGGAGGTGGATGTGGGTGTGGTGTGCCTCGAAGGCGGTGGTGATGACGTCGCGGCCTTCGACTTGGTCGCAATGCCAGCCTTGTTTGCCAAAGGCATCGATGACGGAGTGGAGTTGGCGGGAGGTGGACATGTGCGGGGAAGATGAAAGTGCCTTTTTGGAATGGGAAGGATTTTGTGTCTTCTAGAGGTCGATTTCTAGGGTGACAGGGCAGTGGTCCGAGCCGAGGACATCGTCATTGATGCTGGCGGAGGTAAGCTTGGGGGTGAGGGATTCGGAGGTGATCCAGTAGTCAATGCGCCAGCCGACGTTATTGCCACGCGCTCCGGCTCGGTAGGACCACCAGGAGTAAGTGTCGGATTTGTCGGGGTGAAAGTGGCGGAAGGTGTCGACAAAGCCTGCGTTGACGAGCTCGGTGAAGCCGGCACGTTCTTCTTTGGAGAAGCCTGCGCTGTGGTGGTTTGTTTTTGGGCGGGCGAGGTCGATTTCTTGGTGGGCGACATTGAGATCACCGGAGGCGATGACGGGTTTGCCTTCGGCTTCGAGCGCCTTGAGGTATTCGCGGAAGGCGATGTCCCATTCCATGCGGTAGGGGAGGCGGAGGAGTTCGTTTTTTGAGTTTGGGGTGTAGACGGTGACGAGGAAGAAGTCGGGATACTCGAGGGTGATGACGCGGCCTTCCTTGTCACCTTCGGCAGCTTTTTCGGAACCGATGCCGAGTCGGACGGAAAGGGGCTCGGTCTTGGTGAAAACGGCGGTGCCGGAGTAGCCTGCTTTTTCGGCGGAGTTCCAGTAGGTTTTGTATCCCGCGAGATCGAGGGGGAGTTCGACTTGTTCGGGGCGGGCTTTGGTTTCTTGGAGGCAGAGGATGTCGGGGTTGTGTTCGAGGACGAAGTCGGTGAAGTTCTTTTTGAGGACGGCGCGGATGCCGTTGACGTTCCAGGAGATGAGTTTCATTTGGGGAAGGGTGGAGGGGGATGGGGGGATGGGCAATTGCGGAATGTATGAATTGGGGAGGTTGAGGGGGGGATCTCACGCAGAGCAGCGGAGCAGCAGAGATGGGGGCTAGGTTGAGGGGGCATCTCGCGTAGAGTTGCTGAGGCGCAGAGATGGGGGCTAGGTTGAGGGGCAGTCTGGAGACAGCCCTTCCGTGGAC
The DNA here is from genome assembly GCA_937928545.1 of uncultured Verrucomicrobiales bacterium. Lineage (GTDB taxonomy): Bacteria > Verrucomicrobiota > Verrucomicrobiia > Verrucomicrobiales > Akkermansiaceae > SW10. The sequence continues at coordinate 21,720 of CALGJQ010000017.1, forward strand.
TGTGCTTTTGTTGTGGGGGCTTAGGCTGTGCACTCGGACTAAAGTACCCAAGGGGCATGCCATCCAAGCTCCGTAGCTTGAAAAATGGCGCCTCCTTTCGGGGGCGCCATTCGCACTATTCACACACACATATGAAAATATTTAATTCGCGAGGATGTCGATTTTTCGGGGAGCGAGTTCCTTTCGTTTTTGTAGTGAAAGGGTGAGGATGCCGTCTTGGTGAGTGGCTTTGATGTTGTTGACATCGAGGTCCTCATGGAGCTCCACTTTCAATTCAAAGCGACATGCTTCGTGGTCTTTGTTTTCGAATTCACCTTCGAGGGCTTTTCGCTCTCCGCCGATGGTGAGAATTCGGTTCTCGAGTTTGATTTGGACGTCGTCTTTGGCGAGGCCGGGGAGGGCGATGGTGAGGTCGAAACCGGCATCATTGCTGCGGGTTTTAAAGCGGGGTCTTTCGGTAGAGATTTCTGAGTTCATTTTATTGATGGGGGTGATGTTTTTTAGGGGGTTACGAGATTTCGATATTACGAACGCCTTCGTTTGTTTCGGTGAGTTTTTTGAAGGTGAGTTCGAGGACTCCGTTTTCGAGTTTGGCGGCAGTGCCTTCGGGATCGACGTCTTCGGGCAGCGAGTAGGTTTGTTCGAAGTCGCTTCGGAAGGCATCTTCACGCTCGGTGGTGGCGGTGACGGTGAGGTCTCGTTTTTCGAGTGAGAGGGAGATTTCTTCGCGAGTGAAACCGGGGAGGTCCAGTCGGAGTCGGTAGGCGTCTTTCTCTTCGTAGCGATAGGCTCCGGGTGCGCGGGTGGCTGGAGTGGGACCGAAGCTGCGAAGAGTTTGGCTCAGGAGCTCGTCGAGATTTCCGAGGAGGCGATTTGGAGAGTAGTTGATGAGATTCATTTTTTTCTTTGGGTTTTGGTTAACGTCTATCCTCTATGGCAGGATACGGACCAAGTGGGGGAGAATCGGGTGGATCCTTTATTTTATCAGGAAAAGGAGGAGGCTAGGATTTGGGTCCTAGCAGGAATTTGGTGCAAAATGTCGCGCATTGGGTCAATGTGACCCGACCTTATGACGCGGTTTTTTGGGGGTGGTTGAGGGGGAGAGCACCACGAATCTTCACGAATTGACACGAATCTGGGTTGGGGGGCTGGGTGGACCACAGAATACGCGGAAAGAGCGGATGCTGGGGGACTGGGTTGAGAAGTGGCCGGGACGGTCAGGCTCCGTGGGCGAGTTTTTGGGCGAGGCGGGTGGCTTCGATGAGGGAGGTGACGGAGGCGATGCCTTGGCCGGCGATGTCGAAGGCGGTGCCGTGATCGACGGAGGTGCGGACGATGGGGAGTCCGAGGGTGACGTTGACGCCGAGGTCAAAGGCGAGAGTTTTGAGAGGGATGAGGCCTTGGTCGTGGTAGAGGCAGACGTAGGCGTCGATGTCCTTGCGAATGTTGGGGAGGAAGGCGGTATCGGGTGAGAGGGGGCCGATGATGTTGATGCCCATGGCGCGGGCTTTCTCGAGGACGGGGATGATGAGTTCGATTTCTTCGCGGCCGAAGAGCCCGCCTTCACCGGCATGAGGATTGAGGCCGGGCATGGCGAGTCGGGCGGGGCGGCCTCGAATAGCGGACATGGCTTGATTGGTCAAAGTGATCACTTCGAGCATGCGCGCTTCATTGAGGAGGGCGGGGACGCTGGTGAGCGAGACGTGGGTGGTGATGAGAGAGCAAGTGATTTCCTCCGAGGTGAGCATCATGGCGTGGTTCGGAGTGTCGGTTTTCTCGACGAGATACTCGGTGTGGCCGGGGTAGGGTTTCCCGGCGAGGTGCCAGGCTTCCTTGTGGATGGCGTTGGTGATGACTCCGGAGTAGCTGCCGTCCATGGCGCCTTCGATGGCGGCTTCGAGACAGGCGAAGGAGTGCGCGCCGGCGGCGGCGGAGATTTGACCGATTTCGATTTTTTCTGAGAGGGGGAGATCGATGATGTGGTCTGGGGAGAAGGGGATTTTGAGTTTTTCGGCTAGTTTGGCGAGGTGCTTTTTGCAGCCGAGAACCTTGAGGTTTTGGCAGGGGGGGTCGGCGAGGATTTTGAGTGAGAGCTCAGGGCCCACTCCGGCGGGGTCGCCTTGGGTGATGACGAGAGGAGCGGGCATGGTGACTATTCGTCCTCGTCTTCGTTGACGATGATGGCCCGCGGCGCTGCTTGGTGTTCGGGGAAGGCGTAGACGGGGGCATCGGGATCTTCCTCAGGTGATTCAGGAGTGGTGGAAGCGATGGGGGTATTATTCGCAAGGGAAATGACGCGGGCGGGGCGGTCGGGTTTTTGGGTGGTCGGAATTGTGGAGACAATTTTCTCTTCAGGTTTTGGAGTGGTTTCTTTTTGGGGATCTTTTGGGGCAGTCCCTGGTGTAGTGGTATCTGCCGTTTCAGGGTCAGCATTGAGTCGTTTTTCGACGACAATGAGACCCCAAACTCCGGCAGCGATGAGGCCGCCGGTGATGAGCATGATGAGAAGGGGTTGCGAAAATTTGCTGAGTTTCCCCGGCGAAGTGGAAGCTGATTTGCGGCGAGTGGGGGAGATTCGGGGGCTCTTGGTGGCGGTATCTTCTTCTAAGAATTTGATGCGTTCAGATTGATCAAGAACGTTTTCGGTCTGGAGGTTCTCGATGACTTCGTCGGCATCGATTTTTAGGAAAGCGGAATACTGATCCAAGAAGCTTTTGGTGTAAGTGGAGTTGGGGAAGCTGGAGTAATCGTTTGCTTCGAGCGCCTGGAGAGTGCCCAAAGGGATACACGTTTCATGGGCGACGTCCTTTAGCGAGAGGCGGCGAATTTCGCGGGCTTCTGTAAGTTGTTTTCCGATGTCAGACTGATCATTCATGGGGAAGGAGGATGTGGTTCCAGCGAGACTGCATGGGGAAAGTATCAATTCTCAGCGAGGAAGAGAGATTTTTTTCAGGGGATCTGAGTTCCCCGTATTGAGGGGTAAATTTTACAAGAATATCATTCATGATGAGCCTCGGTCAAAACACGAAAGTCTTGGCACGGATTTTGCATATCTGATCTCGACAGTATTTTGGGAATTGTTTGTACCCTCTGTCATTGTCGATTGTGTGTAGAAAGGGCGGGTCTTTAGATCCGCCCTTTCGTTTATGATCTGGATTGGGGTGGTTAGCGGCGATTTTTTTGGGCCTGATCACGGAGTTTGAGCAGGTATTTCATATAGCGATCGCGTTCGATGAGGTCGAGGTCGACCTTGGGGTTTACGAAGGGATTGTTTGTTCCGTAGAGAGCCCAAGGGCCTTTGGGGACTTTCGAGAACTCGATAAAGCGCCAGTGGACTTTGGCCTTGTTGCCCACGCCGAGGAGGTCACGGACGGCGGGGGAGATGTCGATGCCAGCGCCTTGGTTTTTTTTGTTTTTGGGGCGTTTGTTGCCGAAGACGTATTCCCAGTCATTGGTGACGAAGGGGCCGCAATCCTCCCACTGGGCGTAGCAGACTTTTCGAGTGCCGGGGCAGTAGATTTGGACCCAGCGACCTTTGCAGACGGTTTTTCCGGGCTTGGGATTGACGCGCTTCCACCAAGGGATGACGCGAGCGGCCTCGGGTTTGTGCATTTTGTGGTTGAGGCAGTCGTTGTAAGGGAGGGCGATGTAAAAGGGGTTTTGGCCGGGAATAATGCCTTTTGGGAGGTAGCCATTGCGGGCTTTGGGGTCTGGGTTGTCGTAGCCACCGAAGTTTCGTTGCCAGTTTTGATCCCAGGATGATTTATTGTTGGGAGTGGGGTTGTTGGGAGTGGGTTTTTCGCCAATCCAGAAGACGGTGGCGGTGATGGATTTTTTCCAAGGATAGACCGTGTTTTTTTGAAGTTTGAAGGCGTCGGGTGGGGCGGCTTGAGCTGGGACTACGGTGATTTTAGGCCCGCGCTGAGCGAAAGCGAGGGACGGTGCGCAAATCAGGAGAAGAATGAATCGGCGGATCAAGGTTCGCGGAAGGTAGCTGGTGTTTTGGTGAAATCCAGTCGAGATTGGACGAAGGTCTATCCTTGCAGGTTAGGCCGAAGCGCGTGAGAGTAGCGCTAGATCGAAATGCGCTGCTTCTACTCTTCAGAATTCTACCTTGAGCTGCCGAATGGGCATCCGTTTCCGATGGACAAGTTTGAGGTGTCGAAAGACATGCTGGTGACAAGCGGGACGATCAAGGGGGAGGATATTATTGAGGTGAAGGCGGCGGAGAGTCATGTGTTGAAGAGGGTTCACGATGACGATTACCTTGCGAAAATTTACCATGGGCAGCTTGACCGGAAGGAGCAGATCCAGCTGGGCCTTCCGGTGACGCCAAAGCTTTATCAAAGGAGTGCGACGGAAGTGGAGGCGACGAGACAGGCTTGCTATGCGGCGCTGCAGGATGGAGTTTCGGCTGTTTTAGCGGGGGGGACGCATCACTCTTTTCAGAATCGAGGGGAGGGATATTGTGTGTTCAATGATATCGCGATTGCGATTCGGGACCTGCAAGTGAATCAACCGGGGATTAAGGTGATGGTGGTGGATACGGATGCGCATCAGGGGAATGGCACGAATAGTATTTTGGGAGATGATCCGAATGTTTTTACTTACTCGATTCATGTGGGGAGGAATTTTCCGACGCGGAAGGTGGAGGGATCGATGGATGTTGAGACGGTTCGATACGTGGAAGGTGAGATGTATTTAAAGCAACTTTTTACGACTTTGGCGGCGGCGTTGGATGTCTTTTCGCCGGATTTGGTAATTTGGATTTCGGGAGCGGATAACCATCGGAATGACCGGATGGGGCAGATGCTTTTGGACCTCAAGGATTTCATGAAACGAGATGAGGTGATTTTGCAGGCCTTTCTGGGGAACCGAATCCCGGTCGCGATTCTCTATGGCGGTGGGTATAATCGACAGCCGGAATACACTGCGAAAATTCACCGTAATACGATTGCCACGGCGGCGAAAGTGGCACGGAAGTTTATTCGATGAAGACCTTTGCGATTGTTGGGGCCGGAGCGATCGGGAGCTACTACGGGGGGCGACTCGCGAAGGCGGGGAATGAGGTGAAGTTTCTTTTACGAGCCGATTATGAGGTGGTGAAAAAGAGAGGCTTGCGGGTTGAGAGTATCGATGGTGATTTCGTGCTTCTGGAGGTGGATTGTGCGCGGACGTCGGTGGAAATTGGGCCGGTGGATGTGGTGATCGTGGCGTGGAAGGCGACTTCTAATCATCGTTATGAAGAAGTGATTACGCCGCTCCTTCATGAAAAGTCAGTGATTGTGACTTTGCAGAACGGGATGGGAAATGTGGAGAAGTTGGGGGAGCTTTTTGGATTGGATCGGGTTTTAGGAGCGATGTGTTTTGTGTGTATCAACCGGATTGAACCGGGATTGATTCGTCACACGGGCGGGGGGATGATTGTGATGGGCGAGGCTCGGCCGGGGGTGTCGGATCGTCTGCTGGAGCTAAAGGGGCTCTTTGAGGGTGCGAATGTCCACTGCGATGCGGTTGAGGATTTTGAGGAGGCGACGTGGCGGAAGTTGGTTTGGAATGTGCCTTTCAATGGGCTTTGCATCACGGAGGGTGGGATTGATACGGGGGTGCTTTTGGCGCAGCCGGATGGGGAGGATCGGGTGAGGGAGTTGATGAAAGAAGTGACCCGCATTGCGGGATCTTTGGGGCATGTGATCGAAGATGAGTTTGTGGAATTCCAGATCTCACGAACTTACCCGATGAAGGATTATCGGCCCTCGAGTATGATTGATTTTGTGAATGGTGCGCCGGTGGAGGTGGAGGCGATTTGGGGTGAGCCGCTGAGGCGGGCGAAGGCGGCGGGGGTGGAGGCTCCTCGACTGGAGGAGCTGGAGGCGAGGATCCGGGAAGTGGTGGATGAACGTCAGTCTTCGTAAGGAAGCTGATCAGCGGGGATATTTACAAAGTCCGGTTCGGGAAGGTTCGTGAGTTGAGTCGCTAGGATAGTCGTTAGGCCAAGGTTGAGCGCTTTACAAACTCGGTGCATGCCATCCATGACGCGGCCATCTGGATCTAGGATGATCGGGAATTTGAGGTTCGCTTCATCGATATATTTTGAATGCATCGCTACACTTCGACAGCTTGGTTTGTCGGTGTTTGATTGATACCAAAAGGTCTCATCAAGCTCGGCAATCGAGTCTAGTGAGAGTTCGATTGTGGGTTGTTTTTCTGCCAGTTCGATTAACCTGAAAACATCCCATGCGAGTAAGCCTTCGGCCGATTGTCGGAGATGATATTGTGGTCGCATGGTTCGAAGATTAACGCGAGGTTACCCAATCGTATTCCGCTGCGATTTGGTCGGTGAGAGGTTTTTGGAGCTGCTTGGGGAGAACGCCCCAAGTGTAGGTCTCGATTTCGAGGTGGGGGCAGGTTTCGGGGTGATCTTTGAGATAGGAGAGGGCGGCTTCGGCGTGATCGAGAGTGGAGCCGAGTGGTTCGAGAGGTTCTGAGTAGAGAGGGACGTGGAAGTGGCACCTTGCTTCGCAAGGAGTGGTGAGTGGTGAATGGTGAGTTTTGAATGAAGAGAAGAAATCGGGGAGGTCTTTGAAGCGGGTGAGGGGGGTGGTGTTGAGGATGACTTGATGAAGGTAGGTGGGTTCGTCGAATTGACGAATTGCTTCAAGAGCGGCGGGGTTTTGAGGGTCGAAGGAGAGGGCGTTGGAGAGGTGGATTTTTGAGATGCGGAGGCCGGCGTCGGTGAGGGCTTTGAGGGAGGTGTGGCAGTCGTCGAACTCGAGAGCGAAGTGGCAGGTGTCGTAGTTGATGCCGATGTGTTTGGTGAGGCGTTCGGTGGGGAGGTCGCGGTCGGCGCACCAGGTGAAGAAGCGTTGGAAGAAGGCGAGGGTTTCGGCGGTGTTTTCGAAGTGGCCGAGGGGTTCTGGCTCGAGGCCTAGATGGAGGTCTTTACCCGATTCGAATGAGAGGGTCTCGATGAGGCGCGCGCAGGCGTAGAGATTGGCGAAGATGAGGTTTTCGTCAGCTTCGAATTCCTTGAAGGAGCCGGGGAGGGTGGAGACGGAGCCGCCGGAGTCTTCGGGGCAGAGCTCGGCAATGATGACGAAGAGGTTGTTGGTGTAAGTGAGGCGTTCTTCGGTGGTCCAGTCGGGTTGGTAGACTTTTTCCTTAACACGAGTGCCGTGGAAGGCACCGTAGGGGAAGCCGTTGATGGTGAAGACGTAGCAATTTTCTTCAATGAGCCAGGCCTTGAAAGAGCGGAGGTTCTTGCCGTCGGTGCCGATGAGTTCGGACGCGGCGAGGGCGGAGAGACGGAGGCCGATGGCGAAGGGTTGGCCATTTGCAACGCGGTCGCGGACGGCGAGGACGTCGGTTTTGAGGACTCGAAAGGTTTCCTCCCAAGTTTCTGCGGGGTGAATATTGGTGCAGTAGGCGAGGTGGTGTTGACCGTGGAACTTCACGGGTGAGTTTTAGCGTCACCTGCTCGCGTCGCAAGGGTGAAGAAGGGGTGACTTACTCGGGGTCGGTTCGTTGAAGAGTCGAGATGCGGAAATAGTTTGGGTGGTCTGCACGGACGTATTCGCGAGTGAGCATGGTGTCAGTTCCGAATCGTGTTTCGATGGGGTTCCAAGTTTCGGATGAGAGGTCATCAGTAGCCTCAATAAGGTAGCGGAAGCGGAAGTCGCTTTGCCAAGTCAGGGAGACAGAGTTATTTGTCACGGAGATGGAGGGAATCACGACAATAGGAGCGACGGTTTCATCTTTTTCAAAGAGGATTTCGAGTGAAGCTGGGTCGATGGTGAATGAAAGTTCATTGCCAACACCGGTAGAGATTTTACCGGTCGCTGATGAGAGATGCTCGGGGTGGATATCACCTACGCTGATTCCCGAATCGAGGAGAGAGCTATTTGCTCCATTGAAGTCGAGAAAGAATGAAGCCAAACTGTCTCCGAGGCGGAAGGGGAAGCTGGAAAAGCTCCCTTGGTCATCACTGGTAATTTGAATATCGAATGACTCTGCGGTGGGAAAAGGGTCTTTGACTCGGGTGAAGAAGGTGTAAGGGAATCCTTTCTTTGCGGAGCTGACAGTGCCTTCCCACAGGTAGCTGCCAATGGTGATCTCAATCTTGAGGTTGATGGCCTCGCGATAGTCACTATCTGTTCGACCTAAGAGGGGGGTCGGAACATCGGGAATGGCATCATCGTCGTAGGTGATTCTTAGGGTGACTGAATCACTGGGAGAAAGGTCTTGGCGCTGAAAAACGCCGGTGCCGGTTGTGAGAGCGCCGGTGGCTTTCCAGAGGACTGTTTCTGCTTGGGCTGCGGAAGTGAGGCAGAGGGCTAGAGCGAAAAGTTTGGACATTGGCTTAGGAAGGCTTTGGGATTGTCGAAGATGACTTTTTCGACAATCTCAGGTGAGTGATGTCGTTTCTTCATTTCGAGGGCGGTTTTGATGACGGCGAGGGGATCTGAGATGCCCCAGTCGCAGGCGGAGTTCATCCAGATGCGTTCCATGCCGAAGGTCTCGAGAATATCGATCGCGCGGGCGGGGGAGCATTTGGATTCGGGATAAAGAGTCATGCCAGCCCAGTATCCGGCGTCGAGGACGAGGGGGGCGGTGTGTTCTTCGACGTGATCGATGATGACGCGGTCGCGGTCGACCTTGGCGTTTTTTAAGGCGTCGAGGATGAGGCGGGTGCCTTTGAGTTTGTCCTCGAGGTGAGGGGTGTGGATGAGGATGGCTTGATCATATTTTTTGGCGATTTCGAGGTGTTCCTCAAAGATCATTAGTTCGTTTTTGGTGTTCTTGTTGAGACCGATTTCTCCGATGCCAAGGACGGTGGGCTTGTCAATGAAGTCGGGGATGAGGGCCATGACTTCGCGGGCGAAGACGGGGTCTTCGGCTTCCTTGGGGTTGATGCAGAGCCAGCAGAAGTGCTTGATGCCGAACTTGGCGGCGCGGGCTGGTTCGTATTCGGTGAGTTGGCGGTAGTAGTCGAAGAAGCCTTGGGCATCAGCACGGTCATAACCAGCCCAGAAGGCGGGTTCGCAAAGAGCCTCGCAACCGACTTGGGCGATGGCTTGGTAGTCGGCGGTGGTGCGGCTGACCATGTGAGCGTGAGGTTCGATATAGCGCATGGGGATGAGTGAATTAGGTTACAAGGTGAGAGAGTTATTTAGGGAGGACCTGTTGGATAGATCCGAAGTGTTTGTCATGGTGTAGCAATTCAAGATTGTTGCAAAGTGAACAGGCGAGGATTTGGATGTCAGAGAGGGGGACATTGACTCCTCGCCTTTTACAGATGCGGGCGATTCGAGCAGTTTCGGTCCAGCATTTTTGGTCGAATTCGAAAAATTGAATCATCTCTACGAAGTCTGCCAGCTCTTTCTCCTCTCGCTTGCCGCGGATTCCTTGAAAAAGCTCGACCCAGACGACAGAGGTGATTCCGAGTTCGCGGCGAATCATGCGAGCGACAAAATCGGTATGCTCACTCTCGGGCATAGTGCCACGGAGGTAGGGAATACAGACAGAGGTATCGGCGAGTGTCATTCTGATGCTCGGGCTTGATAGTCGGCGAGCTGACGGGTCGATTCGACGAGATCGGCGGCCTCAATTTCGTCATTATCCATGAGTTTGAGAGGGTTCTTCCTGATACGTTCGCTGAAAGCTAGAACACGCTGGCGGTGATTGTAGTCGTCCATGGCTGCAAGAATCGCATCTCTTTTCGTAGAGGCTCCAGAATACTTCATAGAGTCCTTGAGGGTCTTCTCTGGAATATCAACAGTGGTCTTCATGGAATCTAATTTAGCTAAAAAAGGATTCTTTTCAAGCCTCCTCTTGATGCGCTCCGTAGGCGAACTGGATTCCGGCGGAGTCGGCTGGTTCAGTCGAGTGATCGGAGAAGGCGAGGTGGACTGCTTGGGCACGAGTGGTGCCAGCGGGTGGGTTTTGCATGGCGGCGAGGGCTTTTGCGAAGGCGGGGTGTCGGAAGTCAGCTTCGCCTTCATGGCGGTCCACGCGGTCGAGAAAGGAGGCGATTTCAAGGAGCTTGAAACGCGCGTCCATGAAGTAGAGGTCTTGGATTTCCTTTTTCGTGGGCATGGGGAGAATGGTGAGGGGTGAGTTATGAATGGTGAATTTGGATCTACCGAGGGACGCCGGTAACGTGTTCGTAGAACTCGGGGTTTAGGTCGGCGAGGGGTTCGCGGAGTTGGTCGAGCTCAGCTTTTGGGCCGTGGATTTCGATGCGGTAGAGTTCGGAGAAGGTGAGGATTTCTTCGATGCAGGAGCCAACGTTTTCGAGGTGGCGGAGGACACCGGCGGCACCAACGTAGGCTTCGCGGCAGAAGACTTGGTCGTCGCAGACGGAGAAGTCGTAATAGAGGTTGGTGTCTTCGGTGCTGGTGCGGGCTACGCATTCTTTCATGACTTCTCTAAAGGCGTCGAGTTTGCCGGGCCGGACTTTAAAGTAGGGATTGATGCTGATGGCTTGGGAGAGTTGGCTCATGGGACTGATTGTGAACGTTGAGTGAGGAAGGTCCAAGGGGGAATTTCACAGGATTGGATGGGAGTAGTTCTCACGCAGAGCAGCGGAGAAGCAGAGTTTTATGTTTAGGTTGAGATCGTGACGATGGGGATGCGGGAGTGGGCGTTTTTGGAATCGCCGAGGGGGAAGGAGTTTTCTGGCAGGGGTGAGTTTTTTTGGATGGTGCTGAGGGTGAGGGGACGGTCGGGGGAGAGTTTGAGGCGGAGTTGGTGGGCGAGTCGGCCCATGGACCAACGAGCGTTGATCTCGCTGACTCTATGCCAAACGAGGCCTTCTGAAGTATAATGGATGAAGGAGTCGATACAAACAGGGCCGTGGTAGTTTTGTTCTTCTAGAAGTTGGGAGAGCGGTTCTAAGAGGTCTTTTTTTGCTGAAGGAAGGACTTTGGTTGCGATGAGGCGGGCTTGCTCAGGGAGGAGTAGGCTGGCGGGTTTTCGGGCGGAGGTGGAGGAGATCCATTGGCCGCTTTTGCTGACTTCTTGGTAGCAGATTCCGAGGAAGCGTAAGCCGCCTTGGTCGGGTGGGTTAGAGTGATAGAGGAGGGAGAACTCGAGGTCTTTTTGAAGCCAAGGTTCGATGAGGTATTTTCCGGAGATGGGAGGAGGTCGATGGGCGGAGAATTTGATGATGCCGCGACCGGCGGAGCTGTGGAGGGGTTTGGCAATCCAGTCATCGAATGGGTGGGATTCAATGAAAAGGCGGATTTCAGGTTCGTTTTTACAAATGGCGGATGGAATGGGGGTTGGGTCGATTTTTTCGCGGAGCTGGAGGCCGAACTCTTTACTGAGGAGGGCGGGGTTTGGAATTCCCCAGGGGCGTTCTTCGCAGATGTTTCGTACTTCGCGAAGCTGGTCGAGATCGGAAAGGGGAGCGATTTCGGGGAAGGTGAGGTTTTTGGCGGCGAGGGCTTCGCGATGTGAGTCGCTAGGGAGATTACGGAGGAGGACGATGTCGTCTGAGGAGGGGGCGGCGAGGGCGAAGGCGTATTCGAGATCGGCGGCGAGTTGGTCGAGGCGTTTTGGGGTGTGGTAGTTTTTTGAGGCGGCAGAGAGTTCGACGTCGGGATTGAACCAGTAGAGGTCGGGGCTGCGACCGCGGGAGGATTGGAAGCGTTTGAGCGAGGCGATGAAATTTTCGTCGAGCCCGGCTTTGCGGCGGCCTTCTTCGTTGAAGGGCGTCATTCCTTTGGCGCGGATGGGGGAGAGGGGGAAGTGGAGTTGTTTGTTCCAAGCATCCCAGTCGCTTTGGGCGTTTTCCTTCCAGCGACGGAGCCACTTTAGGCCGTGGCCGACGTGAGCGATTTCGTCTTTGTAGATCTTGGCGAGGAGGTCGGCGGATTCTTGGTCGCCCGCTTCGGTGAGGACCTTTGAGTAGTGTTTGGCGTAGTCGAGGTTGGCCTGTTCGAAAGTGAGGGAGAGGCGGGAGACATAGTCGAGGGGGCTTTCCATGGAGGAAATATGCGACCAGATCATGGGGCTGAGGTGGTAGTCGCCGAAGTTGAGCCCACAGGACTTCATGCGTTCGAGATACCAGCGGGTGTGGTCTTGTTCTTCTTGGAGGGTGTGGAGGACGCCTTTGCGAAAGGCATCTGGGGCGTCGGGAAATTTGAGGAGGGCGAGGGCCATGAGCTCGACGGCGAGGAGCTCGTGGTTGGCGAAGAAGTGGAGGAGGATGCCGCGTTGTTCTTCGTTGTGGATTTGGTCGTCGCTGGGGAAAGGGGATTTGCCATTGTTGGGGCGTGGCTTGAGGTGATCGGGACGGCCTGGAGTGGTGGGTGTTTTAAAAGAGCCTTTTTTTGGAGGGTCGAGAATGAGTGAGGGAGGGGCGTGGGTGAGTTTTTCCTCCAGCGAGGTGCTCAGGAGGACGCGCTGGGCAAATTCGGAAACAGTGTGGGCTTCGGCCATTGCTTATTGGCAGGGAAGGGCTTGGCTTGGGGACTTGCAAAGAAAAAAGGAAGATAGAGGGGAGATCGTGTGCTGGAATAATCACCAAGCTGTGTCATCCTACTGCTAGATAGATGAAATTTCGATTGATCATTGGAGGAGCAATAGCAGGGTTAGTGCTGATGTCAGGAATCGCTCCCGGAGAAAAATTACCAAAAGCCGACGGTAAGGTGTCTGCTACCACTTTGCCGCTCGATGCGAAAACGGCCAAGGTGAAGTATGAGACGGCAACTTTCGGGATCGGATGATTTTGGGGGCCAGACTCCGAGTTCGGAAGTCTCAAAGGTGTTTTGCGCACGCGGGCAGGATATGCGGGTGGCGAGAAGGAATTCCCATCCTATTACGATCTGGGAAATCATACGGAGGTTTTGTCGATTGATTACGATCCGACGGTGCTGAGCTATGATGATTTGTTGAAGATTTTTTGGTCGGCTCATCGTTGCGACCAGATCAATCGCTCGCGTCAGTATATGAATGCGGTTTTTTATCACGACGAGGTGCAGAAGGTGGCGGCGGAGAAGTCTCGTGCCGCGACGGCGAAGAATCAGGGGGTTGAGGTTTCGAAGGTGCAGACTGAAATTCTCCCAGTGGGCAAATTCACCTACGCGGAGGGCTATCATCAAAAATACTACCTGACTCGTTATCGCGAGGTGCGTGGAGCGCTGACGGCAATTTATAAGGATGGTAAATCCCTCGCGGATTCCACCGTGGCGACGCGGCTGAATGCCTATCTGGGAAGTGGGATGAAGAAGGACTGGAAGGTTTTTTTAGAGGAGCTGCCAGAGTTTGGGCTGCCTGAGAAGTTAGAGAAGGCCTTGGAGGAAGCGGCTCAAAATATGGTAGATGCTAAGAAGTGAGCAAGGTGCTCATTTCTTTCGTGCACCGAGTAGTCGAGACTTGCGGAGATTTTTTGAGGAGTCATAGTGGCTGCGATGAAACGTGTGATCTTTGCCTCCCTTGCTGTTGCTTTTGTGTCCGTTCTTGCCTCTTGCGAGTCCACCAACAGTCGGCGTGCCGGTGGTGGTGCGTTTGATGATTCTGAGTTGGGCCGGAAATTGGATGCGAATTCGCACCTTGATGATCCAGAGATTCCGGGTCAGCGCAGCTTTGAGCAGTGGCGTGATCGGGATTAGGAATGAATCCCTGCGAGGCGATTTTTTTTAAGGCGCTGATTTTCTGATTGTCCTTCGTTGAGCGTGGCGGTTTGCTCATGCCATGGATCCAAGGTATCTCGAACTCGCCAAACAACTCATCCGCTATTCTACTTCGCTTAAGAAAGGGGAGAAGATTCTTCTCGATCTGGTCGATACTCCGGAGGAGATGGGGATTGCGTTGATTCGTGAAGTCCGCGCTCGCAAGGCTGAGCCCTTTCTTCGGCTTGGATCAAATCGCCTCAGTCGCGAGATGCTAAAGGGGGCTACCGATGAGCAGTATAAGGTGACGGCGAAGCATCTTCTTACTGAGATGAAGGATATGGATGCCTATATCGCGATTCGTGGATCTCACAATATTAACGAGACGAGTGATGTGCCGGCTCAGCGGATGGGTGCTGCGATGAAGCATATGCGTAAGGTGCTGGACCATCGGGTGAAGAAAACCAAGTGGTGTGTTCTGCGCTGGCCTCACGCCGCGATGGCTCAGCAAGCAGGAATGAGCACGGAGGCCTTTGAGGATTTTTACTTCAAGGTTTGTCTGTTGGATTACAAAGCTCTTTTGCCTTCGATGAATTCTTTGAAGAAGGCGATGGAGAAAGCGAATGATGTTCACATTTTGGGGAATGGGACCGATTTGAAATTTTCGATTAAGGATATTCCGGCAATTGTTTGTGGTGGCGAATACAATATTCCTGATGGGGAGGTTTTCACTGCTCCGGTGAAAGATTCGGTGGAAGGGGTGATCGCTTACAATGCGCCTACGATCTACCAAGGGATTGCTTTTGATGGGATCACTTTGACCTTTGAGAAGGGGAAGATTATCAAGGCGGTGGCCGCTGGAGGGAAGACGAAGGAGTTGAACAAGATTCTCGATAGTGATCCCGGAGCGCGATATGTGGGTGAGTTTGCGATTGCCTTTCATCCGCTGATTCGTGAGCCGATGCGCGATATTCTTTTTGATGAAAAGATCGCGGGGAGTTTCCACTTTACGCCGGGGCAGGCTTACGAAGAAGCCGACAATGGGAACCGCTCGACGGTTCATTGGGATATGGTGAATATCCAACGGAAGGATTATGGCGGAGGTGAGATCTACTTCGACGGGAAACTGTTTAGGAAAGATGGTCGATTCCTTGCGAAGAATCTTGATAAGCTGAACGGATAATTACTTTGATTGTCTTGATTTTCCCGTCGTTTCGGCTTCAATGTGCCGGATGAAGATGCTCACTCACGAGGAGAAGGCTTATGCGGCTTTCGTGAAGAAATTGTATCGTCGGGCAATCCCGAGTGATGCGGTTTCGGAGGTCGTGTCTGGGATTGTGGATGAGGTTGCTCGGAAAGGGGATCGAGCATTAGTGGCCTTTGCGGAAAAATTTGATGGAGCGAAGCTCACTTCGAAGACTCTTCGTGTGAGTGAGGCTGAACTAGCTGAGGCGCGAGCTTCGGTGAGCCAGAAAACGAAAGCCGCAATTAAGGCTTCTCTTGCGAACATTCATTCCTTCGCGAAGAAGAGCCAGCGCAAGAATTGGTCTTCGAAAAACCCGCAAGGGGTTGAGGTGGGGGAGCGCTTTGTGCCCTTCGATCGGGTCGGAGTCTACGTGCCGGGTGGCAAGGCTCCCTTGGTTTCTACTTCATTAATGACGGCAGGTTTTGCACAGGCAGCTGGAGTTCCGGAAATCGTGGCGGCGACTCCTTCGGGACCGGATGGATCGGTCAATGCGGATTTGCTATACGCTCTGGATGCGGCGGGAGCGACGGAGATTTACAAAGCGGGTGGGGCTCACGGAATCGCAGCGCTTTCGCTAGGGACGAAGACGATTCGGCCGGTTGATAAGGTTTTTGGTCCCGGGAATAGCTATGTGGTTGAGGCGAAGCGGCAGATGGTTGGCGCGGTGTCGATTGATCTCCTTCCAGGCCCAAGTGAAATTTTGATCGCAGCTGACGCCACTGGGAATGCTCGCTTTTTGGCGGCGGATCTCCTTGCGCAGGCAGAGCACGGTCCTGATTCGGTGGTAGGAATGGTGACGCATTCGAAGAAGTTATTTAAAGAGGTTCAAGTAGAGCTGGAAAAGCAGTTGGCGGAGACACCACGTCGTGAAATTGCAGCGAAAGCGTTAAAGAAGGCTGGCTTCTTGTTGCTGACGAAGTCGATGAAGGAGTCGATTGAAATCGTGAATGATTGGGCTCCTGAGCACCTCGTTTTGGTCGCGAAAGATGAAGAGAAATGGCTCGATCAGGTTCGTACTGCCGGGGCGATTTATGTTGGGAATTACTCAGCAGTTGCAGTGGGGGATTTCCTCGCAGGTCCCAGTCATACTCTTCCAACAGAGGGGTCGGGACGCTCGTTTTCGGGTTTGCGAGCCGACCAATTTCAACGTCGTGCGAGTGTGGTTAGAATGGATCAAGCAGCCGTGCGAAAGTCTCAGAAGGTGGTCGAACATTTTGCGGAGATGGAAGGGCTCTACGCTCACGGTCGCTCGGTCACGCTCAGAGCAGAAACTTCTCGGTAAATGAGTCAGGAGAAGAAAGAATCTCGTGGGAGAAAAGTTTATCGCGCTAAGAGTTTTGCGCTGAGTGTGATGTCGTGCCCTGGTTGTCATCTTACTTTAGACCAACCCGCTGATCGGTGTCCTCGTTGCCAGTATACAAGAGAGGTATCGATGTCTAAATTTGCTTTTCCAGCACCTGCAATGAGTCGTTTCATTGATCCTCAGAATCACCTTTCTGAGAGTGATCGTGAGCGGATCAGCAAATCACTTAATGATTTAGCGAGGAAGTTCCCTCAGCCGAGAATCTGTTTCTGTATTATCGATCTCCCTGAAGGTGTTGATCTTCGCGAATTTGGTTTCTGGCTGATGAATGCAAGTCCGGTTGAAGGTCCAGAAGAAGCTAGGGTGAGGCCTTGGACGATTTTGATCGTGATCGATGACATTAACGGAAATGTCTCGGTGACTCCAGGCTATGGTATCGAACCTTTTCTAGATGATCAAAGTTGGGTTACTCAGATTCGGAAGGATAGACAGTATTTCTTCGCTCGTGATTACGGAACGGCTGCTCTCAAAACAATCGAAGGGGCCGAGTTGATTCTTCGAGAAGGAGCCAAGAGGGCTGAGCGAAAAATGGATAAAAGCCGATCGTCGAAGAAGCGTCTCAAAAGGAAGGTGAGGAAATCAGAATGAAATTGATTATCGTTTTGTTGCTAACGTTTTCTGGCTTTCTTTCGGCAAAGAATACCCTGTCGCTTGGTGATTTGCCTCCTGCTCCTGAAGATGGGGTTCATGATCCTGACCAATGGTTAACGAGTGATTCGAGAATTGAAATTATCAGGAATATTCAAATCGCGAAGTCGAAGTGGAACACTGAAATCTATATTGTAGTGCTAGCTGATCATCCTGAGGCTGATGCAGCGATTCTAGCGAAGGAAACGGCAGAGGCGTGGGGCAAGGGGAAACTATGGGGAGTTGTTTTACACGTAATTGGCGACCCTGAATTTCCTCGTTTTTTTGCAGGGCGAAAGGAGTCTTTTGGTTGGAGTGATACCCAAGAAGAGGATTTTTCAAAGTCTCTAGCAAAGGCGCTGAGCGATGTGGAAGGTCGAGCGATGCGGGAGCAAGATCAACGGATGCAGGTCGAGACGGGGGCTCGAGAGTTTTGTGAGGAATTGGGTTACTTGGGCTTAGTGATGACTCGGATCGAGAAGCGTTACGACCAAGCCCGCGGAGCAAATCTTAAGGTGATTCAGAAACAGTATTCGGATCGTAACTTTCTCAAAAAGTTACTCATGGTTCTCATTCCGCTGCTCTTGTTGCTTACAGGAATCATCATTTACTTGACGCGAAAGAGGCGCAAGGAAGCCAAAGCAGACTTCTTTTTTCCTGAGACTTCTCCTCGTAAAAGATTTCTCGCTCCATGGAGTGGAGGGGCTGATGTGATCGTGGATGTTGGTTCTAGGCTTCGCGAAGATGGATCTAGAAAAGGTTAAAAAAATGCCCTTAGACTCCTAGGTCACGGGAACGTTAGAAATTAATTTATTTCTAACGAATGGGGTTCGGTTGCTGTCTCTACTTCCGACAGCCGAGGTTTATTCCTTTCCATGCTTGTGTTTGGTGGGGGGAATATCCGAAGCTGACAAATCTGCTGTTAAGCAAACGCCCAGTGGCAGGGTCGCGTAAGCCCTGACTTGCCGGCCTATGGAACTACCGGCCCTGTCACCTAATGCGTTTGAGCGTTTGCGATTCTAGGAGAGAATTTCTTGAATCATTTTGGCGTGCTTTACGCCGGTGAGTTTCTCATTGAGTCCCTGGCGGGGGAACGAAAGCTTTTCGTGATCGAAGCCGACTAGTTTTAGCAAGGTGGCGTGGAAGTCGTTCAAGGGAACCTCTTGGCCGGGAAGAGCACGATAGCCCATTTCGTCTGTTTCTCCGTGGCTGATACCGGGTTTGATTCCTGCGCCAGCCATCCAAAGGGTGAAAGCATTGGGGTTGTGATCCCGACCTAGGAAGGCCATTTTGGCTCCGTTACGGTTTTCTTGCATGGGAGTACGACCAAATTCTCCGCCCCAAACGACGAGAGTGTCATCAAGCATGCCTCGTTGTTCGAGGTCGGTGAGAAGAGCGGAGATCGGCTTGTCGATTGATTGGCACTTGCCAATGAAGCCTTCGTTGAGTGCTTCATTTTTTCCAGCTCCGTGAGAGTCCCACCCCCAATCGTAAAGTTGGATGAAGCGTACTCCGTTTTCGGCAAGCCGGCGAGCTAGGAGGCAGTTGTTGGCGAAGGACTCTTTTCCCGGCTGGGTGCCATACATTTCGTGCATCGCTGGAGGCTCGTCGTCAATCGACATGACTTCTGGGACTGAAGTCTGCATGCGGAAAGCCATCTCGTATTGGGCGATGCGAGTGACGGTTTCTTGGTCAGCGAGTTGGGAAAAAGTTTCGTGGTTCAGTTCCTGAAGGGCATCGAGAGTACGGCGGCGGGATTTTGGTGACACGCCTTTTGGGTTGCGAGTGTTGAGAACAGGGTCCCCGAATGAGCGGCATTGCACTCCTTGATAAACCGAGGGGAGGAAGCCCGAACCCCAGAGAGATTTACCAACTCGTGGCACGCGACCACCGGAGAGAAGGACCATAAAACCTGGTAGATTTTGGTTTTCAGAACCGAGCCCCCAAGTGACCCATGAGCCGATGGAAGGATAGCCGAGGCGAGCGTTTCCAGTTTGGACCATGAGCTGAGCGGGGCCGTGATTGAACTGGTCGGTCTTGATCGTTTTTATGAAAGTCAGCTTGTCGGCATGTTGGCTGAGTTCTGGAAGGCGATCGGAAATCCATGCTCCGGAGTCACCATGCTGTTTGAAGGGATAGACTGGACCCAGCATTTGCGGGGTGCCTTGGATAAAGGCGAAACGCTCGCCTTCGAGGAAGCTTTGGGGGCAGTCTTTCCCGTCGTATTTTTTAAGAACGGGTTTGTAGTCGAAGAGTTCAAGCTGAGACGGAGCCCCAATCATATGGAGATAGATGACCCGTTTGACCTTTCCATTCATGGGGGGGAGTTGAGGCGCGAGAGGAGCAGCTGGGTCGTGATTGATGAGGAGGGGGGAAGCCGCGGAGTCCATCGTCAATTGGTTGGCTAACCACATGCCTCCCAAGCCCGTGGTGCAGTCACGCAGGAAGTGACGACGAGTGGTATTTTGGAGGTCGAGGTAGCTCATTTGAAGGGCGATGATCTTTTGCGTTTAGCGGGAGAGCTTGGGCGTTGATGTGATCGCGTAATGTTGTTCAGCGATTTTCAAGACTCCAGGAAGGGTAGTTTCACCTTCTGGAGAAAATTCAGATCTCGGGACGGAGAGGAGAAGCGAGCCATCTTTTTGAAATGAAAATTCCTGTTTCTTGTCGGACGAAATTTGACGTTCACTTGAGAAGAAATAGAGCTCACTGGGTGGACATTTTTCGATCCCTGAGAAGAGCACTTTTATGATCTCTGCGTCAGGAGCGCTCAGGAGGGTTGCTTTAATTTTCTCTGAGGCTTTGGGAAGTTCAGCGCGAGCCTTTTGAATGTGAGCTTTTGCTGTGGGGTCTTCGATGGCTTCATTTTTCACAGGGAGAGTGAGTTCGAAGGTCTTGAACCCTGGGAAGCAGCCTTTGGCGCAGCACATCCATGCGGTCTTAGCGCTTAGCTTTACTGAAGTCGCATCGATCTTCTTCGGGGGAGTGATCGTGACGAGGAGGGTGACGTCTCGTTCGTAGCCATGGCAGGGGTATTCCGCCATGAAGCTTTTTTCAGGGTAGGGCCATGAGATTTCTGAAGCTTGAAAGCCCTCGGGGAGACTCCACTCGATGGACGTCTCTACTCCGACGATGCCGGGGTTCTTCCAGTAGGTATGAAAGCCCTCGAAATGATGGATGTGAAGGCCAACCGTAAAAGCTTGGCCGGGTGTTACGCTGCGGTTTTCTGAGATCAGATCGATCGAGAGGCCCGGACCCTTGAGCTGAGGGTCATCGGCCCGTAGCGAGGCAAAAAGAATGGCGAAGATTAGGAGGGCCCTCATATCCCTCTCATCTACGTTGGTAGAGAGGTGATAAATTTCACTGAATCTTCAGTGAATGAGGCTTAGCGAGGGATCACGTAGGATTTCCCAGTGATGATTCTTGTTCCCGATATTCCGTTCGCCCGTTTGATGGCTGAGATGGATGTTCCGTAGCGTTTCGAAAGACCGTAGAGGGTGTCTCCTTTCTTCACAACATGTCGAACCGTCTTTGGCTTGGTGACGACGGGCTTGGGAACAACTGGTTTTCTGACAACCGGCTTTGGAGCTGGTCTTGGAGTGACCGCAACAGGCTTGGGCATTGGTGTCGGAGTCGGCTTACGAACTGCAACAACGGGCGGTGGAGTCACCGGACGTGCGACCGGACGGGCGACAGGTTTTGGAGCTGGGGCAGGTCGCGATACGATCTTAGGCGCGGGTTTCGGCTTTGCCTTAGGTTTCGATGCGACGACTGGCTTAGGGTCGGGCTTTGGATTTTTGACTCTGAGTTTTGAACCGCGTTTTGGTGGGTTATCGGCCCAAGCTTCCACGTAATTACCGTTCTCATCGAAGGGCCCTACGTCGGGATTATAGGTTGATCCACCGCCGCCAGAGCAACTGACGAAGATGAATGAGGTCGCGAGAAGAAGAGAGATTTGGCAGAATCGCAGAATCATTGGTTGGGGGAGTTTAGCTCACAGTGGCACGAAAACAAACTTTTGTTAGAGTTTGTCATCAGGCCATGGGTGGAAGAATCACATGAATGACGCGTTGAGGCAAGGATGGTGATTTTGAATCTCTCTTAGAATCGGAGAACCAACTTATTCATGGGGATTTTGCTTTAAGCTTCAAACTCTTGCGATCTTGGTCTATTGCTTCGCAGCCGTCGCCGGAAAGGAGGCGGTGATTTTGGGAAGCCCGTCGCTCGGGCAAGAAATAGATGGGGAATTCGGTGCCTTCAGAAATGAGGAATTCCGAAGCGGTCCCGCCACTGTGAGTTTTACTTTTTTGAGTGAAACAAGCCAGATCGCCAGCCTGAAGTCTTCTGAAAATTGGGAACCTGCGGATTTCAGGGGCCTTTTTTGAAAATATAAATGACCATTAAAAAGAACGTCCTTTTTGGACTGACGGGATTGTTGAGCGCAGGTGAATGCCTTGCTCAGGCAGTCGAAGAATTGGAGCCGCTGACTGTTTTGGCCCGCCGGATAAACTCTGCAAGCGACGATAATGCCTCCTCGGTAGGTGTCATTACCGCTGAAGAGTTGGTTCGCCAACAACGCCATCTCCTCTTAGAGTCGCTCAATCTCAATCCTGGGACGCAAGGCCTCTCGACGGCGGGGTTAACTGGAAATACTGGCACCGTCATCATTCGAGGTCTGTCTTCGAGCTATCAGCAATTCATTGTTGATGGGGTCAAGATTGCGGATATTTCAAATCCGGTCGGAAGCTTTCTTGGAAATGCTAATTTGGGTCAAATCGACCGGCTAGAAGTTCTTCGAGGCCCTCAAAGTGTTCTCTTTGGCACTGGCGCAGGTGGGGGAGTGGTTGGCTACGAAACGGCAGTAGGAACCGGCGATCCGAGCTTTAAGCTTTTCGGGGAAGGTGGAAGTTTCGATAGCTACCGGACGAGTTTAAGTTCGCAGGGGCAGTTGGGTGATTTTTCCTACGGTGCCGAAGTGGGGCGTCAGTTCACCTCGAATGACACTTACGCAGCTCTCCCGATTCATGATTTTGAGCAGAACTATGCGAACCTTGCACTAGAGTGGCAGTTACGTGACGACTTACGATTGAAGTTGAGTTATCGAGGGACTGATAATTTTCTCAAAACTCGATCAATCACGGGCTTTGGGACTTCAGATTCCGAGATTCAGACTGAGACATCGCTCTTTGCCTTGAATGCCTTTTATGAAGTCAATCCAAGTTGGCAATCGCGTCTTACTTTGGGCTATTATCAGGAAAACTATGTGGGCGATTTTGTTTCGGCATTTGGGGCGTCTGGATTTGGGATCGACTACGAGAGATATACCTTCAACTGGAACAACGAGATTGAGGTATCAGATTCCTTGACCGCAGTGGCTGGACTCGAGATTGGAAGGAGTGATTTTTCCAACACGAGCGGACGTGAGGTTGATCAGACAAATTACGGAGTTTACACCAATCTTTACTACCGTCCTATTGATGACCTTTTGCTTGAGGCGGGGGCTCGCTACGATGAGCATGATGAGTTTGGTGGAGATACGGCCTGGAGTCTCGGGGCAGTGTATACCATCGATTCATCGGGAACCCGTCTCCATGCTCGATTGAGCGAGGCTTTTCGCAATCCAACTCGTCTTGATTCGGAGTTCTTTGTTTCTCCGTTTTCAACTCAGCTCGCGAACTCGGATCTTAAGTCTGAGGCGATTCGAGGCTTCGAATTTGGTGTGACTCAAGAGTTTGGAGATCACAAGGCGGAGCTTACCTACTTTGATCAAGAAATTGATGATGCCGTGGTGACCCGTTTTCTTGGAATGAGAACGAATCAGCGGGTGAACTCTGCCGGAAAGTCTTCCGTGAGCGGTTTGGAATTTGCGGCAAGTGGTCACTTTATGAATGAAAGTGTAAATTACCGTCTGGCTTTCACGGCTCAGTTTGATGAAGAGGTCATTGATCTCCCTGATCATCTAGCGAGTTTCGATGTGAATTACGATGCGGGCTCATTTTTGGTTGGAGCAGGGGTAAGCTATGCCGATGGCGCTGCGTATCTGGCTTCAGGAAATCCCCAAACGGATGATCGTCTTTTGACTCGGGTGTATGGAAAATATCGCTTGAACGAAAGTCTAAGCTTTCATGCTCGGGTAGAGAATGTCTTCGATGAAGAATACGAGCTTTTCTCAGATGCCTTTGGTCCGGGAAGTGAAGTGCAGGGACCGGGTAGAGCCTTCTATCTAGGGGCTAGCTATACTTGGTAAGCTTTTCGGAAGGCCAAAAAAAATGTTCCATTGTGCGAGAGAGCGGCATCAGCCTCCCTCTCGCACAGGGAACAACAACGTTTAATCCCTTACGGGATATTTTTAAGATGGACTAATTATCTTTTTTGTCATCTAGAAAAGTTAGATAAATTGATATCGAAACTATCGAATCTCGGTTCCTATTCCTGATTTCGTGAAGATCTCAAGAAGTAGAGTGTGAGGAGTTCTTCCATCAATGAAGTGAACCTTCTCAACACCGCTTGCGAGAGCTTCGAGAGCAGATGTGATTTTTGGAATCATTCCGCCTGAAATGGTGCCATCTTCGATGAGGTCTTGCGCTTCATTGCCAGTGACGGATTCGATCAAAGTGCTTTCATCGGCGGCATCTCGGAGGAGGCCGGGAACGTCAGAGAGGTAGACCAATTTGGCCGGTTTTAGAGCGCAGGCTAATGCGGCAGCGGCTAGATCGGCATTGATGTTATGAGTTGCCCCGCTTTCTTCATGGCAACCGAGAGGGGAGATGACGGGTACTAAACCTGAAGAGAGAGCATTGAGAACCTCTTCGACCAGAACGTCTGAGACTTGCCCGACTCGTCCGATATCGACCATTTGGCCGTCCTCGTCTTTCCCGAAAAGTTGTTGGGCTTTGAAGACTGAGGTTCCGTGAATTGAGGTGGCCTTACCGCCGAAGTCATTGATCGTCTGGACGAGGCCTTGATTGATTTTTCCGTGCAGGGTTTGGTCAACGATCTCGATCGCTTTTTCTGAGGTGACGCGAAGTCCTCCGACGAATTTCGCTTCGAGTCCGGATTCTCTCATGGCCGCCGAGATGGCCTTGCCACCACCATGCACAATGACGGGGCGAATGCCGGCAACCTCCAGGAAGACAATGTCGCGCATCACTTCCCGAACCAGTTCTGGATCGTCCATTGCAGAGCCGCCCATCTTGATGAGAAAGGTCTTTCCGCGGAAGCGCTGTAGGTAGGGAAGGGCTTCGATCAGCACGGAGGATTTTTCGGCAGCTGAAGTCATGAAGAGAGAATAGTGAACCGAGGGTCGTTTGACCATTGCGAATGGTCTCTTCTATTTCCCCGTAACGAGGTAACAGTGGTAGAGGGCAAATTCTCCGAAAAGGAATTTCGACTTCGCTCCTACTGAGCGGAAGCGAGAAGAAGGAGTTCCGGAAACGTAGACTTCGAGATCGAGATCGGATGCCATCTTACGAGCTCGTTTGAGGTGCCAAGGATCACTGACTAAGAGGGCGTCTTCGAACCCTTGTGCAGACATGATTTTCTTAGCCTCTTTGATATTGTCCAGGGTGTTGAGCGATTCTAGTTCAGCATGGATCACTTCGCGGGGCACGCCTTGTTTGACACAATACTCAAGACCGACTTCGGATTCGGCAAAATCCGCTCCTTTGCCGTAGCCGCCGGTTAAGACGAGCGATTTCACAGATCCTTCTTTGTAGAGATTGATGGCATGATTGAGCCGTTCACGAAGAACGGGCGATGGCTTGTCGTGCCAAGCCGCCGCGCCTAGGACAATAGCGCAATCGGCTCCTCGGCCTCGATCCATGTGGCCCACACGATGAATATCCCAAAGTTGCACACCCACGTAAACGAGGAGAAGCAAGATTAGGATGTAGATGGTGCGACGGCGTGAACGGGTCAAAACAGAGAATGATCCAATATGGTTCGATTTTATGGGAAGAATCAAGAGAGCTTTTTATGATAAGTCAAAAAGACTTCATTTTCACCATTTTTCAAAAAGTGAGATAAGTGATAGTGTCTCGATTCTGGAAGGAAGTTATCAGCAAGTCCGGTAAGTGTTGGGGCCTCCTTCCCTCCAAAAAGAGTATGGGGAGCCCATGTGATATTGATTTCATCGACGACATCGAGTTCAAAAAGTTCCTTCACTAAAGTCCCTCCTCCTTCGCAAAGTAGGGTGTGAATTCCTTCTTGCAAGCGTAGCTCTTCCAAAAACTCGTCAAGAGTTCCGCGGTGAATCGTTGCGGGAAGGTCAGGAACCTCGGCGTCTTTTCCAACGATGAGGTGGCGTTCTCCGCCTTCTGATGTGAAGAGGGGGTGTTCTGGATCAAAGCAGCCGCTTTCCGAAATGACACAGCGCAGCGGGGAATGGCCTTCAATCGTCATCGTCATTTGGTCGGCTTCTAAGGTCTTGCGTCCCACAAGAATGGCATCGGCCCCTTTTCTGATTTCCAGAAGCCGATCAAGGTCCTTTTTTGAGGTGAAATGGGCCGGCGAATTGCTCGAAGTGGAGACCTTCCCGTCACCCGTGATGGCCATGTTGATGATGATTCTCAATTTTTTTGGAAGAAGAGGGGTGACGACGCGAAGGGCTTCCCAGCAAGCTCTGACATTGTGGACGCGAAAGATGTGAGCGCCTTTCATCATGCCTTGAGTGAGCAGAGCCACGGTGCCGGCATCGCGGTCGCGTGGGTCGGGGAGGTCAAGGACATCGCCGATTACGGTCTTTCTTGAGATGGGGAGGAGAACTGGGCAGCCGAGGGCGATGATCTTTTCGAGTTGATTGAGGACCGTGAGGTTGTCGTCTTTCTGTTTCGCAAAATCGATTCCGGGATCGAGGATGATTTGGTCGTGTGAGAGTCCCGCAGCGCATGCGGCTGAAATTTTTTCCTGAAAGAAGGAGAGCATTGAGCCCATCAAATCATCCCATTTTTGATGAGTGTGCGAGACCTTGGGCTGACCCACGGAATGCATGATGAGCAGCGCCACTCCATGCTCGGCACAGAGGCGGGCATTGCGATCATCTGGAAGGGCGGACATGTCATTGAGAAGATCGACATCTTCGCTGATGATTTCCGCAACGACTTCTGGTCGCCAAGTGTTGATGGAAAGAAGAACGGGAGAAAGTTGCTCGCTATCGGCTCCGCTGGTTTCATCTCTGATGGAGGGCCAGTGTTCTAAGAATGAGCGTAAGCGGTTGACTTCTTCTTCGACCGAGATGGCTTCCCGATTGGTGCGCGCGGACTCAGCTCCGATATCGATAATGTCGGCGCCTTCGCGGATATGACTGCGAGCCAACTCCAGCGCTTCATTGGGATCCAAAGTTCCGTCGCCCGAGAACGAGTCATCGTTGATGTTTACAATGCCCATCAGCAAAGGGCGTCGGGGGAACTTGATGCTCCTTCCTGGTAGCCTAAGAATCATGGTGCGGTGAGAGATTGCCCATTATCCTTTGCGCCGAATGAACAAATGAAAGGCGCGGCGGTGGTGGCCCAGCTCTCTGGAGATGGGAAGCTTTTGGACTCCTCACCCATGCACTTGTTGAGCATGTCAGTGGCGATGATGCCGGGATTCAAGGCCACTGCGGCCATTCCAGACGGGAGCTCTTCGGCGAGGGATTTGGTAAGGCCTTCGATGGCCCACTTGCTCGCGCAATAAGGGGCAACTTCTGGCGAGGAGGATCGACCCCAGCCAGAAGATAGGTTGACAATGACTCCCTTGCTTTCAGTGAGCATGGGCGGGAGGGCGTGGCGAATGATATTGGCGGTGCCGTTGATGTTGATGGCGGTGAGTTGGTCAAATTCATCAGGTCCAACTTCCCAGAGAGGCGCGGGCTCGTTAATGATGGCGGCATTATTGATGATCAAGTCGGGAGTGCCTGTTGCGGTGAGAGCGGCTTCGCAAAACTCTGCGACCGAGAGGTCGTTTGAGACATCCGCCGCGAAGAAGTGTGCTTCAGGAAACTCACTTTTTAAATGAGCGAGAGCGATTTCGTTTCGCCCGCACCCAACTAGGGTATGTCCTGCTTTTAAAAATTCTGTCACCAAAGCGCGGCCTAATCCTGCCGTGCAGCCCGTTAACCATATCGTCATCGCCTTGACGCTACGATGAATCTAAAGGAATGACAATCGCGCTTGCGCAGTCGCTTTCTAAAAGAGTTCGTTGGAGACTGAGGGAGGTGTTTCCTTCGCTTCGGGATCACTGGCACCTGCTACGGGAGCTAAGGGTGCGACGAGGGGAGCAGGAAGGGGGAACTTTCTTTCAAAGATTCCCGGCACCGTTTCGTTCGCAGTGGCGTAGGCGTCTTTTACCATTTCTAACTTCGCATCGAGATTATCGACGTAATGCAGAGCGTGCGCTTCGGGAGTGCGAGGGAGAGTGGGGGAGCCAAAGTCGTATTGCCCGTGGTGCGAGGCGATCAAGTGAAGAAGGTGGAGACGAACCTCTTCGCTGGCTGGTTCGACCTCTTTCCAAGTTTCCAGTGGTAAGTCTCGCCAGAGTCGATTGGCCAATTCCATCCCCAAAGGAATGTGGCCGAGCATCTCGCCATGTAGAAGGTGGAGTTGGTTAAAGCCTTCTTCGGGATAGGTGTTTTCCCAGAGCTTTCCGCAATCGTGGAAGAGAACTCCCGCAATCATGAGGTCGCGATTCAGGTAAGGATAGACTCCACAAATCGCGGTGGCAGAGCGCATCATCTGCGCGACGTGTTCGACTAGACCACCGCGCCGGGCATGATGGTTTCTCCGAGCGGCTGCCGTTCTTCGGAATCGATCTTCGAACTGCCCGACGAATTCATCGCAGATCGCCTTCAGTCTGGGGTCATTGATTTGACTGAGAAAGTCGACAATGTCGGCCCAATCGTCATTTTGTTTTTCTCTCGTCGCGGGGTCGCCAGCTAAGAATTCACTCTTCTCTTCCTCAGTCAGAAATCGGAATTTCCAGCCCTTGCCATCGACTCCGTATTGGTTCTGGGTCCACTCGCCTGAGAAGTGAATTAAGGTTTCGGGGCCGATTTCTTCGGCGGCGCTAAACTGTGGGTGATTGTTCCAAACTTTCAGCGTGATTGTTCCGGTGGCATCGGCGATGGCCCATTCGAGGTAGGGCTTGCCTCCCTTCGTTTCGCGCTGCTTGATCGCTTGGAGTTGGGCGCAAAAAGACGCCTCAAGCGGGCTCTCGTTCGTGGTGGCTAAAAGTTCGCTAATCGACATGTCTCAACAGAGACGAATCATGTCCTTCATCGATTGGAACCAAAGGAAAAAAAGCCCTTTCGTGGAATACTTAAAGTGTCCGTCGTCTGCCATCTCGATCAGGCCGCAGTTCAGGTTATGGTCAATCTGGCGCCGCATCTCTTCTTCCACCTGTTTCAGGACTTCATCGGGATCAGGGAGCATCAAAGATTCCGCCGGGATTGCTAGTTTTTCGAGGTGCCGTTCGTGATCTCGGTAGATCGCTTCAAATTGATTTCGTTCGCAGGGGAGGTGGTCCCAATGGGCTTCGGGCGAATGCTTGAGCGTGGGCGAGAAGGGATAGTTCGTGGTGTGAACCGAACGCCCATCCGGAGCGCGAGAGGAAACAGTGACGAAGGCAAAGGCCACTTGTTCTTGCTCGCAAAGGCAAACGGCGGCAATCGATTTGGCCTCAGGATTCCAAAAGAAGCGAAAATATTGCTGCATCCCAGCCCAGTCCCAGCCGCTGTCGGTGACGTGGTCGAATTCGGCTTCCTCGATCTCTCGGATCAGACGAGAAGCATTCGGGAAGTAGTCCTCGGAAGGAGGTTTCTTGAATTCGATGCGATTTTTAAGAGGAATTCGCTGCTTTCGAACTCGAGTCAGGAGATCAAACCAGGGGAGGAAAAACCAAAGTCCCGCCCCTAAAAATCCCGCGCAAATGCTGCCACAGAGAAAATACAAAGCGAGAAAGGAGGCCGCCAGAAAAGTCACCGCCCCCAACTTTCTCAAAAACAAGGTCCGGCACGAGCGCAAGGCCACGCCGACGATGAGGCAGGCGAGGACGATGAGGAAGGAGTGCATTGAGAATCTCTGGAAAGACGGCGATTGTTGTTAGATCAGGAATCTTCAGACAGATTTCTGAGAAAGCGAACGATTTCCTGCCATTCCTTGCGATTTTCTTTGGCTCTCGCTAGGATTCCGCCATGGCGATCGAACCTTTCACTGACATTTGGCCCACTATTCCCGACTCCGCTTTCGTGGCGGCCAGCGCCGATGTCATCGGTCGCGTGACCCTCGGCGAAGAGTCCAGTATTTGGCACAATGCCACCCTCAGAGGGGACATTAATGAAATCACGATCGGCCCTCGAAGCAACGTGCAAGACAATGCCGTCATCCACCTGGCCGATGATTTTGGCTGCCATGTTGGTGAGTTGGTCACGGTGGGTCATTCTGCGATTCTTCATGCCTGCACCGTCGAGGACGAGGTGCTCGTCGGCATGGGCTCTTGCGTCTTGGATGGCTGCGTCATCGGGGCTCGATCCATCATCGGGGCCAATGCTCTCGTCACGGGCGGCACCATTATTCCTGAGGGTTCGCTGGTTCTGGGAAGCCCAGCCAAAGTGGTCAAAACGCTCGACCTGAAAGACCAGCAGGAAATTAAAAAGTGGGCTGAGAAATACGTGCGCAATTCGCGACTCTTCAAAGAGCGCAAATTCACTCCGAGATAGTTAGGCGTTCTTGGCGAAGAAGGTCAGGATGAGACACCAAAGGGCCAAGATAAGGTTCATAAGAGGTAGCTGCAAGGGGAGGGGGAAGAGGTAGATCAAAGAGACTGCGGGGATCCAAACCACCCAATTCGTGATCATCAGCGGAATGGCGCGTTGTAGAAATGGCTTCCTTTTTAGGGCCGCTCGACACTCCTTGAATGAGCAATTTTTTTCGATGAAGAGATAGCCTAGCACCAGCTGCCAAACCGCAAAAAAAGGCACCCAGACAAATTCATCCACCAAGGTTTTCTTGAAGATCGTCAGAAAGTCGATCCCGTTGCCAAAGAGCCCTGCCTGAATCCGGTAAAGCCAGTCCACCTGCCATCCGTGGAAGCCCCAAAAAATGAGGAGAAGCGGCACTTGGCGGAAGGGTTGCCTTTCTCCCTCTTTTAAAAAGAAGGCCTGCACCAACCAAGGAATGAGGCTTCCAAAAAGTGCGGTCGAAACAATCGCGAACCATGGCGAGTAAGCGACCTTGATTTCCCCAACTTGATCTAAGACTGATGCGACCGCCTCAATCTGATAGTAGGAGATCACCAAAATTAAACCCGCCGCCCAAAGGACTATTCCCGGCACGAGATTCGATTTTGCCCCGCCCCATCCTAGACGAATCGCTTCCTTTAAATATCCAGGCACGCCCGATCCATAACGGCGCGCCTCGAACCTTCAACTTTAAACATCGAAGGTTCAAGTCCCCGAACCAGAACCCCTCGACCAAGCATTTCAATGTTGAACGTTGAAAGTTGAGCGTTGAACGTTCTTTCTCTTCCCATGAACGATCCTCTCGATGAGCTCCTTGCTCAAATGCCTCAGCCTGACGCCTCGGAAGCAGAGATCGAAGCCTTCATGGAAAAAGTCATGGCCACTCCGGGGGGTGCGGAATTGATTCAGGACTTTGCCCAAAAGATCACGGCGGGGGGATCGCTCGATACGATGCTCAAAGAGGAGGAAGCGCGCCTTGAAAAAGCGGCTCTGAAAAGTCCCGCGCGTTTCATCGTTCGAATCGAAATTTTAGATACAAAGCCCCTTGTTTGGCGTCGGCTGAGTCTGCCGGCCGATTGCGCTTTTCTTGATCTCCATCGGGCCATTCAAGATGCCTTCGGCTGGTCAGGTCTTCACGAGCATCGCTTTGAAATTTGGGAAGATGGTCAGTTGGAGATTACTTTTAGCTCAGCCAATGATGAGAGCCACTATTGCGAGGCGGA
Source organism: uncultured Verrucomicrobiales bacterium (assembly GCA_937928545.1). GTDB lineage: Bacteria > Verrucomicrobiota > Verrucomicrobiia > Verrucomicrobiales > Akkermansiaceae > SW10. Next base: position 52,507 of record CALGJQ010000017.1, read on the forward strand.
GAATCGTATTATCGAGCTCTTCCGCGAGAGTGTTTTAGAGTTTCGTTACCTCTATGATTCTAAGAGCAAGTGGTGGCATCGAGTTGTCGTCGAAGACTTTGTGCAAGCTGGGGTGAAAGGAAGTTCCCAAGAAATGAAGCCTCATCTTCACGAAGGAGAGGGACACGGTCCGCCGGAGAAGAGTGGAGGAGTAGAAGGGTATCAGAAATTTCTCAGCGGAGACCATCCTCTCTGCGAAATGTATGAGCCAGAAATCCTAGCGCAATTCCGGAGCGGAGAGATCGATCTGAATCAGATTACCTTTCGCTGAAGATGGTGGGCAGTCTGGAGACAGCCCTTCCGAGAGCTGAGATATGAGGCGTGCTTTCTACTGTGACTCCATGGAGCCACTGGAGTAAATGGTTTGAGCTGGTTCTTAGGCATCGGGGCTTTCGAGCTCGGAACCGAAAGATTGGTCAATGCGAGCGCGGATACGGCTGGCCAAGTCAGCCTCCTCGCGAAGGCGTTGGATCGTGCCGTCCAGAAGGGGATTGTCACCTTGATGGGGGGCTGACTTCTCGGTCAGCTGCTTAGCATAGTCTTTACAATCCTACTTTTGAAGCTGTGAAACGCCGCGCCCCAGAGTGCGGTTCTGGGTTTTGTTGCTCTCTGCAATGAATTCTTTGATGATCGTTTCCTCACGAGAAATGGGGAAGGTGGGCGAGATATTACGATGACCCATGTCGGCGAGGCTAGTGGATGGAATTCAAGAGTCCACGATTGAGGGGCTAAAATTTGGTCAATCGGTAGAATCGATAAATAAAAAAGAGGCCTCCAGCGAGAGCGGCAATGATGATTGAGAGGCCGTGTGAGCCACGGCTGCGGAATAGGATGTAGGAAGCTCCTAGAAAGAAGGCAGCGCCAAAGAGTAAACTCATCATCACAATGTGAAGTAGATTAGCGAGACGAGGATGGGTGTCGTCGAGGGTTGGTTCTTTCTTTTCGGGTTCGTAGGTGAAGGTTTTATGGGTAGGAATCTTTGTTGGGGGAGGTGGTTCCTGTGGTTTTCGCTCGGTCGGGCTTGGTGCTTTTTTCATGCGGGCTACTTGCTTGGCGAGTAAGCGGGCTGGAAGCTCCGCTCTCCATATTACTGGGCTTTGAGGGTGAGGTCTGAGAGGTCTGAGGGCAAAAAAAATCTCCACGGATCGGTGAGTGGCGGAGAAGGAATGAACAATTGGGAGAGATGAAGTCGTTTAAGGAATGTGAGTTGGTCTTTTCGGCGGAAGTTTCTGGTTTTGATTCTAGTTTTAGTGGTGGCGGGGGTGATTGGGCTGTGGATGGGAGCGGGGTCGATTGCGAAGCCTGAGCGACGAAAGATCCAAGAGTATCATGAGAGCTATCTCGATGGAGCTGAAGATCATGGACTGCGAGTTGAGCGAATGGATTTGGACCAAGGAAAGGTTCCTTTTTTAGTGGTGAGACCTGATCGAGATGCAGGGCTTGCAAAACGGGGAGGGATTTTACGGGAGCAGTTGGAGGGAGGTAAGGTTCCTCTACCGGAGTTTGGTGAAGAGAAGGGCTTGATTATTTTACTGCATGGACGGAATGGCAGAAAAGAAGACCTCTTGCCGGTGGCGGAGAGGTTTTGTGCGGTGGGTTTTATTTGTGCCATTCCTGATCTGCCAGCCCATGGGGAGAGTGGGCTGGAGACAGTGGGTTTTGGGGCGAGAGAGTTTGAGGGGCGATTGCCGGGGCGGGTTGCTGATGAGGTCCGAGAGAAATTGAGCTTGGAGGAGGTGCCGGAATATCTCTGGGGCCTGTCGATGGGCGGGTCCTTTGCGGTGCATGCTTGTGCGGAAGAGCCAAGTCGGTGGAAGCGAATGGTGATTGTCGCTTCCTTTGATCGGCTGGAAGGAGTGGTGAAGGACTCGCTTTGGATTGCAGGAGAAATTTTGATTTCACCTCTTAAAAACATGACTTCTTGGCGAGGTGGGGCCGAGATTGGGGAGGTGAATCCAGTTTTATTGGCGGCGAAGATTTCTCAGCCAACGCTGGTGGTGCATGGAGATGCTGACGAGTTAATTTCCTTTGAAAGAGGGAAGGCGCTTTATGAGGGCTTTGCGGGGAAGAAGAAATTTTTGCCAGTGCCGGGAGGAACGCACGACAATGTTTTGGTGACGGAGGCTCCGGTTTTTGCGGGGATGGCGCGGTGGTTTTTGGAGGAGTGACGAAAACCTAAGCGAGGACGCAGAGGCTGCGTGGGATGAGGGCTTCACTTGGTGCTGATGAGGGAGGTGCGTCGCATTTTTAAAATAGGGGTATTGGCTGAGGGGATTTCGTGTGTTGAGGAAGAGCTTGCGCAGTCTCTCTATTGGGTTGCCATTGGGGAGTGAATGGGAGATGCTTTTAAGCATGAGCGACAAGCCATTGAGCGGGAAGACCGCAGTTGTTTTTGGGGTAGCGAATAAGCGTAGTATTGCGTGGGCGATTGCGAAAGCGTGGTCGGATGCGGGAGCGAAGCTGATTTTTAATTATCAGGGCGAGCGCCTAAAGGACAATGTCGAGCAGTTGGCGGGAACTTTTGGCGATGATGTTCCTCTTTATCCCTGTGATGTGTCTAGCGATGAGGAGCTCGACGCGTTTTTTGCAAAGGTTAAGGATCACACTGATCAGATTGATTTGGTTTTGCACTCGGTGGCTTTTGCTCCGAAGGAAGCTCTGGAAGGTGACTTTCTGAGCACAACGAGAGACGCGTTTAAGACTTCGCATGATATTAGTGCTTATTCTCTCGTAGCGCTGGCTCAGCGAGCTGCTCCGATGATGACGAATGGCGGAAGTATTGTGGCGATGAGCTACTATGGTGCGGCCAAGGTGGTGCCAAATTACAATGTCATGGGAGTGGCGAAGGCGAGCTTGGAGGCTGCCACGCGATATCTCGCCTATGATTTGGGTCCCAAGAAAATCCGTGTCAATTGTATCAGTGCAGGACCAGTTCAGACGCTCGCGGCGCGTGGAATTGCAGGATTTGGAACGATGATTAAGCACTATGAGGAGCATGCTCCGTTGGAGCGTTCTTGTTCGACCGAAGAACTGGGAGCGACCGGGGTATTCCTCGCGAGCGAGGGAGCGGCTTCGATCACGGGGCAGGTGCTTTACGTGGACGGAGGCTACCAGATCATGGGAATGTAAGTTTCCTGATCCAGAATGACTGAGTGGTATTACGGGAAAGGAGGTCAGCAGTATGGCCCGATCGATGAGGCGACGCTTCGTGCCCGAATTGCCACGGGCGAGGTAGGTCCGCGTGATTTGATTTGGACCGAGGGGATGTCGTCTTGGACGCCCTTGATTCACTTGCCTCAATTTGGGGCGGGGGCTGCGGTTCCTCCTCACTTGCCGGAGTTCGAAGATGCTGACGCTCCGGATGGAGTTGATCCGAGTTCGCCCTATGCGCCACCGATGGCGAATCTTGGTGGGGCTTATCCCGCTGGACCGGCGATTCCGGTGACGAATGGTTTGGCGATCGCGAGCATGGTTTGTGGAATTTTATCGCTAGTGTTTTTCTGTTTTTGTGGAGGGATCTTCTTTGGACTTCCGGCGGTGATTTGCGGGCACCTTGCCTTAAACCAATTGAATCATCCTGGGAACCAACAAGATGGACGGGGGATGGCGATTGCGGGGCTGGTTTGTGGTTATGCTGGGATAGCGGTTTTTGTCCTGAAAGCGATTACTGGGGATTTTAATATTCAGGTGTGATGAGGCGGGGCAGCTGGCCGAGGTGGGTCATATTGGCCCCGTTGATGCTGCTGGGAGTGCTTTCGGCACGATGGTTTGCGGAGGTCTTGCCTGCTTGCCTTTTTTTCGATCAAACAGGATTGCTTTGCCCGGGCTGCGGGGCGACGAGATCAGCAGTGGCGCTGTCGGAGGGACGTTGGATCGAGGCGCTTCAGAACAATTTGCTGTTTGTTTTAGCGGTGGTGCTGGGTGGGGTTTGGCTTGTTTTCAGCGCAGCGAGGAAGAGGTATCCTGAGGCTAAAGGTCTGTCACTTTTTCAATTTCGCTTATGGCAGCTGTGGGTGATTCTAGGGTTCTTGTTGCTCTTCACGGTTTTCAGAAATTTTTCAGGAATGGAATTCCTGAGGCCGAGGTAGCCGGGTGCCTATGAGCTTGAGTTGTAAATCGCCGCTACGATGAAGACTGTGATCAAGAGGAACAAAAGAATCCAAGTGACGATTGAGGTCCGGTATTTTATTTCGGGGGTTTCGGAGATGACTTGTTGGTATGCGGGGGAGAACACAACGCTGCCTTTTGAGGAGCAGAGGAGGTAGAGGGCATAGATGCTGATGAGGGTTCCAATGGGGATGATGATGAGACCCAGAGCAGAAAGGACGATGGCGGGGATGCGAAACCTTTTTTTGAGTCTCCGAACTTTGAGGCCGATCCATAGCGGTAGAAGAGATAGCAAGAGGCCTCCACAAATGTGTCCAATGACAAAGGCGGTGTTGTCGTTGGGGAGAATCGCCATGGTGCTAACAACGGATGCTCCGCAGCTGATTAATCCCGAGAGAATGAAAAGGGTGCCAATCGACTTTACGGAGGCTTCATGCTTCAGATGCTTTTGGCGGATTGCCACTGAAGAGGAGGGATCGTCTGAGGTGAGCTGAGCTGCGCTTGGTGCAGCGTAGGGATTTTCGTTCATGGAGTATTTGGAAAGGGTATTTTTAATCCCAACGAAGCACAGGGCTAATGGGAGTGTTTTTATTTCGATCTATGCGGTCTACCTTTTTTCGACCTGTTTTGAGTTCTCGCTTCGATGTCGTTTCCGAGGAGGAGAGCTCGGCGTTTCGCTTCTTCGTCTGTGAAGCCTTCGGCTCAGGCTTCTTGATAGTTCTCTTTGCTGGGGCGCTTGGTAGGGCTTCCGTAGATGAGGAAGAGGCTGGTTACAGTTTCTATGAGGGCATGGCGGCTGGAAGCCACCGCCACTTTTAGAGGCCGAATTCTTTGAGCTTTGGTTCGATGGCTTCGGCCCAGATTTGGTAGCCTTTTTCTTTCGGGTGGAGAGCGTCGGGCATGACTTCTTTGGTGAGGATGCCTTCGGCGTTTAGGAATTTGTCGGAGATGTCGAGGTAGTGAATGCGTTCGCCGTTATGGAGGGTTGAGATGAGCTTGTTGATTTCGACATTGTTTTTGCGCTTGGGGTCGTCTGGGTTGAGGCCTCGTGGGAAGACTCCGAGGAGGAGGATTTTGGCTTCGGGGCAGCGAGCGCGGAGGGTGGAGACGATGCGATTGACGCCGTCTTTGACTTCGGAAGGAGCTTGCTTGTTATGGCCGGTGTTGTTGGTGCCGATCATAACGACGGCGACTTTTGCCTTCTTTTGGTTGCGAAGATTTCCGTTGTTGAGGCGCCAAATGACGTGCTCGGTGCGGTCGCCGCTGATGCCAAGGTTGAGGGCGTTACGTTCGCCGTAGTATTTGTTCCAAGTGTCTTTGCCGGGGCCTTCCCAGCTTTGGGTGATGGAGTCACCGATGAAGAGGAGGTCGTGCTTTTTATTCTTCGCCTTGGTGCTCATCGAGCTGTGACGCTTTAGCCAGCCTGCGCCTCGTGGTTCGCCGATGACGGCGGAGTGGACGCGGTATTTTTTGCGGGTGTCATCGAGCTTCTTCTTCATTTTGGTGAAGACTTCGGTGTAGGCAGGATCTTGATGAACGGACTTCATTTCCTGCGGGTCTTTCTTCATGTCGAAGAGTTGGTATTCCTTGGTTTTGGGAACCCAGAAGAGTTTGTGGTCGGCGGTGCGGATGCCATCGTGAGCGGCGACGGCGTGAGTGCGCTCGCCCGAGTAGCGGTAGTAGATGGAGTCACGCCAGCCGCTGGGTGCTTCGCCCGAGGCTTTGAAAAGAGGGAGGAGAGATTTCCCCTGCATCGAGCTGGGGATTTCGGCTCCGGCGGCCTCGAGAAAGGTGGGGGCGTAGTCGATGTTTTGGATGAGGGCTTGGGAAACTGATCCGGGTTTAATTTTCCCAGGCCAACGAACGACGAAGGGCATCATGAGAGATTCTTCAAACATCCAGCGTTTGTCGTACCAGCCGTGTTCGCCGAGGTAGAAGCCTTGGTCGGAGGAGTAGATGACGATGGTATTTTCGGCGAGTCCGGTTTGGTCAAGATGGTCGAGGATCTTGGTGATGCCTTCATCCATGGAGCGGATGACGCGGAGGTAGTCTTTGATGTAGCGTTGGTATTTCCATTTCGTAACGGCTTTTTGGTCGAGTTTGCCGGCCTTCATGTCAGCGATGAGCTTGGTGTTTTCGTCATCGTAAGCAGCGCGGTAGATTTTTTTGTCTTCTTCTGAAAGTCGGCCAAACTGTCGATCGGGAAGACCGCTGGAAAAATGGGCGGGGAAGGGGTTCTTGCCATCGAACTTCATATCGTGTCCCCAGTACATGTGTTTGTAGATTCCCATTTCATGTTCCTTGAGGACGGAGGAGCGGTTGGCGTAGTCGTCGAAGAGGGTTGCGGGTTCAGGGAGGTCAGTGCCGTCGAAGAGGTTGAGGTGGCGGAAGGCGGGAGCCCAGTTGCGGTGAGGGGCCTTGTATTGAACCATCGCCATGAAGGGCTTGTCTGAATCGGCGGCCTGCTTCAGCCAAGTGAGCCCCTTTTCCGTGACGAGGTCGTTGCAGTGTCCATCGAAGCGCTTCTTTGTGTTGTCCATCTGGATGAAGTCAGGATTGTAGTAGGCACCTTGGCCGGGGAGGACTTCCCAGTAGTCGAATCCGATGGGGTTCGAGTGAAGGTGCCACTTGCCGATCATGGCGGTGGTGTAGCCTGCCTTGCGGAGGAGGTCGGGGAAGGTGGTTTGGAGGCCATCGAAGTAGGAGCTGTTGTTATCGATGAAGCCATTGAGGTGAGAATGTTGGCCGGTGAGAATGGAGGCACGGGAGGGACCGCAGATGGCATTGGTGCAGTAGGATCGATCAAAGCGCATGCCTTCCTTGGCGATGCGGTCGATGCCGGGGGTGGGAGAGATTTCGTCGAAGAGGCCGCCGGGGTAGCATGAGATGGCGTTGGGAGCGTGATCGTCCGAGAAGAGGAAGAGGATGTTTGGCCGTTCTGCGGAAAATCCCCAATTCGAAATGAGGAGAAATCCTAAAAGACTGAGACGAGAATATGGCTTCATTAAGGAATTATGATTTCAGATTTGGAGCGAGGGAGCTAGCTTGAAGACAGCGATCATGTTTTCACCAGTTTACAGAGAAACAATGCGGGCATCTTGGGCGGCGATTTTGGAGGCGGTGAAGGTTTCGGATGGGATGCCGGTGTCAGATTTGGCGCGGGAACTGGGGATGAGCTATATGGGAGTGAAACAACATTGCTTGAAGCTCACGGAGATGGGTTTTTTGGAGGAATGGCGGGTGCCAAGAGAGAAAAAGGAGGTGGGGAGGCCGGAGAAGCTTTATCGAATGAAGCCGAAGTGTGAGGGGCTTTTCCCGCAAGCGGGGGTGGAGTTGACCTTGGCGGTGATGGAAGGGGTGAGGCAGATTTATGGGGATTCGGCGCCGGAAAAATTGTTGTTTCACCACTTTCAGAAGTTGCGTGATCAGTGGCAGCCGAAGGTGCGGGCGGGGAAATCGATGGTCGAGAAGGCGACGCGTCTGGCCGATGTGCGCGATAAGTCAGGATGGTTTAGTAAGTGTCACTATGATCCTTCGACTGGGTTTCGGATTGAGGAATTTCATAGCCCGATGACTAAGATTTATGCGGAGTATCCCAATGCGGTCCGGATGGAAGTGCAGATGATGGAGCAGCTTCTGGGAACGAAGGTGGTGCGCAATGATGCGGCAACTGGGAAGGGGCGGAAGCGGGTTGTTTATGAAATTGCGACTCTCGGTGTGCGAGAGGAGGGATCGACGAGTGATGAAAGAAAGCCAATTCCTAGTCAGAAAAAGAATCAGGATGGGCAAGGACGTTTGTTCTAGGGGGGGCACAAAAAAACCCGCGAGAGCCGCGGGGTTTTTGCTTTAGAAAGAATGACGTCTTTTAGTTCAGCGAGGAATGGATCTGCTGAAGGGTCATGATGGCGTAGCTGGTGACGAGAACGGGGTCATTTTCCATCCAGCGGCTGGCGTCTGTGTTGATCCAAGAACCATCTTCACGTTGCTTGTTGATAATGGTTGAGGAGAGGTCAGAGCGCCAATCGATCTTGAGGCCGTCTTTTCCTTTGAGTTCCGGGATGTTGGCTGCGACAAGGCTTTTGGCCATGGCGTGGTAGTAGTAGTAGAGTCCTTGTCCGCCGAGGCCGGGGTTTTCTTTGAGGGTGTAGTTTTCGTTGATCCAAGTGGTGACGGCTTTCACGCGTGGGTCATCGGCTTCGAGGTCAGCATAAACGAGCGAGAGGAGGCCGGCATAGGACATGGAGCCGTATCCGCGAAGGGCGACGCGGCCGGTTTTACTATCGACGGCTTCACCTGCTTTTGAGTTTCCGGGAAAGTAGACGAAGCTGCCGTCGTCCCCGGAGTTTTCGATCTTGTTGGTGGCTTTTAAATTTTGGCAGCGGGAGACAAATTCTAGGGCGGCGCCCCAGTCGAGCTCTTGCACTTTTTTGTCACCAGTGTCGGTGGCAATAGCGCGGGTGTGGTAGAGGGCTTCGAGGGCTTGATGAGTGTTGGAGAGATCAGAGTGAGCGTAGGTGCCGCCGTAGCCAATGCCGCCATCGAACTCGGTGTCGTTCTCTCCTTTGACGCCCCAGTCAGTTTGTTGGTTGATGAGGAAGCCGCGAGCTTTGATGAGTTGCTCTTTGTATTTTTGTGGATCGGCAACCCAAAGGGCCATGATGGAGGAGGCGGTGCTGTAAGTGGCCATGCCTTTTCCGTAGATGCCGCCATCGGATTTCTGTTGGGAGAGAAGCCAATCGAGCCCTTTTTGAACGGGAGCGGGAGTGGGTGCCTTTGTGTCGTATGATGGGTCGACGATGAGGCAGCGGAGAGCGTAGGCGGTGAAGGCGGGGAGTTTAGGATCTCCCCAGTAGCCGTCAGCGTGTTGTTGGCTGAGAAGAAATTTGTTGCCTTTTTTGATCACTTCTTGGGACTCAAGCTTGAGTGAAAGGTGAAGGCCCTTGGCGTTCTCTTTTCCAAGAGTCGTGATCGGAGAGATGGCAGCGATTCCGAGGATGGCTGAGGCGATTAACTTCTTCATTTTTTTGGAGGAGTGTGTGGTTTGATGATGATTTTAACGACGGTTTCGGCCGGGGGAATGGTGTTCTGATTTGGTATCCAAACGTCACCCAGTTCGCGATCTTTGCCAGGAAAGTTTACGATGGCTTGTTGGGCGGTGTAGATGGCGAAAATCATGCCGTCGACGTTGGCCTTGAAACGGCCTTCGTGAATGTAGGAGCCAGTCGATAACCAAGGACCGGCTTCCATCACACTTAGAGAAACATCATCGGTTTCCACCGGTTGATTCGGTTGAGGAGTTTCAGCCTCTTCGGGCCAATCGATGTGATGAATGAGTTCATTGACGGGGAGGCGCTTCTTTTTTTCACCTTTGCCCCATTCTACGAAGATATCGACGAGGGAGGCGGCGTGGACTTCTGGGGTGACTTTGGGGAACTTGCCGGTGGGTTTCCAAGTCTCCTCGTCCATGATTTCAAAGAGCTCTTGTGATTCTTTGATGCCGAGGAGTTTTAGGGCAATGTTGAGATTGAGGGGGGAGATGTCGGTGAGGAAGAGAGTCTCGTGGACCTTATTACTCTGGGTGGTGACGAGGAGGTATTCGAGGAGGCCTTCGGTCATGTTGAGACCGGCTCCGAAGCTGGCTTCGCGCTTTGCCTTATCGAGAGTGATTTTACCGATTTGGTATTCGTTCTCGCTGATTTGTTTGATCTCCGGTTTGGGATCGGTCAGAGGCTTGGACTCTTCTTCCTGACTAAGAGCAAGAAGTGAGAAAAGAAGAGAAGCGCTGAGGGCCTTTGTGATCATGGGTCTTCGAGAGGGAACGATCCTGCGAGGGGGGATCTTAGAATTAATTTGGAGAAGCGTCGCCCTCTGTTTCCGGATCTGCCTTTTTGTAGAGAGATTTGGCAAAATCTCGCCACATAAGACGGGTGATGTAAGTGGTGAGGAGGTCTTTTCCGGATGCTTGAAAAGAGGGAGGAGAGGGATAGCCGAGAGCGTTGAGCTGGGAGCGGACTGTTTTGAAAACAGCAAGGGAGATTCCGTCGATGGCTTGATCTTGATCGGCGGAAGGACTCAAGCTGATCACCGGAGTGGTCGGTGAGTCTTTTTCGTTTGTTGAGATCCAGATGCTGATCGGGCTATCTTCGACCGCGGTGTTACTGCGATTGGTGGAAATTTTTGGAGTGATTTCGAGAAGGTCGCTGGAGGATGCTCTAATTAAGGTGGCAACTTGGAGAAGAGCGGATTTGAGGTTGTCGCTGGCTCCCTTTGCGGTTCCGAGGTGAAGGATGAGAGAGATTTCAGTGGTGGGATCGACGTTCCAGCTAGGGAGGGTGGGGGCGAGAGTTTCGATTCCCTTGGCGGCTTCGTCCAAGGTGGTGGACTCGGCCTTAGAGGTGTCGATGATCCGTTCAAAAGCGAGCAGGGCTCTTTGAAATTGTCCGCGTGCTCGCAGGGTGGAGGAGAGTTCGAAGAGGCGATCTGGGTCATTACTCTCAGCAAAGCTCCGGTAGGTGTCGAGTCCCGGACTAGCTTCGAGGTCCCCGAGTTCGAGATCCGTGATTTCGGCAACGATGTCTTCTTCGGGTTCTTCGGGGTTGCCGAGGACTTCGGTGACCTCGGGGTTTTCTTCAATGACGGGTTGAAGGGCGATGGGGCCAACGGCGAGGTTTTCGCCATAGTCCTCTGGGCTAAGTTCAACGCCGCGAGGGACCATGAAATCTAAGTGCTGGGTACGGAAGTGCCAGGTGAGAAGGATAGTCCCAATCACGGCAAAAACGACGACAGCCCAATGAACTCTCAAGATGCGGGAGAGTGGAAGAGAGAGAGGATAAGGTGAAGTGCAAAAAAGAGCCGTTGAGAGAAAAGTCTCTCAACGGCTCGGAAATTTAAAACGAAAGGAGGCAATGAATGCCTGATTTCTTTATTCGGCGGTCTTAACCTGGATCGCACGCTTACCGACACGGTCGCGAAGGTAATGAAGTTTGGCGCGTCTTACTTTACCGCGAGAGATGACCTCTACTTTGGCAATACGAGGGCTGTGAAGAGGATAAACACGCTCAACACCAACGCCGTAAGAAATTTTACGGACGGTGAAGGCTTTGTTGACGCCAGTGCCGCCCATTGCGAGGACGATGCCTTGGAACATCTGGATACGCTCTTTACCTCCCTCAACCACGCGGTTGTGAACCTTTACGGTGTCACCCACTTTGAAGTCGGTGACTTCAGCCTTCATTTGTTCTTTTTCGATCTTGCTGATGATATCCATGGTCGTAAACGCGGTTAACGGGGCGCAGGAACTACGGGAAGGGCAGGGTGATTGCAACTGTTTTTTCAAGAGTTCATAGGATTTAGGCAGAAAAAAGCCGGGATGGAATATCCCGGCTCAATTTAAATGTTCATCTCACGGATGACTTAGAGGTTTCCCCCTCATGTTTGGGTGCCGCCTCAGGCTGGGGCTGGAGGAGGTGTCGGAGTTGGAGCACAGGACGCGAGTCCTAAAAGCGCTCCAATGGCGAGGATGGTGAGTTTTATTTTCATGGTTACTTAGTTAGGAGAGTTGGGAGGGGAGAATTATTCCAAAAAATGAGGAGAAAAACTCCGATGTCTGGTTAATCCGTTGATTATGAGATGATTCCGTATCGGACGAGCGAGCTGTAGATCCACCAGCAAACGGAGACGGTGGCAGCTGCGAGAAGCACGAAGAGGACGGTGTTGCGCGTGTGATAGCGCTTTTCGTTGATGATTTGTCCCTTGCTGAGTTCGGCATAGAAGCGTCGTTCACGGCGGCGGTCGGCGAAATCATCGGGAGCAGGTATCGTGGTGCGCTCACGCTCGCGTTGTTCTAAGAGTTTGAGAGGGGCGTTTTCGATCAAGGATTCGTATTTCTTAATCTCCAGATCAATGTCCGACAGCTCGTCCGGTGTTGGAGGAGCTGGGCTGCGTTTCATTTTCCGAAAAAACATTGTCAGAAGGAGTTAAGGATTATTTGAAAAGAAAGATCAGGAGTCCGAGGGAGCCAAGAACGATGACGGGGAGATTGAAGGCGAGACCGTTGCGAAGCATGGTTTGGAAGTCTGAGGAGCTAGTCGGGGAGCCAATCGAGTGAGAGGAAGCTCCGCCAAAGATGCTGCTTTTGCGCGTGCCGGTGAAGTAGGCAACAGCCTGCTCGTATTCATCTTCGGCTTTATCGAGAATGGAGAGAGATTTTTGAAGCTCGGTGCTAAGGCTTTCTTTCGGCCACGCTTCAGGATTGAGGTCCTCAATCCGTTTGAGGTGGTTTGCGAAAGCGGCGCGCGTTTGATCCAGGTCTTCCATTTCCTGTTTCATTTCAAAAAGCTCTCTTTCGATCGTGGTGACGGCATTTGAGAACTTTTCGGAAAGTTCAATTTGTCCGTTGAGAAACTCTTGCTTGCGGTGATTGAGGTCTTCGAGGGCGAGCTTTTGGCGCTCTAGCTCGCGTCGCTGATTCTGCAGAATCTCTAACTGTGACTGGGCATCAGAGAGTTTTTCTTCGAAATCTTCAGTAAATGCGGGTTTGCTAGATGGGATTTCCATCTGAGTTTCGCGGACTTTGATGTGTTGTTTGCGCTGGAGGGACGATGCCATGGTAATCGGGGTGTTTGGAACAGCCCCGATAAATTAGCAAAGGAGAGAAGGAAAAACGAGTATTTAATTAAGCAAACTTAGATTTTTTGAAATCTTTAGGAGCTCTTCTTCTCTTCGTCTTGAAAAGGTTTGGCATACCAGCGGATCAAGGGGCGGAAGAGGGCTTTGATATCTTCGAGCAACAAATAGGCAGCGGGAATGAGGAGAAGAGTGATGGTGGTGGCGAATAGGATTCCAAATCCAAGGGAAACGGCCATGGGTTTCAGGAATTGGGCATGGATGGCACGATCAAGCATCAGGGGCATGAGACCCGCGAAAGTGGTGATGGATGTGAGGAAAATGGGGCGGAATCGCCGGACGCCCGAAATAAGAACGGCCTCCATGAGGGCCATTCCTTCGGCTCTTTTTTTGTTGATGAAATCAACGAGAACGAGGGAGTCATTCACGACCACTCCGGTGAGAGCCATGATTCCGAAGATGGAGAGCCAAGAAGGGGTGATGTCTAAGACGATGTGTCCTGCATAAGCGCCAATGACGCCAAAGGGCACGGCGAGGAGGACAATCAGGGGTTGGAGGATGGATTTGAAGGGGATGGCGAGGAGGGCGTAGAGAGTGAGAATGAGGCCAGTGTAGAGCCAAGTGAAACGGTTTCCGGTTTCACGATCCTCTTTGACGTAGCCGGACCAGATCCAGCTGAGATTTGGGTCCTTAGCAACGATCGCGGAAATCTCGGGTTCTAAGCGCTCGGCCATATCGAGGATTTCGACTTCTTCAGAATCTGGACGCGCGTGGACGTAGGAAACTTGAGCACCGTTGTAACGTTGGATTTTACCGGGAGCTTCTTGCAGGGTCGCGGTAGCAACGGTGGAGAAGGGGATGACACTTCCGTTGGGTGCTTGGATGGTGAGGTTTTCAAAGGTGAACATTGATTCACGTTTTTCCTTTGGGAGTCGGACCATGACTCTGATCTCTTCGCCATCGCGCTGGAGTTTTTGAGCTTCTTCACCGTAGAAGGCTTGGCGGATTTGTTGGGCGAGGGCTCGCTGGGTGATGCCCAGTTCGAAGGCTCTTGGTTTTAGCGTGATGGCGAATTCTTCCCGTTGACGCTGGTTGTCGGCGTGGGCTCCTTCGATTCCTTCTTGGGCTTCGAAGAGGAGTTCCAATTCTTCGGCAATGCTCCGTTTGGACTCGCTGTCTTGTCCACGGAGTTCGACGCTGAGGTGATTCATTTCGGATCGTCCACGACTGCGGCTTCCCCACTCGCCAGAAACGCGGAAGTCACGAACTCCTGGGATTTTCCCGACTCGCGTATGCCAGGCTTTGGCGATTTCAGAGTTGGAAGGTCCTGGTTCACTGCGCTCGCTGGGAGGCATGATTTCGAGAGAAGCAAAGCCTTGTTCGGGGTCACCGGCTCCACCGTAGCGGGAAGCTCCGGTGCTGCTCATGATATTGCGGATGAGAGATTCTCCGGTGCCCGGGTCGATGAATTCTGCTTTGAGTTCCTCGGCGGTAGCGACAATGTGATCGATGTGTTTTTGGGTTTCAAGAAAGGGGGTGTTATCGACCATGCTGAGATAGGCTGAGATGCGATAACGCTCGACTTTTGGCATGTCGACAAAGCCCATTGCTCCGCTTTTGAAGTAGCCTAGCCCGGCCATCGCAATGGCGATGAAAAAGCAAATCGTGGAGTAGCGATGGTGGGCGGAAAATTTCAAAAAAGGTTGGTAGATTTTTTCAATGAAAAGCTCCAGGGAGTCGGCGATTTTTTTCTGAAAGCGGGCGAAGAGCCCGAGTGAATTTCGGTTGGTGCTGAGGTGTTTGAGGTGAGAGGGAAGGATCAGTTTTGATTCGACGAGAGAGAAGATGAGAACCCCGGCAACGATGGGTGGAATTTGGTTGGTCCAATTCCCCCAAAAGCCGGGGAAGTAGGAAAGAGGAATGAAGGCCACGACGGTGGTGATGGCACCAAAGGTGACGGGAGTAGCGACTTCCTTGGTGCCAATGACGGCAGCATCGAGTGGGGTCAGTTTTTCTCGAAGTCGGGTGTAGATATTTTCTCCGGTGATGATGGCGTCATCCACGACGATGCCGAGAACGATGATGAAGCCAAAGAGGCTCATCGTGTTGGCGGTGATGCCGAAGTAGGGCATGAGGAGGACTCCTCCCGCGAAGCTGACGGGGATGCCGATGACGACCCAGAGGGCGAGCATCGGGCGGAGGAAAAGACCGAGGACGACGAGGACTAGGCCAGCTCCCATGAGGAGGGAGTTTCCGAGGGTGGAAAGACGACCGCGGATCCGGATGGATTCGTCATCCCAAGCAAAGAGCTCTACGCCGTCTGGAAGGATGTGGGAGGATTTTTCGATGTAGCGATGGATGGCATCGGAGATCTTGATCGCGTTCTCATCACCTGAGCGGAGGATGTCGATCATGATGGCAGGCCTGCCATTGAAGCGGGTGGAGATTTCGGCATCTTCAAAGCCATCTTTAATAGTGGCAAGTTCGTCGATGCGGAGTTGCGCGCCGTCTTCTGAGGTGACGACAATTTTGGCAAAGTCTTCGGTGTTGTAGGCTTGGCCATCGGTGCGGATCATGATGGATCCGGCGGGGGTTTTGAGAGAGCCCGCAGAGAGGGCGAGGGAGGATCGACGAATCGCATCGACGAGGTCTTGGAAGGCGAGGCCGTGGTCGCGGAGTTTGCCATCGTCTGCTTCGATGCTGATTTCAAGGGGGAGGTTGCCGCGCATGTCGGTGCGCGAGATCTCGGGGAGGTCGCGGATTTCGTTTTCGATTCGGCGGGCGAGTTTGTAGAGCTCGACTTCGCTTAGTTCTCCCGTGATGGCGATGGTGAGGACCTCACGGTAGTTCGACATATTGGGAATGCTGATCTGGGGTCGTTCGCTTTCGCTGGGGAAGGTGTTGATCGCTTCGACGCGGGATTGAACTTCATCGCGGAGTTCGCGGAGGTCGATGCCATCTTCGGCCTCGATATCGACGGTGGCCGAGCCGCTGCGTGCGTCGGAGTCGATGAGTTTGACTCCGGGGAGATCTCGGAGCGCTCGCTCGATCGGAATGACGATGTGTTTTTCGACATCCTGCGGGCTGGCACCGCGGAATTGCATGCGGACTTTGACTTCGCCGATGTCGAAGGAGGGCTGGACTTCGAGCGGAATCTTATTGAAGGCCGTGTATAGGCCCGCAAGCAAGATCGCCACCAAAAGGAAGTTGGCGGCGATGTCGTTTTTAGCGAACCAGCGGATCATCTGCGCGGACTATAACGGGAGATTCTGAGCTGTCCTGTCGATTCTTGGGAATTTGTGCAGAGGAATAAAAAAACCAGAGCCTTTTTGGGACTCCGGTTTTTTGGGTTGGCTCGGCGGCTGGAAGCCACCGCCACGTTTACTTGTGGTTAACGCGGGTAAATTGTTTGAGACGGAGGCCGTTGAGGGCGATGAAGCCGGTGGCGTCGTTCTGGTTGTAGGCTTCTTCTTGGCCGCCTTCCATGGTGGCGATGTCTTCGTCGTAGAGGCTGTTTGGGGAGCGGCGTCCGGCGTTCATGATGTTGCCTTTGTAGAGCTTGAGGCGGACTTCGCCATTGACGGTTTTTTGGGTCTCAGTGACGAGGGCCTGAAGGGCGTTGCGCTCGGGAGCGAACCAGAAGCCGTTGTAGACGAGTTTGGCGTAGTCGGGGATGAGGCTGTCGCGGAGGTGCTGAGCGTCGCGGTCGATGGTGAGGGTCTCGAGGTCGCGGTGAGCGGCGAGGAGGATGGTTCCGCCTGGGGTTTCATAGATGCCACGGGACTTCATGCCGACGAAGCGGTTCTCGACGATGTCGACGCGACCGATACCGTGCTGGCCGCCGATGCGGTTGAGGACACGCATGACGCCGTAGGGAGTGAGGAGGGTGTAGTCGTCTTGCTCGCCTTTGACTTCGAAGTCACCGAGCTCTTCGATGATTTTGTCTAAGCGTTCGTTTTTCAAGCCGATGATATTTCCTTTTTCGAAGAGGCATTGGATGTATTCGGCTTGGTCAGGAGCATCTTCGGGAGAAGCGGAGAGGACATACATGTCTTTGTCAGTCTCAGTGGTGCCGTCATACCAAGTGTCCTCGAGCGCGCCGGCTTCGAAGGAGATGTGGAGGAGGTTGCGGTCCATGGAGTAGGGTTTGGACTTGGAAGCTTGGACGTCGATGCCGTGTTTTTCGCAGTATTCGATCATTTCATTCCGGCCTGGGAATTCTTTACGGAAGTCATCCATACGCCATGGCGCGATCATTTTGATGTCGGGGGCGAGGGCGTTGAGGGCGAGCTCGAAGCGGACTTGGTCGTTGCCTTTTCCGGTGGCTCCGTGAGCGATGGCGTCGGCCCCTTCGGCGATCGCGACGTCGAGCATGCCTTTGATAATGCAGGGGCGAGCGATGGAGGTTCCGAGGAGGTAGCGACCTTCGTAGACCGCATTGGCCTGGAACATGGGGAAGATGTAGTCGGCGGCGAACTCTTCCTTGAGGTCGCCGATGTAGCATTTGGAAGCACCGGTCGCGAGGGCCTTGGCTTCGAGGCCATCGAGCTCTTCCGCTTGGCCGACGTCGGCGCAGTAGGCGATAATTTCGGCGTTGTATTTCTCTTTGAGCCAGAGGAGGAGGACGGAGGTGTCAAGACCTCCCGAGTATGCGACCACGATTTTCATCGGGCTTGGGATAAGGCAGAGACGGGGGATTGGCGAAAGTTTTTTTTTAAGGAAGCTCGATGAAAAGTGGATAGGCAACGACTCGGAAAAAGGATTTTGAGACCGGGGTGAGGGTGGTTTCGTAAGTTCCTAGGCCTTGGAGGTTGAAGGTGTCATTGCTGATCAGTGACCAATCATCATCTTGGAGGGTGGTGCTCATTTCGAGGTCGTAGCTGAGGCCCTCGATTTGATCAAAGGAGAGGGCGAGCTCTCCGCTAGCCTGAGAGATCTTGAGAATGGGAGCGGTGAGATCTGGAAGGATCGCAAAGTTATCGAGGGCGACGAGTTTGCCATCAGCCTCGGTGGAAGAGGGGAAGTAATTGACGCCAATTTCAACGACCTCACTGAGGATGGTGGGAGTGAGGGTGACGGGAGCGAATTCGTTGTTTGTATCGATGAAGTACCACTGATCCTTACTGAAGGAGGCGGTGAGGTTCGACCAGCCAGCATTTCCGACAAAAAAGATGTCACTGGAATATTCGACTCCGCCAGCGATGAAGATAAATTCAGCGTAGTCGAAGCTGTCTAGGTCTTCGACGTAGATATCGCATGAGACGGTGTCGATTTCGGCAGACGCGTAATCGCCAACGAAGGAGGAGTCAGAGGGGAGGGTGTCGGCGAAGAATGAGACGCCATTGTCATCGGTGAATGCTCCGTAGATTTCAGTGTCATCGGTGTCGTTGTCGGGAAGTGTCCATAAGGCAGGAAATGTTTCGTTTGTGGCGTAAGTGTAGAAGCCCCAGTTGGTGGCGTTCTCTTCTTCGGTGAAGGTTGCGAGGGCACCGAGAGTTTGGGCGTGGAGGGGGAGAATGAGGAGGGCGAGAGGAAGGAGGGCTTTCATGGGAGGAGTTACGAACCTGTGTTGCTTTGACTCTTGTGGACGGGTCAAAATTCGATTCTTAATGATTCAGCGACTGAGAGAGATGACGCATTCGAGGTGTCGGGTTTGCGGGAAGAGATCGAAGGGCTGGATGCTGTCGATCTTGTAGCCTTGCTCGACGAAGCTCTTGAGGTCCCGCATTTGGGTAGCGGGGTTACAGGAGATGTAGACGACTTTGCTGGGGCCGAAGTGGAAGAGTTGCTTGAGGAAGTCCTCGCTGCAGCCCTTGCGGGGTGGGTCGATGATGACGCTGGTTTCCTTGGCCTTGAAGGTGATGTCGGCGAAGAGGTTTTCGGCCGAGGCGGCGATGAAGGTGGCGTTTTCGATGCCGTTGGTGAGGGCGTTTCGGCGGGCCCAGTCGGCGGAGGTTTCGGAAAGCTCGATGCCGACGACTTGGTCGAAGTGTTTGGCGAGGCTAAGGCCGAAGAGTCCGGAGCCGCAGTAGGCATCGAGGAGGTATTTCTGGCCGGGGCCTTTCGCTTGTTCGGCAGCGTGGCCGGTGAAGGCTTCGAGAATGAAGGGGTTGTTTTGGAAGAAGTCGCCGGCGAGGAAATTGAAAGTGAGGTCGCCAACTTTTTCTGAGACGGGGGCGCGGTGATTTGTCTCAACGCGATTTCCGGTGGCGCGGAGGAGGAGGGTGGCGCCTTTTTTATACTCGGCGGCGCGTTTGCGGACGTCATCGCGGAGGGGTTGGAGATTGGCGTTGATGACATCCATCGCGATGGGGCAATGGTAGACGTCGACGAGGCGATGGCGTCGGTTGAATTCGAGGAAGCCGATGGGGAAGTCTTCGCCCGGTTTGGGGCGTTGGAAGTGTGGGGTGATCTTTGAGCGGTATCCCCATTCTTTCGGGGAGGGGATAGTGGGGCTGACCTCGGCGTCAACTCCGACCATGTGTTCGAGGAGTTCGCTGACTTGGCGAGTTTTCCAATCGAGCTGTTTTTGGTAAGGAAGATGTTGGTATTGGCAGCCGCCGCAGGTGGCGAAGTGCGGGCACTTTGGCTCGATGCGGTCGGGCGAAGGAGTGAGAATCTCGACGAGGTCGGCGTGGGAGCAGTTCGCTTCGTTCCGCCAGACTTTGGCGCGGATTTTTTCGCCCGGAAGGGTGAAGGGGACGAAGACGACCCAGCCATTGGGTTTGGCTATGCCGGCGCCGAGGTTGGAGAGGGCGACGATTTCGAGTTCAACAATCTCGTGCCATTCGTAGGGTTCCGCTTTGAATTTGCGGGGGCGTTCTTGAGCCATGATTTGACTTAGTCTTTGAGCTCAGGAAGCTTTGGAGGTTCTACTTCGATTGCGCTATCGCCTTCGACGTCGGGCGCGGGGGCGAGTTGGGTATTGGCGCTGTTGACGGTCTTCTTTTTGGCTTCCGTCATGAGTTCTCCGGTGGTGTCAGGGTCGAGAAAGCCGAGTGGATTTTCAGGTCCTGGCTGAGTGCTCGTCGTAGAGGTAGGTGCGGGCGCTGGGGCTGAGGCTGGAAGAGGCGTGGGGGCTGGAGCGGCTTTCTTTGTCTTTGGGACAGACTTAGGAGGTGGAGGTGCGGGGGCGGTCGTTTCCTCGTCTTTCGGAGTCAGGTCAGAACATGACGCTAGAATCAGCGGAAGACAAAAGAGTGAGAAGAGAAGGTGGGATTTCACGGAGACAGTGAGGTGCTCCGCGAGGATGCCTGTTTTAGGCGAAAGAGGCAATGCTGAAAACGATCAGGCGTCCTTCGCTTCGAACTCGGCCTTTGATTTTTTGCGAGCCTGAGCGACGAAGAAATTGCAGGCCTCTTGGCAGACCATGGGGATGGCTTTTGTTTCGTCAGCATCACCGACGATGCCATTGAAGCGGGAGGCTTCGGAGTCGGCGAGCGGGATATCTCCGTCGATATTCCAGAGAATTTTTTTGACGCATTTGTTGGTGGGTCCACAGAGTGATTGGACCAGTTCTTGGGCGCCTTGGTCCGAGACATTTCGGGCGTGCCGATACATGCCGCTTTGGCGACCGAGTTTGTCGCGGAGGTTTTGCACGCGAATGTTGCCACCTTTCCAGGCGTGCCAGAGTCCGAGTGAGGCGGGGTAAAAGAGGTCGATGGTTTGGCGGAGTTCGTCGACTGAGTTGAGGTGAAAAATCCAGCCGCGTTTGAGGGAGAGTTCTCCTTTGGTGAAGCGGTATTCGCCATCGGGAGTGTAAAGGCCAATTTCGCGCGCGTCTTGGGGGTCGGTGTGGACTTCCAAGTTATCGAGTTCGAGATCGTCGATGTGATGAAGGCGGAAAGGATTTTGAAGGATGCGAAGCTGGCCGATTTGATCGATGCCGGAGTCAAGAGCTTCGGTGAGTTTATGCGTGAGAGACATGGAGTTCGTCGAAGGTGGAAATTTGATCGAGGATGACGTCGGCCATCATGGGTTCCGTGCCAATGGCGGCGGAGTAGTAGAGAGTTTTGTCTTGGAGAGAGTAGGGGTTGTTTCGGAAGACGTCCTTTTGGCTAGCAGCGAGGCCTTCTTCTTTTTCGAAGCCGAGCATCATGGGGATGTCTTGGTAACTGTGGAGGCCATCGGCGATGAAGAAGGGGACGACGACAACATTGGGCGTGGAGGAGAGCTTGGCCCAATCGGCGATGAAGGGAGGTTCCTCCATGTAGGTGTCAACGACGTCGGCGAAGTGGCACTCGGGGAGGGTTTTGATGAGGTCGACTTGGTCCTTGATCGCTTTGGTGGAGTTTTTGTTGAGGCCAGTGCCGTGGCCGACGATGAAGAGGGTGGATTCCTCTTGCGGAACGCCGGGAGCGACTTCGGCGGTGCGCTGGAGGATGAGGGAGGTCATCGAGGGATGGATTCCGACGGGATCGCAGTAATGAATCGTTTTTCCGTGAACCTGAGTGGTGGGGCCGTTGAGTTCGAGCTCGCGCGGGATGACTTCTTGGGTGAAGTAGCCTTCGCTGATGAAGTCGGGGACGACGTAGACTTCCTCGGCATCGATCATGTAGAGGGCCTCGCGCATTGAGGGTTCTTCTTTCCAGAAACAGCAGTGGACTTCGGCGAAGAGGTTCCGCTTCCGGATCTCGGCAGCGTGATCGAAGTAGGGCGTGGAGGAGTCCGGGTTCTCAGTGGAGCCGTGACCGACGATGAGCAAAGCCGAGTTGGGCTTTGGAGTGAAATTCATGGGTGACTTTAGGGGTGTTTTTGAAAGGTGCAAATGAACGAATGAACAAATCCAGAATGAACGATTTTCTTGGTTGAGGGGAACTCGGACTAAAGTCCAAGCTCCGTAGTTTTCAGCCAAGCTGCGATGTCGGCGATGACTTTGTCGCTTTGGTGGTCGTGGAAGAGGAGGTGGAAGCTTTCGGGGTAGAATTTGCGGGTGCCGGTGGCGGTTTTTGGGAGCTGGGCGACGAAGGTTTCGACGTCCTTGGGGTCGGAGAAGACGTCTTTGCCGCCGTGAAGGACGAGAAGGGGGATGTTGAGTTTTTGGGAGGCCTTCTTGGACCCCTGCATCATTTTGCCGAGGGTGGTGAGAAGGCGGAGGGTGTGTTTTTTGACGTGGTAGGAATTGGTGGCGGCTTGCTCGGTGTGGACGGTGTCTTTGGTGACGCGGACTTCGTCTTGGTCGGAGAAGCTTTCGAGTGAAACGCGGGCCTTGGGGAGAAGGAGTCCGGCGAAGTTAGCGAGGGAGATTTTCCACTGCGGGAAGTCGCTGCGAATGTCGGTGATGGGGGAGGCAAGGATCATGGCGTCGCAGAGGTTTTGTCGGTCTTCAGCCTCGGCATAGGCGTGGAGGATGATGAGAGAGCCCATGCTTTCGCCGCACCAGACGATTTTGGCATTTGGGTGCTTTTGACGGATCAGGCTAGTGAAGGAAGTGAGGTCTTTGAACCAGTCTTTGCGGTTGCCAATGTGGCCTCGTCTTTCTTTGACGGGATCGTTTCCTTGGCCGCGGGTTTCGGCGCCATAGATCGCGACTTTGGGGAGTTCGGCGAGAATGTGTTTGGCAAGGGGGCGGTAGTCGGAGATGGCTCCGCTGATGCCGTGAACGCCGATGATGATGAGTTCGGGCTCTTCCTTGGGGAGCCACTTGGTGTAGGGGAGAATATCACCGTCAAAGGAATGAAGGTGGGTTTCGTCGAGGCGGATTTTTTGGGGATGGGGCATGGGGTTTTGAGCGGAGCAAGAAGTGACAAAGGCCACCAAAAGAATCCCGATGCTCACAGCGAGGGCGCGAGTCATCGGGATTTTCATGGTGAGTTTTTTAAACGTTTTAATACTGGAAGATAGGCTTCTCAGACTTGGCGTCAATAATGGCGAAGCGCTCACGGTGGAGGTTGGCATCGCTTCGGAAGATGAGACGGCCAGTGTGTGAACGTTCGAGTTCCATAAGGATTTTAGAGTCCTCGGATTTGAAGCGGTTCAGGACGTCGGTGTTGACGGTGATGATGAGGTCGCCGTCTTCGTTGTTCTCTTTTTGACGTTGGATCACGGTGTTGAGGCGACGTTGGATCTCGATACTCATCGACATGGTGGTCTTGATGCGGGCGCGGCCTTGGCAGTAAGGACAAGGTTCCAAGGTTGAGTCGAGTAAGCTCTCGTTGAGTCGCTGGCGGGTCATTTCCATGAGGCCGACGGAGGAGATTTGGAGGACTTGAGTCTTCGCTTTGTCGCGTCTGAGGCGTTCCTTCATGGCGCGGTAGACGGCTTGCTGGTCGCGGCGATGACGCATGTCGATGAAATCGACGACGACGAGTCCACCAATATTTCGGAGGCGGAGTTGGCGCGCGACTTCCTCGGCGGCTTCAATGTTGGTTTGGAGGAGCATTTTGTCGACGTCTTGTTTGCCTCGGTTACGGCCGGTGTTGACGTCGACGGAGATGAGGGCCTCGGTTTCGTCGATGACGATGTAGCCGCCGCAGGGGAGCCAGACTTGGCGCATGAAGGCTTCGTCGATCTGCTTCTGAATGCCGAATCGCTCGAAGATGGTTTGCTTGGAGTAAAGGTAGTGGACCTTGCGTTTTGCGCGGCGGGAGACCTTTGAGGCGATTTCGCGAACGAGTTCGGTGGTTTGCTCGTCGTCACAAATGACCTTGTCGACTTCGTCAGTGAGGAAGTTGTGGGCGGTGCCTTCGATGAGGTTTGGCTCGCGGAAGCAGCAGACAGGCGCGTTCTTACTATTGCGGTTGTCTTCGACTTGTTCCCATTGCTCAAGAAGCATGGCGAGGTCGCGGACGAAGTGACGGGCGCGGGTGCCGATGGCTACGGTGCGCATGATGATGCCCATGCCCTCGGGGACGCTGAGCTTCTGCATGATCTTGCGGAGGCGTTGGCGTTCTTTCGGGTCGTCAATGCGCCGTGAGATTCCGAATTGTTCGGAGTAAGGCATGAGGACGAGGTAGCGGCCAGCGAGGGAAACGTTGGTGGTAACGCGCGGGCCTTTGTTCCCGATGGCGCCTTTGGAAACCTGGATCATGATTTCCGATCCAACTGGGTAGATGGAGGGGATATCTTTCGAGGTGATTTTCTTTTGCTTCTTTTGCGGGCGGCCTTCGCGGCGGATCTCTTCGAGTCCGTTATCGAGGGCTGCGGGGATGGCGTCCCAGAAGTGAAGGAAGGCGTTTTTGTCGAGGCCGATGTCGACGAACATGGCTTTGAGGCCTTGTTCGATGTTTTTGACGCGGCCCTTGAAGATGCCGCCGACGATGTTGTCGTCTCCGTCGCGTTCGACGTTATATTCTTCGAGAACTCCGTCCTCCATGAGGGCGGTGCGGCGTTCGAGGGTTTCCGCATTGATGATGATGGTGCGACCCTCGCGAGGGTCGACGCTGGTCAGTCCCAGCGCGTTTTTGATTTTTTGGATCATATTGAATTAGTAGAAATTGGTTTTGTTAGAAAATTATTAGTCGCTTTCGCCGGTCGTTGGTTTGTCTGGAGTCGGGGCGATGGAGGGGAGAGGGATCGTCTTTGGTTTTACTTTGATGGGTTCACCTGAATTGAGGAGGGCGTCGTCAACCTCGTTGCCCGTTTCGCCGATGTCGTCGATTTCGATTGTTAAGATGCCGCCTTCGGGGCGTTCGATTTCTTCGAAAGGTTCAAAGTTGCCTTTGTAAACTCCGAGTTTGGTAAGGCGTTGAGGAACTCCGGCTTCTTGACCGAAGATGGCGCGGTAAATGTAGTGAGTGAGAACACCGGCGACGGCTCCGCCACTTTTCCCGTTTTCGACCATGACGCAGACGGCGTAGCGGGGTGAGTCGTAGGGGGCGAAGGAGGTGGTCCAAGCATTGTGGGTGTGCTCTGGGTTGGTCTTGCTGACTTGAGCGGTTCCGGTTTTGGCAGCGATGAAGATGTTTTCCATTGCGACCTTGGTGGCGGTGCCGCCCTTTTCGTTGACGGCTTTCCACATTCCTTTGCGGATTGTTTCGAGTTGATAGACGCTCATTCCTTCTTTGATGAGGTCTGCTTTTACGACGGGGATGTTTTCTTTCAGGACGATGGATTCGCCAGCGGGATCGGTGCCGATGATGCGGCGGACGATGCGGGGTTGGTAGTAGCGTCCTCCGTTTGCGATGGTCGCGGCGACGGAGCAGACTTGAAGGGGAGTGGCGAGAGATTCGCCTTGGCCGATTGAGAGGAGAGCGAGGTTGGCCCGAGTCATCGAGGCACCGGCGTGGGTCCGTTTCCAAACGTTGCTTCCGGGAACGAGGCCTTCGTTTTCGAAAGGGAGAAGGATGCCGCTTTTACGACCGAAGCCGAGGAGGCTGAAGGTGTCGACCATGACCTTGGTGCGTAGGTCGCCAGCGAGGGACATGAAGTAGGGGTTGCAGGAGCGTTGGATCGCTTCGGTGAGGCCGAGGGGGCCGTGGCCGCCTTTTAGCCAGCAGCCGATTTTCAGTTTTCCACCGATTCCAAAAGCGCTGAAGCCGCGGCAGTTGTGTCCGTAGCCGACACGTTCATTCGTCGCTCCTGCGATTGCGGTGGGGAGTTTGTAGGTTGATCCGGGCATGTAGGAGCTGATGGATCGGTTAATGAGTGGGTTGGCTCGGTTGTTGTTATATTCGGCGAATCTTTCGGTGGTGATGGCTGGGATGAAATCGTTGGGGTCGAAGTTGGGGACGGAAGCCATCGCGAGGACTTCTCCGGTGTTGGGATCCATGACGACGGCGGAGCCACGTCCTATTTTGCGGAGGACGTTTTCGATGATGTATTGAATGCGGGCGTCGATGGTGAGCTGGACTTGCGCTCCTTCACGAGCAGGTTGGTAATCATCGGTGGCGATGACCTTGCGCTTTTCATTGCGAACAAGGACGCGTTTGCCTCCTGCACCTTGCAGGAATTCATTGGTGGTGAGTTCGACGCCAGCGACGCCGTATGCGGCGCCTTCAAAGTGGATGTTGCGCTTTCCACGAAATTCTTCGGGAGGGGCATCTCCTTTGGCCCACTGCTTGACGTAGCCGAGAAGGTGGCCGGCGAGAGATCCGTAGGGGTAGATTCGTCGGGGCATGACGCGGACTTCCACTCCCGGGATTTCGTTACTTCTTACGGCGATTTTGGCAAATTGCTCAGGTGAAAGGTCGCGACGGTAGACGTAGGGGACGAGGCCGCCGTGGGTGTTGTAGTGAGACGAGATGCCATCGGTGAAGCGTTGTCCGGTCAGACCGAAGGACTCGAGGCGAGGGACTACGGATTCACGCACAATGCGGACAATCTCTTTTTCGGTAGGTTTTTCTTCAGGGTTCCCCTCAACTTGAGGAGTCGGGATGGGGTCTTCTTTTTTGAGCTTCTCTTGCTCTCTGAGTTCCCGCTGTTCTTGTCGGTAATTGTTGTAGATATCTTCGAGGTTGAAGACGATTTCGTAGCTGCGGCGATTTCGTGCGAGGACGACATCGTTTCGATCAACGATGAGTCCACGGACTCCAGGTTCGTAGATCTCAACGTTGTGATTGTTGGGAATGTTGGCGACGAAGTGGGCACGGCGGTCGATTTGGAATTCGTAAAGGCGTGAGAGGAGGGTGCCGCAACCGGTGAGGACGAGGGCGGTGAGGAGGTAGAGTCTGAAGCGATACTTTGGTTCCATGGGGAGTGGGGGGAGGGTTTAGTGTTTTTGGTAGCTAATGGTGTGTCCGCAAAGGTCGGCGATGCGGAAGAGGAGCCAGAAGACGAGCGGGGAGGCGAGCATGGTGAGAACTGAAGTGGCTCCGATTTGTTCGATCATGCCGTTATCGAGGCTAAATCCCCCGATGATAAACCCGCGAAGGAGATATTCTACAAAGAGATAGAGAAAAATTCCGACCCCGGTGAGGGCTGCCGAGAGATACCATTTTCCAGCTTGGAAAACGGGGCGGATGCCTTGCATGAGGAAGCCCATCATGGTGTAGAGAATGATGGAGTAGCCAAATTTTAGGGAGTCGGTTGTGCTGTGATAGACGACTTCATCACCTTGATCGACGAGGAGAACTTGTTGAGCATCCCAGAGGAAGCCGCCGAGAAAGGCGAGGGTGAGCATGCCGGCGGTGGAGACAGTTGCGGAGCCGCATAGGACGACGAGGGGGAGGATGAGGAGGCGTGCGTCATACCACGCGGAGACGGCGGGGAGGAATTGCTGAAGAATACAACTCAGTAGGAGGAGGCCAATCAGACTAATGGGGTAGAGAAACATGTCTGTGTCTTAGTCGCCTGATGAATCGGCAATGACGAAGACAGTTTGGAGATTGGTGAAGTCTACGGAGGGAATGATTTCCGCCTCGCCGTCAACAGCGCCTACTTCAAAGTCTTCGATGGTTCCGATAGGAATATCTGCGGGGAAAAGATCCCCCCGCCCGTCGGTAAAAACTTTCATCCCCTTGCGGAGGATGGCGTTCTTTGAGATATAGCGTAAGCGCAGTCGGGGCGCTTCGCCGTAAGTGGTGCGTCGACCAACGATGATGCCGACTTCGGTGGAGCCTTCAACCCTCGCCGAGACCTGAGAGACCTCGTCGGTGATGAGAAGCACGGAAGAAACTTCGTTGCCAGCGAGTTGGATTCGTCCAACGAGGCCACCATTTGAAGCGAGGACGCACATCGAGTTCACAAGACCCTTTTCGGAGCCGCGATTGATCTCGATGGTCTTTCCCCACATCTGAGGTTGGCGTCGAACCACGCGAGCGGGAACGACGTCGAATTTGGTTTTTTTCGTAAAGTCGAGGGCTGCTCGGAGCTCGTTGTTTTCTGCTTCCAAGGTCCATGCGCGGGCGGCGATGAGGCGGAAGCGGTCACGCTCGCTTGTTGCTTGCTTAAGTTTTTCTTCGAGGTCTATGGAGTGCTCGACTTCTTTGACGAAGTCATTGGCAAAAGCCTCGCTTTCTCCACCCTTGGAAATAATGGGGGAGATTGCTGAGTAGAAGGTCTTCTGAATCTGTCTTACGGCAGACTCGCTGAGGGTAAAGACCCACACGAGTCCTGCAAAAAACAGCAGAAGAGCTACAAAATTCAGAGGCTTCATCGACGGAGTCCGTTTTACCGGCGACCATTGTGATCTGAATCAGTCACTCGCTTTAGGAAGGCGAGTTCTTGAAGGACTTTTCCGGTTCCTTCTGCGACAGCGCTGAGAGGGTCTTCGGCGACGTGAACTGGGAGGCCAGTTTCTTCGCGAAGGCGCTTATCAAGGCCGCGGAGGAGGGCACCACCGCCAGCGAGAACGAGTCCACGGTCGACAAGGTCGGCAGCGAGTTCAGGCGGGCAGCGTTCCAAAGTGGTGCGGACAGCATCAACGATGGTGGTGAGAGGGTCAGCCATGGCATCACGGACTTCTTGTGAAGTGATGGTGATGGTTTTAGGGAGGCCGGAAACGAGGTCGCGTCCTTTGACTTCCATGCTCGTTTCTTTGGGAAGAGGAGCAGCGGAGCCAATGCGGATTTTAATGTCCTCGGCGGTGCGTTCACCAATCATGAGATTGTAGCCCCGCTTCATGTAGGAGATGATGGATTCATCGAGTTCATCACCAGCGGTGCGGACACTGCGGGCGTAAACGATGCCGGAAAGGGAGATGAGGGCGACTTCGGTGGTGCCTCCGCCGATGTCGACGATCATGTTACCGGAGGGGTCTTGGACAGGAAGTCCGACTCCAATCGCGGCAGCCATCGGTTCTTCGATGAGGTAGACTTCACGGGCGCCGGCTTGTTCGGCAGATTCACGGACGGCACGGCGCTCCACCTCGGTGATTCCGGAGGGAATGGCGATGACGACGCGGGGGTGTGAGCGGCGCTTGCTGCTGACTTTTTTGATGAAGTGGCGAAGCATGGCCTCGGTGACTTCGAAGTCGGCGATGACTCCATCCTTGAGAGGGCGGATGGCGACGATATTACCCGGCGTACGGCCGAGCATGCGTTTGGCATCGTCTCCGACAGCGAGAACCTCGTTGGTTCCGGCCTTCACGGCGACGACTGAGGGTTCACGGAGGACGATTCCGTGATCCTTTACGTTAACTAGGGTATTGGCTGTTCCGAGATCGATTCCGATATCGTTTGAAAGGAGGCCAAAGATTCGTGCGAAAAATGACATTGGTTAAAATATGAGTGAATTGAAAAAGGGGTCGTAAATTGAAGAGCGAAGGAAAGGTTGAGAAAATTTCCGCTCTGGAGGGCGAGACGATGGAGAGCTTGACAACGATGGTCAAGCCGCTTCCGTCTTTCGTTGTTGAATTTATCAGGGTTCCACGGATCGGGTGGAATGCCTAGGAGGGGGAGTCGGCGCGGCGACTGAGGAATTCCTCGGAAAAATTCTGGTAGGCGATGGAGCCGGAGCCGTTGGGGGCGTGTTCGTAGATGGTTCTGCCGTAGCTGGGGGACTCTCCAATACGGATCGTTCGAGGGATGACTGCTTTGTAGAGCTGTTCGGGGAAGTGTTTGGCCACTTCTTCGACTACTTGGCGGGAAAGGTTCGTTCTTCCGTCATACATTGTCATGAGGATTCCCTCGAGAATGAGGGGGGCGGCAGCACCAGATTCTTTGATTTTCTCGATGACGTGGACGATTTTGACGAGTCCTTCGAGCCCGAACCACTCGCATTGGAGGGGGATGATGATCTCATCTGCGGAGGCGAGGGCTGAGGTCATGAGGACTCCGAGAGAAGGCGGGGTATCGAGAATGATGTAGTCGTAAGTGTGGGTCTGAGCCAAGCTTTCGAGGATTTTGCGAAGGCGTCCAAGGTAGTCTGGCATTTGGGCGAGTTCGATTTCGACGCCGGCGAGGTCCATGTCGCCGGGGACAATCGAGAGGTTCTCGATGCGGGTGGGGATGATTTTGTCCTGAATGCGGGCTTCGCCGATGAGAGGGTGATACATGCAGCCTTCGGAGCTGGCTTCGGAACCGACACCGCTGGTGGCATTGGCTTGCGGATCGAGGTCGAGAAGGAGGATTTTTTTACCCCGATTGGCGAGACCGGCGGAAAGATTGATCGCCGTGGTGGTCTTTCCGACTCCTCCTTTTTGGTTGGCGATGGCGATAATCTTCATTTGTGAATAACTTGGGCCGAAGGTGACGGGCAGAGCGGGTGAGAGAAAGAAAAAAGCCCTTTGAGGGTGAGGATTGTTAGGAACCTAGTTCGCGAGCGCGGGCGGTGGCCGCTTTGACGGCTTTGATGGTGGTTGAGCGAAAGGAGCCATCTTCGAGCGCGGCGAGGCCGGCGATGGTGGTTCCGCCCGGAGAGGTCACGCGATCGCGGAGGACGGAGGGGTGTTCGCCAGATTCAGCGACCATTTTTGCCGCTCCAATAACGGTTTGGGTGGCGAGAGCGAGGGCTTCTTCGCGCGGGAGGCCCTCAAGAAGAGCGCCATCGGCGAGGGCTTCGATAAAGGTGTAAACGTAAGCGGGGCCACTTCCAGAAAGCCCGGTCACGGTGTCGATGAGGGCTTCTTTGACTTGAGTGACCATGCCGACGGATCCGAGGAGTTTGTTGGCGAAGGAGGCATCGTCAGACGTGGCTTTGGAGCCGAGAGAAAAGGCGGCGGCCCCTTCGCCGATGAGGGCGGGGGTGTTGGGCATGACGCGGATGATGCGGGCGCAGCCGGCGGAGCTTTTTTCCATGTCGGCGATGGTGACACCGGCGGCGATGGAAAGGACGAGGAGCTTATCTGGATCTGTTTTGAGCTCGGCCACGCGAGAAAGAACGCCGGAAACATCACCAGGTTTCACGCAGAGGAGGAGGGCGTCGGCTTGGGAGATGACCTCGTCGAGAGAGTCGAGCCCCTGAATGTCTGCGCCGAGGGATTGCACGGCGGCAGGGACGGGGTCGTATGCTCTGACATCTGAGCTTGAGAAGACACCTGCTCTAATCGCGCCCTGAGTGAGGGCCGATCCCATTTTTCCGCAGCCAACGAGTCCGATGATCATGTTTGAGATTGAACTGGAAGTGCGCTGGCTGTCGAGTCCTTGTCGTGGGCAATTCTGCTCCTGTAAGGGAATTAACATCTGGTTGGCATTTCACAGTGGCTTGGGTCTTTCTAATTTAAATCCAAGTCAGATGAGTTTGAAAAAAATCTCCTTTAGGCCAAGGACTACTGCAAATTGTATGGTGGAAATATCGCCTAAATGATCTCATGCTTATTGGGACCAAAAAGTAATGAGCACTTTAGTGGAGGGGTGATTTTCTATATGTCTATTTCCATGAGTGGGCATAATGATGGATGGCAATGGTGCGATCATTTTTGGCAATATTCTTATGGCCCCTCCAGTTCTTTGGGTAAAAGTAGTCACATGAAAGCCTGATGAGTTCTGAGTCGTTTTTAACCGCTTCTGAAAACCGAGGAATGCTCATGTTTTCAAAGGTGAGTTCGCCATCGGGGATTGTGTTAAGAATGTCCTCAGTCCATGACATTTGAGGGCGGGAGCTCCAGATGACAGCATTACATGCAGGTCCCATAATGTCCTGTTCTTCGATGCCATAGAATCCTCGAAATTTTTCGGTGAGAGTGCTAAATGGTTTGATCGGCTCAATATCAGTATCCAAGTAAAGCCCTCCGTATTTATGCAAAATCAAATACCGGAGAAGATCCGATGCTAGAAATGGGTTTCGGCGGAAGTCTTTTCTGCGCTTTTTGAATATAGGGAATTCCTCTTCTGCTTCTTGATCGCTCCAAAGATGATATTCAAAGTCTGGATGGAATTGTCTAAGCGATTGAGCCCACTTTTTATGTTCGAGAGGTTGGTTTGCCTGCCCTAGCCAAATCTGATGGATTTTTTTAACTGGGCCTTCCGAATCATCTTTAGGTTGAATTCGGGGAGAGTCTAGAGGAGTTGCGATGAGCCACTCCATTGATGTTGGCCTATGCTCGTCCACTAGATTAACGGCGTCGAGGAGGGGGATGTCGTCAAAATAGTCAGAAATTTCTCGAGCCTTTGCCCACTTTGGTTTGGTGCCGATAATTTCGACATTATGAGTTTCTCTGAAAGATTTGAGCAAGGTATCTGAAATTGTGGGATTGATGAAATCGTGCAGTTCTACGATGAAAGTCCACTTTAGTAAGTGCTTGCACCCCTGGTGAGCAAATAGCTCTAGCTCGTCTCCCTCAATATCTACGAGGAGGAGACCCGGCTCATCTTCGTAGGTGTCATGAGAAAATTTTCCGCGCTTGATTTGGAGTTTATCAAGCGAGTTGGCTTCAGCCATTTTTGCGCAAGAATCTCGTGCTGAATCGCTGACATCATAAGCATGAACAGGAGTGTTCTTCAGGATTCTGGCAATGCCAGCCGCGTAATAACCTTCTCCACAACCAACATTTACGACGATATTAGGCTTTGAGGCTAGAGCTTTAAGTATGGGCTTATCGAGCTCGTTTTCATAAGTCCCGAGCATTTTTGGTGGTAAGGAGCTCCCGTGAGAAATTAGTTCAGGATAAATTAATCCCTCAAAAATACCACTTGCTACGGTGTGCTTTTTTTCAATCATCTTTTTTAGTGGAGAAAAGGTTGAGTAAGACTGTTATAGGTGATCAATCCTGCTTCACTCAGCTTTTGAATCTGCTGTTTGTAAAAAGTCACTTGCTCATTTGTAGTGCTCCCCCAGATGTTGGACAGTCGATAATGTCCTTTAGGCTATGATTTTGCATGGGTCTTGGTTTTTTGGGTTTGGTGTTTTGTAGTTGGGGGCTTGATGAGGCCGCGGGTGGTCGTAGTGGTTGATAGATTTCGTAAAGGCGAGGCGGGCTTCTGCGAGAGAGTTGTGAAGGCTCTGGGCACGAAACGGGTGGATGGCGCGCGTAAGCCACGAAGAGCACTTGGAGAGATGAAGGGGGATAGGGGGAGGTGCTTGTCTGCGGTCTGTACTGAGAGATTGCCAAAGGGGCGAATTTTTTAGAGGATTCGGCGTGAAACGCCTTACGCTCTTACTTTTCTTCGGGTCATTTTTTGGCTTAGTTCAAGGTCAGGATTTTAAAGTCGAGGATGTGATCCATCCCATTGTGGCGAAGCTTCCGGCTCCGGAGTTGGTGCCTGGTTTTGCGAAGGGCTTGATGGCGGTTTCGACAAGTTCTGATGAAGCGGCGAAACATGTGGCGCAGGGGATGGCTCAGTTGAATACTTCGTGGGACTTTGAGGCTTACCGGCATTTTTGTGAGGCGGTGAAGTTGGATCCTGATTGTCTGATGGCTTATTGGGGGATCACGATGAGTTTGGCGGGGAGTCAGCATGAGTATTTCAAGGAGCGTCAGAAGGCGATTGATCGGATGCTCGATCTCATGGAATGGGCTCAGAAGGAGGGGGTGGAAAAGTGGACGGAGCTTGAGCGAGGTTATGCGCAAGCGGCTGGTCGACTTTTGACGGAAGGGATTTATGCGGCGGGGGATACTTTTCGTTTGGTGGCGGCGAGGTTTCCTAATGATGTGCATTCACGGCTTTTTGCGGAGTTTTTAACGAGGGATGGTTTTGATGATTTTGGGGAACCTAAAGCGGGGCAAAGGCAGGCAAGTGAGGCGATTTTTAAAATTCTGGAAGCTCACCCTGAGGATCTTTCGGTGATGTCGTTTTGGGTGGCGAGTCAAACTGAGGGGCCATTGAAGGGGCCTCAGTTGCGGAAGGATGTGCTGCCGATTGCGAGGAAGTTAGTGAGGTTGCATCCAGAGTATGCGCCATTTTATTTGTTGCTGACCCACTCGGAATCACATTGTGGAAATGCCGCGCTTGCGATTGAGGCAGCGGAGAAAGCGGTGGTGCTTTATGATAAGTATATGGCGGAGCATAAGGTTTCGGTTTTTGACTGTGAGGGCTGGGTGCGTGCGAAGGTGTATCTTGTGAATCTTTATGAGACGAAGGGGAATCATGCGAAGGCCTTGGAGATCGCGCGGGAGCTGGGAAAGATCGAGATTGATAAGGATCGTGTCTTTTCGCGCGGGGCGGGATTTCTTTTGTGGGAAGGTCGTACGGCGGGAGCAAGGGTGATGATGGGGCGGGCTAACAAGGCTTCGTTTTATGAGGGTCAAAAGATGCTCGAGGTTTTGCCGGAAGCTCAGTGGTTTAAAGATCATTCCTTTGCGCTCTACTATCGTGATTGCTTAGCTTTCTATCTAGGGATTCGAGTGGCGGTGAGTGTGAAGGATCTTGAGAACGGGAAGGCGCTTTATACGAAATTTGTGGAGCGGGTTCGTGCTTTGGAGATGCGGAGAGAGGTGGCTCAGAAGACGAGCTCTTATTCGAGTTGGCTGCGTGCAACTCGGACCCTTGGCTTGGCGAGTTATGAACTCAAGGGAATGTTGACGGCATTGGAGCGGGAGCCAATCAAGAGCACTGCGGTGAATTGGTTTCGGGGTGGGGTTGACCGACAGAATTGGTCTTCGAATTTACTACCTCCGTCGATCGACTATCCGATGGAACTCCGTCTGGGAGATTTTTATATGAGCCAAGGGAAGACCGAGGAGGCGGGTAAGGAATACCGCAAAGGTCTTAAGATCCGCCCAAATCATCTGGCCACTCTCAAGGGGTATCAGCGAGCGCTCGCGAAGCTTGGGAAAGCGGAATCCGCGGCGATTCTGGCGAAGCGGATTGAGGATGTGTCTCGGTAAGTCGTCAGCCTAACCTTCGAGATCGATGATGATGGTGTCGCCAGGCTGAATGTCTGGGTATCCATCAGGGGAGTAGCCGTGAGGGCGCATGGTGGCGACGTATTCACCGCTGTCGTCGAGGCGGTCGATGACAATTCTTCCGATGATTCCGGTGTTCCGGCGAACCGCGAGAACGCGGCCAGATTGGAAGCTGGAGCTTTGAGCGGGGGTGAAGATGACGAGGGCGTTGGACTTATCTGCAGAAGTCACGGTTCCCATGGTGAGGGCATTTTTCACACGGAAGGCGGCCATGCGTTGCTCGTCTTGATTTTCTTTTTTCTCTTCGAAAATTTCTTCGTTCTCTTTTTCGAGAGTGGTGTTTTCGAGAGCGAGGTCAGCCTTTTCGAGGGCGAGATCGGCTTTTTCACTTTCGAGGGCATCGATCTTTTCTTGCTGGGATTCAATGATGGCCTGCATGTCTGCAGAGATGGGAGCGGGCTCGGGCTCCGGTTCAGGAGTGACGACTGGAGGGGGAGTGATGGGCGTGGTCGTGTAACTGGGGGGAGTGGAGGCAGAGCGGAGGCGGGCGAGTTCGAAGGCGCGGTCTTCGGCATTCATCTTTTCGAGTTTAGCGCGGAGTTCGGCGACTTCTTCTTTCTCGGTGTCGCTTTCGCGGTTTTGGGTGAAATTCCCAAAGGAAAGGGCAAAGCCGACGACGAGGAGGAGGGATGTCGTTCCTAGGAGGAGGTTTGTGGTGTTCATAGATGTGGGCGGGATAGTAGGGATGAAAACTGGGATTTGTCAAAAACGGATCTCAAGAGAAAAAAGAACCCGGAACGGCGAGCCGATCCGGGTTTTGGTTGGAGTGAGTGCGAGCCTAGTCGTTTGAGGTCATCGAGAGGAGGATATTCAAGATGTAGTAGAAGAGGAGGGCAACACTAGCGAAGAGGCCAAGTGAAGCTGCCACATACTGATCTGAACGGTGGTGGTGAATCATGCTGCTAGTTTGGTGCAAGATTGAGCCAGCAGCGATGAGGACCATTGCTCCAGAAAACCAAATGCCAAGATTGAAGCCCATGAAGATGGAGGCTGCGATGAGGCCCATAGCGACAAAGCCGCCGATTTTCAGCATTCCACCGAGGAAGGAGAAATCTTTTTTGGTGGTGAAGGCGACGAAGGTGAGACCGGCAAATAAGCCGAGGGTGATGATGGCGGCTTGTCCGATGAGGTTGGATTGTCCTGAGTAGAGCTTCGCAATCAAGAGAAGGGGCAGGAAGATAAGCGCTTCCGCGACGATAAAGAGGCCAAGGCCAGCGTATTGCATGCCGCGGCTGTTGTCTGACAGGGCCCACTTATTGGCAATCCATGAGGCTCCCATGAAGAGTCCGAGGACGATGAGCCAAGAAAATTTGGCTTCGAGCATTCCGAAGACCGTATTTTCAATGCCGGGGATGCTAAAGAGAGCCATCTCTATGATGATGAAGGCTGCAATGGCTCCGGCGAGGTGGAGGTAAGTCTTTTGGTAGAACTCGGTGCGCACATTCTCAGGAGACTGAGCCACTGAGTAAGGACTGGCGTAGGGATTAGATTGGTCCATAATAATTTCTGTTGTTAACGATGTCAGTTTATAACGATATTTTGAGGATGCAAGAGCCTTGCGAGTAATGGATTTTACGGAAATTGATCGGGAAGACTTTCGAAATCTTTTAAGTGAGATTGCGGGAGCGTATATGCCTTTTGGGAAATATGGCCCAAAAGATTATCCGCCGCGGGGAGTTCCATTGACGGACTTGCCTCCGGAATACTTGTCTTGGTTTCATGAACGGGGTTGGCCCAAGGGAAGGTTAGGCGAGTTGATGGCGATGGTGTCAGAGATTAAAGCGACGGGGGCGGATCAGGTTTTTGAACCGATGCGGAAAGCTCGTGGGGGAAGGATTTCGGTCAGAAAGAGAAGGCCGAATACGGACTTTTAGTTTCGGAAGACGAAGTCTGCGACGACCATGCGATGATCGGATTGACCTCGCTTGAAAGCGCGAGATCGGACAGGGACGAGTTTATCGGAAGCGTAGATGTGGTCGATCCGGAGAAGGGGAAGGGCGCGGTGGTAGGTGTTGGCCCAGCCGGTTCCTACTTCGCTGAAGGCGTTGGTGAATTCGGGATCAAGAATGCGGTAGACAACGTCGTTAGCGGGAGCGTTAAAATCACCGGCGATGATGGTGGGGAGTCGGGGGAACGACGATTTTTGTTTCAGGATGCCGAGGGCGTAGAAGAGTTCGTTTTGGCGCAGACGGCGGTTTTCGCTATGTTCTTGCCAGCATTCGCGGCTGAAGAGGCGAAGGTTTGTTGCGGCTGGTTGGAGGTGAACGTTGAGGAGTTGAACGCTGCGACCACTTGGGAGTTCGGCCGAGAGGATTTGGCTGCGGTATTTGGGGACTTCGATTTCGTTATTTAGAGTGCCACGGACAATCACGGCGCAGCCTTTTGAGGGCTCGTAGCGATAGTCTCCGGCTCCATTGAAGAGCTGATCGATCAGTTGTTTGAGGAGGTAGGTGTGAGGGATTTCTTGTAAAAAGATGATGTCGGGTTCGAATCCAAGGATGGCTTCGGCGGGGTTGGCGGTGCGGGCGCAGTTGAAGGTGATGACGCGGAGAACTTTACTACCCGCGTGTGGTTTAGGAGGGCCTTCTTTCAGAGGGTCAATGCCGAGGCGTCCCAGTGAGCGGGCTTCATCTGAAACGAGGAGAATGGTAAAGGTCCAGATGAGGATGAGGGTGAGAGAGAGTCGTGCCCGGAAGATGATGAAACAGAAGACGGCAAGGAGGAGCCCGATCAAGCCCCAAACCCAAATGGGAAAAACGGTGAAGGCGGCGAAGCGGCTGGGGAGTCGAATGTAGAGAATGACCGTGAAGAGATGCAGGGCCAGGGAGAGGCCTAGCAGAGCCATCGGCAGCGGGTGCCATGGTCGACGGTAAATCATAAAGAGGTGATTAGGAAATCAGGCGGCCTTTAAAAACTTTGAGAGCCTCGACGATGAGTGGGTCATCGTGAAAGTCATCGGCTGGAGCGGAGGTGTTTTCTTTTCCGGGAGTGTTCTGGGGGGCTTTTTCTGGCTCAGGAGTGGGGTTTAGGACGACGGGTTCTGGCTCAACGGCAGTCTCGGGCGCGTTGGCGATGAGGTTGTCGATGGTGGAGAGGGTGCTGTCTGCTTTGGGGGGAGTGGGGGTTTTTTTGACTTCTGGGGCGGGGGCGGGAGGAGGAGTAGGTTCGATTTCCTTGCTTTCGGCAGGTGGTGTGGCCGGAGGAGTGGGAGGGCTTTGCAGGGCTTCGGCAACTTCAGCGGGGTCAGCTTTTCCAATGGCGGTGATGACGTCGGAGAGTCGAATTTCTTGAAGGTTCTGGACCGCTTTTAGGGAAGCGATTTCGAGGTGGAGGCGTTTGTTGGACGCCCACTTCATGCGGCTTTCAGCCTCGGAAAAGGTATCGATGATGGCGAGGAGGCGGTCGGGCTTGAGCGAAGCGGAAGCATTGGTGAGGTCGGCCCAGAGTGCTTCGGGGAAGCCTTCGCGCCCGGCGGACGGATCAAGTTTTGCGACGACGAGGGCACGGATGCCGCTGACGACTTCGGCGAGGAGTTGGGAGAGGTCTTTGCCTTTTTCGAATTGCTCTAAGATGACGGCGAGGAGGCGGGCAGGGTCCTTTTGAAGGATGCCGAGAAGGAGGGAGGCGACGGTTTCGCGCGAGGTGAACCCGAAGATGTCGAGGACATTGGATTCCGTGATCTCATTGCCACAGAAGGCGACGAGTTGGTCGAGCATGGATTGGGCATCGCGCATGCCGCCATCGGCCCCTTTGGCGATGGCCCAAGCGGCGGAGTCATCGAGCTTTACGGATTCTTCCGAAGCGATGTGCTGGAGGTGGCTGGCGATGATCTCGGTGGGGATGGGGCGGAGGTCGAAGCGCTGGCATCGCGAGATGATGGTGGGGAGGATTTTGTTGGGCTCGGTGGTGGCGAAGATGAATTTGACGTGCTCGGGAGGTTCTTCGAGTGTTTTAAGGAGGGCATTGAAGGCTCCGGTGGTGAGCATGTGGACCTCGTCAATGTAGATGATCCGGAAGCGGCTCGAGGCGGGGGCGAAGCCGACGGTTTCGAGGAGGGAGCGGACTTCGTCAACTTTGTTGTTGGAAGCACCGTCAATTTCGAGAACGTCGAGCGAGCGGCCTTCGGCAATTTCGACGCAGATGGAATCATCGGGATCGAATTCGATGGATGGTCCGTCGGGACAGTTGAGGGCTTTGGAGAAAATGCGGGAGATGGAAGTTTTTCCGGTGCCGCGAGGTCCCACGAAAAGGTAGGCGTGGGCGAGACGATCTTGTTCGATGGCATTTCGCAAAGTGTGGACGACGTGGTCCTGTCCAAGGACGTCGGCGAAGGTGCGGGGACGGTATTTTCTGGCAAAGACCTGGTAGCTCACGGAGGGGATTGTAGAGAGGAATGAGGGTTTGTCAGTGCCGAGTTTAGGAAATACTTTTCGGGGGTAGTGAGTTTAGAGAAAGAAACGAAGTATCAAAGGTGTCGCGAGCGGATTTTAGCGCTGTGTGAAGGGGAAGAGGATGTGGTGGCGAAAATGGCCTCGGTGGTGGGGGTTTTACACAATGAAATGGAGGGTTTTTATTGGACGGGATTTTATCGAGTGGTGGATGGGGGGCTGGTGATTGGTCCTTACCAAGGGACGGTGGGTTGCCTGCGGATTGAGGTAGGACGAGGGGTTTGTGGGACGGCTGCTAAGGTAGGCGAAACTCAAGTGGTGCCGGATGTTTACGAGTTCCCGGGGCACATTGCTTGTGATGCGAGCTCGCGAAGTGAGATCGTGGTGCCGGTGAAAGATGCCAGCGGGAGCTTGATCGCGGTGCTGGATGTGGATTCGACCGAGAAGGGAACTTTTGATGAGGTGGATCAAAAGTTCTTGGAAGGGATCCTCGCTGAAGTCTTCTCCTAGTGGGGAGGAGGTGGTGATTGAATGAGGAGGCAGCCTTCGAGGAGAGGTTGCAGGACGTGGACGAAGTGCTGTCCTTGGTCGCGGAGTCTTTCGCCGAAGCGTTGTTCGACTTGGCTGAGAACGTAGTCGAGGTCGGCGCGCACGAGGGCGTTGATGGGGCCGCGGATGGAGGCGAGAAGGAAGCAGTTTTGTCCGCAGCGGACGACGGCGGTGTTTTTGTTTGGGAGCTCGAAGCTCTTCCGAAGTTCGCCTTCGTCATCGGTCAATTCTTCAACAAGGCGACTGAGGTCATACTTGATTTTACGCGGGGTCGAATGACGTGAGGGATCGTGGCTGGCGTATGAGATGAGAGAGTTGCTTTGGTAGCGGAGGAGGTAGACTTCCTCGACGCGGTATCGATGAGTGCGTTCGAAGACGATGTCGTCGTAAGTCCGGCTAGTGAAGAGGGCTTTGAATCTCCATGCGATGCGGTCGATGAGGCTGATTTGTCCGAAGTGATGCATGGTTTGCATTTGTTCGGCAATGGCGCGGCGGACGGTGGCTCGAAGCATGGGCTCGAGATACATGTGAAGGCCAGTTTTGGGTGCGTAGAGGGCTTTTTCGAGCGAGCTTTCGACCACGGGAAGGAGGGCTTCCACGAGTTGGGCATCGCTTGCGGTTTTTTCGATATCTTCGAATCCGGGGAGGGTTTCTTGGTAATCTGAGAAGGCTGGGGGAACTTTTTCGGGGCCTTTTTCGAAGGGAGAGGGGGCCGCGACGAAGGGGTCGCTTACGGGCGCGGGCTCGGTCGGGGTGGGTTCGATCGGCTCGTTTTTAATGATGGGTGGATCGAAGACCGGAGCGGATGCGCTGAGAACGGGCTCTTCTGGGACTGGGGCCGGAACGGGTTCTGTGAAAACGGGCTTTTCTGCAACCGGTTTGATAACGGGGGCAGGCATGGCGACTGGGAGTTCGTCCATGGCGGTGGCGACATTTTCTTTGATGGTGCCTAGAGAAGGAAGTGGGGGGAGTTCGGGGAGCTCGTTTTTCGAAGTGCTGGTTTCTTTGGAAAGAGCAGGGAGTTCTTCGGTGAAAGAGGAAGGAGAAGAAGGAGAGGAAACGGGAGCATAGGTGCTCGGTCGAGGCATAGCCTTGCCGGAGAGGAGCTCGGTAATCCGAGGGAATGAAGAAGAGCTTGGCTCGATTTGGTCGAGGGAACTCGCTGGTGTGTTAATCATCTGCAAAGGGGGGATTTGAAGGTTGAACGATTATTATTTTTTAAAGAAGGAAGCCTTCCGTTTTTTCTTCTGCCGTGGGGTTTTCGTTTTCCATGGCGGCGTTGGCGAGTCGAGCGAAGCGTTTTGAGAGTTCTGTGCGATCTGCTTTTTCGGATTTGAGAGTGCTGAGCTCGGTATCAAGTTGTCCCTTGAGTTGAAGAAGTTCGTTTTGCAGGTGTGAGAGGATTTCACGAAAGCGAGCGTCGATCCTAGCGTCAATACGAGCGGCTAGCTCTGCGGTCTGTTCTTTGTTTGCAAGTGGATTGGCTTCTAAAAGTGATTTGGAGGTAAGGCTGGAATCGCTTTGTTTTTGTTGGACCTGAAGTTCTTGCCGAATGGAGGCTTGTTCTTCCTTAAGATCGGAAATGGCTTCTTGGAGGTTTGACGATTGGTTGGCGGGAGGGTCTTTCTCGAGAGCGCCTTCGATACGGGAAATACGACCGTGCATATTTTGCAGGTCTCTCCCGATCAGGATCTCACGGATCCTTTCAACGTGCTGAGAAGGATTCAGCGGTGAAGATGTCATAGTCGCAGTGGGTTAGGTGGGTTTCGATCGACATGGGGTGAACCTACGACCGAATCTAACGTGGATTTTTATAGAACTTATTCTCAATCAGGGTGAAAGTGCAATAAAATCCTCTTTTATTTGGATTTTGGGATTATTTCGTCGGAGCCGATAATCCGGAAGTTGAAGAAAGACTTTCGGCTTGTGAAGGTGGCGTTATAGTCCTCGCAATGGCCTCAGAAGAGAAAAAGACCCCCAAGAAGAAAGCGAAAAGCGCTGAAAAGGAGGTAGACCTGACGAAGGGGTATGCCAAGACGCGGAAGAGTTTGATCGCGAGATTGGAAAATTGGGAGGATCAGCGGACTTGGGACGAATTTTATCAGACCTACTGGAAGCTCATTTACTCAGTTGGGATCAAGGCTGGACTGCGGCATGATGAGGCCTTTGATACGGTACAGGAGACGATTCTCTCGATCGCCAAGCAGAGTAAGAAGAATCTCTACGATCCAAATCAGGGTTCCTTTAAGACTTGGCTGATGAACATGACTCGGTGGCGGATCAATGATCAGTTCCGGAAGCGGAAGAAGGATACTGCGATGCCAGGGGGCGGTTGGGAGGATGACCGGAAGACGGCAATCATTGATCGATTCGAAGATCCGAAAGGGGACTTGCTGGAGCGGATGTGGAGTGTGGAGTGGAAGAAGAATATCGCTGATATGGCGCTGACGAGAGTGAAGGCTCAGGTGTCACCGAAGCAGTATCAAATTTTCGACTATTACGTGATTAAGCAGTGGGATGCTAAGAAAGTGCAGGATCACTTGGGAGTGAGTATGGCTCAAGTTTACCTCGCGAAGCATCGAGTCGGTTCAGTGTTGAAGAAAGAGTTGGTGAAGCTCGAGAAGGATGCAAAAAAAGATTAGGCCAGACCCGTTGATCCCAGATCATGAGGTCCTCCGGAAAATCGGGGGGGGTGCTTACGGTGAGGTGTGGTTAGCACGAGGAGTGACGGGGGCGATGCGGGCGGTGAAGATCGTCTATCGGGAAGATTTTTCTGATGAACGAACCTTTGAGCGGGAGTTTGAAGGGATCTTACGCTTCGAGCCGATCTCGCGAGACCATCGGGGCTTTGTTAATATTCTCCACGTGGGGCGGAGCGCAGATGAGTCTGCCTTTTACTACTACGTGATGGAACTGGGTGATGATGCCCACAATGAAGGGGAGGTTAACCCAGTCGAGTATGAGCCTCGCACTTTGCGGACTGATATGCTGCGGGCGAATGGCTCACCCTTGCCAACGAAATTTTGTATCGAGACGGGTCGACGGCTTGCGGAGGCATTGGGGGAATTGCACGAGCGTGGTTTGACCCACCGAGATGTGAAGCCTTCGAATGTGATCTTTGTGGAGGGCAAGGCGAAGTTGGCCGATATCGGGCTCGTCGCGGCGAAAGATCAGCGAACCTTTGTGGGGACGGAGGGCTTTGTGCCACCGGAGGGTCCGGGTTCCGAGCAGGCGGATATTTATGGCTTGGGGAAGGTGCTATACGAAATGGCGACGGGGATGGATCGCCTGCAGTTTCCGGAATTGCCCGATAAGGGCCCAGGGGATGATCAGAGGAAGAAGTGGATCAGGCTGAATCGGATGATTTGCGACATTTGTGATCCGAGGATTGCCAAGCGTAAGATTAAGAGCGGGAAGGAATTAGCTGATGCGCTTTCACGCCTCCAGCAGGGAAAGGCGAAGGCTAAGAAAGTGCCGTTGGTTGCGAAGGTAGGGCTTTTTGTTTTGGCGCTGATGGGGCTTTTTGCGAGCCAAGTTTGGATCGAGAACACTTGGGGAACTCATATTATTGAGGGAAAAAGAGAGCCTCTGCCTCCGCGCTTTGTGATGGTGAAAGTGATCAGCGATCCGGAAGGTGCTGAGGTTTTTAATGAGGACGGAGAGTTGTTAGATTACACTCCTGCGAATTTACCGGCGCGGGAAGTGGGGACGGAGTTGGTCTTGTATTTGCGGGCCCCGAGATGCCGGGAACATCGGGTAGAAATCGAGGTGGTCGACGAAGGTCAGCAAGTGATGGTGATTAATGAGACCCTCTCCTTGTTCTCGCCACCAAAGGAAGGTGAGCCTTGGTATGATGCTTTAGGCCACATCTATCTTCCACACGGAGAGAGCGGAGATCAGCATCAATCGAACGTTCATGTCACGGAGCAAGATTGGCGAACCTTTCTCAAGGAGACCGGGAGCAAAGCGCCATCGGTGGCTTTTAGTTACGGAGGTCGTAAGGTCGTTGCGGTGCCGGAAGGAAAGGCTGATGAATACGCTAAGTGGCTCATGGAGAAATGCGTGAAGGAGGGATATTTTGACAAATATTCGGAAGAAGATTTGGACGAAAATCGACAAATTATTGCGGACTACGACCGACGCTTTCCCGAGAATAAGATTCCGGCTCAGGCTAAGAAAGACGGTCGGATTTGGCGGCCCTTTTATT
The DNA here is from genome assembly GCA_937928545.1 of uncultured Verrucomicrobiales bacterium. GTDB lineage: Bacteria > Verrucomicrobiota > Verrucomicrobiia > Verrucomicrobiales > Akkermansiaceae > SW10. Next base: position 96,083 of record CALGJQ010000017.1, read on the forward strand.
GCATCGTGAGGCCGATCCCCTATGGGACGATCGCGGTGGATACGGAGCCAAGTGGGGCCTACGTCTATATTAATGACTTTCCTGTAGGCGTCACGCCATTCGGGGGAGAGGGATTTGAGGAAAAAGTGATTCCGGGTAAAGTCGAACTCCGCTTTGAGTATGGAGGATACACCACCAAATTTCATCGATTCACCCTTCCTGACGGGGGGAGTTTCAAAAGGACTTTTATTTTAAAAGAGAACAGGAGTCTGACACCGGGTGAGCAATGGTCGAATAGTCTGGGGATGAGTATGGAGCCTCTCAGTGAAACGCTGATGGTGGCGGCTTGGGAAACACGAAGTGGAGACTACCGGGCATACTTAAAAGCTACCAAACAGAAGGCGGGTGAGGTGGTTCTCAGTGACGATCCTGAAGTTCCAGTGGTTGGGGTGACGCGGTCCGAGTGCGAGGCTTTTTGCGATTGGTTAACCAAGGTGGAACGCCCCGATTTTATCAACCAAGATTATCGGTATCGTTTGCCCACGGATCAGGAATGGAGCCGGATGGTGGGGCTGATTGAAATCGGGGTGGGGCCAGTTGATCGTGAGAAGGAAATCGTGAATAAAGGGAAATTTCCGTGGGGAGAAGGTTTTCCTCCTCAGGCTGGAGCGGGAAATTACCTAGATCTTTCGGCGAGCGAGCTCATTCCGTCTGAGCGGCTCATCGATAACTACAATGATGGTTTTGCGACGCTCGCTCCGGTCGGGAAGTTTACGAAAAACGTGATTAATCTCTACGACCTCGGTGGAAACGTCCATGAATGGGTTTCAGATTCTTATCTGAGTGAGTCGCTAGGTGTTCTTCGAGGGGGTGGCTGGAATAGCTCTAGTGAAGACAATTTGGAGTCGAGGTTCCGCAATGTGGCGGATATTGATTCGCGAAAAGATAGTTTTGGTTTTCGAGTCGTGCTTGCAAAGGAGCCGGAAGATGCGCAAAAGGAGACTCCCCTAAACGAAGACACTGATGGTTGAAATCCGAATAGACTATGAAGGGCAGTTGCGATGCAGCGCCCAGCACATGCCATCCAGCACCAAGCTGGAAACTGATGCCCCTACTGATAACCAAGGAAGAGGCGAGAGCTTCTCTCCCACGGATCTTGTCGCGACGGCGCTAGGATCTTGTATGGCAACCATGATCGGGATCACCGCCCGTCATAAAAATATCGATGTTCGCGGGATGCGGATTGCCGTTCAAAAAGAGATCTCGACCGATTTGCCCCGTCGAATTGGTAAACTCACGGTTGAGATTTTTATGCCTCTGAGCGAATCGCACCCAGATAAGAAAATCTTCCAAAGCTCTGCGCTGAGCTGTCCGGTACAGCACAGTATCAATCCAGAGATTCAAGTCGATCTGACTTGGCACTGGAAACCTGATGCAGTGTCACCAACCAGCCCGCAAGGAACGGGATGGTCTGGTTAGTGCACTTTCGGTTGCTTAGCCGACGTCGAACATTCCGTAATCTCCGTCTGGTTTGCGCCAAACGATGGAGATGACGTCGCGACGAGCATTTTGGAAGGCGACGAAGGGTCGCTCAGTGAGATCGAGCTCGACGATCGCTTCTTCTTTGAAGAGGCGGCGGAGGCTGACTGACTCTTTGTGAACGAAGAATGGTTCGGGCTCCTCAGCTTCGTTGACTTCATCAGGAAGATTGTCGAGGAAGTCGGCGCGGTAATTACTTTCGTCGAGGTAGCGGATGCTTTCTTCTTGGCGGGGAGTGCGTCGCTTTAGGAGGCGGGTTTTGTGCTTCCGCATTCTGCGGGCGATCTTATCGATGGTGAAATCGATGCTTTTATACATATCCTCAGTTTCTGACGAGGCGTCGATCACGATGTGATTGGCGCAAAAGAGGATGATCTCAGCCTTGTGCCGGCGGCTCCCTTCAACATCGAGGATCGCCTTTGCCTCGATGATGCGAGGGTAGTCCAAATGAATGCCGCTAATCTTCTCAATCGCATATTGGCGGAGGGAATCAGTGACGTCTTCGTGACGCACGGTCACGGTTATATTAGTGTCTGCGTTTCTTGTTTGCATAATGAACTTCGGTAAAAAAATACCTTACTTAAGTTCTAGCAGTGAGGGGCGCTGAGCGCCACTTCTTTCGGCACCAAAATTAGCCTTTAATTTCCATCAACATCTGAGCGTTGCTGGGGAACTTTCTCATGAAGAAAAGAAGCCGCTCCATCGCCTCGACAGGCTTATGTCCGGCGAGGCCGCGACGAACCATGTAGAGTTTTTTGAGGGTCATCTCAGGCAGGATCAATTCTTCCCGCCGGGTGCCGGACTTAAAGATATCGGCCGCAGGGTAGACGTAGTGCTCGGCAATGCGTCGATCGAGAACCAGCTCCATGTTTCCGGTTCCCTTGAACTCTTGGAAGATGGCTTCATCGGCCTTGGAGTTCGTCTGAATGAGCGCGGTGGCGATGATGGTGAGAGAGCCGGCTTCGCGGGTATTGCGTGCGGCTGCGAAAAGGCGGCGGGGCATTTCAAGAGCACCCGCGACAATTCCGCCCGATTGATATCCACGGCCACGGCTTTGCTTACTGCCTCCCATGTTGCCGTTGTAGGCGCGGGCGAGTCGGGTGATGGAGTCCATCAAGATGAAGACGTGTTGTCCGGATTCTACGAGGCGCTTTGCTCGCTCGACGCAGAGTTCGGCGAGGCGGCAGTGATTGCGGGGGGATTCGTCATTTGAGCTGGCGTAAATCTCGGCGTCGGGAAGTTGACGGCGGAATTCGGTGACTTCCTCAGGGCGCTCATCAACGAGAAGGATGATGAGGTGAATGTGTTCCTCGTGGCGTTCCTGAACCGCCTGTGCCATGTGAAGGAGAAGGGTCGTTTTACCGGAGCGGGGAGGGGAGACAATGAGGCCACGCTGTCCACGTCCCACGGGTGCCATGAGATCAACGATGCGTGTTGTGAAGAGCTCGGGGGTGGTTTCAAAGCCAATTTGCTTGCAGGGATTGACCGCCTTGAGTTCTTCGAAGGCGGGGAGCTTACGAGCATCCGCTGGATCTTGTCCATTGATGGAGGTGACTTCGACCATCTGAGGGCCGCGCGTGCTGTCCCTCGCCATGCCCTTTAGCCAGACTCCGGGGCGGATTCCGTGTTTACGGGTGAGATCGGGCGGGACGAAGACGTCTTCTTTTCGCTGCTCAAAATCTTGGTCAGCTTTGCGCAGGAAGCCGAAGCCCTTGGGCGCGATTTCGAAGAGGCCATCGACTGCGACGGGATCGCCGGTAAATTCTAAAGGTTTCCGATCCGCTCTGGGCTCGTCTCTCTGATTGTCTCGGTCGCGTGGTCCGTATCCGCGGACGCGGCCTTGTTTTTGTCCGCCCCCACTATTTCCGCGGCCGCGACTACGGCTGCGATTACGGCTTCGGTTGCGATTGCGTCGGCGTCCGTCCGAGTCGCCGGAAGCTTGTTGTTGGCCTCCTTGGTTCGAGGAATCAGAGTCAGGTGGGGTCATATAAGAAAATTAGAAATGAAAGAAAAGGGGGCGTTTGGAAGGAGGTGAATCAGATTTGGCCTGATTCGTCCCAGCCAACGCGGCATCGGGAAGATTTGGGAGATCCTAAGCTGGGCTCGCTCGCCGGAGAAGCCGGACTGAGGAATTGAGGACCTCTCAAAAGGAAAGAGGGGGAAGTGGGAGAAATTTCACCAACGACCTTCCGCTGGGGGGAGCTTGGTCAGGAAGCCTCGTAAGATCAACGATTTTTTCTTATTACGAAGATTGGGAACTTTCCTCGGTTTTCCCTTGACGATGAGGGGGATTTTCATAGCTTCCGCGTCCCGATTTCTGACTTTTTAAGATTATGCCACGCGATATTATTATTCTGGAATGCACCGAGGCCAAGGCCGAGGGCAAGCCAACCTCCCGCTACACCAGCACTCGTAACAAGAAGAGCCTCAACACGCCAGGCCGTCTTGAAAAGAAGAAGTATAATCCTTTCTTGAAGCGCCGCACTCTTCACCGCGAGCTTCGCTAGTTTTCTCCCTACCTACTTTATTTATCATGTCTGAGCCCAAGACCATCCAGCGCCGGATCAACTTCCGTAAGCACAATAAGTCGATGACCACGAAGCGTCTCGACCTTCCTTTCGAGAAGATCAGCTACCAAAACCCTGATGTCCTCACAAAATTCACGACTGAGACTGGTCGCATCCTTCCACGTAAGGTGACTGGTGTTTCAGCCAAGATGCACCGTGCCATCACTCGCGAGATCAAGCGTGCTCGTGCAGTAAATCTCCTTCCATAAGGAAGTCGGCTTTCAGTTTATTTTTCGAATCCGTCCGGAGTGATCCGGGCGGATTTTTTGTTTTCACGGAGAATGTGAGGGATTCGATCTTGTCGCTTGGAGGGGAATCTTTCAGAGTGCGCAGGTCATGCGTTATTTTTCCTGCCTCTTGGCTTCTTTTTTCCTTCTTTTGTCCGGCTTTGCCTTGGCTGATGACAGCAAAGTTTCTCCTACCCAAAAAGAGCTAAGTTTTAGCGAAGCCCCAGATAAGTGGATCGATGAGAAAATCGGACCTTACTTGGATAAGGTTACCGGAAAGGTTTTTTATGGAGTGGAGATTGCTAAGGACGCCGACGGTGAGCCAGTGAAGTTGCCCCTTGTGGTGGTCTGGCTTGGTTTGGCTGCGGTGGTGGTCACGATTTATTTTAAGTTCCTCAATTTCCGCTCGTGGAGATTGGCGGCGAAGACGATTCGCGGGAAATATAGTTCTCCCGATGATCCCGGAGAAATCACGCACTTTCAGGCCCTTTGTGCGGCTTTGTCAGGAACGGTCGGACTGGGTAATATTGCCGGAGTGGCCATCGCCATCAGCATTGGTGGTCCCGGAGCGACCTTTTGGATGGTGCTTGTCGGGCTCTTTGGGATGACCTCGAAGTTTTGCGAGTGCACGCTCGGGGTAAAATACCGGACGATTGAAAATGGCAAAGTTTACGGTGGTCCGATGCAGTATTTGAAGAAGGGCTTCGCCGAAAAGGGGATGGGTCAGTTTGGTGCCATTCTTGCTGGGATTTTCGCCTTTCTTTGTATCGGAGGCTCTTTTGGAGGAGGCAATATGGTGCAAGCGAACCAGGCCTGTGATCAATTGGTGGGCGTCCTCGGAAATGATTCTTTCTTTAGCGAGAATCGCTGGGCCTTTGGTTTGATTTTGGGCGTGATCGTTGGGCTCGTGATTATCGGAGGGATTAAGAGTATTGCGACGGTGACTGCGACACTCGTTCCCTTCATGTGTGGCATTTACATGCTGGCTGGGCTCTTTGTCATTGCGGTGAACTTCAGCCAGGTCGGCACTGCCTTTGGCCTTATTTTCCAAGGAGCTTTTGCTCCGACCGCGATCGGGGGAGGAATCATAGGGGTGATGATTCAGGGGATGAAACGAGCAACCTTTTCAAACGAAGCGGGAATCGGGTCAGCACCCATCGCGCACTCAGCGGCAAAGACAAAGTTTGCGGCAAGTGAAGGGGTGGTGGCGCTCCTTGAGCCCTTCATCGATACCGTTGTCGTTTGCACCACCACGGCTCTCGTCATCATTATGGCGGGAACTTACAACGATCCTGAACTCGCCGGAGTTGCGGTGACCTCTGCTGCGTTCGAGTCCGTCATTTCCTGGTTCCCAATTCTTCTCACAGTTGCGGTCATTCTCTTCGCCTTCTCGACGATGATTTCATGGTCCTACTATGGAGTTCAGGCTTGGACACACCTCTTTGGTCGTAGCGCTCGCTCAGAGCTGGTTTACAAGCTCATCTTCTGTATCTTCGTGGTGATTGGATCATCACTCAGCATGGGGAAAGTCTTCGACTTCTCGGATGCCATGATCTTCGCAATGTCGGTTCCAAACGTGATCGCGATGTATATTTTGATGCCGAAAGTGAAGGAGGAATATCTTCGTTTCATCGAGCACACCAAACAGGTGGAATCTGAGTAAAAGACCTTTCGATGGCTCGCCAATATCAACTGAAAAAAGGCCCTCGAAAAGGAGTCTCGGGAATCGACTATGAGGCGGAACTGAACGAGCAGCAGTATGCTGCGGTGAGTTCGTCGCCTGGCCCCGCTTTGGTTATTGCGGGGGCGGGATCAGGGAAGACGCGCACGCTGACTTATCGGGTCGCTTACCTTTTGGATCAAGGAGTGGATCCTAAGAATTTGCTCCTTCTGACCTTCACCAATAAGGCTGCGAAGGAAATGATGGAGCGCGTTCGTGAGCTTATTCCGCTGGATCTCTCTGATCTCTGGAGCGGGACCTTTCATGCGATTGGTAACCGGATCCTTCGACGTCATGCCGATGAACTGGGGCTGACTCGTTCTTTTTCGATCATGGATCGCGATGACCAAAAGTCGCTCATGAACACGGTGGTCGCGGAATGCGATATCGACACCAAGCAACGCCGTTTTCCAAAAGCGGACGTTCTCATTTCCATTTTTTCACTCGTCGAAAATACTGGTGCCAATCTTGAGGACTTAATCGAGGTTCGTTACCCCTATTTTGAAGAATGGGTCGCAGAAATCGCGCAAGTGGGGGAGGCTTATACGAAGAAGAAGCTCGATACCAATTCGGTGGATTTCGATGATCTCCTCATCCTTCCCCTCAAGCTCCTTAAGAAGAATAAGGACCTGTGCGGGCTCTACCAAAAGCGTTTCCATTACCTTCTCGTTGACGAGTATCAGGATACCAATGCCGTTCAGAGTGAACTCATCCATCTCCTCGCTCAGCCGCAAAACTCGGTCATGGTGGTGGGCGATGATGCTCAGTCGATCTACTCATGGCGCGGTGCCGACATGGACAATATTCTTTCTTTTCCCGACCGTTATCCAGATGCCACGGTCTATAAAATCGAGACGAACTACCGCAGTGTTCCCGAGGTTTTGAGTCTTTCGAATGCTGCGATCTCGGCAAACAAGAAGCAGTTTCAAAAGACCCTGAAGGCGGCACGTTCTGGCGGGTCGATGGTGCCTGCTTTGGTTCCTTTGGAAGATCCCAGAGCTCAGGCCAATTTCATCGCGCAGCGAATTCTGGAGTTGCGGGATGAGGGGATCGAGATGGAAGAAATGGCCATTCTCTATCGAGCGCATCATCAAAGTTTGGAGATTCAGATGGAGTTGACCTCACGGGGCATTCCTTTCGAAATCACGAGTGGCTTGCGGTTTTTCGAGCAAGCCCACATTAAAGACATTGCGGCCTTCCTCCGCTTCGCCACGAATCGGCGAGATGAGGTGAGCTTTAAAAGGTTCTGCCTTCTGCTCCCCGGAGTGGGGGCGGCGACCGCTACCAAGCTTTGGCGGGCTTGGTTAAAAGTGGGGATCTCGCGTGATGAAGAACCGCCCGTGCGTTTCTCCGATCACATGCTCAAGTTCTCTGTTCCCGCCAAGGCCAAGAAGGATTGGGAGCAACTCTGTTATACGCTTGATGAATTAGTGGTGGGCGATGGATACGCTCGGCCGGCGGAAATGATCACGAGTATTCTCGAGGGAGTCTACGACGACTACATGAAGGCGAGCTTCGAAAACTACGACAACCGTCGTCAGGATATCGAGCAGCTCATTCTCTATTCTGAAACCTTCGATGATATTCTCGAGCTTCTTGGTCAACTTTCTTTGATGAGCACAGTGGATGGTGAACCGACAGGAAGCCAAGCGGCGAAGGATGATGAGAAAGTGGTCTTGTCCTCCATCCACCAAGCGAAGGGGCTGGAGTGGAAAGTGGTTTTTCTCATCTGGCTCACTGACGGGATGTTTCCGAATGGACGTGTTCTGGAAGCGGACGATATCGATATGTTTGAGGAAGAACGGCGCCTTTTTTATGTCGCTCTGACCCGATCGAAAGATGAGCTTTATCTCACTTATCCGCAGATTAATCCTAAGAGCTACACGGGTGATATTATCACTCGGCCATCGCGTTTTCTGGAAGATTGCCCTGACGAGATGCTGGAAACATGGGAAGTTGGCTCAGCTTGGTAAATGTGAGGTTGCAGGCTAGGATGGATTGCTTATGGTCTATCTAAACTCCCATGAAGCGTTTTAATGCACATTTCATAGCCGCCTTGTTGGCATGCCTCTTTCTCACTCAGTGTTCCAGCATTCCAGGGATGGGTGGCGGGACCCGATCTAGCCGTATGCTAGGGATGGGATACGAAGCAGTTCCTTTACAGAAAGTCACGGGTGACTCTCGTTATTCGGCCGTTTTTAAAGTCAATGATGCTCCGATGCGTTTCCTCATCGATTCAGGAGCAAACAGCACGGACGTTGATAAGAAATTGGCCTCTTCGGTAGGGCTTCGTTCGAGCGGAGGTGTCAAAGTGATCACGCGAGGAGCTCTAGGACGTGAGATTTCGAGCGGGCGTGGATTTGGATCTCTTCAAATTGGCTCCATGATTGCTCCTAGGTTTCCCTTTACGATTGCCCCGAGCCATGGGCGAAAGACCTCGACCAGTAGTTACGCGGGGCAGGTGGGATTGGATGCTCTTTCGGCGACCGGAGCCTTGATTGACATTCCTGCGGCGCAGATGTGGGTTCCGGGACCTCGCTCTGAACGTGGTCGTAACCCCCAATCTCAAAGCTTGGGACTTCGGTCTGGTTTAGGAAACAAAACCCTGAAACTTGGAACGGCGGGTCGACTTCCTCACCTCATTCTTCAAGGTCAGCTAAAAGGTCAATTGGTCACTTGGGTGGTTGATACGGGGGCTGAGGTCTCGGTAATGGCTGCGGAGAGCTTTAAGAAATTTAATATCCCAAGTCGTGCGACGAATTCTCGGATGATTGATGCCTCGGGGGATCGCATTGCGCTGCGTCATGCTCGCTTGGAAAATCTCCAATTTGGTGAGGTGAAAATTGCGGTGTTCGATCTCTCGGTGGCTCCTTTGGGGCAAGTGCGCCAGTACTTCCGCGATGCCAATGGCCGCCCGGTTGATGGAATCCTCGGAATGGATTTCCTCACAACGGGATCGGCTTTGCTCGATTCCGGATCTGGCCTGATCTATATTGGTCACCCAAGAAGCTAAGCAGGAGAGAGGCTTCGAAAAACTGGTAGGGCCGCAGGGACTTGAACCCTGGACCAAAGGATTATGAGTCCTCTGCTCTAACCAACTGAGCTACAGCCCCAGTTTTTCGAGGGCGGAGATATACACTGGGGAGAGGGGGAATCAAGCCCTGTTCCTAGTTCTGAGGCGGAGGGCCATTAAGCGAGGGAGACGATTTTGCGCACTCACTATTTTACCGATGGAAATCCTAATATCTAAATTTTGAAACTCGAAACAAATTTCAAATAGGAAAATTGAAACTCAAAACGAAGAAGGAGCAAAACCTGCCGTCCCCTCAACCGTTCCGTGTCATCTCTTCATAGCTTGATCGCCCTCGCGAAATCAAAGCGAGGTGCTTTGACATCCTTCGGTGCTTGTCTAGTCTGCGAGTAGATGAGTGACCCACCCACCTCCCTCATTCCCACGCCCGACGGCTATCCAGATTGGCTCGCTGAGCTCAAGGGGCGCATTCACCATGCTCAGCAGTCGGCTTCGCTGGCCGTTAATCGTGAGCTGGTCCTGCTGTATTGGCAGATTGGGACGGACATTTTAACGCGTCAGGCTTCGCAGGGTTGGGGGGCTAAGGTGATCGAGCGATTGGCTCATGATCTTCGGGAAGCTTTCCCTGAGATGAAGGGGTTTTCACGGACAAACCTGCTTTATATGCGCTCCTTTGCAGAGGCTTGGCCTGATCTCGCAATTGTCCAACAGCTTGTTGGACAATTGCCGTGGGGACACAATCTTGTCTTAATCGCGAAACTCAAGAGCGCCGAAGAGCGTCTCGCTTATGCTCAGAAGACCATAGAGCATGCTTGGTCTCGTAACGTCCTCACGATGCAGATTGAAACGCGCCTTTTGGAGCGCGAAGGAACTGCGCTGAGCAATTTTGAAACCCACCTACCCAAGCAGCAATCGGATCTCGCTCGCGAGTCACTCAAGGATCCTTACCGTTTTGATTTTCTGGGCTTAGGGCGGGAGGCGAAAGAACGAGAAATCGAGAACGCCCTCGTCCAACATGTCACTGATTTCCTCCTCGAGCTGGGAGCCGGTTTTGCCTTCGTCGGGAAGCAGGTGCTTTTGAAAGTAGGAGGCGATGACTTCTTTATCGACCTCCTCTTTTATCATTTAAAGCTCCGCTGCTACATCGTGATCGAGCTGAAGGCTGGGGACTTTAAACCTGAGCAGCTCGGGCAGTTAGGTTTTTATCTGAGTGCCGTAGATCGCCAGATCAAGGCTTCGGAAGATCAAGCGACCATCGGCCTTTTGCTCTGCAAGAGTAAGAACAAGGTAGTGGCCGAGTATGCCCTAGGCGGCCAAGAGAAACCGATGGGAATTGCGGAATACGAACTGCAGAAATCATTGCCGAAGGAGATCGAGATTCAGTTGCCAAGTATTTCGCAAATCGAGCAGGAATTAGAAGAAGGAGGGGATGAATGATCCGAGCTTTCTTGAGCTTTAAATCACGCCTCTCATGAGTTTTTCGGTGATCATTCAGGCCATCCTTCCGGTGTATCTTTTGGTGGGGGTGGGGCTCGCGCTGCGGGGCCTGAAGGTCATCACTCCTGAGATGGAAAAGGGGATGATTAAGATGGTCATTCATTGCCTCTACCCCTGTCTTATTCTCGATAAGACGCTCGGCAACGACCTCGTTCTTCAAGCCGATGTCTTGGCATGGGGCGTGGGACTTGGTTTTGGCATGATTCTCTTGGGAATGGGAGTGTCCTACCTGATGGCGCTCGCTTTGGGCTTAAAGCCGGGGAACGGGCGACGGACCTTCTGTGTCGCCGCGGGGACGCAAAATTTTGGCTACATTGCCATTCCTTTGCTCGCGGCTCTTTTTGTGCTGGGTGGGAATGACCGGGTCTTTGGAGTTCTGTTCGTTCACAGCCTTGGGGTGGAAATTGCGCTTTGGGTGGTGGGGGTGATGATTTTGACGGGGTCTGCTTTTGGAAATCCCAAGCTCTTGATCAGTGGGCCGACCGTTTCGGTGGTTCTTGGGGTCCTCCTTTCCTCGACCGGAGCATGGAAATTTCTCGATGCCTCCGGCGGCGGCGTCGTGGGTGCGGGGGTGCGGCAAGCGATGTCGTGGTTAGGAGATTGTGCCTTTCCGATGGGATTGGCTCTGATTGGGGCGACGATGTATGACCTGATCGGCAAGGAGAAGATCTCGCCAAAGATCGCGGTGGGCTCGCTGATCGTGCGGCTCGCGGTGATGCCCTTTGCCTTTCTTGCGGCGGCAAAATGGCTCCCCTTGATTCCGGAGTTGAAACAAGTCCTTGTCATCCAAGCGGCCATGCCAGCGGCAGTCAGCCCCATTTTGGTGGCGCGTCATTTTGGAGGAAGTCCGGGGGTTGCGGTGCAGGCCGTCATTGCGACTTCGATTGTGGCTTTGGTGACGATGCCTCTTTGGATTTCCTACGGGATTCGTTTCGTCTTTGGCTAAAGCATTCATTTGCAATCAGGGGAAATTAGGAAAAGATAAACCCATGAGACGAATTCTTCTGATTTCTGCTGCCTTTGTTCTTTCTGCTTTCGCAGAGGAGAAAAAAACGGTGCGCGGTCATGTCTTTGCGTGGCCTTTCACCGAGGTCGCTGAGATGCAACCACGCGGAGGGACGACGCAAGGAACCAAGGTGGTTCTCGATGAGGGGGCCTCGCTGGATTGGAAGAGACTGCAGAGTGAAACGGCGACCGATTATGTCAAAGACGCTCAGGCGATTGTTGCGCTGAGCGGAAGCTATCGAGTGAGTTTTGATTTCATCGAAACGATGGGTTTCCGTGAAGGATACGCCCCGCCCAAGCCTTATTTTTCTTGGGGGACAGAGCATGTGCAAGTTCTCGTGCTAGAGCCCGATTTCATCAGCTTACAGCACAGCCTCGTCATGTATTTTAAGGATAAGGACGGCAAGGAATCGGGCCCAATGGTGATGAAGCATTGGCGTCAGGATTGGACTTATGAGGATACGGATCTCCACACCTATCGGGGGAATTCGACTTGGGCTCGTGAGAAGAAATCAGCTGATGAGGTGAAAGGGAAATGGACCCAAGCGGTTTTTCAGGTCGATGATTCTCCACGCTACGAAGTGGTGGGGGAGTGGAACCATGAAGGAGGCGTTTCGACTTGGAAAAGCGAGTCGTGTTGGCGCCCGCTGCCGCGTCGTGAGTTTTCAGTGAGAGATGACTACAATGTCCTCCAAGGGGTCCACGAGCTGACGATCACTCCGACTGGTTGGGTTCATACTCAAACAAATCAGAAACTCGCGTTGGGTGAGAAAGGGAAGCGTCAGATTGTGGGGCAAGAGCTTGGGGTGAATCGTTATGAGCGGATCAGCGAGCCATCGCTTCTCGCTGCGGAGTCTGCCCTCGAAAAAAGCGGTGAGTATTGGAAAGAAGTTCGTGAGATGTGGGCCGAAATTTTTGCTAAGAACGAGAGCTTCTCGTTGAAGTCAAAAGTCGACGGCAAGAAGCTTTATCAAGACCACTTTGCTTACGCTGGGCAACTGGAGGGATCTGATGAGCCTTATGATGCGGCGAAGGGCCGCGCGCATGCTCGCGAGACCATCTCGAAGTTTCTTGAGGTCGGAAAGAGCGGGAAAGCAGCGAAGTATTAATGGCCACTCTCACCCTTATTTGTGGGCCTGCGGGTGTTGGGAAGAGCACCTACGGACGGAGGCTTTCGGCTGAAAGGGGGGCGTGTTTTCTCGATAGTGACACCGTGACCGAACCTGCGGTCCGCGCGGGGATGAAGCTGGGAGGGCTGGATCCGGATGATCGAGATTCGCTAGCTTATCGGGCTGCTTTTCGAGATGCCGTTTATGAATGCCTCTTCGCGACGGCGGCGGAAAATTTGCCTCATCTCGATGTCATCATCGTCGGTCCATTTACCTCAGAAATTCAGGATCCAGATTTTCCATCGAAGCTTGCTCAGCGATTTGGAGTGGAGGTTCAGGTGATCTTTGTGACTTGTGATGAAGCGCTGCGGAAATCGCGAATCGAAGCGCGGGGGAATCCTCGCGATGAAGTTAAGCTGAGGGACTGGGATGCTTATCTGGCGGGGTCGGATATTCGTTCGCCAGTTTTTGAGCATGAGAGAGTTGTGAGTTCTTAGCACTTGATCGGCCTATCCTTGTCGCCTATCCCTCCGGCATGTGGGTTTGGTCCAAGTTATCAGCGGTAAAATGGGAGGATGCTTGGGAAGAGCGATTTTATGGCGACACCCAATCGGTGATTACTGAGATTAAGGGCGGGAAGTCGATCCGCGTGGAAGTTTACAAAGAGACCGAGGCCGAAGCGGTGGCGATTCAAGATCTCTTCGGTGGATCCGTTCGTGAATTGAAATCTCGAAACTGGGTCGCGATGAGTGCTCCAAAGACGGAGCCTCTTATGATTCGAGACCGCCTCGTCATTTCGCAGGTGGAGGTCGATCCGAAGCTTCATCCCGATAAGCATATTATCGTGGTGCCTCCAGAAATGGCATTCGGAACGGGTGATCACCCGACGACCGCGACTTGCTTGCGCCTCTTGGTTGATCATGCGGCGGAGCTCGAAGAGGGCTGGAGCTTTCTTGATCTCGGAACCGGCAGCGGCGTGCTTGCGATGGCAGGGAAGCTTTTAGGAGCGGGGGAGGTGCAGGCCTTTGATTATGATGGTAAAGCAGTTGAAGTCGCCGAGCTGAACATTAAGCGGAACAAAGTCGCGGACATCACCATTTTTGAAGAAGACGTCTTCAAGTGGAAGAATCGCAAGCGTTTTCAAGTGGTCGCGGCGAATCTCTTCTCCACGGTCTTGATTGAAGCGCTGCCGCTGATTTCGAAGTGGATCAAAAAGGAGGGTCGCCTGATCCTTTCGGGAATCCTTGCGGAGCAATGGGAAGAGGTGCGAGAAACTGCGGAAAACTGCGGCTTTCAGCTTCTCGGTCACAAGAAGATCGGCAAGTGGGTCACGGCAAGCTTCGATGCCTCGTAGTTTTTGCCCAAAAAAACGGCCTGTGAGACTCATTTACCTTGCAAGCTGAGCGGTGGCTGTTCAGAAAAAGCGCGCTCCTCGGGGAGAAAGGCGCCATTCGCCTCCATTGATGTTTTTTTTCCCGGTTTCAGGGGTAAACAACCTACAAATATCATGGACAGTCTTTCTCAACGTGTTGCTTCGGTCACTCCTTCGCTGACCCTCTCTGTTACCAATCAAACCAAGGCCATGCGCGCTGCGGGTGAAGAAGTTTACGGTCTCGCCGGTGGTGAGCCAGACTGCGACACCCCAGATTTCATTAAGCAGGCCGCTTACACTGCCCTCACGGAAGGGAAGACCAAATATACTCCTGCTGCCGGAATTCCTGAGCTGCGCGAGTCTCTTTCTAAAAAGCTCCTCTCTGACAATAACCTCAGCTACGAACCTAAAGACATCTGCGTCACTTCAGGTGCCAAGCAGGCTTGCTTTAACGCGATCCTCGCCGTGGTCGAAGAAGGTGATGAGGTAATCATTCCCTCTCCTTACTGGGTCAGCTATCCTGAGATGGTGAAACTTGCGGGCGGCGTTCCTGTTCTCGTTGAGACTAAGGAGAGCAATAAGTGGAAGATCACCGCTGCTGAATTCGAAGATGCCATGACGCCTTCGACGAAGATGATTATCCTGAACACACCCGGTAATCCAACGGGGTCAGTTTACTCGGAAGAGGAGATTAAGGGGATTGTGGAAGTTGCTTCCTACGAGGACATCATCATTCTGGCGGACGAAATTTACGAGCACCTCGTCTACGGCGACGAAAAGCACGTGAGCGTGGCTTCGGTTAACGAGGACGCTTACAATCTCACCATCACCGTGAATGGATTCTCCAAGTCACATTCCATGACCGGATGGCGCATCGGCTACACCGCCGCTCCTCCTGCCCTCGCGAAGGCGCTCTCGACCATTCAAGGTCACACCAGTTCAAATGCCACGACCTTCGCGCAATACGGGGCGCTGGCCGCATTGAACGATCCTGCTTCCAAGCCCTTCATCGAAGGTCTGCGTGGCGAGTATGATGTGCGTCGCCAGTTCATGCTGGGTCGCTTGAAGGCGATTCCGAATGTGAGCGTCGTCGAGCCCAAGGGCGCGTTTTACTTCTTCGTGAACTGCACGGATCTCGGACTGAAGTCAGTGAACCTCTGTGACAAGCTTCTCAACCGTTACAAGGTTGCAGCTGTTCCTGGAATCGCCTTTGGTCACGATTCAGGAATTCGGATTAGTTACTGCACCACACTCGACGTTCTGAACGAGGGGATCAGCCGCTTCGAGGAATTCTGTCGTTCGCATTGATCCTGAAGGATACGACAACTTTCAAAAAGGCGCGGGAAACCGCGCCTTTTTTCGTGTTACGGAGCTTGGACTTTAGTCCGAGTAAGCCTCACATGCCCGACGCACTCGGACTAAAGTCCAAGCTCCGTAACGTTTGTTGCGAATCGTTCGGATGTGACTCCGATGAGAGATGAAAGCTCCCTCGCGATTTGGCGGAGGTTGGCGGGGTGGTTAAGCTCTTCGATTCAAAGTCCGAGACGGGCAGGGCCATGTCGTGGGCGTCGGTTTCGACGAGGATGCGGTCGTCTGGGCCCCTGAAAAACATACTGAATTATCTCTCTTTCAGAAACTCCTCGATAGCTTGCCGTTCTGTCACTGGCTGCGAAGAGATCCAAGTTTGAGCCCCATCTGGATCGAGGTTCCGCCAGTTGAGAGCGAGGTTTTGTTTGACCTGGATTCGGGCGGGATTGTCAGGGAGGACTTCGACCCAGGCGGTGGATTGTTCGGTATCGACGGAGAGGAGTTTGAGCGCGTGGAGTGAGGCATTAAGAGCTCCATTCTGATAGTTGTCACTCCCCCAGCCGGGTAAATCATGTCCACGACTGTCGCTTAAGAGCTGGCCGATGTATTGCCCTTCCAATGCAAGGGGGAGATCAGGAATATCGATCATAAGGGAAGCCAATCTGGTTCGATTAGCCGGGTCGGAATTTTGAAACGCGCTTATGAATTGGTCTTTTTGTGAGTCATCCCAATTGCGGAACAGGCTCCCAAATAGAACCTCCCCGCCGAGATTTGAGTCACTCACAAGTCTTTCGGGAGTCAGAACTTCAGACTGGTTCCTCGTTTCGATTTCTTGCAGAAAGTGGGCGCGATCTTCGGGTGACTCAAGATACTGACTAAGAGCGGACAAGGCCTCGGGCGACTGATTCCTGAATGCTCCGACCTGAAGAAAGCGCGCTTTTTCCTCAGGAGTAAGGTCTAAACCGTTAAGGGCAGTTAGGGCGATTTCAGGCTCTGTTCCGACCAAAGAGTTGAGAAGACCTAGTCTCATTTTTTGAGCGTTTGCGGGACTGAAGCCAAGAGAATTCCAATCAAGATCGATCAACTTACTGGGCGACTCCAGAGATTCGAAGAGTCTAACTGGATCTCCCGCGAGCTTATTTAGCCAACTCTTAGGGAAATCAGAGAGACGTGCGGCGAACTGATCAGACTCAAAACGAGTGGTGTGATTAGAGCTCGGGAAAAGAACCTCGAAGCCATCTGCTCGCGTAAAAAGTTCATCAAGACCGGCGTCGAAATCACGTGACAATTTGTCAATGAAGCTCGCAACGAGGAGAGGGTTATTCGACCCAGCGGGGGAGTTTTCCAGGAGTAGATCTAATTGATCTGGATGGGTCTTATAGAGCTTTACTAAAGTCTCCTGCATCATGAAGCTCAGATCATTCGGGAGGGGAAGGATCTTCGCCAATTCCGTGAGAGCGAGGTCAGGATTAGTAGCTGCGACGAGCGAGAGTAAGTGAGCCCGTTCTTTGCTGTCTTGGCTTACGATGAGAGTCTGGCTGAGTAGCTCAGGGTGATTCGTGAAAAGTAGATGAAGTTGTGGTATGAAATTTTCGCCATCGTTTTTTTTCACCCAGTTGAGAAAGGCTGCGGGGTCCTCTCTTGACCATCGTTCAGAGAGGATCTGGTTAAAGAGAGAATGAGCGAAACCTTCCCGGAAGGGGAACTTCGAGTGAGTGATCCACGATTCAATTTCTGAAGAAGGAAGGGTGAGCGCCATTTCAATTGCCTTACACAAGCAATCTTTAGAGTTAGGCTGAGTGATGAAAGTATCGGTGTTTTCTCGAGCTATCGACGATTGGTTTTCCCTTGTTGAGAGTTTTATGTCGGGCGGGTCAGAGGTTTCGGTCTTGGTTTGACGACCGAGAAGCATTGCGCCGATAAAAGTGGACACAATGAGGAGAACTTTCAGGAGATTCTTTCCAGTCATTACTTTTCTCGTTTGATTTTATTCAGTGACTGAATTTGTGGTTCACTGAGTTTGGCTGATTCTCGCCAGGTTTGCGCCTGTTCGGGTTCTGATAAGTGCCAGATTCGGTAAGCCTGATTGATGAGGGTTGAAGGGGTGTCAGGATTTGTTGGGATGCTTTCAGCCCACTCCATTCCATCCTTAAAATAGCCTTCTTTGAGAAGTTGATAAGTCACTGATGTGGCGGCTTCGGAGTAGAACGGAGTGTCAGTTTTAGTGCTCACCCATTCTGCGTATCCGGGAAGATCTCGTTTTGCCCATGCTGAACCGACTTCCCTGTAATTTCCTGATGTCTCTTGTGCGTCTGAAAGCGTGGCCTCGATAAGTCCTTGTGGATCGATGGCTAGGAGCTGGTTCAGGAAACGCGACGAAGGTGTAGAGGTTGCCGAAGTGCTTGTGATCATACTTGGTAAGCGGATCTCATAAGATCGAGATCCAAATTGACCATTTTCAGAGAGAATTTCATTTGCGATCTCTAGGGCTTTGGAGGGATCACTCTCAAGGAAGTGTTTGCCTAGGGCGGCGAGATGATCCTGCTTAGCCCAGCCGGAGGGCATTGATTGTGCGTGCGCTTCGGCTGCGATTGGGTCTCGTTGGATGAGTGATTCGAATTGTTTGAGCAGGATTCTATTTCCAATTTCAGGAGATTTCACCTGTGAGAGAATTTGATCTAAGGTGGACGGGGACTCCTCAGCGATCGCTTCGATGAGGTCATCAGGTTGGTTACTATAGATATACCAGGCATCGTTCGCTTTTAAATCTAAGGCCAGATTGATTGCTTCGAGCGGATTCTCACGGGCAAGAGCAGATAAAGTTCCGGGATGAATGTGATACTTCTGTTTTCTCAAGAACTCGATGGTCTCCCTCGGGTTCTCGGAGTCTGAGCGAGAGGCATATTCGGCAAGAGCTCGGTATCTCATCCACTGATCAGGGAGTTGATCTAGGTTTTGGCGGAGCCAAGCGGGGCGAAGTCGTCCAATTGCTTTGAGAACGGCATTCACACGTAGGTCATTCTGGTCATTCGAACCTAGAGTGAGGCTTTTTTTTAAAGCTTCTTCTGGCGAAAGCCCCGCCCAGGTCATCCAAGCAGCTTCTTCAAATTCTGTGTTCGTTGTTTCATCGATCGCGGCTTGCAGATCATGGCGGATCCAATTCAAGAGAATGAGCTCGGTGAGAGCTGGGGACTTTAGAGGGCGATCTGTATACTTTAACCAGAATTCGTGAATTTCGCTTGGAGAAGCATCGAGGAGCCAAAGAGCGAGTCTGGGATAAAGACTGTTTGTGGGAAGGTCTGAGATAGTTGTGAGAGTATCGGTGGAAATGGAATTGGCCTCCATGACAGGAGTAGCGGAAGCGTCGGGAGTGCCCGTTTGAGGCTCGTGACGAAGTTGGGTGTTAGTCTGGCTGGATGTTAGGAATCCGATCAAGTAGCCCATCACTGCAACAGGGAGGAGGGCTAAGAGTAAATTCTTCATAACAACAAAAGCGGATTGTGATCACTTTTTACTAAGAAACAAAGGGTCGAATGAACTGATTTAGATGGGCTCTCCGAGTGATCGAGCGATGATGAAATCGATCAATTTTTGAGATTTAAATCAACCCTTCCATCTGTTGTGGCCTTATCCTTTGATCATTTCGACTTCAGGTGCTCCTCCAAGCTCCGTATTGTTCGCGGTGAATTTTCACGTTCGCTTCATCATTCCTGCATAAAGGGATGAAACGCTGGTTTTATGAATGAGCGAGGAAAGACACTTTTGAGCCATCGACATCCAGCTTTGTATTGGTTGGGAGTAAGGTGGAACCGTCTTAAGAGACGTCTGCAGTGGGTTTTTGATGGCGAAACTTATGCAACGGAGAAAAGAGAAGAGAAGTTTCCGTGTTTGGTGAAGAGGCATTCGACGAGACTTTTGAAAAAATTGGGTGAATCCGAAATGAGGCTACAGCTCAATAAGGTGGAGAATTTGAAATTGGTCGCTCCTTGTTTAAACGGGATCGTAATTCGACCTGGGGAGTCTTTTTCCTTCTGTCGATTGGTTGGGAAGCCGACGGCGAAGCGAGGGTTTAAGGAGGGGATGGAGCTTTCGATGGGGAAGGCTCAGTCTGGAATCGGGGGAGGGATTTGTCAGATGGCGAACTTGTTAAACTGGCTCGTCCTTCATAGTCCGCTGACATCTCTAGAGAGAAGTTCGCATTCATTCGACCCCTTTCCTGATCAGAATCGGAGCATTCCTTTTGGGACCGGTTGTGCGATCTTTTACAACTATGTGGACTTTAGATTTAGGAATGACACCGAGCAGACACTCCAGCTTAAGCTATGGATGGATGAGAAGGAGCTCTGGGGGGAATTGCTTTCCGATGAAGAAATTTATGAGACCTATAAGATCTTCGAAGAAGATCATGAGTTTGTGAGAAAAGAAGGCGTCTTCTATCGAAAAAATACGATTTGCCGGAAGGTGATGGTTCGTAAGGAAGGGGGGAGGTTCTTAAGAAATGAGGTGGTTAAGAAGAACTTCGTCAGAGTGATGTATGAACCTGAGGAGTTCGTTGAGGGGTGATGCGGAGCTTGGGTGGCATGCCTCTTAGGGTGCTTTAGTCCGAGTAAGATTGGTCCTCGCGGATAGTTTACTCGGACTAAAGTCCAAGCTCCGTAGTGTTTGCTGCGAACCGCTCAAGATTAAGCTCTGTTAAAGTTACTAGCTCCTTCGCGATTTGGCGGAGGTTGGCGGGGTGGTTGAGTTCTTCCAATGGGAACTCGGGATTGGGGGAGGCCATGTCGGGGGCGTCGGTTTCGATGAGGATTCGATCGGGTGGGAGCCTTTTGAAGACTTCGCGGACTTTCTCTTTTCGTGGGTGGAGGAAGTATCCTGAGAAGGAAAAGTAGGCTCCGAGTTTGAGGCATTCTCGCGCGACTTCCCATGAGCCGGCGAAGGAGTGGAGGAGAAATTTAGGGAGAGCGGGGGCGGAGCGGAGTTCTTCGAGCAGAGGTCCCCAGGCTTTGAGGCAGTGGATCGTGACGGGGCGCTGGAGTTCGACTCCGAGGGCGAGATGCTCACGGAAGACTTGGTGTTGGTCTTCTAAGTTTGGGTTTTTCATCCAGCGGTCGAGACCGCATTCGCCGATGCTGGCGTGGGGATATTGGGCGAGGTGATCGCGGAGGTTTTCTAGCCAAGTTTCTGAGCGGTTTTCGACTTTCCAGGGATGGAGGCCGAAGGCTGGTTTGACGAAGTCGGGGAAGGCATCGGCGAGCTTGGCCACGGCAGGCCAGTCTTCTTCGCAGGTGCCATTGACGACGCAGGCGGTGATGCCGACGGACTTCATGGTCTCAATCAACTCCGCTTGTCGCCCAGCGAAGCGGGGATCTTGGAGGTGATTGTGGGCGTCGATCATGGATAGAGTTCGATGAGCTCGGTGGCGGCTTTTTCGAAGTCGGAGGTGCTGGCGGAGGTGGGTTGGAAGCTGCGCTCGGGCTCGGGATAGACGGAGTCTTCTGAGCCGGGGCGGCGGTAGCAGAGGTCGTAGTGGTCGACTAAGATGGATTGGAGGAAGGCGTCCCAATCGCGGGAGTCGATTTGTTGGTGCCAGGTGTCGACTTGCTCATTTCCACGGAGGCGGCGGAGGCCGTCGAGGGTGTCTTTGAGCGATTGGGGGTCTGAGATGAAGTGGTGGTAGTCTTCGGCGAGGAGTTTGGCGCGTTCGGGGAGGGGGAGGTCGAGGAGAACAACGCGGCCTTCGCCGAGTCGCTTCCAGAGGGCAGGGGGGCATTGGAGGCGGCCGATGCGGTTGGACTCGGCTTCGGTGAAGACAGGGCGGTCGGGGTCGAAGTTGCGGAAGGCTTGCCAGAGTTGAGACTCGAAGAATTTCTGATTGGGCTGCGGGGATTCGGGTTCGTTACCGAGGATGGAGCCGCGATGATTGGCGAGGCCTTCGAGATCTAGAACCTGTGCGCCTTGGCGTTTCATCTCGTGGAGAAGGCGGGTTTTACCACAGCCGGTGAGTCCACCGAGGACGATGAGTTCGGGCTTGGCGGGGGAGATGGTGGCCTCCATGTCTTCCATCAGGTATTTGCGCCACGCTTTATAGCCGCCTTGGATGACGCGGCTGCGCCAGCCAATGGCTCGGAAGATGAAGGCCATGGAGTTTGAGCGGAGATTGCCGCGCCAGCAGTAGATGAGGGGGGCAAAAGTCCGTGGGTGCTCGGCCAAGGTGGTGGCGAGATGATGGTGGATGTTTTTGGTGATGAGGGTCGCGCCGAGACGGCGGGCTTCGAAGGGATCTTCGGCATTGAGGGCACCGACTTCGTGGCGCTCCGCATCGCTAAGGACGGGGAGATTGATGGCACCGGGAATGTGGTCTTCTTGGAATTCCGAGGGCGAGCGGACATCGATGATATCCGGATAATCCGCGAGTGAGAATGGCGGAGAGATGCGCTCGGGGAGTTCCATGAAGTTAGGCTTTCACCTCGACGACGAGGCTGACCTCAACGGAGACCCCGAGTGGGAGAGAGGAGCAGCCGACGGCGGCGCGGGAATGTTTACCAGCTTCGCCGAAGACCTCGACGAGGAGGTCGGATGCTCCGTTGATGACTTGTGGGTGAGCGGTGAAGTCAGGCTCGGCATTGACGAAACCACTCAGCGAGACGATGCGCGTGACTTGGTCGAGCGATCCGACCTCGGCTTTAATGACGGCGAGGCGGGTGAGAAGGGCGGTGCGAGCGGCTTTTTGAGCGGTCTCGAGGTCGCACTCCGAGGGGACTTTGCCGAGATACTTTTCGTCTCCAATGATGGGGAGGCCACCTGAGATGTGGAGGAGGTTCCCACTGCGGACTGCATTGACGTAGGAGCCGACGGGAGCAGCGGCTTCGGGGAGTTCGAGTCCGAGAGAGGCCAGTTTTTCTTCAGGGGTCATTGAGCGGGTTCTACGGGTGCTTTCGGTTTGGTGTATTCGTTCGTGAAGAGGGCGATGAACTTGCGGCCTGACTTGGTGAGGGTGGCGCGACGACCGCTGCCGGTGAGGCGACCACGGGTGTAGTGCTCATGGCGTGAACGGGTGGTGCGAACGAAGGTGAGGTGAGGTTCGGTCACTTGGCGATGACTGGGCACGACTGAAAGAGGGATGCCGGAGTCGGTGAAAGCGATTTCGTAAGCGTTACTGGGTTTGGAGTGATCGCCTTTTTTGAGCCAGGGGTATCGCTTAGTGATTTCAAGTTCCCCGTCTCTCGGAATGGCGACCTTGAAGTAAGGAGAGGCGCTTTCCAAGAAGGCGGGGATGGTGAGGTCTCCATTGGCGCGAGCGGCGAGGAAGAGGGAAGCGATATCGAGGCCGATGAGATTTCGACCATCATAGGGTCCTCGTTGAGTGGGGGCTCCGAGCCAGTCTTCGAAGTTTTCGGTCGAGAGCATGCAAAGCTCGAGATGGAGGTGAGCGCGGGTGCGGTTCAGTCCAACTCCGGTGTAGCCCATGGTTCCGATGGGGAAGCCGCCAAGAACGCGTTGCTCCAGTTCGACATCAACGCGAGCGAGGTGAGCGTAGAGGCTATAGAAGGGGCCGTATCCCCAGTCGTGTTTCACCACGATGTACTTGCCGTAGTCGCTGCCGCCGGCGTTTTTATTCAGGTAGACGACTTGTCCGCTGGCGATGGCGCGGATTTCGTCGAGTGGGTTTTGGTTGCGGTCTCGTTTGACGGGTTTGATGTCGAGGCCTTCGTGGAATTTGGTGGCAATGACCCCTTCTTTCTCCGTTTTGATGAGGTTGCGGACGAAGCCGTATTGACCAGCGGTCCAAGCCTTTGAGTTTCCACGGAAGACGAACATGTAGAAGTCCTCTGGCTTGCCATCGAAGAGGGCGCGGTTATCAGTTGGGAGTGAAAGTTTCAGGGGCTCCACCGCTTGTAAGACAAGGGGGAGGCAGAGGAGGAGTTTGAGAAATTTCATCCTTACGATTTGCGACGATTGCGTTCTTTTTGGGCTTCTTTCGCGGCCTTGATTGCTTCTTTACGCTGCTTTTCGTGGCCCTTGAGGCGGGTCTTCCATTCTTTGTTACTTTCGCCGGTGAGGGGGAAGGCGTATTCGAAGCGGATGATTTCGACCTGCTTGATTCCCTGCCAGATGACAAGGCGTCCGTCGTTGATGGGTTGATCGATGTAGACGCCATCGACCGGTCGGCCATTGAGCATGGCGACGAGCCATTCCCCTTGGTTCTGGGTGGTGAGGGCGGCGATGCGGGAGCTGGCGGCTTTATTAAAAGTGAAGGTGGCGCCGTAGTTGCCGTCTTCGGATCTAAAGTGTTTTAAAGAGGTGATCTCTTTGGTGAAGGTGATGGGGGACTTTTTGAAAAAGCGTTTCTTATTTCCCATCTGGAGTGGGAAGACCATTTTTGGGCCGTCGGAGACGTCACCTTCGAGGTGGAAAGTGAGGCGATTTTTTTCGGGTCGTTTGCCCATGCCAGAGGCGGCGGGGAGAGCAAGAGACGCGGCGAGGAGGCCGAGGAGGGTTCTGCGAATCATGGTTACTGTTTGTTGGGGTTTAGAGGGCTGGACAGAACGGGTTGCTTTTTTTCTCGGTGCCGATGCTCGTTTGAGGACCGTGGCCGGGAAAGACTGCCGTTTCGTCTGGCAAAATGTAGAGTTTTTGGCGGATGGAGTCGAGGAGTAGCTCGTGATTCCCGCCGGGGAGATCGGTACGGCCGATACTGCCTTGAAAGAGAGCGTCTCCGGCGAAAAGGAAGGACTCTGAGACGAGGTGGAAAGAGAGGGAATCGGGCGAATGACCGGGGACGTGGGCGAGGTCGAAGTGGTGATCGCCGATTTCGAGAGTAGATTTTTCGCCAATCATTTCATCGACCTCGTAGGGTGGAATTTTGACCGGGATGCCCATTTCTTGAACGCGTTTTTCCATGATGATGTCAGGGGCGTAGGCTTGGAAGGCGTAGATGCGGGCACCATCTGCGCGGAGAGCGGCGACATCATCGACGTGGTCGAAGTGTTGGTGAGTGAGGAGGAGGTGGGTGGGTTTGAGGGAGTTGGCTTTTAAGAACTCGGCGATGCCGGCTGGGGCGTCGATGACGATGCAGGTGCCGTCATCGTTCGCGAGGATGTAGCCGTTGGTCTGGACGAAGCCGCCGGTGTGGATGAGGAGGTTCATGAGCGGAGATGGTCGATGGCGGGTACGATGTCTTCGGCTGGGATGCTGGAGCAAGTGATGCCGTTGCCGAGGCGATCTAGGAGGACGAAGGTGCGCTTTCCGCCGGAGAATTTTTTATCGCGTGAGAGTTTTTCGAGGACGAGGTCGGTGGATATGTCGTCGGAAAGAACGAGGGGGAGTTGGAAGTGGGTGAGGAGATTGAGGATGCGTTGGCTGGAGTCGGCTGGGAGTCCGGCGTGGTTTTCCGAGAGTTTTAGGGCTGCGCGGATGCCGAGGGAGATGGCCTCGCCATGGAGAAGAGTGCCGTAGGCGACGGAGGCCTCGATGCCGTGGCCGATGGTGTGGCCGAAGTTGAGGAGGGCACGGGTGCCGGAGGTTTCTTGTTCGTCCTCCTCGACGACGCGGGCCTTGATCGCGACGTTGCGTGCGATGAGGTCGGCGGGGACGTTTTGGTCGAGGGGATCGAGCGCTTCGAGGTCGGCGAGCATTGTTTCGTCGCGGATTGCGGCATGCTTGATGACTTCGGCAAAGCCTTCGCGGAATTCGCGACCGGGAAGAGTGAGGAGGGTCTCGGGATCGGTGAGGACGAGGCGAGGTTGATGGAAGGCTCCGATGAGGTTTTTTCCTTCGGGGGAATTTACGCCGGTTTTACCCCCGACGGCGGAGTCGACTTGCGAGACGATGGTGGTGGGGATTTGGACGAAGGGGATGCCGCGATAGAAGATGGCGGCGACGAAGCCGGCGAGGTCTCCGGTAACGCCTCCGCCGAGGGCGACGACGAAGGAGGAGCGGTCATGGCCAGCTTGGATGAGTTCGCGGGAGAGTTTCTCGGCTTCGGTCATCGACTTCGAGCCCTCTCCGGCGGGGAAGATGTGCGAGGTGAGGTCGTAGCCGGAATCGGCGAGTGAGGCTTCGACTTTCGCGAGGAAATGAGGGGCGACATTGTCATCAGTGATAATGGCGGCGCGGCCTTTGAGACCAGCGGCGGTGATGCGCGGGCCGACTTCCGCGAGGAGGCCGGGAGCGACGAGGATTTCGTAGGAACGAGAGCCGAGATTGACGGAAACGGTATTCATTGATGACGAGAGCGGTGCCAGATGGAGGTGTCTGGTTTGAGAAGGACCTCGACGGGGGCGTCGGCGAGGTCGAATTCGGAAACAAGGTGCTTGAGAAGGGCGAGGGAGGCAAGCGCATCGTAAAGGGCATCGTGCCAATTTCGGTCGGGCGCGTGCTCTGCGAAGTCGGTGAGGCCGAGTGAGGTGCAGAGATCGCCGAGGGAGTGGGATTTTTCGGAGGGCCAAGCGGCGCGGGCGAGCTGGAGGGTGTCGATCCACGGGCCGAAGCGGTGGCCGGGGAAGGCGCGGAGGAAGCGTTTTTCGGTGCCGTGTCCGTGGGCCACGATGGGGCCGCGGCCGAGGGTGCTTTTTAAGGTTGGCCAGAGTGAAAGGAGAGAGGGGGCTTCGCGGAGGTCATCGGTGGTGATGCCGTGGACTTTTTGGGCAGACCAGGTGATGTCTTGCTCGCATTGCAGGAAGGAGACGAAGGGCTCGCTGATGTCGTCGGCGTGAGTCCAAGTGCCAAGGCCGATCTGGACGGGGGCATCGGTGCGGCCCTTGGCAGTGCCAGCGGACTCGAAGTCGATGGCGGTGAAGATGTTGTCGCTTATCTTGATGGGTCTGAGGTAAGGGCGATTTGGGTAAAATGCTACGCGTTTTTTGTTACGATTAAGAAAGTTTGAGTCATCTTGAGAGTAGAATGATCGTGCGACAGTTCTTGTTTCTTTTTTTAGTGGTGACATCGGTGAAAGCGGTGGAGGTGGATTTCCAGCGGGAAGTGCGTCCTATTCTTTCGGATAAGTGCTTTTTTTGCCATGGATTCGATCCGGAGACGCGGGAGGCGGATTTACGATTGGATACGCCGGAGGGAGCTTATGAAGATTTGGGTGGGTATGCGGCGGTAGTTCCGGGGAAGGTTGAGGAATCGGAACTTTACCGTAGGATCACGAGTAAGAAGAAGAGCGAGATCATGCCGACGCCGGAGTCGCATAAGTCGCTTTCGGCTAAAGAAATTGAGATCCTTAAAAAATGGATCGAGCAAGGAGCGGGCTATGAAGAACACTGGGCTTATCAACCGGTCAAAAAGGAAGAGGCTCCCGAGGGGGAAGAGGTTGATCACTTCATCACGGAAGGTTGGGAGAAATCTGAGGTCGAGGGAAGCGAGCAGGCCGATAAGGCGACTTTGATTCGGAGGCTTTCGTGGGACTTGCGTGGGGTTCCTCCGACGAGCGAAGAGACGGAAGCATTTTTAAATGACAGTTCTCCGGAGGCGTGGAGTGCTCAGGTGGAGCGCTTTTTGGCTGATCCAAAATATGGTGAGCGGATGGCGGTGTGGTGGCTGGATCTGGTGCGTTATGCCGATACGATTGGATACCATAGTGATAATGAGATGAAGGTCTCACCTTATCGCGATTACGTGATCAATGCTTTTAATACGAACAAGAGCTTTGATGATTTTACGATCGAGCAGCTGGCGGGTGATTTACTTGAGAATCCGACTCTCGAGCAGAAAGTGGCTTCGGGTTATAATCGTCTTTTGCAGACGACTGAGGAAGGGGGAGCGCAAGAGAAGGAGTATCGAGCGATCTATGCGGCTGATCGGGTGAGGAATGTTTCGGAGGTATGGTTGGGGTCGACGATTGGTTGTGCGCAGTGCCACGATCACAAATACGATCCATTTACGGCGAAGGACTTTCACGCTATGGCGGCCTTTTTTGATGATCTCAAGGAAGCCGGGATCGGAAAACGGAGGCCTAATTTGATCGTGCCAACGGCGGAGGAATCGGCACGAGTGGCTCAGTTGAAAAAGGAACTTGAGAGCGGAAGTGTAGAGGCGCTTGTCAAAAGAGACCCGCAGTTCCGAGCGAAGATTGAGGCTGATCGAGAGCGTTGGCTCGCGGAAGGGAAGTTGATCGAGACGACTTGGCGGATGGGGAGCTTGAGTGATCTGAAAGCTCCCAATGGGACAAAGCTTAAAATCCAGAAGGATGGGTCGGTATTAGAATCTGGAAAAGTTCCTGATCAGGCGAGTTATGGATTTCAACTGCGTTCGCAAGGAACGGTGGCGGCGATCCGAGTGGATGCGATGACTGATCCCTCTTTTGCGGAGCCGGGTGGGTTTTCGAGATCCAACGGGAATTTCGTGCTGACAGGGGTGGAGGTGAAGCAGAATGATAAGACTCTTAAACTTGTCAAAGCGGAGGCTAATTTTGAGCAGAAGGATTATCCCGCAAGTCATGCAATCGATGGAAAGAAGGAAACTGGCTGGGCGGTTGGAGGACACACTCGTGAAGGGCGAAAAGGTATCCGACAGATTGCCTTTGTTTTGAAGGAGCCAGTGACGCTGAGTGGCGAGGAGTCGCTGACGGTGACGCTGCATTTCCAGTCGAAGTATAAAGGGCATACCATGGCGCGTTTTGCGGTGGCAGTGAGCGGTGACTCAAAGGTTGATCTAAAAAAACCGGTGGGTCCGCCAGCGGAGATCATGGCGGCTCTTGAAGCGCCGGAGCGGAGTGCAGAGCAGGAGACATTGCTAAGAAAGTATCATCTCCAGATTTCGCCTGAGGCGGCTGGCGTTCGGAATAAGATGGAGGCATTACAAGCTGAGTTGGAAAAGGTGCAAAGCGGGATGCGCCGGATGTTGGTGTCCGAGGCGATTGCGGAACCACGGGTGACGCGTCTGCTTCATCGGGGAAATTGGATGGATGAAAGTGGTGAGGTGGTCATGCCCGCCGTTCCGGAGTTTTTGAAGGAGGATACTTCTTGGGAAATTGAGGGGCGTGCGAGTCGATTGGATCTTGCAAAGTGGATTTTACATGAGAAAAATCCACTGACGGCGCGATCAACCATGAATCGCTTGTGGAGGATCTTCTTTGGACGTGGTTTATCGGGGAATGTGACCGACCTTGGTGGCCAGGGTCAGGTGCCATCTCATCCTGAGTTGCTCGATTGGTTGTCGGTGGATTTCCGCGAAGGGGGCTGGGACTTTAAGCGGATGGTGCGAAAGATCGTCATGAGTGAGGCCTATCAGCAGAGGTCTGAAGTGGACTCCTTGATGCGTGAAAAAGATCCGGCCAACGAGTTGATTGCTAGACAGGGGCGTTGGAGAGTGGAGGCGGAATTCGTTCGCGATTCAGCTTTGCAGCTCGCTGGGATTTTAAAAGACGATGAGCTGGGAGGGGAAAGTGTGAAGCCTTACCAGCCTGATGGCTTTTGGCAGCATCTCAATTTCCCTAAAAGAACGTGGAAGCAAAGTGAGGGGGATGATCTCTACCGTCGCAGTCTTTACACGTTTTGGTGCCGCAGCTTTTTGCATCCTTCAATGGTGGCGTTTGATGCCCCGAGTCGTGAGGAATGCTCGGCAGAGCGTGCGCGGTCAAATATCCCACAGCAGGCGCTTGCGATGTTGAACGATCCTATTTTTGTGGAGGCTTCTCGTGTCTTTGGGGCGAGGTTAGCTCAGCAAGATGGCGATGTGAGAGCTAAGATTGCGTGGGGGATTCATGAGGCGTTTTCCCGTGAGGGGCACGAGGAGGAAATCGCAGTTTTGGAGCAGATTTACCAAGCCCAGAAAGAGAAATTTGAAAATGAGCCCGAGGAGGCGAAGGCCTTTTTGAGCACCGGGAACTGGCCCGCTCCTGAGGGCTTATCTCCGGAGGAAGCGGCTGCTTGGGGACAGGTGGGACGCGTTATTTTAAATGCTTACGAGACAACTTCACGATTCTAGGAACCATGTTTGAGACAACCAATAGACGGACTTTTTTAAATCAATCAGCAGTCGGGATCGGCGCGCTGGCTTTGCAGAAACAGCTCCTCGCAGGTGAACTGCCGCATGGCTATCACACGGCGGGGCCAGCGAAGGCGAAGCGGGTGATTTTCTTATGCATGGCGGGTGGCCCTTCGCATTTGGAGACCTTAGATTATAAGCCAACCTTGGCGAAGATGGACGGGAAGCCGATGCCGGAGTCGATCACGAAGGGGCAGCCGATTGCGCAGTTGCAAGGGAAGCCTCTGACCTGTCTCGGACCGCAGTGGGAATTTGCGAAGTATGGTCAATCTGGGCAGGAGATTTCCTCCCAGCTGCCCTTTTTATCAAAGATGGCAGACGATATCGCAATCGTGAGATCGATGACCACGAAGCAGATTAACCACGATCCGGCGCATACCTTTATGAACTGTGGGACGCAGATTTCGGGGCGTCCTTGTATGGGTTCATGGATTCAGTATGGCTTGGGGAGCGAGACCAAAGATCTCCCCGGATTTGTGGTGCTGACGTCGGTTGGAGGTGGCCAAAATCAACCGCTGGCATCGCGTCAGTGGCATAGTGGTTTTCTGCCGAGCAAGTATCAGGGGGTGCGTTTTCATTCTAAAGGAGATCCCGTACTTTACGTGGGAAATCCGAAAGGGGTCGCGCGTGGGGATCAGCGACAGGTGATCGATGCGGTGAATGCGCTGAACGAGATTAGGAATGGTCGGGTGGATGATCCTGAAATTGAGACGAAGATTTCGCAGTATGAAATGGCCTTCCGGATGCAGGCGAGTGTGCCGGAGTTGGTGGACTTGAAAGGGGAGTCGAAGGAGACTCTGGAAATGTATGGAGCGACGCCGGGGGATGGTTCCTTTGCGAGTAATTGCTTGCTGGCGCGTCGGCTGGCGGAGCGCGGGGTGCGTTTTATTCAGCTTTATCACCGTGGGTGGGATCATCATGGTGGGGTGAAGAATGGGGTCGCGAAGACGGCGAAGCTGGTTGATCAGGCGAGCTGGGCTTTGGTTCAAGACCTGAAACAGCGTGGGATGTTGGAGGATACTTTAGTGATCTGGGGAGGAGAGTTTGGAAGAACTCCGATGTCACAGGGCGGTGGAGCGAATCCGGGTCGAGATCACCATATCAAGGGGTTCTCCCTCTGGATGGCTGGCGGTGGCGTGAAGGGTGGCGTGACCTACGGATCCACCGATGACTTTGGTTACAATGCGGTGGAAAATGAGGTCACGGTTCATGATTTCCACGCGACGATGCTGCATCTACTCGGGATCGATCACCATAAGTTCACTTATAAATTCCAAGGTTTAGACATGAAGCTCACCGGAGTGGAAGGCGGAGTGAAGATCGTGAAAGATATCTTGGCTTAAGTTACTTGAGAAAAATCGAGTTGCGCCATTTCCACGCCTTTTGGCGGGCCGGGCTGGGTTTGAGGAGCCAGCGGTCAGTGTGGGGGTGTGGTGCGATTTTGTTGGTGGGGAAGGGGCCGAGGATACTTTCGGTGTTGAGGTCGAGGTAGGTGACGTTTGTGACCTTGGGGAGGGATTGGAGGAAGGCTTGGATGACTTTGGTGTGCCCGTTTTGGCAGACGAGGAGAGGGCGACCTTTCAGGCGGGCGAGTCGGGATTCGGTTTCACGGCGATACTTTTCGAGCGGGGTTCCCCAAGGTTTTTGCCAAGCTTGAATGCCGTCGAAGTGATCGTGTGTCATGAAGGCTGACCAGAGCGAGGCGACTTCGTCATCATGAAGGCCGATGTGGGAAACGCCGATGGCACCTCGAGAGAAGCCGCAGAGGATGATCTTTTTGGGATCGATGTTGTAGTCTTTGATGAGACGGGGGATGACGAGTTTGGCGTAGTCTGCGGAGGCTTGTTTGTCTCCCCACCACGTGAGTTGGTTTTGTTTTCGGTCTTGGCTGATGAAGGGAAGATTGAGCCAGACTGCTTGACCGGCGGAGAGTCCGTAGCCGAGGGAGGAGTCTTCAACTTTCCCAGTGGAGCCGGAGGCTGGGTGTTTATTGCCGGAGTATTCGACGATGAGGGGGAAGGCCGGGCCGTCCTTTTTCCACTTTGGAGGGAGGTGAAGAGTGTGGTGGACTTGGGTGCCTTTGTATTCGGGCAGGGTGATTTTGACTCGTTTTCCGGCGGCGGGTGAGCCGGCTTCAACTTTTGGGACGATGAGGTCCGCGAAGGTGCTGAGGGGAAGGAGTAGGATGACAAAGAGGCGAAGCACTAGTCGGGAATGTAGGTTTGGAGGATCTTGGAAGATTCAGTGGCGGAGAGAGCTTGAGCTCCGCGGGGGAGGATGAAGAAGTCTCCTTTTTTGAAGGTGCTTCCGCTGGCTGAGGTGATTTCTCCAGAGACGACGGTGATGATGGAGAAGCGGTCGTTTTTGTTTTGGACGTTTTCTCCGGCTTGAAGGTCGAGTTGGTCGACGATGAAGTATTCGCAGGAGGCGATGGTGTTGCCATCGGGAGTGTCCATGCCGGGTTCGAAGTCGTTGAAGTCGATGGAGGCCATGGACTCGTCGATGTAAAGATCGCGCGGGGTTCCATCGAGGCCCATACGATTCCAGTCGAAGACGCGGTAGGTGGTGTCGGAGTTTTGCTGGATTTCGTAGATGAGGAAGCCGGCGCCGATGGCGTGGAGTCGGCCCGAGGCGATGAAGATGGAGTCGCCCGCGCTGGGTTGGATGGCGTGGAC
This sequence comes from uncultured Verrucomicrobiales bacterium, assembly GCA_937928545.1. Lineage (GTDB taxonomy): Bacteria > Verrucomicrobiota > Verrucomicrobiia > Verrucomicrobiales > Akkermansiaceae > SW10. The sequence goes on from CALGJQ010000017.1 coordinate 128,101, forward strand.
TTGGCTTTCGACGGAACCATCCTGAAGGGAGGCTTCGAAGGACTCGCGCGTGGTGCCTTCTTTGAGACCAACGTAGAGTTTTGCACCGGGGTCGCAGTCGGCGATATACCACATTTCGGTTTTGGGATCGCCGCCGAGTTGGGGGGCGATTTCCTTTGGCGGGTGAACTTGAATGGAGAGGTCGTCGCGGGCGTCGAGGATTTTGATGAGGAGGGGGAAGCGCTCGCCGGTGAGGCCTTCGCCGAAGATCTCTTCGCGGTGATTTGACCAGAGGTCGTGGAGGGATTTACCTGAAAATTTGCCGGAAGAGATGAGTGATTGTTCGTGCTCGCGGTCGCTGATTTCCCAAGACTCGCCGTAGGGTTGAGAGTCGGGGAGGGGACGGTTATAGCTTTCTTCGAGTGAGCGGCCACCCCAGACGCGGGTTTGATAGAGGGGGATGAAAACGATCGGATCCATGGAATGGTAGCTTGGGGAAGCGCTCAAATCCTTGCAAGGGCATTGTTTAGAAGGGGTTAATTTAGGAAATATTGACTATGTGCATCCCTGTAAGTTCATTCTTGCCTCAATACCCTTGGCTGTGCGACATTTGTGCTCACAGGGAAGATCTGTTTCTTCCTATTTAAGAATCATGGCCAAGAAGAATAAGCCGAGGAAGCAGCACGCGGTGTTGGAGAAGGAGGGTGGCCAGGAGATGGTCGGAGTTGCTTTGATTATTGTCGGGCTTTTGATGTTCTTTTCTCTTTTGCGATACACTCCGGTGGATTTTGTCGGTTGGGTCGTGGTGGATAGTTTTGCGCCGGATGGAGCGGTCGATGGCGACACACGGAATTTGATTGGGCCGATTGGGGCGCTGATTGGTTTGGTCTTTGTGGGGCTTTTTGGAGCTGCGGCATACATTGTGGCAGCGGGGGTGATCTGGTTGGGGATCGCGGTGGCTTGGTATAAGAGTCGCTTGGGGATTCGCACGCTCATTGGATTTGTCGTTCTGATGCTGGCGAGTGCGGCTCTTTTTAATGTCCTTGGGATTTTCAAAGGGGTCCACTTGAGTAGCTGGTCTGGAGGAGCTCTCGGTGAGGGCTTGGGAAATTATCTTTTCCGAAGTCTGTTTGGGACGGCGGGTTCAGCGATTCTTTTGTTTGGAGTGTATTTCGCGAGTTTGATGCTCTTGATGGGATGGCATCCGGTTTCTTTTGTGCGCTCGGCAACGACTTCGGTCAAAGAGTGGGTTGGCGATTGGCAAGCACAACGAAGAGGGGGAGTAGCCCCGATTTCAGCGCCGGTAGCAGAGAAGCCTGCCCGCAAGAAAGCTGCTCGCAAGAAAACGAAAGAGGTCGAGGAAGTGGTCGAAGAAGAAGGCGGGACTGCGGTGGAAGAGAATGGGCAAGTTGTTTTGCCACTTCGTGAGACGCCCGCTCCGCAGATTATCGATTCATCGTCGCGGAGAAATGCGAACCCAGAAGTCGGGGCGCGTCCATTCGAGCGTAAGAAGCCCACCCATACCGGACTTAGCACGGAGGGATTTGAGGACTACGAGCTCCCTGGATTTGATTTGCTGGAATATGACGAGCAGGAGGAAGAGCCTGAAGACTTTAGTGAAGAGTTGTTGGCGACTCAGACGATGATCATTGAAACGTGTCGTGCTTTTGGAGTCGAAGTGACTGCGGGAGACATTACTCGTGGGCCTACCATTACTCGTTATGAAATTTACCCAGCTCTTGGTCTTCGGGTGAGCCGGATTACCCAGTTGGAAGCTGACTTGGCCCGCGCGACGAAGGCGGAAAGGATTAATATCCTCGCTCCGATTCCGGGTAAAGACACGGTGGGAATTGAAATTGCGAACGATAATAAAGTGGCGGTAGCCCTTCGTGAGCTTTTGCAGGATGATGCTTTCCGTAGTTCGAAGAGAAAGATTCCCTTGGCTCTCGGAAAGGATGTTTATGGCAACACCGTCGTGGGGGATCTCGCGGCGATGCCTCACTGTCTGGTGGCGGGTGCGACTGGTGCGGGTAAGTCGGTTTGTATCAACTCGATCATCACGAGTATCCTTTACAAGTTTGGGCCGGATGAACTGCGCTTCATCATGATCGACCCGAAGGTGGTTGAGATGCAGGTTTACGCTAAGCTTCCTCACTTGGTTGTTCCGGTGGTGACTGATCCACGACGGGTGGTGGGTGCTTTGAAGTGGTGTGTGAATGAAATGGAGCGTCGTTATAAGGTCTTTGCGAAGCTGGGAGTGAGAAACTTTGATAGCTTCAATGCCCGCGTTCGTCCTGAAGATGAAGTGCTGACTGAGGAAGAAGAGGAAGATTTGGAATCCATCGTGGATGAAGAAGCGGTGGAGTCGATGGCGAAAGCTTTTGAAGATGGAGACCTCGGGCCGATGGCTTCAGCAGATGATGAGGACGAATTGGAAATTCCAGATCGTTTCCCTTACATCGTGGTGATCATTGATGAGCTTGCGGACTTGATGCAGACTGCTCCGGCGGATGTTGAGGGGAGTATTGCCCGGATTGCGCAGAAGGCGCGTGCGGCAGGGATTCACTTGATTGTGGCAACCCAGACTCCTCGTGCTGATGTTGTGACTGGTATCATCAAGGCGAACATTCCGAGCCGGATTGCTTTCCAGGTTTCCTCGTCACTCGATAGTCGCGTGATTCTCGATACGAAGGGAGCTGAGAAGTTGGTTGGTAAGGGTGATATGCTCTTCCTTCCTCCGGGATCGGCTAAGTTGGAGCGATGCCAAGGTGCTTTTGTCTCTGACGAAGAGGTTGAGCAAATAGTCAGCTTCTGTGCGAATCAGAGTGATCAGAAATTTGAGGAAAGCATTCAGAAAGTGATCGAGAGCGGTGGCTCTGGTGGTGAAGGAGGCGAGGAAGAAGTCTCTGATGCTGATGAAGAAACCATTGAACGTTGCATTGAAGTTCTTCGTGCCGAGGGCAAGGCGAGTACTTCGCTCCTTCAGCGTCGTTTGCGTCTTGGTTACACTCGTGCGGCACGGATGATCGATATCTTGGAAGCTCGCGGAATGGTCGGGCCTGGTGATGGAGCGAAGCCTCGTGAGGTTCTCTTGCCGGGATGTGGAACCGTTCCAGGCGGAGAGTAAAACGGGCCTTTTGAGATGAAGAGACTGAGACAGCTGATCTTTTTGATGACGCTGGGCTCGGTCGCGGTGCTCATTGCGCTGAGTTTTAATCCAGTGAATAGCACGGGCGATCAAACTAGGGAGAATTTTTCGCGATGTCTCTTTGTTCTCCAGCCCCAATCGGGGCGATCTAACGTAGCCCTGGGTTTTTGCATGGACCGGTCCGGGGCAAGCCAAACGTGGTGATCTCCATACCACGCACCCGCTGCCCCCACCACCAGTAGCGACGCCGGAAGGGCGCGCTTCGGGCACCTCATATCCGATTCAAGATCAAAGGCTCGCGCCTCGTTTCTTCGACCCCAAGACCCAGGGCGACGCTACGCTTTGCCACTGGGCTACGTTAGATTGCCCCGATTGGGGCTGGTGAGTTGGTCGTTGAAAATTCCCTAGCTT